>JBCCHB010000022.1:0-129510 GCA_039028975.1 Chloroflexota bacterium
AGATTTCTCGCTAGGGACCCATCGCTCGGGCTGGATATTCTTGTTTTCTCCGCCCAAGCGGCCATATGGTGAGCAGATGGCTCGAAATGACAATGATGCACCTCTTTTTCTATTACGAAATCTGTACACTCTACCCCAAAAGGATGTGGGTAAAGGTAAGCCTAAAAGGACGGGCTACAACATTGCCATGTATTGGTCTTACCCCACAAAAGCTCAGACAACCAAAAAAAGGAGGGGAGAATTGCAAGGAAGGTGCTGAGCTGCGCCATCTATCGCTAGGCTGACACAAGCCAAACTTGCGACCATAAGTGTTGACTTAAGCGGCTATAGTCAGCGTTTGGGCCGCTCAGAACCTCGGTTTCTAGACGAAGTAATGATCAACGCTACTTAAGCAAAGCCAGCCTGAAAAGTCGAATCATCATGAGGTCGTTGAGGGGCCCCACTGGCAGCAACCCTGTCAATGAGTAATTTGAAGACAGGTTCGCCGAATAAGTGACTGATAATTCTATACGTTTGCTGCGGGGTTTTCTGAGACAAAACCACAGTTTTCAACCGGAAGCAACTATAGTATATACTTGGCCCATGACGATCTTCTCTGCGCCTGGGCTTTTGTTTATTCTTGCCATTTGGCTCCTACTGCTTGGGTGGCTGCACCGCCGTTCAAGCCAGCATAAGCCCACTTTGATCGATGTTGCGGACCTCTTTGCTGGTGGGCTGCTCTTTCTTATCACAATTGCCTTCTTTTGGCGAACGCTGATTGGTGATGTCTTTCAGCCTGCCGACGGAGGCGATCTGGTCTCCTTTCTCTTTCCTACCTACCGCTTTTCGGCCACCCAGATTAGCCAATGGTCTCTGCCGATTTGGAACCCTCATCTGTATGGGGGAGCGCCCTTTATCAGCGATATCCAGGCAGGATTTCTCTACTTACCGAACCTGTTTCTTTTTCTGCTGGATCCATTCTTCGATTACCGGGTTATGCAAATTCTATCCCAACTCCATCTCTTCTGGGCTGGTTTGGGGATGTATGTGCTGTTGCGTTCACTGCGATGGCAAGAATGGACACCATCTCGCCCAGCGTCCATTCTTGCTGCTATTGCCTTTCAGTTTAGCGATCCCTTTTTGATCCATTTGGGCAACCTCAACCTCATCGCGGTCCTCAGTTGGCTACCCTGGATTTTGGCAGCCTTTCATCGCGCCTTTACTCAGCAAAGCTTCCGGTGGGGTGGAATCGGGGCGCTGCTCTTCTCCATAGCCAATTACGCTGGTCACGCTCAAAGCAGCATCTACCTCGCTTTTGCTTTGGGCACCTACTGGCTCGTTGCAACTTGGAGCATGACTTCCGAGCCTTTATCTTCCGAGTCAACGAATCAAGTTGTAGATGATTCAGATCGATCCGTTGATAATCGTTCGATTTCCATAAGCCATATCATCAATCGCCATCTTGCGACTCTACCTTATCTCCTCGTTACCGTGGTGCTGACCTTGCTTCTAACTGCGCCCATTCTTCTACCGGCCATTGAGATGAGTACCTTTACCGAACGGGCCGATCTCACCTACCAAGAGACGACGCAATTTTCACTGGCCCCCACGCAAGCCGTTGGACTCATCACCCCGAGTTTCTTTGGGCGCGGACCAGCCCTTCACTGGGGATTGTGGGATCGAGTAGAAACACCCTATGCGGGAATCATTACGTTGATGTTGGCTATTCTGGGGCTGACCCTGGCGAATCCAAGGCAGCGTCGTCTGCTTTGGCCTTGGATTGGCATCGCCGTCTTTGGCTTTGCAACAGCCTTAGGCGTCTACTCAATTCTACACGGTTGGTTAACCTTGCTTGTGCCTAGCTTTGATCAGTTCCGCGCACCAGCCCGGTCCCTCGTGCTATGGACATTGGGTGTCTCCATCATGGCTGCCTTTGGGCTGGATCGGATTCGAGCGCTAGGTCATCAGCTAATATCTTCTCCTGGCAATCAAACCACGGTCAACCATGCATCTATGCAGCACAGAATACTTGGTACAGGATCCAAGTTTCTTGCTGGCGTTACCTTGCCCCTTAGCTACCTCTCACTGCTCCTAACCCAGCATAACGAGAGTATGTTTTTGCGGGCCTCGGTGGCCGCCATTGCATTAACCGTGGCTGCATTTTTCTGGCTGATTGGCTGGGCCATGATTAGCACATACCAAGCCCGATGGATGAATTCGAGCACCTTTGGCTGGCTTATGGTGGGGATTCTCTTTGCAGAACTGAGTGCCAATGGCGGTGCATATTTGGATGTGAGCGAGCGTGACCCAACGACGGGATACCATCACCCAGAAATTGTGGCCTTTCTACAAGGAGAAGCTCAAGCACCGAATGATCTATTCCGCATCGACACGCGCACGGATATCCAGTCAATCTGGCAACCCAACGCGGCAATCTACCATAATTTGCAGGACGTTTGGGGCGTTGCCAATCCACTGGTCTTGGAATCATGGAAGCGAATGTGGAACGCAACCGGTGGGCGACACACACGGGTCTATGATATGCTTAACGTCAAATATGTGCTCGTGCCTGACGGGGTGCCATTGCCAGACGGGAAATTCGAGATAGCCTTTGATACGCCAGGTCCGCTATCGGTTCATAAAAATCTTGGTTTTATGCCCAGGGCATGGGTTGTTCATTCTGCCCAATTCGTTGCCGATGAGGACGCTGCCTTTGCTGCATTGGGGCGTGAGGACTTCGATCCCAATCGCACCCTGATTCTGATAGCCGATCAGGGTGAAACGAACTCCCAAGACAACAGCCCCGATCAGAAGGCAACAGCAACCATTCTACACTATGGCAGCAGTGAGATGACGCTCCAAGTCCAGACGGCATCTCCCGGTTACCTGGTTCTGAGTGAAGTCTGGTATCCAGGTTGGAGAGCTACGGTCAACGACGCATCACAGCCTGTTCTGCAAGCGAATGGTGCCCAGCGCGCTGTTCGCATCCCGACGGGCAATTCAACAATCAGGCTTTGGTTCAGCCCAAATAGTTGGCGTTTGGGACTTAGCGGCTTCGTGATCGGCCTTTTGCTTCTTGTACTCTGTCTACTGAACATCAAGAAACCATAGCTCTGCCACTTTTACTCAGGTCGTCAGACGACACAACTATCTACCATCCACTTTCTATTATCCACCATTATGAAAAACGTACTTATCATCCTGACCGATCAACTGCGCAAAGATACATTGGGTTGCTACGGCAATTCCATCTGTCAGACACCCAATATCGATAGGTTGGCCGAGCGCGGCGTCTGTTTTAATCGAAATTACGTTGCCAATCCCATCTGTATGCCCAACCGTCTCTCTATCTTTACCGGGCAGTATCCACGCAACCATAAGATGTGGACCAATGGTCTCTACTTCAATAAAGCACGCCGGACCATGGCAACCGAATTTACCCAGCATGGCTATCAGACGGCCGCCTTTGGGAAATTACACTTTACGCCCTATCAGGGTGACAGTGGAGACTATGAATCAGGCAAATTTTGGGAAACACAAGGAAATGCTCATCCTTGGCATGGGCCATACTGGGGATTTGAGCATGTAGAGCTAACCATTGGCCACACAAAGCCCCTGGCTCACTATGGACGGTGGTTTGAGGCAAACGGTGGCACCCCGGAGATGTTTGTACGCAGGCCGATCTCTGGCGCACCTCAATCTGGCGTGCGAGATATGCCCCCAGAGCTTCATGACTCGGCCTTTGTGGGAACACGGGCTGCTTCGTTTTTGCGAGAGCAACGGAATAGGGAGCGCCCCTTTTTTGCCGTCGCCAGCTTTCCCGATCCTCACCATCCCTTCGATCCGCCCGAGGCTGTTGCCCAATCTTACTCACCGGAAGAGGTAAACCCACCCATTGGCACACCTGATGACCTTAATGAGCGACCCGAACACTACAGACAACACTTTCAAGGTGGCTGGCATCGTAGCGGCCCAATAGAGGCGAGCCGCCCCCAAGGGATTCCAGAGAACCAGCAGAATGAGATGATCGCCCACACCTATGCCATGGTCGACCTGATTGACCGTAATGTGGGTATCATCTTGGATACGTTGTTTGAAGAAGGGTTGGCTGAGGAAACGCTGGTTCTCTTTACATCCGACCACGGCGAGCTATTGGGCGATTACGGACTCTGGTTCAAGGGACCCTTCTTCTATGAAGGATTGATCAACACACCTCTGATTATGGCGGGAATGGATTGCGTACCTGGGATGGTCTCGGATGCGCTGGTTTCCGATGTGGACTTAGCCCCAACCCTCTACGATTTAACCGGCGTCCCTAAGCCCTTTTACATTGATGGTCTCTCTCAGAAGGCTCATTTGCTCGACCCAGGCCAAAGCGTACGAGAGCACTGCTTAATTGAGTACCACACCGGGTATGGTCAACATGATCAAGCATCCAAAGCGTTGGTCACGGCAGATACCAAGTATATCCACCACCAATCAGGGGAGTTAGAATTAACAGATCTGCTAAATGACCCCACCGAACAGTACAACCTAGCAGCATCTCGCTCTTACCAGGAGACACTAAGCCAAATGCAGGTAGCTATGCTCTCTGAGTTGATTGGGACCGAATCCAAGTGGCCCGAGCAGATTGCGTTGGCATAGAAATAAAAAGTCTCAGCTAATCAGCCGTCAGCTAGGTCAGAGCCGCCCCCTGCGTGAGCAGCCAGAATTCGTCCATGCTTCGGGATCGGATTTTTATACTCTCTTATATTAAAAAAGCCCTGCGAATGCAGGGCTTTTCATCGTGTATGGGTTTGTAAGATTCTAGGCCAGGGAGCCGCTTCGGGTCCAGTGATAAGTGGCTCGTTGATTCAGCGGCAGTTGAGCAACGGATGGTGGATTGTCCTCATCAACAGCCTGTAATTCAGCCCGCTCAATAATAATTTGGGCCATGGCTGGATCCAATTTTCGATCTTCCCGGTCTTTGATCAACTCGCCCTCAAGGACGTGGTAAACGTGCATATCGGCATCTTCTGGCTGGCTATCCCGGCGACCAACCAAGACATCGATGCGATAGATATCTGACCATTTCCAGCTCTTATTTCGATACCAAAAGCGAATCGGGTTATTGATGTAAATCCCTTCATTGTTCAGCTCATACGTTTGATAATTATCGAGCATATCACTAAAGAGGAGCAGTACACCCCAAATGACAAAGGACCAAGCAGTTGCGTCGGCATAGAAGGTCTTGGTCATGCCCATGGAAAAGGCCATTACGCCTGCTAAAGTAAGTGCTATGGCAATGGTGGGATTCTTCTGGACGCCTCGGAATTGTATTGGTTCCAATGGTGGGAGTTCCTCCTCTTCCTGAGGAGGTTCGGCGGAGCTTGCATCTGCTTCTGGGCCAACTGCATCTTCAGCTATCTCCTCACCTTCTTCTTCTACTGGCTCTGACCCAGCATCTGCATCAACTAAATCACCCTCTGTCGCTTCCGCTGTTGTTTCCGTAGCGGCGTCATTTACACCTTCGCCTTCGGTGACTGATTCTTCCACGGCTTCAGCCATTTTTTATCTCCCAAATATTGCTAATCGTTTGGCTCATCTCTGCAAAGTGCACTAACCAACTTCAGTTAGAACATAAAAACGTTAAGTTACACACTTTCGGCTGATGAGTGAATCATTTTGAGTTCGTTGAATTAAAGTAGAGCTTCTTCTCTAACTATTTACAAATACGTTTATCTTCTGCTCCGTTTGAAAATGACCGCAGCACAATAAAGTATAGTCACAAATATGCTTCTGCCCAAATATGACATAAGGAAAAATAAATTAACCCTCAGTAGTTGGACATGTAACGGATTACACCACGGCAGATGAAAATCAAACAAAGATTAGAAGATTTCACAGATTTTTACCTTTCTAATCTTTTCATCCCTGTTATTTTCAGGGCGAATCCCAATGTCAATAGAGGCTATTCGGTACCGTCACTTTGCAGCTTGGTTACAGCTGCAAAGCGGCACTGTGACCCAACAGAGTGACATTGGAACTTATTCCTTAGGAACGAGAATTGAATAAAACCAAACGAAAGATCTCTCGAGTACCCGAGATGACAGGGTCGAAGTTTCGGGTTTTATTTGCTCTTGATTCCTTAGTCCAACGAGAGTCGATATCCACGACCCCGGACGGTTGAAAGGAAGCTTGGCGTACTGGGATCCGGCTCAATCTTCTGCCGCAGCCGACTGATCAACTTTTCAATGCGGGCATCGTCGACTTCATCAATATAACTCTCACCCCAAACGTTGGTCACAATCTGATATTTGTCGATAATTTTGTCTGCATTGTTAAAGAGCAGAAGCATTAGCTTATATTCTAGATGGGTTAGCGTCTCCACTGATTCGCCACCTACAAGAACCTCTCCACTATCTGTGTCCACCCAAAGCCGAACCTCTTCTGGCTGCTTATGGTTAATTTGCCTCTGGATATACTCTGCGAGAAGCCGCGAAAAGACCTTCGGTTTCCCCTCCACTTTGCGCAGAATATGTTTGCGATAGAGTTCATCCAAGGATTTGGCCAAAGCCTCTTCTCCTGGCTTAAATAGAAGGAGAATCGTCTCTTGATGGGATTCGCTTAAGGTAGACCATATTTTTTCGCACTCGTACATCAGATCTTTTGCCAACCGGAACTGGCGAGATACATTACGATGCAACTCCCATCGCTCGACGGGCATAGCAGATTGGTCAGTGCTCTCAAGGGCCTCTTCCAACACGCGGTAAACGCCATCTAACATACCGGGATGACCACCAGTCCATTGATAAATAAAGTCATAATCTTCCTGTGCAAACGGAACCTCATAAGCTTGCATGTAGCGTCGAATGTGGCGATTTGTGTCGGGTCTGGTTAACGGGGTCAGATGCCAGGTACGGTGGCGAAAGAGTTCACAAAATTCCACACAATGGTCTTCATCCGTACGGTATTGGGTAAGGGAATCCATGGTGGCTGTCACATAGACCAACTTATTCACATATCGATCCTTGAGCGCTCGTAGATTCAAAAAGACCCTTGGATCAATTTGGTCAAAAGGTTCATCAAATTCATCAAAGAGCAAAACAAGCTGACCAGGAATATTTTGCAAAATAGATGTTAGTCCTTGATTGAAGCTGAGCGGGATTTGAAATTCGCTATCTGGCGCGATTAGTTTCTCATACGCCGCATTTAACTCAGATAGGTCAGTTTGCTCAATTTCGCCCTCTTTCAAGGAGCGCAGCACGACCTCGTAAAATCCTTGATCACTCATGTCCAACATACGATTGCAGTCCACGTAGATGGATACAATCTGCTGCCCAGCTTCACCAATCTCTTGCACCCAAACGTCATTTTCCGATAACAAACGCATAAGTGAGGATTTGCCAATATTGCTAAATCCGGTCACGGCGACACTCTGCATGTTACGCAAGTATTCAATAATGTTTTGGATGTCGTGACGGCGCATATATCCACCGTCAGGAAGACGTAATGTTCGTGGCATGAGGTAGGCTCGCTGCTCTATTGAGGCGCTATATATGGCCAGAAAAGTCTGTCCTCCCTTCCCGGAATTTCCCGGGTAGATGGCTCAAGAGTCGAGACAAGACTTTTCTGGCGAAGTGTACTGGATATCTCAGATTTACTCAGCAGGTAAATTGTTTTATGGCCACAGTCAAAATACCCTCAGCTCTTCTGGCGTGGCTCAAGGCACGTTGCATACCATTCATAATTGCCTCAAAATTATAGCACGCAATAGATAGCTGTGCTACAATTCAATCGGCTTGGGAAGCATCTCATTTTTGGGGTAGTTGTTGGCATCAGTCGCGCCCACAGTGCAACCACTCTCTAGCCCCATTCGCTTCTCATATGCCTACTCATTCATTCTCACAATTTGACCAAGAGAATTCCACAGCGTCTAGGATAAGAGATGGTATGGCACCCCTCAATACGGAGAAGACAACTATCTACAAGCGAATTGTTATTAAGATCGGTACGAATGTACTAACGGAGAATCACAAACTCCAACGGGCAAGAATGCTTGAGATTGTGCGCCAATGCGCCCTTCTCTACAATCAAGGCTGTAACGTTGTGGTCTGTACCTCAGCGGCGGTGGCCGTTGGACGTTCTATCCTTGCTTTTCCTACATTGCCCGATAATATCTCCAGCAAACAACTATTGGCTGCTGTGGGGCAGTGCCGCTTGATGCAAACTTGGGAGCAGCTCTTTGACATCTACTCGATTCATGTTGGCCAAATTCTCTTAACTCGGGCTGATGTAGAAAATCGGCGTCGCTTTCTCAATGCACGGGATGCATTAACCGCATTAATTGATCATCGCATTGTTCCTGTAGTGAATGAAAATGATGCCGTTGCCACCGAAGAGATCCGGGTAGGTGATAACGACAACCTCTCGGCTCTTCTGGCAACGTTGGTTAACGCAGATCTGTTACTCATCTTAACCGATCAACCTGGTCTCTTTACTGCCGATCCCCGTACAGACTCAAATGCCAAACTCATTCCAGAAGTCCATAAGATTGATGATAATTTGAAAAAATTGGCCGGAGATAGTATGAGCGGAGTGGGTGTTGGCGGCATGATTACCAAATTACAGGCCGCGGATACGGCTCGCCGTGCTGGGGCAGATGTAATTATTGCTGACGGATTGGGGACCGATGTGGTCTTACGAGCGGTCCAAGGTGTAACCATCGGTACACGATTCCCCGCCATTGATTCACCCATCGAAAGTCGCAAACGCTGGTTACTTGCCGGTGCAACACCAATGGGTCGTATATTAGTGGATGCAGGAGCAGTACGTGCCCTCTGTCATCAAGGTAAGAGCTTGCTCCCCGCGGGCATAGTGGATACAAGTGGTTTGTTTGAGCGAGGTGACATTGTCACAATCTGCGATAGGCAGATGAATGAATTTGCCCGCGGCCTTACCTCCTATGCCAGTAAAGATTTGCAGGCAATCAAAGGGTGCCGCTCAGACCAGATTACTGACCATTTAGGGTATACCTATGGTCCTACGGTTGTTCATCGCAATGATATGGTTTTGCTGACGGAGAAGAGCTAAGGTGGCTGGCTATCTACATGCAACCATTCCATACCCCGCTTCATACCAGCCCCCTACCTTGCGCAAAGCCAACTAGCCGAAACAACGCTATACAGTGGTCGTTTTGAAAGCGGACATTTTCCATAGCTCTATTGGAGAGCCAAAAGACCTGATTTCAAGCGAAGCTGAATATATAGAAAAGGAGAATTCCATGCTGATTATTGACGCCCACCTCGATCTGTCCATGAACGCAATCCAAGGGAACCGAGATTTACGCCAGTCTGCCTACACCATCCGAACCCAAGAAAACCGCACCCCAGCTAAGGGCAAAGCCCAAGGGACCGTTGCCTTTCCGGAGATGCACCAGGGGAGGATTGGGCTGAGTATTGTGACACTAATTGCTCGCTCCACAGGGCAACCTGCACCTCACATTGACTATGCTTCTGTAGCCCAGGCATATGGGATGGCGCACGGGCAGCTTGCTTACTACCGAGCGTTGGAGATAGAGGGGGATATTCGCATCATTGAAGATCGAACCGCTTTGATCAACCATATTGAAGAATGGCAGGTATGGGAAAACAGCGAAACGTTCACTCCCGATCCCTCGCCGCCATTGGGATTTGTGCTAAGCATGGAGGGTGCCGATCCGATTATGAATCCGGCCCAGCTAGAGGAATGGTGGCAGAAGGGTTTACGACTTTTAGGACCCACCCACTACGGCCCAGGTCGCTACGCTGGAGGGACGGGTACAGAACTAGGATTAACAGAGCTGGGCGCGCCACTGCTAAAAGAGATGATGCGCTTAGGTATCCCGCTAGATTGTACACACCTATCCGATCAGGCATTCTGGGCGTCCCTAGAGATCTACCAAGGACCTTTACTTGCCAGTCACAATAACTGCCGAGCGTTGGTTCCCCACCAGCGGCAATTCAGTGATGAGCAACTTGCTGCCATCATCGAGCGTGACGGTGTAATTGGGGTTGCTCTGGATACATGGATGTTGGAACCGGGCTGGATTGTGGGTCATAGCACCAACGAAAATGTGACCTTAACAACAGTGGTTGATCACATTGACCATATTTGCCAACTTGCGGGGAACAGTCGCCACGCCGCCATTGGGACTGACCTGGATGGCGGATTCGGTCGAGAGCAATCACCCTCTGATCTTGACACCATTGCTGACCTACAGAAGATTCCACAGATTCTGGCTGAGCGAGGCTACAGCGTAGACGATCGTAAGGCGATCATGCACGGGAACTGGGTTCGTTTTCTTGGAGAGAGCCTGCCAAGCTGAATTAAGCAATTCTCAGTAGTACGCGATTTGGTTGGGTACGTCATTTCGAGGAGGAACGACGAGAAATCTTCCGGCTGAATGCCAAGGTTTCTCTGCTCACCGAGATGATATCAATCAAAACTGTGAACTACTGACACTTGTGATATAGACCGCCAGAAAAGCTTTGTCCAGACTGGTGTACGGTATGCCCTGGGAAATCCCACAAGGCGAGGATAAGCTCTTCCTGGTCTTCTATAGAGCTGTTCCGAATTAAGAACTTACTGGGTGACTGGCACTTTTTCGGCGATGCTTTCTGGCTAACGAGACATGCCAAGTGCCAGTCACCTCAAGGTTTTGTGGTTCTCTGAGGAAATGTGGGGTGGATTGAGTGTAGCCCGTCCTTTTAGGGCGGAGGCATCTGGTGTGCCTGAGTCACCGCCCTAAAAGGACGGGCTACAACATCGCCATGTTCCAGGTTCACCCCACAAAAGCTCAAACAACCGATTTTGTTATTTCAGAACAACTCTTATAGTTAGGTAATCCATTTTGTAATGGCCTGAATTATGCAATGAGCGACATATGCGGTATAGTCCGATACAAAAGACGTATCCGAATCGTCACTCACACGCCATCTTCTATGCTGCGATCTACTGATTTTAAGTAGTTTGAAGAAATAAAAACGACAGCATCATAATATCCACGTAACAGCTTCCTGTATCCAAAAGTGTGCTACAATTTGCTTATCAGACAAATTAGCCAGGCTCTGAAGTAACCTGAATGGCTAGGCGTACGATACATTGGGGAATGAAGTAAAGCAATTTGATGGAACCGTTGATTGAATGCCCCAATATAGATCGCCTACGTCGCGAAATTGCGTTCCACTTGAGTCACTAATTATATTCGGCTTCGTTTGTAAAGCGTAGTGAATGCCCTACCAATGAATCCTGAGAAACTACGTTTTCCAAACATGGTCATATGTTTGATGAATGGTGTCCTATCCCACACAGTTGCATTCAACCTGAAGAAATCTTGAGGGCAACGACGCGGGAGGATACCTTGGAAGGTTACGATATGAAACAGCTATTTGCACTTATCCTCGCTATTTTTGCCGCCCAATGCTCAATTATAATAGATGTGACAACCGTGTTGGCTAGCACTCCAAATAACGTTAGTGGTGTCGTCTTTTACGACGAAAATAGAGATGGCATCCAATCACTCAATGAAGAAGCAGTTCCCTATGCTGAGGTCCAAATTCAGTCAGTAAACAGTAATGACTCGACCAACTTACCTGCTGATGAAACCTTAACTACCGATGAAAATGGTTACTTCAATATAGGTGAACTGGCATATGGCGAATACTATGTCTGGTCTGAAATTAATGGCCGAGCAAGCGTCAAAACAAAAATCGAGATCAACGAAATTAATGGGACGGCCTTGGTAAACATTGGCATCCCACCTGCCGTTAACCTTTGGCTACCACTAATTTGCAATTGATGTACGGCTATTACAACTTTAGCAACTCAATTTTGACAATCAACACGCATAGGTGTACAATGCGAGTGCGCTAGCGTGTATAATGAATATGGATCTTTAGTTCCCCCCTATATCCATTCGAATCGTTCTGGAACAACTATCCTGCGGTTGATTTGAAAACGGGGGGTATCCTAAGCGCTAAAGATAAAACACTCGTTTTCAAACGGATCTGAGTATAGGTGTTCTGAAAAATCATATTTCAAGGAGATGTACAATGAGTCGCTATGATTTAGATGAAGTTGTCCAACGTTGGGCGCGTGAAGAATTAACAGCAGAACAGGCCATCGGTCAGATTCTGCTTCATTTAGAAGATCTACGCAAACGGATGGAACAGCTTGAAAAAGAGGCGTTGAAAGAGGAAAGGTAGAAAATGAGAAACGCTCTGTAGGCATTTCCAGAATCTGATGAGGAAAAAAATTTTCTCCGAGTGAATTTACGTGCTAAGCTGGCGAGATCTTTGGAACCCCTATAGAGCCGGGTAAAAAATCACCAGATGTGTAGTTGTTACATCTGGTGACTCCTTTCACCTTCCTAAGATTCAATCGTCAGCCAAATCCATTCAGAAATGGCTAGATTGACTGTCGTCGCTATCAGAAGCATCATGAGTTTGCACAGTTTCGTCTATATCATATGTAAAGCCAGCCCGTTCTGCAATGATCATTAAATACTTGGACATGGCGCGTTTGGGGCGGTACATTCCTGTTTCCCATTCGCTAATGGTCTGCTGTCGAACACCCAACTCTTCAGCTAACTCTGATTGGGATGATCCCATATGGTACCGCAAAGTGCGGATTAAGTCCCCATCCCACATTACTGTGTCACCATCTCGCTCAACACGGTAAATAGCAGTTGGCTTGCGGAAGGTTACCTTTTCATTTTCTATATCAAGTTCATAAACGTGGTACCCTGCCTTCATCCAAGCTGTGGCTTGGACGGCCCCTTGGTCTCGATTGCTCCACCAACCACGAAGACGACGCGCTGATTTGGGTAAGCCACGACCCAAGATCCCCTCAATTTCGCTAAACGTAAGGGTTGTTGCTGGTGAATCCAACTGCTGCAGATATTCAAAAAGTGGATGGTATTTGCTGCCAAAGCTCATAATTGATTCAATTCGTCATAGTTACGCCCACGTGTAAATGTAAATATTCCTTAAGATTCTCTCTCCAAGCTACTGCTTTGTCAAATACCAGTTGTAAGGAAAGTGCAGACGCTCACATTTATGCTGGAAATCCTCCCTTTGCCTGCCTACATTTCGTGCGTTTCCTTTAATTTGCTGGTAACTTGACCAATGATATTTTTTAACGGAATTACGCCAAAAGATCGGCTGTCGGTACTTTCAGATGGCGAAGGGTTATCACCAATGAGAAAGCACTGGCCATCACTTGAAATGGTCTGGACACGTTTGACGACCCGTAAGTTGGGGCGGTGGGGATGATAGGCGACGACTATGTCTCCAACGGCTGGTAATCGATGGCGGTAGGCCCCTTCATCGATCAAGACAACATTGTCTACTTCTAGCGTTGGATACATAGAATTGCCCGTTACGCGGAAGCGACGTCGTCGCCCGATGAAGATAAGGAGTAACTCCCAGTTGGATGCATAAGATAGAGGCAAAGCCATGGTTCGATAACCATTAAAAAAGCCCTGAATCGGCTGCCGACCCAGAGCTTTCTCATCTGTTTATAGACGGAGTCATAAAACCTGCGGTTTTCAAATCAACGACAGGTAGCCTAATCCGTACTTAGCTTCCTTTGAAAACAGGATTTTGGTCTTCCTGACAAAACTTCGGAAAGTGCCTATTTCAAAGTCGCAGCATAGTTTTGGATAAAATGTAGCGTTCCAGCCTTGAGAGAGTATTTAGGAATGAGAACTAAACAACTTGGTCATTGGACGGTGCTACACCCAAGCGAAACGCACAAGTT
Source organism: Chloroflexota bacterium (assembly GCA_039028975.1). Lineage (GTDB taxonomy): Bacteria > Chloroflexota > Anaerolineae > Caldilineales > Caldilineaceae > JAHBNG01. Next base: position 13,759 of record JBCCHB010000022.1, read on the forward strand.
ATTGTGGCTCACTCCTTAGCCAGCAGTGTAGTATTCGACATTTCGCCCTTTGGTAGCCCAGAAGATATCGTGGATCTCTTTAATGGCGTCCATCAGCGCTTCGGCCTGCTCACTGCTTACTTCTACTTTAACCGCAGAGCAAAGTTTCGCCGCATTCCAAAACTTTGTATGCAGATCTGGATACTCTTCCAGATGGGGTGGCTTGAAGTAATCTGTCCAAAGTACAAGCAGTTCCTCTTTAGCCAGATGTGCCTGCTGCTCTTTGATGGCAATATAGCGAGATTGGGTATTTTGAGCCGCTACAGTGGTGGCAGGGCCAGCATCTAGTAACTTTTTGGTCATAGAGAGGGCCGCTTCAGCAGCAATGCGAGCAGAGGCGGGATCGTAAACCCCACAAGGACCATCACAGTGAGCACTTACTTCCTCGAGGTTTTGGGTATTGGCAAGCTTGGTGAGTAGATTGTTCAACATGATTTTCTGTTCCTTTCCTGGAATCTGAAGAATGGTTGACTCTGAATCTAACAATTCAAAGAACGGCAATTTTGTCTCTGTTACTATTTATGCCCAGTAGATCGCATTCATTAAGGAGAACGCCCACTTCGTGTTTGGATAAAGACCCAAAGCATTCACACGGTATTGTTCTCTCCTAGAACCTTTGGGAGACTCCGATTTTCAATGCTACCTGTGTCAACAACTACAGTATCATTACCAAGTTCAATTTGACCTGACTTTCATCCACTTTGGCATGAAAGAGCAAAAATGAGCAGGCAAATTTTATTTGGTCGCCTATAAGTATACCGAGTGCCTGCCAGCGCGTCAAAATAGAGGAAACCGTGGGAGCATCTTAATTTCGAGGCAGATGTTGGGAACAGCCGTACCCAGAGGCCGCCGATTGCGCTGTTCAAGCATGGTTTTGTCGGTGGTTCTTTGTCCATTTGGTCACAAGTGCGTGCGCGCATAGAGCAATACACTCTGACTCCTCGGTGACATACTATCGAAACTGTGATAGATAATTGAAACGGGCTAGACAAAACAAGCCTTGTAGTAAAACACCTTTTGTTTATAAATGCGGTATAATTTGGGGTGATCTTTTGTCGGAGGAAAATGAGACGAACCAAAGGAAGCCAACGCACTATGTCCCACTACCATGTAGGTATCTCTTCTGATTTCAAAACGCATGCTCCTGGTCGGCTTGAGCCCCTTCTAGCCGAGCTGTTTGATCCGAAACCGGAGATCAGCTACAGTTACTTCAATGCCACCGGCCAGGATGATGACGGGCCATATGTAACGCCTCAGGATGTGAAGGACTTTGACGCTGTTATATTACTGGCCTATCGTTTTTCAGCGGCATCGTTTGTCCCAGGGAATCGAGTAGGCGTGATTGCGCGATGGGGGGTTGGCTATGACAGCGTTGATGTATCAGCAGCCACAGCCCACGATGTATTACTAGCCATTACCGTCGATGGCGTCCGCCGCCCCGTAGCTGAAGCTATCTTGACGCTGTTATTGGCCCTGGCAAAGAAGCTGCCAGATAAAGACAAGCTAGTACGGGTCGGTCGCTGGGATCTACGCGGTGATTTACCTGCCGTGGGCTTACGGGGAAAGACCGTTGGTTCAGTCGGCTTAGGCAATATTGGTTCGGATATGTTTCGTCTATTAGCCCCTTTTGAATTGGGACGGCAGTTGGCTGCTGATCCCTATGCCTATCCTGGACAGGCCAAGGAGTTTGGCGTAGAGCTTGTCGATTTGGAGACTGTCTTTCGAGAGTCCGACTTTGTTACGGTGAACTGTCCACTAACTGATGAGACAGATGGGTTGGTGAACGCCCACTTGCTCTCTTTGATGAAGCCAACTGCTTACCTGATCAATACGGCACGTGGCCCTATTGTCAATCAAGGCGCCCTGGTGGCTGCACTCCAAGCGGGGCAGATTGCCGGGGCCGGACTGGATGTTTTTGCCGAAGAGCCAATCGCCATCGAGCACCCTCTTTTACAAATGGATAATGTCATCCTTGCGCCTCATGCGTTAGCATGGACCGACGAACTCTACCGACTCTGTAGCCAATTTGCCTGTGAAAATGTGCTGACTGTCTTCCGAGGGGAGATACCCGAGCATACGGTCAACAAAGATGTCACAATTCGCAGCACATTCCTAGAGAAACTGCAAAACTTATCGGCAAGACGAGGAGTTGCAAGATGAGTAGTATCCTGCTCCTGATGCTCCTTATTGCTATAAGCGGTATTGCCATTACGCTTCAGGGCCACTTTATGGGGATGATGGATCAGGCTATGGGGACGCGCGAAAGTGTCTTCATTACCTACTTCAGCGGTGCTCTAGTGGCTACAGCGATCATGCTTCTGACCCGAAGTAATGCTATCCATAATTGGAAGAGTGTGCCTTGGTATGCGTACAGCGCAGGTATATTAGGGTTACTCATTGTGGGGACAATCGGCTATGTTGTTCCGCGCATGGGACTCGTTGCCGGTTTTACTGTACTTATTGCAGCACAGTTTACTTCCTCTGCGCTCATCGACCATTTTGGTTGGTTTGGAGCCACAGTTCATCCATTCGGGCTGTGGCGGATCGTAGGGGTTGGAGTCATGTTGGTCGGGATCTGGTTAATTTTACGCTAATTAGAAGACGGATGGTATTATAGCAAGATGATTCGTACGATATATCGCCACGCGTCAGGGTCGGTTATTGTTGATCTTCCTGCGGAAGAGCTGCTGGTGGCGGCCCAAGATCGCCAGGGTGCGCTCTGGATCGACATGATCTCGCCCACTCCAGATGAGGTAGAACTGGTCTTTAGGCAGGCATACAACCTACATCCTCTAAGTATTGAGGATACTATCAATGATGTACACACACCCAAGCTAGATGATTACCGCTCCTATCTCTACATGGTCTACCATGTCATTGGCTTGGGTGATGAACGGATGGACATTCATACACGGGAGCTGGATGTTTTTTTAGGGGCAAATTTCCTGATTACAAGCCATGTAGAAAAGATGCCGGTTATCGGCTCGCTATGGAATGAGGAATATCATACGGACCAGGGTCTCTCTAACGGACCAGTCTTGTTACTTTATCATCTACTTGATGGTCAGATCGATGGCTTTATTCCGATTATTGATCGTCTTGAGGAGCGCTTAGAAGATTTAGGGGACCTGATCTTCTTACAAACGAACAAGATATCAGACGACGAACTACTCAATGACATTCTAACGGCCAAGAGCAGTGCCTTGCGGGTCAGAAGGGTTTTGCGCCCCCAGCGAGATATGGTTAAGCGATTGGCAACCGAGTCTTTTGCCGTCATCCCGCCAGAGGCACGCATCTACTTTCAGGATATTCATGATCACCTATCCCGACTGACGGACGTTGCGGAGAGCGTGCGTGATTTAGCCAGCACGACGATGGAGACCCATTTGGCGCTGGTCAACAACCGGATGAACGAGGTGATGAAAGTCCTAACCATTATTTCTACTATCTTCATTCCTCTTGGGTTCTTGGCTGGAGTCTACGGGATGAATTTTTCCTTTATGCCTGAGCTACAATCCCCAATGGGATATCCGCTGCTTTGGGTCTTTTTTCTTCTCATTGCGTCCACTATGATCTGGTTTTTTCGGCGCAGACGCTGGATTTAAGGAGCAACGATTAAACGCCACCTGATGTGGATGAGCTTTGAGCGCTGTTCATAAGGAAAGATGTTAGGACTTGATTTAGCCTGTGGATTGACTATGCACTACTATCAAGCAACAGAAAATGGGTTGAACCATTTTGAACAATTACCCGCCGGTGCCAAGCCTTTTCTACAGGCGATCCCCCGGGTGCTCCCGCCACACATAGGCGAATTACATCAAGCACTCTACCAATGGCAGGGTCTGGGCCGTTCGCCAGGATCCATTGTGCCTGAACGTATCTGGATCCGAGAGGAGCAAGAGCTTTTTATGGCATTTGCTCCGAACACCGAACCTAAGCCGCTGATGCAGATTGGACTGGCTCGTGAAGTGGCCGCATGGCTAGTGCTACTTGATCAGTGGATGGAGACTTTTGTCGTCATTGCCCGGGCTAGGGCTATCTGGACGCCTAACGAACTGGTTGCGGCTTTAACTTTCTTAACACCAGCTTTTTTACCCGAGGCTGTCATACAGAGCCATAACGAGTGGGAGCGAGTTGCCCAAGCAGTGGCATTAAGCGTTGCCGATGGTCCTTTAGCTGGTACACCAACGGATAAACATTGGCAGGGTTAATGTTACTCTATGCGGAATCTATACTGCCGTCGATTTCAAAACCGTAGCTTTCCGTAGCTCTACCGGAGAGACCAAACTACGGTTTTGAAACGGAGCTGAGTATAAGTGTATAGCCTTTTAGAAAAAGTAGTTCCTACTGTTGATTCCGTTTCAGCTTGTCAGCGGGTCCGTGCTTTGGCTGACAATCTGCAACGCTGACTAGGCCAAAACTACGCATGGGAAAGCATTATCTGGATATCTATGGTTTTTGAAGGTGACTAAGGCAATGTCAAAACAACGAGAGCATTTGTTTACGCTAAACCGAAAAGATTTCGAGGTCCAGACGTTTCGTTCCGGTGGCAAAGGTGGACAGCACCAAAATAAGACTGATTCAGGCGTTCGGATTATCCACAAAGCTTCTGGCGCAAGAGGTGAGAGCCGAACCGAGCGTAGTCAGCTAATGAATAAGAAGCTGGCCTTTCAACGCTTGGCTGACTCACCTAAATTCAAGATGTGGCTGAACGAGGTAGCCAGGGAAGTGATCACTGGTGAGACATTGGAAGAACGGGTTGAAAAACAGATGCAACCTGAAAACATTCAAATAGAAATTGTTGACGAAGATGGCGCTTGGCAGATAGAAGTGTAACTGAAAATGGGCATCGATCGGACATCACTACCGGAGATATCAGAACAGATCAAAAAGAGTTGGCAGCCCCAACGGGTGGACTACTCTTCTGGTGGTGTTGCCTATCGGCTGGATGTCCAAGGCAGTCAAGAAAGTGACGATAGGAGATTGCTTACCTCAATTGAAAGCCAGACGCGAATTGCTCTTATTGCTACCCATGGTGGCAAACGGTGGCAGCTCCCCAAAGGGACTGTGGAAGATGGTGAGACCTCGTTGGAAGCAGCCATCCGTGAAGTTGAAGAAGAGTCCGGCTTACAGACGGAATTTAATGGTTTTATCGAGACAGTCGAGTATTGGTATTGGGATACCTTCAACCGGGTCATTCCCATGCTGGTCCGCAAACGGGTCGACTTTTATCTGCTTCGGGTTATTGGTGGTGAGCTTAGCGACTTGAGTATAGAGGTGGATGCAGTTGCCTGGTTTACACCGGAACAGGCACTTAACCGAATGACATTTAAAGCAGAACGAGCCATTGTGCGAACAGGGCTTGCCCAACTGCAGAAGTAGAGTCATCAGCGGAGCTAGCTAGTGATTATTCTGGGTTTGATGAGCGGTACATCTGCAGATGGGATTGATGTAGCCATAGCTGAAATTGACGGCCCCTATCACAACCTCTCAATTCGGCCGATTGGGTTTGAAAGCCATCCTTGGCCAGAGGCTGAACGAGGACGACTCTTTCGCCTATTCACTGGAGAGGCACCTACCTCTCTAATCTGCCAAGCCAACTTTTCTATAGCTGAATCGTTTGCGAAGGCGGCACTGGCAACGATAGATGCAGTCGGGCTATCGCCAACACAGGTCGATCTGATTGGGAGCCACGGCCAAACAATCTGGCATGATGTGGCCTCACCCACGGAGTCAGTTGACGAATTTGCTTCTGCTTTAACTTCTTCTTTCACTTCTCCTTGGGACACGATACCCCATCCGACTGCAGACCCTTATCCTGATAAATCGGCTACCGCGAAAGGAACGGTTACCAGCACCCTCCAAATTGGTGATCCGTCGGTTATTGCAGCCCGAACAGGCATTACAACAGTGGCCAATTTCCGGCCTGCTGATGTGGCAGTAGGGGGACAGGGTGCACCCCTAGTCTCTATTTTGGATTGGCTGCTGCTGCGTCCTGAAGCAGGTTTGAATGGCGCAACCAATGGCTGGCGGGCGATACAAAACATTGGGGGGATTGGTAATGTAACGCTCTTACCTCCTTTGGGAAGGGACGAATCTCCGTTGGCATTTGACACCGGGCCTGGGAACGCCCTAATTGACTGGGCCGTCACCACAATCACGGAGGGAAAGGAGCTCTACGATGTCGATGGGATACGGGCTGGCCGGGGCCAAGTAGATGGCTCTCTGCTTGAAGAGTGGATGAGCCATTCTTACTTTAATCAGGTGCCGCCCAAAAGTACGGGACGAGAGCTCTTTAGTCAAGCGCTCTATCAGCAATGGCAGTTGGAGGCAGCAAACCGAGGCGTAGAGGGTGATGATTTTATTGCCACCATCACAGAAGTAACCGCCGCCAGCATTGCCAGCGCTTATGCCGACTTTGCCCCTGGCCCCATTGCCCAGGTTGTCTTGGCCGGTGGGGGTGCGAACAATCCCCATTTGCGCACGCGTATTGCTGAGCAGCTTTATGGCGCGTTAGGTTACCGAGTCGAAGTGCTGACGCATGAATCATTAGGCATAGATGGAGATGCCAAAGAGGCCCTCACCTTTGGGCTGCTGGCCTACTTGACCCTTCATGGTTGGCCTGGGAATGTGCCGGTCTGCACAGGGGCCGCAAGAGAACAAATCTTGGGGCAGATTGCACCAGGAGCGAACTGGGGCAATCTACTTATGTCGCATCGCGTAAAATAGCCTTTTTCTCTTCCAAATTAAAATAGGCATACTGATTTTTGAGCATAAACCGCTCTGCCAAAGCAATGGCCTCGGCCTCTGTTAGCAACCCCTCATCTACCTCTGCCTGCATGGCCCGGGTAAACCAATTCCTGGCCTGACGAGAGTAGGCTAATGTGGCCGCAGGTAGATGGGTATCTCCCCCAAAGACAAACAGCTTATTGGCTGGTGCGGCGTGAATATAGCGCCGGATAAAGTCCCCTGTACTGAACGGATTGATGCTCCACGCCCAGCAGAGATCCACCGAGACATTGGGATAGTGTTTGGCCAAGGCAATTAGCTCTTCGCTGTACGGGTAAGCGATGTGCATCAACACGAACTTGGCATCTAGATATTTGGCCAATAGTGGACAGAGGTGGCCGCTTTTGATGTAGTCCACCGGCATTCGGCTGTGGCCAGCGTAGTACCCCGTGTGGATCTTGAAGGGCAGGTTATAGTCAATGGAAAGTTCCACACCTTTGGCCCAACACCAATCGCCAAGGCATAGGCGTTCTGACTCGGTCATGGCTGTGGGATCGCGTTGCCACGTAGCGAGAGCCTTGGCAGCTTCTTCATCCGTCCGCTCTTGCCAACGCAGAGTACGAGAGTAGGCGTGTTGGGACTTAACCGCGACAGCTCGCTCGGCATGTTGGGCAAAGGTGGCGGTCATGGCATCTTGTAGGTCTGCCAGGGAGAAGATGGCGACGCCTGTCTCGTCCGCTAGCGTGCCTAAATCTGGCGTGCCGCTACATAGGTTGGCCCAGTTGATATCATACAGAAAGAAGTCCGGTCCAGGCGTCTCAACCGGAACTGGGCGCTTCATGTGATCTGTCTGCACATGATCCAGATTGGCCACATCCCGTAGAATCCGCAGCCGTTCTCCTGGTTGACCCAACGCAGCACTCTTGGCTTGGGCCGTCTCTAGGCCCTGGGCAGTTAGCTCATCCATGCCATAGATCTCTTTGGCAATGATCTGCACGGCTTCGCCATAACCAGTATGCCGTACAGCATCCCACGCATCTTTTACTCCCTCAAAGCGACCGCGGATATCGGGGTTGTCCTTGTCTAGCAGGGCGTCCACTGCATCTAAGCTGGCACCAGCCGTCACCAAATCCGCGGGGACGTAATTGTGGAAGAGGTTGCGCAAAATATCGGGCGGATTTTCTGTATACATCTGCTCGTATTCTAGGTGCTCATGGGTGCTGCAGAGAGGGCTATTTTGGATAAAATGGGCGAGTTTTGTTGTCATGAGTTATGCCAAGGTTTAAGGTGCTATACTGCGGTTGGCCATAGATGAGGATAGGTCGATAGTATTTTATAGTCTTTAAGAAAAAGATTTTCCCGCCGCCCTTCGACAAGCTCAGGGGACAACTGGAAAATCTTTTTCTGGATATCTATAGCTAGGTAGATTATTCTCATCTATGACAGAGCTAAGTAAAAGTGCGGTTGTGTTGAAAACGGTTATGTCCCATTACCTCGACCAAAGAATACGAACGACCAATTTCACACAGAGTCAATACAAAGATACGCGTTTTAGGGTCTGAACCGTTTCATTTTCGTGGTTCACAATGTCAAGTGTGGATACCGTTCCGCTCAGTTCCAAATTCAGCCTGTTCCAATTTTCAACTACCTGAAGGCACCCGAGCGGATCGGTAGACGAGCCTATCCGGATGTGTGGGATAAAATCAACCTGAAGTGCCCACTGAGGAAACAATTTATCGCCATAGAGAGCGTTGTGAAGCTTCACAATATGGCTGTATCCTTCATCAGGTACTAGAAACGCATGGTAGAGATCGTTAAAGGCATTTTTATTGAGCGTAGCACAACGGATAGTAAACTCAAATGGCTGAACGCTCCTTGCTTGCTTCGTAACCTCGGCAGTCAAATCATCAACCTGCCACGCTTCGGGGAGCGGAAATACCAATGTAAAGTGAGGTTCAACCAAGTGGTAATGCAGCTCATCATGATCTCTACGAAGCTCTTGTATCCCTTTGTAATCATCATTTGCTAATTCTGGATAGGCAAGTACCAACAACGTCATTGCCACATCTCGCCTTCTAAGTATGGGTCCATGCCCGGAAATGGGGATGGCATTTCTATAGCTCCTCGCTCAAATCCATCTTAGGCTATGCCACGAAAATAATTACCCATAATCTGCCCCGTTAGCACGCCCTCGTGCGGAGCGCACCGGCACCTAGAAGGTAACCGGCCTACTACACGAGTATTTTATTCTGTGGAATGGCCTTACTTAAATCTATGCACGGTTAGCAGAGCGCAACGTGTCCCCACTACATGAGGGAATGCTCTGCCTATAATATTATACTTTGTTAGAAAAGTCTTATCCCGATTTTGACCATTCCGCTCTGGGAAATTCCAAGATGGGAGCACAGAACTTTTCTGGCCATCTATACATACTCTACCGATTATACCACAAACATGGAAATGGAGACCGGCTATTTCCGACGATGCCCCGATGATGCGACGATGGGTATATCCGAGAACAGGCAAAGCGTGCGTCACACGTAGCTGGAACACCATTTCACCACTTTGGGGACGCCCCCTCCGACTATTGCTGTATCAACGGTAAGAAGACCGAATTCTGTGGAGGCCCTGCTCCGGTAGGAATCTCCAAAACCCACAGTCGAGCCTTTAAACCGTCATTGTCTTCGGCAAAGATGGCCACGCGGTAAGTCCCCTCTTCCGTAAAGTTGGTATATTCAGTACCGTAAATATCGTTGCCGTGGAGCACAAAATCAAAGGTCGGCACATCTTCAGGAATGAGCTCTTCCACATCGGTGGGCGCTCGGTAGCTGGGCGCATAGACCACCCCCCATACTCGGCGAACGGCCTTGTTATCTCGTACTTCGGCTCGGATCGTCCCTCGCCCGTCCACAATGCGATCTGGTCCTTCGGCACTGACAATGTAGGGCGCCCAAAAATCAGGAAGCTGATTGCCTGTCCCCGGATTGTGATCGTCGGTTCCTTGCTCTAGATCGGCCTGTTCGTTAGGAATCCCGTTACCGTTGGTATCGATCCATGGATCCTGGATTTTGTAGAGCTGTTTGACGGCGTTGCGCGCGTCCCAGAAGCTACTAGCCAACCCGTAACCCACTTGTAAAGAGTCTAAGAAGCGATCCGAGAATTGGGCACCATCTGCGGATGCATAGGCCACATTCTGTACATTGGTCGAAGAGATGACAATGCGTCCCGGCTTGCTCACGCTTTTGGGACCGTCAATAAAGCTCCCCGAATGACACGCCTCTATCACAATCGTGGCCTTCACGTTGGGTTGCTCTCGTTCTAGTATATTGAGCCATTCGTGTACCTGGTCAGGCGCCACTCGCTCTCCGATTGGCTCGTCCACGTAGATTCGGTCAATGTTACCATGATCCATGATGTATATGGTCAAGGGTTGCCCTATACCAACGCGGGTAGAAGCCCATTCGGTGATGGCATCTTGCAGATTGGCCGCGGTAGCCACATCGTCCACGCCCTTGGCCGTTGGATCGACTGAAAGGTACTGGATATTGTCGTCAGAGTAGCCGCGTGATTTGAAGAGATCATAGGCTTCGCGGATCACATTGGCAATATTTGGCTGAAGGCGATCAGGGATCTTGAGCCGTCCTTCCATCAAAATAATGGCACCTTGGGCTTCCTGGGATTGGGCTGCCACAATTGGGCTGACGCTCACGGCATAGACGGCATCTTCACCAAAGATGTCCGCCCGGCTATTGGCTAACCTCAGATAAAGAGGGCCATCGACTATGGCATCCAAGTCCAGGCGTACACCGGGGGTAAAGGTCTCGCTAAACTCATCGGTTACTGCCCCGTCGCACTCGCCATAGACCTCTAGCGTAACGTCGGCAGTTGAATTGGCCCGAGTCTGCACTTCAATACGATACGATTGCCCAGCCAAGGCGTTGAAGCGCACCCAATCCACATCCCCATCTGCGTGGAAGCTATGCTCTTGCAAGGCACCATTTGGCTCCAATGCCGTTGCATTGGCACAGATGTTGTTCTCTTCATAGGTATCAGCAGTAGATAACGTACTGGGCGGGGTGGCAATGGGCGGCGGTTCAAAGCCAGGGGGAAGGGAGGGATCGGCAGGCGGCTCAACCGGATCATCGGTCGCGGGTGGTGCATCGGTTACATAGCTAGGCGGGGCCGTTAACCATTCGGCATAGTTGACGTTGCCTGTGACCATATCCCCAATGCCTACCGCATCACCTGTCTCGGATTTGGGGCCGACAGCATCCCCCCACCAAATACCCATTGCATTGACAGCCGAACCTGAGTTGCTGGTGTCCTGTAGCCCAAAGCGGCTGTTGTTGTAGATAGCATTGTTCTGTAAGGTTAACGTTTTCGGTAGCGTTTCAATGGCTAGCCCATCTTGCGCTCCATTGCGTAGAATCGACCGCTGAAGAGTGACGGAGGTGGTCGCTGTTGTTGGTGGTGAAAGTTGAATCGCCTGAAGATTGCTCCACTCGATAATGCCATCATTCAACGTTAGATTGCCTTTGGTATCCAGACCAGTCTCAGCATAACGCAGTAAGAGATGACCTAGATTCAATGTCGCAGGGATTGGTTCAACTTGACTACGAATGCCGCCCCAGTCCCCAGGGTCGGGCAAGGATTGGGAGCCATCGTTATTTGTGTCTCCACCATGAGCGTCGTCTTTGATGCTGGTCAAGATGATCGGGTTTTCTACTGTCCCTAATGCGTTGAGGCTTGACCCTCCCTCAAGCACCAAGGCACCGGCTGCAGATTTGATGATTTGCCCAGCCGGGATGGTCAGGGAGATGCCCGTTGACAGAAGCAGATCGTTGTCTCCGATGAAGTGAGGGTACTCGCTGGGTGCATTCCAGAGACCACTGGTCAGCTTGCCGCGTAACGCAATACCACTATACTGATTACCCGTGAAGACATTGCTGCTGTATATGGGGCTGCTTTGAGGAAAGCCCTCTACATCAATTGCCACCTGAAAACCACTTACTGTATTGCTTCTAAGTTGAGGCAGGCTCCCCACACTCAGGATTCCTGCCGTAGCTTGGTCCTGCCCACCGCGAGAGATACCATTGTTGGAAAAAACCACTTGCTCCCCTACGTTTTCTAAATAGATGGCGGGATTGAGAGAGCTGGTTTGGCTGATCTGGTTGCCGCTAATTTGGGCCGTTATGACGTTGCTCAGCTGTAGGGCAAAGGCTCTCGTCGATTCAACCACATTGTCTTGAATGGTCAACGTCCTAGGTTGGCCACTGACAAAGAGATTGGTGGCAAAGCCAATGCCTCCGTTGCGCAGTGTGGATTGACTGACCAGAATATTTGGGCGCTGGTCACTATTTTGGTTGTCGAAAGGTTCAACGGCGATATCATAACGATAGTTGGACTCTAGTAGCCCATTGGTCAAAATCAGGTTCCCGCTGGTTTGGATAGCTGTCGTGGCATGGCGAACTTCTACGTATTGGAGGTTCAACGTCGAGTTGGCCGTATCCTCATCTTGACTACCGTGCCCCACCAATCCTGTCCAATCTCCGGCAGGGAGGGCTGCTAAGGCATCACTAGCTGTGACTTCACCAGCGGTGGTGTCGTTAGATAGCTGGGACGCATTTAGGATACGTCCGCCTGTATCACCGCCAGGGGAAAGATTGGGCAATTGCGGTAGAGCCGATGCTCTCGTAAAGACAATGGGTTCTGTTGCATTGCCAATAGCATTGAGGGTTGCGTCCGCCTCCAAAATGAGTCCCCCTCCTGCAGACTCTATTGTTGTTCCGGCAGGAATGGCCAATGCCACTCCGCTCGCCAAGAGCAGATCGTCGAACCAGACGAAGTGGTTATAACCACCTACATGATTCCAAATGCCGTTGGTGAGGGTATTCCCCAATGCAACGCCTGAGTATCGATTGCCCACAAACGTATTGTTTGTATAGGAAGGAGTAAATTGAGGGAAGCCATCGACCCATACGGCCACATCAAAACCGCGAACGGTATTACTAATCAGCTGAGGCGCACTGCTTGCTGCAGCGAAGGCTGCTTGTGCTGCCGTGCCAAAGTGCTGAATGTCGTTGTCACTGACGACAAATTGATCACCCACATCTTGGAAGAAGATGGCCGCGTTCTGAGTACCGCTGTGGCTGAGCTGATTATTTTGAAAGCTCCCGCTATTGACGTCTCGCAGATAGAGGCAATGTTGGTCAACGCAGGTGACCAGATTGTCGATGATGAGCATCTGAGATGGCTGGCCGCGAATGGATAGACTGGTCGAGGTGGTACTCGGTTCAAAGGTATTTCGTTCAACCCGTAGTTGGGTCGCACGGCCAACGGGTGCTGTAGCCAGAAGATTGTAGCTGCGGCTCGATTCAATGGTGCTATCGCTCAAGTTGAGATTTCCCTCTGAGTAAAGGGCCACATCCGCATAGCGTATCTCCACATTGCTTAAGGCTATGTCGGGCAATCGAAAGGTGCTCACGTCGCTCCCAGGTGCTTCAATTCCACCCCAATCACCAGGGGCGGGGGCCGAGTTCGCCCCATCATTGTTGAAGTCACCTCCTGCTGTATCGTCTCTGACGCTAGTCAGGATAATGGGTGTTCCAGTTACAGCTGAGTTGGCGGATTTCAGGGTGGATCCTTCGCCGAGGATGAGTTTGCCCCCGGCAGACTTGATCACGATACCTACTGGGAGGGTCAGCGTTGCTCCGGCCTCTATCGTTAGATCGTCGCTCCAAATAAAGTAGGGATCGGTTTCACGTTCTACCCATCTTCCCGTACCAATTCGACCCGAGAGTGCGATACCACTTAGCTGGTTCCCGCTGTATGTATTTAGATCTTCAACAATCGACGTCGTCGGATATCCTTCCAACAGCATAGGGGCCATAAAGCCGGAAATTGTCGTGTTGATCAAGAGTGGAGTACCGTTGAGTACGGCCAGACCAACCGATGGGGGTGGGGTTTCAGTGAGACCCCCATCCCGAGTGATGATATTGTCCGATAGCTGGACAGAATTCCCTACGCTATGAATGACGACGGCATCCTGATCGGAAGATTGAATTACAGTATTATTGATGATTCTAACACCAGTTTGAAACTGAGAATTGAAGGTTGAATGCAAATCCAGCGCAACGCCACTTTGGGAACGCAGGGTGCAGTTCTGTAGCGTCATGGGGATGGTTAGATTCTGCACCATGATGTTGGCCATGCTGTTGGGGCCATCATCAATCTGGCAATTTTGGAGAGAAAAGGAATCATAGATCTCATCCCCTCCAGCAGCGTCAAAGAAGACACCATAGTCGCGGCTCTGTTCGATAGTACTATTGTTCATGGACATGCTGGTGCGGGCTTCGATCCCGGTTGAGGCGTAGCGTATCCGAACATGATCCAGGATAAAAGCTGACGAGCCAAAGCTATTTTGGGATTGATCGATGAGGCCAAGCCAGTCACCTGGCGCAGGGGATGAAAGATTGCCATCGTTATTTGTGTCACCACCATATGCATCGTCTTGGAAGCTAGTAAAGACGACCGGGTCAGTCACAGTTCCACTGGCGGCAATCGATGTAAAACCCTGAACAATGATACCGCCGCCTTGAGACTTGATGACAACACCAGGTTCAATGGTGATAAAGGCTTGTTCAGTTAGGACAACCGTGGAGGTAATGATATATGGGCTATTGACCTGTAACCATCGTTCGGGTAATTTTATGAGGCCGCCCACTTCAGTGGGGCCACCTCTTTGGGCGCTGGCACTCTGTTGGTCGATGAAGGTGAAAATGGAGGCGAAGAAGAGGGCCGTAACGAATAATACAGAACAACTACGGAGGGGGAGTGGCATAAAGATCTCCTCAAGCTATTGATTTTTAGGGTGCTATATAAATGGCCACGTTATGCTATAATCAGCTCCGTTTCTTCAAACCGTTTCATAGATTCTACAGCAAAATACAAAATGGGCAAAGAGACACTATCCCTACCTTAATCTAATTATTTTTGACCTATTTTTTACGTATACTCGGTGTCAATTCAAAGCAGGTGTTTGGTCTCTTGCATATACATTCCGCTCTATTTGGGACGCTCCTGCCATCGCAGAATAGTTGCTTGTTGGCATGAATCTTATCGAGTACAATAAGGGTTACAATCGGTGGCGGCTATAAAAACAGAAAGAACCACAACAGAGTGCAGGGAGAGCATAATGAGCAAACTGGAAAAACGCAAGTTGGGGCGTACCGACGCCTACGTTACCCGTATTGGGTTAGGTTGTGCGCCGCTGGGTGATCTCTTTGTCCCGCTTAGTGAAGAACAAGCCCAGCAGACGCTACAAGCCGCTTGGGATGGTGGCGTACGCTATTTTGATACGGCCCCATTCTATGGCTACGGTAAGAGCGAACACCGAGTGGGTACCTTTCTTCGCCAGCAGCCAAGGGACGAGTTTGTCGTTTCGACCAAGATTGGACGGGTTATGCGTAGGCCCCACAATCTGACAACCTTTGACAAAGGGATGTGGGCTGGTGGCCTCTCATTTGAGTTTGACTATGATTACAGCTATGACGGCATCATGCGTTCCTACGAAGATAGTTTGCAGCGCCTTAGCATCCCCTCGATTGATATTCTGCTTGTTCACGATCTGGACATCTATTTTCACAAGAGCGAGGCAAAGTTTAACGCGTATCTTTATCAACTGGTCAATAGCGGCTGGCGTGCCCTGGATGAGTTACGCAGTTCGGGTGAGGTCAAGGCAGTGGGGGCAGGCATCAATACGTTGGATACTATTCCTCGTTTCCTTGACGTGCTGGATATGGATACCTTCATAGTGGCTGGCGCATACAATCTGCTGGACCAGAGCATGTTGGATAGTGAACTACCACTCTGCGCTGAAAGAGGTATAGAGGTGATCATCGGGGCTGTCTTTGCCTCAGGTATCCTGGCAACAGGGGCCGTGGAGGGTGCTACCTTCCAGTATGAACCAGCAAGCGAGGAGATCCTGCAGCGGACTCGTCAGATTGAAGCCGTTTGTCAACGACATCAAATACCTCTGCCGGCTGTCTCGCTGCAGTTTTTGCTGGCCCATCCCACCATTGCCACGCTGATTCCTGGGGCACTAGAACCCCATCATATCAGCAGCAATATCCATGCCGCTGAACAATCGATTCCAGCCGTTCTTTGGGCTGAACTGAAAGATGAAGGATTGTTACGGCACGATGCGCCAACCCCCTAAGGACGATAGCGCCCTACCTCTCTGGCTTTACCCAAATTCCCCGATCATGCATGAGCTTGATCTGCTCCTGAATCACCTTCTCATGGTATTCGGCATGTTTCATTGGCTCCCGATCCAGATAAAGATTTTTAGGATAGATGGGTTCTTCATAGAGCATCCCGTAGAGTTCAGTTCGCAGATCCTTCATCCAGTTGTCCCACTGTGCTCGCGCTCGGTGATCCCGCAATGCTTCGATGTCAATCACGCCGCCTACGTAGGTAGAACCGGCCCCATATTCCTGTTTACCTACAATCTGCCCTTTGTAGTTGATGATGTAGGACTTGCCGCCAAAGGTATCAATGGGAATATCCGAATCGGGTGTGAGATAGTAGGTCCCCATGTTGGGGGCGACAACGTACATGTTGTTGTCTAATGCCCTGGCCCGACTCTGAATCTCAAAGATGTCGTTGCCAGTAGCCGGGTGAGGGTAGGACGCGCGATAGACAACCTCAGCTCCATTCATAGCTAGGGCGCGCGCGTTTTCTGGATAAGAGCCTTCATTGGCCATCATAATGCCCAAACGTCCGATCTCCGTATCGACTACTGGCCAAAATGCATCGAGCGTTCGACCATACTTTTCCACCCACCAATCATATATGTCATGAGGGCAGACAGAGTGCTCTACAGGAAAGAGCGGAGAGACCTTGTAATGTTGTAAGATGACTTCTCCCTGAGGATCGATAATGAAGCCTACGTTAAAGAAGCGATCTGGCCACTCTGGGTGACGTGCCTTGGCCTGAGCCATGACAAATGAATCGTACTGTTTAGCAATTTCACCGATGGCATCTGTCTCTGGGCCAGGGATATCAATGCAGCATTCGTTGGCAAAGGTGACGTGATCTAAATCCATCACCTCGTCGTTAAAGGCTTGCAGCGCCCCTTCGGGAAGGGCGATTAAACGAACAGGTAAATCCAAGCTGGAGAGCCAAGCAGCAGCTTTGGTCAGGTGGATCAGATGCTCGATATTAAGCATGATATCATCGCGGTTGCGGACGCCGCGCACGGTGGGGATGAGACCCACAGCAGTGTAGGGCTTAATCATTGAATGTCTCCTTATGTATGTGGGAGAGTAAGAGATAGCAGCTTGAGAGGCGGGGGCGTCGGTATAAATGGCCAGAAAAGTTCTGTCCTGCCTTCTCGGAATTTCCCGGAGCAGATTGGTCACGAATCGGCACAAGACTTTTCTGACGAAGTATAAAGAGTGGACCACTCCTTCAGAACGGTCCACTTGAAAGCTTAGGGCAACTTTAGCAAGTCATCAACCCTTATCATCGTGTTGGTAGAAATCGAGTGATTGGCCGCAATCCCCATGAGAATTGAGGCCGCGCCGTCAATATGAGAAGCAGCCCTCTCAAACGGATCATGAGGAGGATTGTCAGCAAAGATCTGTTCTAACATGACTGGATCAGCCCCACCATGTCCACCTTCGGCTTTGGGAATCTCAACTTCGTATGGGTTCTCGAACATAGGGTAGATGTAGATATGGGAGCCGCCAAACTGGGTCAGTACCCGTTCACGGGTTTCTTTGGCTAGGGTAGCTTCGGCTTCTGGTAGAGTCTCTTCTTGCCCAGCGACAAAAGTCTTGCCTACCTTCTCCACTAATTCGACTTCAAGCCGTCCTTTATCCCCGGTGATGGCCACCCGATACCCCTCCCAAGGAGAAAAGGCTACCAGCGAATAGGTGAGTACCGCTCCATTGCGGTAGCGAGCCGTTACGCTCATTGTGTCTTCCGAAGAGATGTTGTCACCAAAGACATTGCGGTCGCGTACATAGCCCGTGTCTGCCTCAGCCTCCAGATAGAGCTCCTTCAGGGTATTTCGGGTGTCTAAATGCAGCGCAAAGGGATCGTCCTTGGCCTCCTCGTTGCCTGTATAGCGGTCGTAGCTATATTCTTCACCCCGCTTGGCCGCGTTCTCTCGACCATAAAAGAGGAGATTTCCCATGGCAAAGACTTCTTTGGGATACGAATCCAGCCACCAGTTAATCAAGTCAAAGTGGTGAGTGGCCTTATGGACCAACAGACCGCCAGACTTATCTTTTTCTCGATGCCAGCGGCGGAAGTAGTCGGCGCCGTGGGAGGTGTCCAGGACCCAAGAAAAATTCACGTGAAGCGGGGTTCCAATGGCCCCATCCATAATCAGCTCCCGAACCTTAGTGGCAATGGGGGCATAACGGTAATTAAAGGTGACCCGTAGTTTTTTTCCAGTCTCCTCAATGGCTTTAAAGATAGCCCGAGCCTTGGCATCATCGGTGGTCATAGGCTTTTCAGAGATGGCATCACAGCCCAATTCCATGGCTCGAATGATGTAGAGGTGGTGGGTAGAATCCATGGTCGTTACAATGACCGTATCAGGCTTGGCCTCTTCGATCATCGTGTCGAATTCCTCGGCATGATAGGTGGGCAGCGGCTCTTGCCCCATCTCTTCTTGGATGCGTCGGTTGTACCAATTCATGCGAATTTGGCTTAAATCACATAGTGCAACCAGTTCGGCAGAGTCCGAATATGTTTGGGCAATCGCGTTGACGAACATGCCAGCACGTCCACCGGTGCCGACAATCGCATATCGTTTCTTTTGGTTGGTCATGGGAGCTTTACTCTACTTTGAACTTGATGATTATTTGTCAGTGGATTACAAAATGGAGAGTGGCCCTCCTCGGATCCGCTCTCAAACTATAATCCATCTGTATATCATGGAACTCTACTGTTTATTGCTTCGTGGGTACCACAAGTAGAGCCCCAGCGTGATGATAATAACTACAGCTGCGGCAATCGCGGCCGCGACGGTGCGAGGGCTTTGCAAAAGCGTTTCACTATGTGTGTGTTCAGGGGCTATGCCAATGGCTCGCTTGTTGACCAGTTGATCCCTTTCGGCCTGTAACGCCTCCTGTAGCAACTGCCGATACTTGGAGGATGGTCGAGCTGGCCGATTCAATTCTGCAATTTGATCGGCCAAAAGCATGTATGGTAATAGCTCCGGCGCAAGTGTATGGACTGCAGTGGTCAAATCTGACTTTACCCCAACGAAATCTTCTTCTGCTGAACTCCTTTGTTGCCTAGGATGTATTACTGGGAAAGATCGTGGGGGAGAGGTCGACAGAGGCATTGAGTCTGATGCTTTCGGGCAATCATCACCGTCGGCCTCTTGCACTGGGGCCGCTATTGATTCATTCTCATCGACATCAGGGTTTGCAACATCGAGATCTACTGAATCAAGATCCATTGAGGTGAGGCGACTAGCATGTCCTTCTAGCACGTCCTCAGCGCTCAACGTCCGCCCTTGCCCCATATCTAATCCAGAGGGTGTTTCTTCTTCATTGCTTACAACCCAAATCCAACCGGTTAGCCAACGGGCCGACCATTTTTCTGGCCACGCAAGCAAGTTAAACGAGATTTCAGATAGACGATTCATGAGGGGGGACTCCTTCATATTGTATAATGCCTATAGTTACGGCTCCCACTACCGTTGTTCCCGCTCCCTGGATTCCAGGTCAGTGCGTAGAGTAGCCAAAGTCCGGAAATAGAGGGACTTAATGGCGCTCTCACTTTTGTTCATCAATTCGCCAATTTCTAGATTAGAGAGGCGACTGCTAAATTTGTAAATGAGTAGATCCCGACGCTCTTCCGGCAGACGGTTGATGGCCTCCCACAGCTCATTATGATTCTCCGCTCGCTCTACTTTTGCCTCAGGTAGCTCCTCTTCCCTGCTGTGAGACCATAGGCGATCCAAGGAGAGGAAATGGCGTTTGCTGTTATCCCGATGCCAGTTGGCTACGAGGTTGTGGGCAATGCGAAAAAGCCAAGCGGAGAAGGGGAAACCTCGATCCTCGTAGCTATCCAGTTTGGATAGCGCCTGATAGAAGGTTCGGGCTGTTAGATCCTCCGAATCCTGAGCATTGCCCACTCGATTGTAGATATATGCATAGACCCGATCCACATATCGTTCATAGAGAATGCCAAATCGATCTGAGTTCTGCTTGGCCTCGTAGATGAGCTGCGCCTCATCTGGATCGACTTTTCGAAATTGCTTACTATCCGCGTCGGGTTGTTCTTGGGGTATCTCTGCTGGCGTAGTGATACCTGGTTTGGTCGACAGCCAGCCAGAAGTCGATTCTACTGTCACGGCTGAGTTGGTCTTAAGAACCTCCCGTTGCTCACTATCCTGACCCGACTGGCGCGATTCGGTCAGGAGCTCCCATAGGCGCTCACCCAGTCTAGACGCGTTATGTTTAGATGACTTGGTGAGGGTCATCGACATCTCCTCTCAACATGCATATACATAGTCCAATGTCTATTTTTTGATAAGTATTTCCTACTATACTTCAGTTGATTTGGAAATTATCGTTTTGCACAGCTTTATCACTGTGACAAAACCACGGTTTTCAAACATCGCTGAGTATTAAGTATTCTTCGCCAGAAAAGTCTTGTATCGACTCTTGATCCATCGACTCCGGGAAAATTTGAAAAGGGAGGGCATCTCCATCTTCATGGGAACAAGCTTTTTCTGGCTGTCTATAATTATACGGACTGCAGGTCAGCAAAGGATACCGTACTTTGGGTTGGTTACACAAGTTTGAAGCAGTTTTTGGAAAATGTATTGACATGGCACCATCTTCTATGCTATAGTATGCCTACTATGAAAGAAAATCCAGTTTTTTCTTCAACTAATTTCAGGCCAGGCCGCAACATCCCCTAACCTTGTTTGGGAATTTGCACGCGGGTCAGATTACTCTTTATCCCTGATAGCGGAGCTCTCCAAACGGAGAGCTTTTTTTATTTGGCAAAAAATATCATGTACATCCCTAAAATCAACCGACTCAATCATTCAGATGACATTGTTGCGCTAATGGAAGAACATTCGTTTGCCACAGTTGTGACAACAGACGAAGAGGGCGTGCCATTTGCCACCCACATGCCTGTCCTGCTAGATAAAAACCGAGGTACACATGGTACGCTAATTAGCCACATTGCCAGAGCAAACCCACAAAGAGATCATTTGGCCCACGCACAAGGGATGGATGGACAAGAGATACTCGTTATCTTTACTGGTCCCCATGCCTACATATCGCCAAGTTGGTATGCTGGTGAATTCAATGTACCCACATGGAATTACATGGCCGTTCACGCCTATGGAGGCCCTCGGCTCATAGAAGAGAAAGAACGCCTGCAAGAAATGTTAACAGAGCTTGTTGCCTTCCATGAGGAAACATTGTCCCCTGAGTGGAGAGTGCCATGGTCTGATGAGCGGTACACGAAGCTGATTCAGGGTATTGTTGGCTTTGAAATGGAGATCACCCGACTGGAAGCCAAATCCAAACTCAATCAAAATAAGACAGTGGCCGATCAGGAAGGCGTTATTCAGGCATTACGCGACTCGGTAGATTCTACAAATGCGCAAGTCGCCGTCGAAATGTCCAAAAATTTGCTTCATGCCGAATGAGCGAGTCTATACTGCGGTCGCTTTGCAAACAGGTGTTTAGCCTCTCTGGTTGAGCTTCGGAAAACACCTGTTTTCAAACGGAGCTGAGTACAGTAAGTAATTATCGCAAAACTAACTCCCTAGATTATTGAGAACAAAACAAAGGAGCAACAAATGTACACTGTGGGTATTGCCGGTGCTACCGGCTATACGGGCAACGAACTAATTCAGCTAGTCCACCGCCATCCCCATCTCCAGATTGGCTGGCTGACCAGCGAGAGTAGTGCAGGCGTTCCATATTCGGAGATTCACGCCGTTCCGTGGGAGTATCCCCTTATCTCACTAGAGGATGCAGTGACCAGAGCTGATGAGGTGGATGTGGTCTTTCTTTGCCTTCCTCATGCAGCATCCATTGAACCAGTCAAAGCCTTTGCGGATGCAGGCAAGATGGTCATTGATTTAAGTGCGGATTATCGGCTGAAAGACGTGGAGACCTATGAGAAGTGGTATGGCATTCCTCATACGGCACCAGAGCTACTTGAACAGTTTGTCTACGGCCTTTGTGAGGTCTATCGGAGTCAGATTCAGGGGGCCAAGATGATCGCTGTCCCTGGCTGCTATCCGACGAGCGTCAACTTAGGACTCTATCCGCTGGCTAAAGCCGGATGGCTAGGTGAAAAGGTAATCGTCGACAGCAAAAGCGGCCTAACCGGTGCCGGGCGCAAGGCAAAACTAGCGTATAGTTATGCTGAGACCAACGAAAATTTGACCCCTTACAGCATCGGCAAGCGCCATCGTCATGTTGCTGAAATGGAGTTGGTACTCAATAACGTCAATGGTCACAAACCCCATCGCTTTACCTTTTCCCCCCACCTACTGCCTACCAATCGGGGGATTCTAAGCACCATCTATGTAGATGTGGCTGAGGGTGTTACAGAGGCGGAGATCCGCTCGGCATATGTCGAGGCCTACACCGGGGAGCCATTTATTCATCTACTACCAGAAGGTCAAATTGCATCTTTGCGTCACACAGTGAATACAAACCGTTGTGCCATTAGCATTACTCCGGTGGATCCTGAGATTCAAGACGGGACAGAATATATTGTCACCGCAAGTGAAGACAATCTGTTGAAGGGTGCCAGCGGTCAGGCGGTACAAAATTTTAACATTGCTGTCGGCATCGAAGAGACTACAGGGCTACTATAAAGCATAAGAAGATGGAAACAATACAGATGAATCCAGCCTCCTCCGAAGATCCGGAAAATACCCTAACGGATGAACACGAGTCACGTCACGTCATTGTGATCAAAGTGGGAGGCAACGAACTGGATGACGAAAGTTTTCTGATCGGTCTTAGCAAATCAGTTCAGAGCATCAAAGATGACGGTCACTTCCCCGTCATCGTTCATGGTGGTGGAAAGACCATCGCAAATTATCAGACCAGGCTTGGGCTAGAGACTCAGTTTTTAGAGGGGTTAAGGGTAACGAATGATGCAAGCTTAGACGTAGCCGAGATGGTCTTGAGCGGCTTGATGAATAAGCGTATTGTACGAGCGCTGGTCAATGGGGACATTCGGGCAGCAGGCGTTAGCGGTGTAGATGATGGGACGATTTACGTTGAAAAGATGTGGCATCCCATGGGAGACTTGGGTCGGGTGGGTGATATTCAAGACGTAGATACCTATTTGCTGAAGACACTTATTGATGCAGACATTGTGCCAGTGGTTAGCCCAATTAGCTTTGGCAGCCTGGACGGACTAAGCTACAACGTCAACGCTGACCATGCGGCTACTGCTATTGCTAGCCACCTCAAAGCCATCAAGCTCATCTTTGTCAGTAATGTACCCGGTATCATGGTGGCAGGTCGGGTTGCCCGGGCGGTAACGTCCAACCAAGCTGAGTCTTGGATTGATGAAGAGATTATTACAGGTGGCATGATTCCCAAAGTACGTAGCGCATTAGAGGCAGTACGCAATGGTGTTGCCCAAGCGGTAATTAGCAACCTGGCAGGTATTCAGGATGGCACAGGGACGGGAATTTTGGGAACGGGATGAATCGGTAATCGGTCGGTCGGTAATCGGTGAGTCGGTAATCGGTGAGTCGGTAATCGGTCGGTCGGTAATCGGTCGGTCGGTAATCGGTCGGTCGGTAATCGGTCGGTCGGTAATCGATGGGTCGGTAATCGGTGGGTCGATATTAAGCGATCAAGCGACCAACATACAGTAACGGAGAAATATGTCAATTCTTAACTGGCTTACCGAATTAATGGGTGAGCAATTTAATCAAATCGGTTTGGATGCAAGCTACGGAGCGGTTGTCAAGTCGGACCGACCGGATCTGGCTCAATTTCAGTGCAACGGTGCCTTGGCTGCTGCCAAAGCGGCTAAGCAGAAACCTCGCGATCTGGCCCTCTCGATCACAGAGCGGCTGGAGAGCATGGAGCACTTCAGCGAAGTCACGATAGCAGGACCAGGCTTTATTAATTTGAAGTTAAAGGATTCTGTATTGCTCCACTGGATCGAAAAGGTCAATCGAGATGATCGTTTGGGCTGCCCGGCAGCAGACCCGTCTGAGATGATCATTGTAGATTACGGTGGGGCGAATGTAGCCAAGCCCATGCACGTCGGCCACCTACGAGCAGCCATCATCGGAGAAAGCATAAAGCGGCAGGCTCAATTCCTAGGCCATCAGGTTGTGGGAGATGTTCACCTAGGTGATTGGGGGCTTCAGATGGGGATGCTCATTGCAGAAATGGCAGAACGGACGCCTGAACTACCCTACTTTGATCCGGATTTCAGCGGGCCATATCCAGGCGAATCGCCTGTTACTATCGATGAACTGGCCGAGATCTACCCCACAGCAAGCGGCAAGGCCAAGGAAGATATCGGTATGCTACATCGCTCGCGTCAGGCCACCCAAGAATTGCAGGACGGTCGACCTGGTTATATGGCCTTGTGGCAACACTTTGTCGATGTATCCGTTGCAGAGCTGAAGGTGGACTATGCGCGCCTAAATGTCTACTTTGATCTATGGCTTGGCGAAAGTGACACCCAACCTGTGCTGCCCGACATGATTGCTCACCTCCAAGAAGCTGGCCACGTTCGCGAAAGTGATGATGCACTCATCATTGATGTGGTTAAGCCAGACGACAACCATGAGCTACCCCCTCTCATTCTGCGCAAGTCCGACGGGGCAGTCCTCTACGGCTCAACCGATCTGGCTACCATCTTGATGCGAGTACGGGATTACAAGCCAGAGCGCGTTGTTTACGTGGTGGATCGACGCCAAAGCGACCACTTTGCTCAGGTCTTTCGTGCAGCCTACAAAACGAATATTGCGCCAGATTCGATGGAGTTAACCCACGTCGATTTTGGCACCATGAACGGCAAGGATGGCCGCCCCTTCAAGACTCGGGAGGGAGGAGCATTGCGGCTGAGCAATCTGTTGGAAATGGTCTATGATGCGGCTCGTCAGAAGCTGGATGAAGTAGAGGTTGGCGGAGATTTGGATGGTGAGGAGAAAGAGAGCGTGGCGAAATTAGTGGGCGTTGCAGCCCTCAAGTTTGCCGATCTCTCTAACCATCGCTCTAAAAATTATGTCTTTGAGTTAGACAAATTTTTCTCTTTCGAGGGGCGCACCGGTCCCTATCTGCTCTATACAACAGTACGTGCCAAATCTCTTTTGGGGCGAGCCAATGCGGCTGGTGCCACGCTAGGAACCATTGGCAAACCAGCCAGTGATCTAGAGCGAAACCTTCTTCTTTCATTTCTGGATCTGCCAGAGGTATTGAATAAGGCATTTGCCGACTACGCTCCCCATCATCTTTGCGAATATGCCTACACCCTGGCTACCCAATTCAATCGCTTCTACCATGAGCATCATATCATGACGGAAGCCGATCTGGAGCAACAGGGAGCTTGGCTAGCATTAACCGATCTCTTTGTCCGAATGGAAGAACAGGTTTTAACCTTGCTAGGAATTGAAGTGCCGGAGAAAATGTAGACATTAAAATCGTTGAAGTAAGTGACAGCTGGTGGTTGGTTATCGCAGAAACCAACCACCAGCAATCAGCCACCCAAACAGGAGAACCAAATGAACGCGCAAGAAGTCATCAAAATGGAAAATGAGAATGTATTAGGGGTATACGGACGGCCAGAGATTGTCTTTGAACGAGGAGAAGGTAGCACCCTTTACGATACGGAAGGGAACGCCTACACCGACTGTGTTGCTGGCATTGCTGTTAACAATTTAGGATATAACGATCCAGGGATCAACCGTGCTATGCAGGAGGTGGCTTCAACAGGCGTATTGCATCTAAGCAATCTCTATCACTCCGCCCCCCATGCCAAACTGGCTGAACTTCTCTGCAGCACCTGCTTTGCCGACAAAGTTCATTTTAGCCTCTGTGGGGCCAGTGCCAACGAAGGGGCCATGAAGTTTGCTCGCCGCGTCGCCTTTAACCAAGGCAAGCAAGATAAGTATGAGGTACTAGCCTTCTCCAACGCCTTCCACGGTCGCCTCTTTGGAAGTTTGTCTGCAACGCCACGGCCTCAGTATCAGGAAGCCTTTCAGCCGCTTATGCCAGGTACTCGTTTTGCAGAATTTAATAATTTGGAAAGTGCCAAAGCAGAGATGAATGAAAATGTGGCCGCCATCCTCGTTGAGCCGATCCAGGGTGAAGGTGGCATCCACCCTGCAACGAAGGAATTCCTGGCTGGTCTACGTACATTGGCTGATGAATATAGCGCAACTCTAATTTACGATGAAGTCCAATGCGGCGTTGGTCGAACGGGCCAAATGTGGGGCTACCAGACCATCGGTGGCGACGATGCCGAGTCGATAGCACCGGACATCATGACGACAGCCAAACCGCTGGCGGGTGGCCTGCCCATTGGAGCCATCATGATGAACGACAAGGTCGGTAACGAAATCAAAAAGGGCGATCACGCTAGCACCTTTGCTGGCAATCCTTTCACAACCCATGTGGCTCATCACGTTGTTAGCCGGATCAAAGAACCTGCATTTCTAGCAGACGTTAGTGAGAAAGGTGACTATCTGGTTGAGCTACTGGATGAGCTAAACAGCCCACACATTAAAGAGATTCGTGGTGAAGGGCTCCTGGTCGGTGTGCAGATGGATACGGACGTTGCACCTATCGTCAATGCTGCTTATGACAAAGGCGTAGTTCTTGTCAGTGCAGGGGCTGATGTGCTGCGCTTCGTGCCACCATTGATCATTACCAAAGAAGAGCTAGAGAAGTCTGTCAAGGTCGTTGGTGAGATTCTACAGGAGATGTAGAACACCATGAATGCAACTTCTGAAGTCTTAGCCAACGATGATCGGGTCATCGCCACCAAGTGGACCATGAGCCCTGATAGCGAAACGGGGCACCATACCCACAACTACGACTATGTGGTCGTCTATCTCTCCGATGGTATGCTTACCGTCACATCCGAAGCCGGAGAGATAGAGGTGCCGGTAGCCAAGCACCAGCTAACGTCCCGGCCTGCCGGTGTGAGGCACAATGTAATGAACCGAACAGCAGAGCCACTTGAGTTTATCGAAATCGAGATTAAGTAGCCGTTTATGTGCCTTCTCAATAAAATCGAATGGTATAACGAATTCTGTGTAAAATTCCAGGTGTTCTGAGCAGACATGCTCTCTATTTTTCCTTTTACACAACCATCGTTATACGGTCATAAATCTAGGTGAGGACCTGTCAGGTTTCAGACACATGACAGGGCTGACCCGATGCATCGTTACTCATTGAGAAGGCACTCTTTAGTATTGGGAA
Organism: Chloroflexota bacterium; assembly: GCA_039028975.1. Classification (GTDB taxonomy): domain Bacteria; phylum Chloroflexota; class Anaerolineae; order Caldilineales; family Caldilineaceae; genus JAHBNG01. The sequence continues at coordinate 40,995 of JBCCHB010000022.1, forward strand.
AAGCAACAAAATGTCTCTACAGCTACGCTCTCCAGAAGTCACAGAAGTGAACCAGGTTGCCGCGCTGGTCAATCAGTATGCTTCTCAAAACATCATGTTGCCCCGAACACCAGAAAGTGTAACCCAAACACTAGATGACTGGTTGATAGCGGTAGAACCCGATCCCTCCTCGGGGCGTCCGATTGTTATCGGATGTGGTGCATTGGTGGCTCTAACAGAAGAGCTGGTCGAAATTCGCTCTTTGGCTGTCGCAGAAGGGCAGCAAGGAAAGCGTATTGGCGCACAAATTGTTCTTCAGCTTGTAGAGATGGCCCGCAAACGCCGCTTTAGCCAGGTCTGTGCATTAACGCTGAGCGAAGGGTTCTTTCTTAAGCTTGGCTTTGATCTTGTAGATCGCTGGAGCATCAGCCCGAAAGTTTGGCAAGCATGTATCTACTGCCCTAAGTTTCACCGCTGCGACGAGGTGGCAGTGCTTATGCATTTGACTGGCAGCCCGGCAACTCGGAAAGAGCCATTGGAACTCTCCGCATCGCCGGCTTGGAATGGCCTACTGAAGTGGAAAGAGTGGCAGCCATTAAAATTAGCCTATAAACAAGAAGTAGAGTTGAAAGAGTTAGATAAGAAAGAAGCGTGATGTCAACAGCAATCCTTGTACTAGAAGATGGGACCGTATTCCAGGGTCAGTCCTTCGGGGCCGCAACAACTGTCGTCGGTGAGGTTGTCTTTAATACGAGCCTTACTGGTTACCAAGAGGTCATTACCGATCCTTCGTATCGTGGGCAAATGGTCTGCATGACCGTCTCTCACGTGGGTAATACAGGCATAAACAGCGAAGATGTGGAGAGTGATCGACCCCAGATCACAGCATTTATCGTACGCGAAGTCAGCTCGGTTGTCTCCAACTGGCGAGCAAACGAGACATTGACAGCCTATCTAAATCGCCATCAGATTCCCGGCATCAGCGAAATCGATACTCGTTACCTCACCCGCACATTGCGCGATCAGGGTATCATGCACGCTGCCCTCTCGACAGATGGTCGTCATACCGTTGAAGAACTACAAGCGTTGGCTCAAAGTTGGGAAGGACTGGACGGGCGCGATCTGGTGCAGGAGGTCACCTGTCAGGAACCCTACAACTGGGTCGATGGTACCCAAGTGGAGTGGAAACCAGTTCCATCAGGGGGAGGAGAATCACCAGCAGGGGATCAGGGACAATGGGACACGACATCGCCTCTCGTGGTGGCCTACGATTTTGGCATCAAGCAGAACATTCTACGTCGACTGACCTCTCATGGATTGAGGGTGACCGTCGTTCCGGCCCATACACCGGCAGAAGATGTGTTAGCCATGACGCCAGATGGAATTTTCCTCTCCAATGGACCAGGTGACCCAGCAGGCGTCCCATATGCAACTGAAGCCGTCAGCCGTCTCTTAGAAGCTCACATTCCTACCTTTGGAATTTGTCTGGGACACCAGATTATCGGACGAGCATTAGGGGCCGACACATATAAACTCAAGTTTGGCCATCATGGTGGTAATCAGCCAGTTAGTGACGTGGATACAACCAATGTGCAGATTACTTCTCAGAACCATAACTACGCTGTGGACGAGCAGGGTCTGCCCAACCACGCTCAAGTTACTCATAAGAATCTAAATGATGAAACTGTAGAAGGGCTGCGCCTCACGGATCGGCCTGTCTTCTGCGTTCAATATCACCCTGAAGCCAGCCCTGGACCACACGACGCGGATCTGCTCTTCGAGCGGTTTGCCAATATGGTGAAGGCTGGAAGTCCCAAGCCCCACTAGAAAGGCAAAATCGGTATTTTGAAAACAACGACAGCGTAAATCTACTAGTTTTCAGGCGTTTGGTCAGTCAGACGTACAGGTCAAATTGCTCCGCAAACTCGCCTCCAAGTTCAAACCAACTAAGCCGGTCATTTTCCTGGGTGACAGCGAATTTGATGGAGTCACCGTACAGAGTGTTCTCAAAGAACTGAAATGGTTCTATGTTTTGAGAACCTCTCCATCCCTTTACATTTATACCTCCCAGGATGCACAGACACAGGATGAAATCAGGATGGGCGACCTTTTCCACCAGACTTGAGTAGGGTGGCAAAAATTCATAATAGCAATGCTGCTCGGGCATGAAGAAAAGAAGATTGGGTCGTTTCGTAAGGGATTAACCCTTTGTCGTATAACGATGGTTGTGTAAAAGGCGAAATAGAGGCTCTGTCCGCTCAGAACGCCTGAAATTTTATACAGAATTCGTTATACCATCTAATCCTTTGTCTCGGACATCTTTAGAACCGGTTTAATCGTCTTCCCAGCTTCCATATCTTCGACGGCCTTATTGATCTCTTCAAATGTGTAGTAGGTAACCAATCGATCAAACGGAAACCTCCCCGCTCGATAGAGGTCGATGAGACGAGGGATAAAGACGTCCGGTAAACTGTCACCCTGCACGACTCCTACCAGCGAACGACCAAAGAGCAGTTGGGTTCCTGAAATGGTGATCTCCTGGCCTACCCCGCCCACGTGACCGCAGGTACCCCGCGGCCGCAACGATTCAAATGCCTGCCGGATGACTGATGGAACGTTGGTGGTATCTAGCGTGTAGTGCGCGCCCTTCTCAGAACAGATGGATTTGATGCTGGCGACCATGCCGTCCGTTGTCAGCGGGTTAAGTGCGTGGGTAGCGCCAAGGTCTAAGGCTAAGTCCAGTCGCTCCTGATTTAGATCCACTGCTACAATCGTCGTCGCCCCTGCAATCACGCCCGCCATGATAGCACTCAATCCTACAGAGCCGGTGCCGAAGACGGCCAGTGAGGTCCCCGGCTGAACGTTAAGCACGTTGAGGATTGCCCCAGCCCCTGTCTGGATACCGCAGCCCAACGGCCCCAGCATTTCTATAGAAACACCCTCCGGCGCTTTGACCACGTTCCGTTCGGGCGTAATTACATGGGTTGCGAACGAGGACTGACCAAAAAAGTAGCCGTTGATCGACTCGCCCTCTTTGCTTATCGGTGACGATCCATCCTCAGGACGAGCGCAGCCAAAGCAGAGTGCATCCCCGTCATCGCAGAACGCAGGATGTCCACTTTGGCAACTATCGCAAAAGCCACACGAAGTAAACGAAATCACCACCGGATCGCCGGGCTTGACCTTGGTCACATTGGCACCGACCGCAGTCACCATTCCTGCACCTTCGTGACCTAGCACAACTGGTAAAGGGATCGGGCGATAGCCTTGGGCCATCTTTACGTCGGTATGACAGATGCCTACACCGACGATCTGCACTTGAACTTCGTGGGAGCGGGGTAGTTCAAGTTGGATCTCCTCGATCTGGAATGGATGGTTGGAATGGCGTAAAATTGCTGCTCTCATATAGTGTTTCAAGGTTAGATGAGTCGCTCTATCCGCTCGGCGCCAAAACAGGACCATCCTACATTTGGCTCATCTTCATCGTTACGTAAATGAACATCAAAGACCGTTTCTGGTGGCGACGTTCGCGTCACCTCACGGACTCGACTCCGTCCACGTACGTGAGAACAGCGGTTGTACTCATTGGGTGGAACGTCATGCACCTGTTCTGGCGTGACGGCCATGCCATACGAGACCAACACATTGCCCGTCCCCGATAGGAAATCAGCATCGCCCATTGCATAGGAGACCAGGTTGTCTGTCTCGCTTGCTTGGTCCGAGGCCCAGATTTGCTCCACCGTCATGGCCTCTTCATCGATGCGATACTCTGCTGCTCGACCGTACGTATCGCTCGGTTTTTTGGGCATGGTAAAGGGGCGGGCACCAAAGATACCATTGTCGAAGATGAGGAAAGTTCCATCGGCTGTTATGGAGGGCGTATGCATTCGGTATGGCCACTGAATCTCGCCAACCGGCTGGAGCAGCTTCTTCTCCAACTCGGGCGACCAGTCTGTATGTTCGCCCAGAATCCACAAGATTTCGCCACTGCCTCGGTCGATTTTAAGGATAGCCTCCTGATGACGCAGGCAGAGAATGATCGTATTTTCTTCTTCGTCAATCCACATGCTATTGCCGTGGCTCCAGTCCATGTGGCTAGGGAAGCCACGGACCCACCAGTATGAGTAGAGCGTGTCGTAACCGATGCGGTAGGGATCTAGATGGTCAAAGCAATTCCATCGCCAAAGGATTTTGCCCTCGCGAGTAAATTCGATGATGGTGTCGCCCATCACCATTTGGGTCTTGCGAGGCGCATCTGGGTCCCATTCGCTGGTGTAATAGTTCTCCACTTCTTTGGCATTGGCGGTAAAGGCCATGAAGTTACCGTTGAAGAGTTCGTAGATGCAGTGATGAATCGTCTCGGCATCGACAGGGATAGCCGTATCGTGGGGGCCTTGGGGGCGACGGCTTGCGTACCACTCTTGCACCACATTCCCCAAAACATCTACTTCGGTCACGTCGAATTCGGTAGTGAGGAAGAGGAAGTTGCCGTTGCGTAGCTGGATCATGTCTGCAATACGAGCGTGGGTTTGAAAGTACCAGACGACCTCACCTGAGGCATCCAGCGCAATGATTAGGCCGTAGCGAGTCATAAACTGGCGTTGTTCCGGCGTCAATTTGGCTGGTTCTCCCGGAATGCGGCGGCGGGCAAAGACCAATGTAAGTCCAGGCTCCATCCGTTCGGGCTGGCTGGCTTTGATGTGCAGCGGCGGAAAAAGGCTTGGAGCGGCGGGTAGCGACGGCGTTGTGATTGTCAACGGTTCGGGATAGCCGACTGACTCCCCGTTTTCTGAGGTTAGCGTGACACGAATCTCGTGAGAGCGGTCTGGCCGCAGACCGACTACGGGCAGTCCGTCCGCAGGATTGTGGGTTGAAGCGTAGCGCGCATCCCAGCGATTGGCACCATCGGAAATTGAGAGGATCGTTTCGCAAGGCCGGGACGGCGTAAAGGTTACAACTGCTGCCAGCGGTACGGTTGGGTTGGGGTTGGGAGTGATTGTTGGGTTTGAAGTGAAGTCAAGGTCAATCATGTGAAGGATACGTTCAGTTATCATTGCAAAAGGTACATAGACACAATCGACTGCCGAGTGGAGCATCCCGGATGCGGAACGGCTTTCCGGGGCTCCGCGACGCATCGGGGAGTGCTTGCTCCTCGGATCGGCTTTGTATGTTCCTTTTGCCGCTATTGTTTACTGATGACTGTTTACTGCTAACTTCATGACATTAAGTACCTACTCTGTCAACTTAATCACAATTTGCTTTAGAGCCTGAAGTATGCGAAATATGTCATATATTTCATCGTCCAAATAGCTTATCAAGCAGCGAGGTTGTACATCGGCGAAAGGGGTGTTTTTTCATAGCACTTTGCCTCAGAGATTTGGTCAAAAGGATCGTGCCTTCAAGTATATCACACTAGCTGGTAAACACCAGGGGGTATGCCCCCGATGCAGCATTCCGCCATTGATTGGTGGATCTATTGCTTGTTGAGAGGAGGTCGGGCCGTTCCTAAAACTGATGTATCCTTTTCTGTACAATGGCCGACAGCCCACCATCCACGGGAATGTTGGCTGCGTGGATCCAGCGGCTGCCTTCATCGCACAAGAACAGGACAACGTCTGCAACCTCATCCGGTGTAGCGTTGCGGCTCATCTCAAACATGGGCGCATCTGGCGGCGTCATGTCCGAGAGAAAGTCGGGCAGCAGCGGCGTCTCAATGGGGCCCGGACTGACCGCGTTCATACGGATCTGGCGTTCTTCCCACTTCTTCCAGCGTTGGGTCGTCCAAGCAATGATGGCCTCTTTGCTGAACGGATAGGAGTTGGCTTTGTCGATTTCGTATTCTTCACAAAATGCTCCGATGTCATCATCCAGCGACAGTTCGGCCAAGGCTTTGTACTTGTCGATGTTGCGAGGCCAGCCGAGTGCCGTGCCTGAGGCTATATGCACAATCGATCCACCGTCGGCGATTAGCGGCTCAACCGCCTCGGTGAGATATCGGGTCCCCAAGAAGTTGATCTGGAGCACCAGCGGTGGTGGTAGGGTCGGGGCCACGCCCGCAATATTGCAGAGTCCGTGAACTTGCTCACCAACGTACGCTTTAAGCTGAGCGACTGCGCCATCAATAGATGCAGCATCCGCCAAGTCGAGAGGGATATAGTGATCCACATGCTCGGTCGTCTCGTTCTTGTCTAGCCCGATGACGCGTGCGCCCTGCGCCTGCATCAGTCTTGCTGTCTCTGCGCCCAACCCACGGGATGTTCCCGTAACGATAAATGTTTTTCCGTTTAGTGCCATTTTTGTCCTTACCGAATCGCGCTCATATACATATTCTCATCCACCCCTATCTTCGAGCTATCCCCTTCTGCGTAACCTAACATTTTCAATACGTCAGGATAGGTCTGGGTACCAAATGTCATGAGATCATTGGTCAGATCTTCGGGACACCAATCGAGGAACATGGGCTTGAAAGTAGGGCGGGCTTTGATGCGGTTAAACCAGTCCGTCACCCGCGGTCGGCGTCCACCCTCCCACAGCCCGTACATACCCAACATATCCAGCCGGTTGACGTAGGGCGTGAGGCCAATGTCGGCCAGCGAGAAGGTGTCACCAGCAAGCCAATCATGATTGCTCAACGCCGCTTCCATCTCACTCAGATACTGGTCATACATCTTGAACTTTACGCCCACGCCAGGTGTCTCAACACCCTGCATAACCAGTTCCCGTTTGCGCCGATTCCAATTCGACGTCACCGACTTGCCTGGCGTGGCACTGAGAAATTCCTCCATGCCCTCCTCGCCAAGCCGCATGATTACATAGCGATGGCAGGATACAAAAGTAACCTCGCCACAGGCTGGATGGATCTCCTCATCAACAGCCTTGGTCCACAAACGCATCCGCGCGCGCGCTAATGCAGTATCCGGCACCAGCGAAGGCCCGTCGAAGACCTCGTCGATATACTCACAGATCACGGTCGATTCAACTAAGACATGACCGTCGTGGACCACAGTCGGCACCACAGCCTTGGGGTTAAGGCCCATAAACTCATCAGTAAATTGATCACCGGCCAGAATGTCCAGATAGTGGCTCTTCCACTCAACACCTTTTTCCGCCAGCGCAAAGCGAACCTTGGCCGCGCAGACCGATGATCCGTGGTGATATAGTTCGAGCATGGCAAGTATTTCCTTTTCGACTTGTATTTGGCGCGTGCGTCTGGGTTCTGAATGCAGTTGAATTCTTCTTTTTTGCTACATCACTTAGGCTTCGTGCACAGTCTCCATGTTTACTTCACTTTCTAGCTCGTGGGCATAGGTCAAATAGTAGTGACGAGCTGTGGCGTTGACCTGTTCCTCTGCTAGGGACTTAAGCGCCTGCGATTTAAGCAACTTCGCATCTGCAGCTTGTACATTCAGTGCGATCAATGCGTCTGCAAGCTGTAACGCCCATTGACTATCTCCTTCATTTACTGCATTCTTCAAGTTGGCCAAGAGAGCGTCCGTTCCTCCGGCCAATGTAGCCATGCGTTGGGCCTCTTCTTGGGGGGGTAATGGAAACATGTTGGTGGGGTTGCCGTCAAACCACCCCAGATACCCTGCAAAGATAGCACGGACCGACCACGCTACATGACCATAAAACTCTTGTAGATAGGGCAGCTCGGCCAGATGCATTGGTAGCTTGACTGTCTGAACCAGTTCGTCTGGCGTCATCCCCTTGTCTATCCCAGCCAGGGTCTCCTCCAGCACGAACTGAATCGCATCACGATAGTTGGTTAGCACCTCACGGATCGTCTCCGCGCCTTGCAATGGCCGACTGTGGCCGGGAATCAACACATCTGCTTCCAGCGCCAGCATCGTGTTCAGGCTATCCACCCACATCCCTACGTCTCGGTACGAGCTACCACGAATGGGCGAGATGTTAGGGAAGGATTTATAGTAGTTATCAGCCCCGATCAGAATACGCTGGTCCGGCAGCCAGAGCACCATTGTGTCGGTCGTTTCGCCTGGTGCGGCCACGCACTCAATGGTTTCGCCATCAATCGAGAGGGTTTCCCGGGCCTCGGTGACAAGATGGGTGGCAGGCAGCACTCCAGCGCCCAACCCCTTAAGTGGACGTTCTCCCGGTCCCAGCCCTAGATTAATCCGCACCCAGGATGGCTCGCCAATAGCAAACTGACGCTTGGCCCGTAGTCGGCTGATGTTGGCGATCTCGGGTGCGCCCAACATGTCGGTTTCGGCGGGGCGGGCGTAGATAATAGGCTCTCTACCATCGGCAAACCCTGCCGCAAAGACGGTCGCTCCGCTGACATGATCCCGATGGCTATGGGTGTAGATGATGGCACCGACAGGCTTTTGGCTGATCTGGCGGAAATCGGCCAGTAGCAGTTCCGCGGCGCTGGTGCTTTCCAGGGTATCCACGATGATCAGGCTCGTTTTACCTTCAATCATTGTGGCATTGGATGCGCCATAGCCAACGCCCATGTGGACGTTATCCGATATGCTGATGAGTTGCTTACGGAATTCATCAGAGTGGGCTTGAAGTTTCTCTTTAGGGTTCATAGATTTTTTCGCATCTGAGATTGTTCTGATATATGGAGTTGGCGTCGGTAGCTTTGCTCACTAGTGAACGACTCAACACACAATCGGTGATTCGCAGTTCACATTAATGAGCACTTGCTGTTTTTCGATGATTTATGAAAAGCAGGTTGAAAGCCAAACATATTCAAGGGAGGTTCAGACTCTACCAGATCAGGTACCAGCGAGTGGTGTGATCAACAAACGTTGCCCGTTTCCCATTTTTTGTGGTTCACCGTAAGAAGGGGAAGCTTCTGGCTGGCAGCCACAGAATGGCCGCAGTTAGATTCACAAAATAGTAACAGCTATCGTCCGTTCCCGCAAGCGGAATCTTGGGGGGATTGACCAATTGCACCTCACTTAGTCACCTCAAGATAGTCCGAGTTCGGATCAAACTTAGGCACGGTGATAAGATCTAGTCCGTTGAGGCAACTTCCGCAAGGTAATGCGGGAGCGAGTCGATTGATCTAAGCCGGTGAAAACGCCAATGTCAGACTATACATCCAAATTCCCTTCAGAACCTCTCTCTTCCTGCACCCTTTTCTGTTTTCCCTTTCCTCCAGGATCTCCTCTTCTTTTTCCTCTGACAAATCCTGCCCGCAGGCTGGGATGCCCCCAAAGAGAAGGGGAAGCATCCCAAATAGAGGCTTGATTTTCCAACTGATTTGCGCTACAATAGAGATGTCTAGGTAAATCTCTTGTCCTTGCGAAGATGGAGGTGTTCTCTCTTTTCGAGGCCCTGAGAGTATACTAGCTCACAGTCTGGACAAAACCAACTTGTCAGACAACAGATCATTCTATGCCCCCTTAGCTCAGCTGGATAGAGCAACGGACTTCAACTATAGGAGCCTTTACAGAGAAATAAGTTTGTTGGCCCCTTTTTGTTATTCTTGTCATAAGATTTAGCACAGACGGGTGTTGCAAACGGGAATCTGTAAAGTGGAGGATGCTGTATCGGTGAAACCTGTCAAATGGCAATACCGAGGAAACCTGCCTGAATTCATGGTTAAATGATGGCGGGGATCCGTAGAGGCCATACGCATCCCACCTGAGATGGTGAAGATATGGTCCAGACCACAAACAACATTGTGTGAAGTTGCCTTTACTTTTCAAGTTCAGGTAGGTTACATAATAGTTGGCAGCGAAAGCTGTAGCTGGTAAGCTAATCCGTAGGTCGAAGGTTCGAATCCTTCAGGGGGTGCCACAAGGAAGACCTTGGTTCATGCAGAGCCAAGGTCTTTCTTTATCTATACTCAGCTCCGTTTGAAAATCGGAGTTTGGTCTCTCCTGTAGAGGCTGCGGAAAACTCCGGTTTTCAAAGCGACCGCAGTATAGCATCACTCTCAATCTTTATAGATGTCCAGAAAGGTTTGTTCCCGAGAAGATGGGAATATCCCCACATCTCTAAGGTCGCCCCAGTGTCGATTGGCCCAAAGTCGGAACAAGACTTTTCTGGCAAAGTATCGGAGAAACCAATGCAACCAACAATCTTAACCTGTGCCGTCTTGGGTGCCTTTACCACACGGGAAAACCATCCAGATCTCCCCATCACCCCTGAAGAGATTGCCACAGCCTGTATCGAAGCGGCCCAAGCCGGGGCAGCAGCCGTTCACATCCACGTGCGGGATCCTGAAACGGGCTTGAATAGTATGGATCTGGGTCTATATCGGGAAGTGGTGGAGCGAATTCGCGCCTCCGATACAGATGTTCTCATCAACTTGACGACGGGTCCAGGGGGACGTTACCTGCCCAGTAAGGAGAATCCAAATATTGGAGATCCAAGTAGCAGCATGAAGAGTGCCATCAAGCGCACGGAACATGTCGCCGCGCTTAAGCCAGACATCTGTAGCCTGGATCTCAACACCATGTGGTTTGGCACGGCATCGGTCATTAATTCCCCAGGGATGATCCGTGATATGGCAGCCATCATTCACGAAGCGGGAACCAAACCAGAGCTGGAGGTCTTTGACAGCGGTGACATTCGCATTGCCCATGATTTGCTAGAGGATGGTACATTGGAAGCACCTCCTTTCTTCCAGATTGTTTTGGGGGTAAAGTACGGTTTTGCTGGCAATCCAGAGACGCTCTTTTATGCACGATCCCAACTGCCCAAAGGAAGCAATTGGGCAGCCTTTGGCATTAGTCGCATGGTTTTTCCCATGGTTGCCCAGTCGTGGCTGGCTGGTGGACACTGCCGGGTAGGATTGGAAGATGGTATTTACCTAAGCCGAGGCGTGTTGGCCCCCAACAACGCTGCCATGGTGAGCAAAGCGGTGCGGATCATCGAAGATCTGGGGGGGACGATTGCCACAGTGGAGCAGGCGCGAGAGATAATTGGGACAAGGCCAAGGTGATTTTTTATCCACGCTGATGCTAAAGAGTGGCCTCGTGTAAGCATTTGCCGGTTGCATTTGCCTATTTTGATTGATTTTCATACCTAAGGAGCAAAACGTTCTATGTGGATATCTTCAGGTGCAGTGCTGGGTCTAATCGCTTGGTTTGTTCTGCGTTATATTCTGACCAGCTTCTATACGGTCGACCAGAATGAGCGCGCCGTCAAAACCCGTTTTGGACGCGCACATCGCATTGGCAAAAGCACCATTCTCGACACGCCACTGGCAGAGAGCTTGCGTCCTCACGAACGGGAACGCTATACGTGGCCCCAAGTACGAGTGATTCAACCCGGTGGTCCCTACTTCAAGTGGCCATGGGAGAAAGTTTACAAAGTACCCGTCGCGACAGAGACCATCAACATGGCCCAGGATTTGGAGGATCCTAGCGCCAACCGAAACGGAACCATGTTGGAGGCTGTCACCAAAGACCAGCTAAACACTGGGTTGGAAGGGCAGATTCGCTATCGGGCATCAGAGGCAAATTTGTACGCCTACCTCTTTGGCGTCAAGGAACCCGTTGTCCACACCATGGGTTACTTTGTCTCGATTCTGCGTGAGCGCATTGCCAACTTTGAAGCCCCCAATCAATCTCTGTCCGTTCCTTTAGAGCACAACCCCGAGGAGGGCGAAGGCATGAGTGCAGAAGAACTCGACATGATGGCTGGCATCTCCATCAACGATCTTCGTAAAAACTTAAGTCTACTCAATGACCAGATGGAGCAGGATTGTCGTTCGTCCATAGCTCGTTACGGGGTCGTCCTGGATGCCTCACTGATTACGGCTATAGAGCCACCTCAGGAGGTTGAGTCGGCCCTTGCTGCCATCAATACAGCCCACAACCAAGTATCCTCGGATATCAGTCTAGCCCAAGCTGCGGCCGATCAGAAAATTGTCCAATCTAAACGGGCCGTCGAAATCGAGACCCTGAAAGCCCATGCCGAGGTAGAGCCGCTGCGCGCCATGTTTGACCAGTTAAGTGCCCTGAAGAGTGGCGGCTCTGACGTGATGAAGGCGTATTTGCGCAACATTCGGATGCAGCTATATAGTCGGGCAGAGCAGGTTATCTTAAAGGAGCGCAATCATGCTTGAGTCAGTTGGCTCACTCTTTGGAACGGCGGTGACGACCTTTTTTGTGTTGCTCATTGGCGAGCCACTTCTAAAAGGCCTCATGCGTATGTTTGGCTTTTATACCATTGTAGAAGAGGGAACCAGCCACATCTATGTCCTCTTTGGGAATGTGATTGGCGTGTTAACCGAACCAGGCTTCTACTTTCTATGGTTTAAGCTGGGGCCGGCGGCGCTCATTGTACGCTGGTTTGGTGAACTGCATGTGCAGGATATGAGGCTGGATCAGAAGTATCTGCGCAGCCTGCCGGTGAACTCGGAAGAGGGCGCACCCATGGGGATTGGCGTTTGGTACGAGATGTTTATTAGCGATCCGGTTGCCTATCTCTTCAAAAATACCGATCCCGAAGGCTCTCTCTCGGCCAACGTAAGCAACGCTACTGTACGCACATTGAGTAACATGCCCTTGGCCGAAATGTTAGAGACCCGCCATGTCATGAGCCAAGCCGTTCGTCAAGAAGTCTCTCCCAAATCTTCCGAGTGGGGATACAAGCTAGGGTCGGTCTACATCCGCAAAGTACACTTCCGCGACTCGCTAATGATCCAGCAAATTGAAGAGAAGGTGGTCAATCGACTGCGCCAGGTGACCGCGGCTATCCGTCAAGGCGGAGCCAATCAGGTTGATATTATTGCCGGTAAGGCGGAGCGAGAAGCCGCCATTGAGTTTGGGAAGGCCAATGCCATGCGCCCGAAAATTGTAGGTGAGGCCCTGCAGGAGGTTTGCGCCGACCCTGAAATTGCCGATGCCCTCTTTGAAGTGCTGGAGACGGAACGGGTACTGGAGGGTAGGGCAAGCATCACGTTAATTCCCAACCAAAGCGATAGCTTGATGACCCAGCTATTGGCAGCGCAGAGGGTAACACAGGGGGTAGCGAGCGGGAACAAGGGTCAAAGTGAGGAAGAAAGTTGATAGAGGTTTCCTTGAGAAATCTCAAGCACTTTCGTAAGGCTCAGCTTCTAGTGGCAGGCTTAGCTGCTGAGCCATCGACGTTCCCTTGGTCCACTCGTAGATTGTCTTTTTAGGAACAAAGGCCGCATCAGATAAGATCGTTTCGCTCAAACATTTTTTCAAAATAGACGTGGTTGAAGCTTCTACTGTTTTATTGATAATTTCTAATCGACCGCCAGCTTCCTCGATCTCTTCCCGACGCTCGTTCAAATGTGGATCATCGTCTGGCACCACCAGGATATCCGCCTTTAATTGGGCATGTAGGCGAGTGTAAAAGTCTTGGACATTCTGTTTTGTGTGGCCATGAATGACAAAGGTAAAGTTAACGCTCTGCAATTCATTTAGTACCTCTAAACGTTGAGATGCAGTGTTGACAGGCCGAAATGTGCCCTTGAACTTCCTCACCCGGTGATCATCCTCGATACCAACCACTAGGATATCGCCAAGCTTCTTCGCTCTTTGCAAGAATCGGATGTGCCCATTTGTCAGTAAATCAAAACATCCTGTGGCAATGATAATTACTTGCCCACGATTTTTGCACCTCTGGATGTATTGCCTAGCCTCTACCCGGGTATTCAGTCGTTCTAGGGGTTCAATGTGTTTTTCTAAGGACGAGACATCTATGAGCTTTTCTGGGACCTCATCGTCGTCATCGCGCGTGTAGGCCATCCACTGGATTTCCGCTTCGGGCTGCCGACCCCAACCTTGAATCAGTCTCCGATAATATTGGTCATAGTGGGTTAGATCTCGCCAGAGAGTTCTATGATTGTTCTCTTGCTGGAATTTTAGCCATAGCTGAGAGTCAGAAAAGAAAAATCCGTCAATCGCACAAAATTCACAGAAGATAGGAATCAGCTGTAATGTTTGTTCATTGATCCCAATATAGAGACGCTCATCCTTATCTTTCACGCGAATCATACGGATGAGGCGGTGATCGAAATTTGTTTCCGGCGGGATGATCACGATACGGTTATGACCACCTATTCCTGAAGTGGCTTTTACCTCCTTTAGCGGGAGCTTCTTGGTGATTTCCTCATCTTTTTTGATCACTTTGCGTTGCAGCTGATGGATTCTCCGTTTTAGGGCCGAATGTGAGACATTTAGCATCTGGGCAATCTGACTTGATCCGGACGGTGTGTCAAGATTATATTGTCTATGAAGTTGGGCTAGGATATGCCGGGGCATAAGTATCGCACCGGCCAATTGATCAACAACGTCCTCTCGCTCATGCGGAGCTAGATTACGTAAATTGGCCAGCTCGTCCAGAAGGCCGGTGGTTTCTGCCTTGATTGTCCCATCAATCAGCCAATGCGCTAGTTCATGGGCAATACTAAATCGAATACGCCCCATACTCCTCTCTTTATTGGCAATGATGCGGCGCTGAATCGGGATCACAATGGCCGATAATCGCTTAAATTTTTTACAGAAGATTTCATGTTCAAGCTTTAGAGCGCAAACTCTCTCAGCAATATCTTCTACAGGTATGGGCAACGCTAGTGGTGTTCCAGTCACGCGGGTGTACTCAACCAGTAGTTCGTCTGCACTCTTCTCAATCAGGTTTATCCAGTAGGCACTCAGAAGAATTCCTACGGATTGTTTTTTTTGTGGTTTCATTTGGATTTCAGCGTACAAGAAAATTCTTGTAAAACAGGAATAAGCTTTATCTGGCCATCTATATTGAGAAGATAGAGATACCGCCCGGGGTTAAAACCCTGGCTTACCAAGCGAACGCCGCTTCAAAGGGGTGGATTGTCGGCCAACAAGTCCGCGCCTAGAAGGCAACCGACGAACGTCTGCTTTGCAGCCCGATTTCAAGGTGCTGCGCGCCCGCAAGCGAACAGCCTCGGTCGGAAACCGATGAACCTGTTCTTCTGTCTAAAGATGTGGGTAAAGCTAAGCCTTTTAGGGTCAGCTAGTTGGATTACGATAACCGTGCAATCATTTACACTATGCTCTGCTAGCTACTGCACAAGATTCGGTTTATCAAAATACGTATGAGGACTGACTTGCTGGTGCCATCGAATGGCATGAGCAACCTGAACAACGGAGCCGCCTTTAAGGGTGGGCAACTCTTCTTCAGAGGGATAGAAGAATTCAGCTTGAAGGACTTCTTCCCGATGGAGGGTTTCTTTACCATTCGTTATAGTTCCGTGGAACAATAGGGTATAGGCATGAACATTTAGACTGCCAACCGGATGGAGCTTTTGGTCGTAGACGCCAATTAAGCCATCATACGCTGCTTGGTAGCCTGTCTCCTGATGAAGCTCACGAATGGCATTTTCGGCTGGGGTGTAGCCAACGTCCGCCCAGCCCCCAGGCAGGCTCCACTCCTCACTATCGGAGCGGCGAATGAGCAGGAGCTTGCCATCTTCATTAAAGGCGGCAATAGCCACGGCAATTTTGGGCGTAATATAGCCATCGTCTATGGATTGGTGAGCGTCTTCGTTAAGAATCTGCTCAATCTTTTGCGGTTCTGTCTGGGTGACAAAACCAGATAATCCTTGGGCAATCTTCATGACTTCGGCGAATTGTTCACGTTCGGGAATGCTTTCAGCGTAATGCATGCCTGTTTGGGCAATGGCCTCTAGCTGTTCGGCCCAATCCCAAAGCTTGTGGGCCGGATTCTGGTCCAGTGCATGCTGGGCAGAGCGGGTAAGATGGAGCGGTTTGGCAGCGACCTGATGGTGCTGATGACAGCGGGGTTGGTAGGTTTCTTCCCCCCCCCTCATCCATGTTTTTTCATGAAATGCTGCTGGGTGCTTGTCGATGGTACGTTGGGTGAAGTGCGCGGGGCGTTCACACCCTGGTTCCGTACATTTGGCCGCTAAGGGATAAACTTTATCTGCGCAGGCCAGCAGTTGGGGCATAAACCCAAAAGGAACGCCACGAAAGTCGAGATCGAGTCCAGCAATTAAGAGGTGTTTTCCCCGATTAGCTAACTGAATGACCACATCCACGATGCTCTCATCGAAGAATTGGGCTTCATCGATGGCAATATGCTGTTCGGTACCCACAATAAATTCTAAAATGTCTTGGGGGGTCTCAACCAGCTCGGCTTCAAGCTGCTTGTTATTGTGGGTTCTGATCCGCCCTTTGGGCGCGGTAATCTGCAGCTTGGGATGGAAGATGACCACTTTGGCCCCAAGCGTTCTCAGTTCTTCGATCCGTTGAATGAGTAAGCTGGTTTTGCCGCTAAACATGCAGCCCGTGATAACTTCAATTTGCCCAACGGTCGATAGGGGTGATTCGGATTTGGCTTGGCGTCTCAACGTAACGGCATCGTTGTGGGCTTGGATGATGGTCTGGTCATCAGGTTCGATGCGTCGGGCTTTGGCGAATTCTTCAATAGCAAAATTGAGCTTGTTGACATTTTCTGGACTGCGGTAGGCTTGTAGATAGGCATGACCACAGCGTAGATGATAATCGGCCATAATACGTTTCTCATCTTTGACCTCTAGATCATCCGGTTCCAAAAGCATATCCCGAGCTGTGCGGAATAAGGCTGTTGATTCATTGGGATACTCATTCGGCTCACTACGTAAGCCGGGATTCTGTTTTCGATGCTCGAAGACGCCCTCTTCTTGCAGTGTAGCAATGAGTTGTTCGTATTCTTCTTCACTCAGGCTGGCATAGGCTATCCCGCTCTTGATGAGGTAATCGGCTCTTTGCATCAAGGGATAGCTAGTACTATCCTGTAAAGTCTGCTCAAACTCTTGGATGGCCCGGCGGATTTCACCAGTCAAGAAGAAACTTTCGGCCAACAAGGCACGGGCCGAGGCATACTTGCTATCCAACTCGAGTGCCTTTTGGCAAAGCTCGATAGTATCTTGATACCAGCCTTGCAGCAGACGAACCTCAGCCAAGTGTTTAAACAAGTAAAGACTTTCATCTTCTCGTAGTGCCTCACCAAATTGGGTCGCTGCTTCATCCAAGCGCCCCTTAAAGAGTGCGCGATGGCCTTTGACTGTACTCGGTCCAGAGACGACAGCATTCTTTACATCCTCCGCAAACCGTTTGACCACCTCTTCAAAGCCCTGCTTAAGCTGTAAGGCATAGATGTGATTGACACGTAGGGATACGCTCCAGGGGAAAAGGTCCGTACGAAAACCAGGAATTTGTAGGGTTTGTAACTTTCCGCCTAAGCGAGTAAGATGCGCTTTGAATTCTTCTTCGGGAATGGTCATGGGCCGGTTGAGACCAAAAACAAAACCTGTGTGTTGCACCTGAGATAGGTAGATGGCAGATGGCCTGTCACTTGAATCGTTCTCCAAATACTCATAAAGATCTTGGATGATGATTTTGATGATTGTCCCTTGAAACCACTCTTCAAGCGTACTTAATCTGGGGTCACTGGGACGAATAACCGTATAGCGGATGGTAACAAAGTAGATCCAACTATTTTGAATATCATCTGGCGTAATATTGTTGTAGATTGAAGCGAGAACGGTTTCAACTAGCTCCTCTACTTGGTCAAATTCTTTAATCTGACGTTCATTAAGCAGTTCATGGCTTATGGTGCGTACAGTGTACTCTTCGACCTGTCTTCGGGCAATAATGTCACCACAAATATCCCCCAGTGCAAGCAAAGCACTCTTCACCTCGGTCGTAAAAATTGTACCTTCACTTTGCTCGAGAAAGAGAGAGCTATCTGTAATCTCCTCATCCACCCTCTCTTTCTCGGCCACCTGTTCACCAACCAACTTCTTCTTGGCAACAATATAGATCACGCCCACAATGTAGCGAGAGCCATCTTGCTCAGTAATCACGGCTGGGATGGCGGCTGCGGCAGATGGTTTATCTATGCCAAAGCGATCAACTCGGGGATCGTTGTCAACTGTTGGGTCAATATAGATTGGTTGACCAATGGAAAAGGCCCAGCCACAGATGCTACTGCTTATTTCCTCTTTACGATATCGTAGGCTTCCACCGCTACTTGCGTTTTCGATTAGCTGTGTGGGAAATTCACCTAGTTGTGCGGTAGCGTCGCGAAATTCGGGCAGAAATATGATGCATTCATCAATTCCATCCAGGGCAGAGGTAATTACCTTGGTTAATGTATGCAGTGTTCGGCCTGTTGCGTAAGGGCTTAAATCACTCCAAAAGGCAGTTTTTAAGAGGGTGCTTAACCCAGTAATCGAATTGAGTTGAATCGTTGATTGCTGATTGGTAGGGGATACATTTGCATTCGTTGGTGCAGACTGACCATGAGACTGTATTGCCCGGATAAACGCCTGGGTCTCTAAAGAATGTCTGTTGTATTGGGAAAGTCCAATAAACAATTCATAAATAAGTTCGTTGTGGTCATCGATTAGGAAAACTTTGTACCACTCGTGGCTGGGTAGTTCTGTCTCAAACTCAGGACTCTGTTGCAATAGTTCGCGTACAGAACGGTAAAAGTAAAACGTTTGGCCACGGTAGCTTGCCGCAATTGCCCACTGAGGATTGTGAAGCAACAATTGAATGCCTGACCATGAGAACGACTCCTTAGCTAGTTTATCTGATACGTCAGACGAATTCGAGTGCTCAGACTTGGTAAGGCACCGAATGGTTAAAAGGCAACCAGTTGGGATGGTTTCAAGTTTATTGTCACCGATAAGCAAGAAGAGTGAGCTAAGCACGCGATTTCGCAAAAGTGCCAAAACCATATCGCCTGCCAAAGGGAATGGATAGTGGGCAGGTTCTGATTCTGAGAAATGCTCACGACTACCTAGTGATGCTGTTGATTTTAGGGAGAGTAGATGTTTAACATCTTTGACGGTTAGCTGGTAACGATGTTTAAGAAGTTCGGCAAAGAGGGCCAGGCGGATATCTTTTGGACCATAGCGCCAACTTCGACGTTGCGTACCACTCCCAGCATTTGACGGGCTTAGGATTCCCTGTTTGCGAAGATAATCAATTCTTGGTTTGGTGATGGAGAAGTCTTCTGCGAGCACGTTGTCAATATATTGGGAATCAATATATTTTTTGTTGATGTATTCAACGACACCATCTGTGGTTAAGGGGTGGGATTCATCTAAATCTTGAGTGATTTGATCTACTTCACCCCATAGCACCTCTATATCAGGTTCTAACACAGTCGCATTCATTGTGTTGATTCACCTTTTAAGAACAAAAAAAATGTGCCACATACACCGAACGCTGTCATCCTTATGTTATTCTGAGCTGTAATAATACATATTATGGAAAGGGTTTGTCAATTATTGACTGTTATTTGTTTCAATGGGTGCAAATTCTAAATATGTGGATCTAATAAACAATAACTATGTTCTAAAATAAAATTCGTTAACAAAATTTTAACACCACAAATAGCAAATCTTAATCTAAATTATGGATAGTAATATTCTCACATCTGCAGGTCTCTCACTGGATCTAAACACTCCTTAAAATATTATAAACCTGCTATCCTGACCCCATTACAATAAGAAATTATTACTAAAAACCAGCCAATAACAAACATTTAACACTAAGGAAAAATTCTATTAACCTTCAACTAGAATAATAGCATCTAACCTTATTGGTATCTGTTTAGTAATTCTGCTAGGTGTCGTTGCCTGGCCTATAAAAAACGCCCTAAGGGTCGGTGTGCTGATAAGCATTATTAACCTACTCTCCACCTGATGCCGTCCATAGTTATAACAATTATACAACGGTCGTTTTCAAAATCAGAGTTTTCCATAGTTCTTACCCAAGAATATTGAACTCCGGTTTTGAAACGAAGCGAGGAGGTATAGTTTGTAAGGCCTGCATTTCCCCTAGGCAGGCCAGTAGACTGTGCTTTGCGTTATACTGAGGTCGTTTTGAATTCAGATGTTTCTTAAGAATTTACAGCATTCTACTAGGGGTGCTAACGCCTGTTTTCAAACTTAGCTGAGTATAGATGGAGGAAAATCGTGGACCATAATGATCTTGAAGACCATGCACTACACTCATTTGTTGATAACATTTCGACTGAAAATGGAGCAGAAGTCGAAGGGCTAACTAATGTGATTGAGGGAAAGACCCAGCAGGCACGAAACATTGACGATTTGTTAAGGCCCTTATTGCGAATCCGCTGGGATATAGAAAAAGAGTTAAGTGGAGGCTATTCCAAGTCTACTCTTGTAAGAATCAAACCCAAGATGTGTGTTCCCTCGTCCTTCAGTGGAAAGCTCTATGAGTTTCCTATTCCCCACCACGAATCTATCGTTATTAAATACGGTCCCAAACTACAGATTGACAAAGAACGAAATAACTATGCATTGATACCCCCTGAGTATAGAGGATTTTTCGCAGATATCTCACCATTTTCACAAACTGGCATAATGGGAGATGAACTATACGAGTTTTTCATTGTTAGGCACTTGGATGGTTTCGACACGTTTGAAG
Organism: Chloroflexota bacterium; assembly: GCA_039028975.1. GTDB lineage: Bacteria > Chloroflexota > Anaerolineae > Caldilineales > Caldilineaceae > JAHBNG01. Next base: position 61,373 of record JBCCHB010000022.1, read on the forward strand.
AAAGCCTTTTTCAAGCTACCCCAAGCTTTCAAGGGCACCTAATGTTTCGGCTGACAGAATTTTTGCGTAGCTTCTACACGATACCGCCGCTACCAAGCAATTCAATCGGTAAAATCAAGAGCCTTTACATTAATCCTATGTTTCACGATTTGGAGACGATTCACGACTTCAAATTGACCTATTGTGGATTAGATGCTGCTGATTACCAAGTGTTTGAGGATCTCAAAAGGTTGATCAAAGCGTTGCCATTCTTGGCTCAATTTCCATTATCTGTCATGCATGGAGATCTCAATATTCGTAATATTCTGACGTGTAGGGAATCAATCACATTACATGGAATGGAATTCCGTCTTATTGATTTAGATAGATTTTCGCGAGCTGGTGATATGGCCGTGGATATTGGCGAATTATTGGCAGACATACAGCTCAGCAATATGCTACAAGGAATGCCACAGCTTGATCCAATGATTGAACGTTCTCTTGAGTCAGACTTCAAAGAGTTTGCGGAATCCAAAGGCGATCTCTACTTCGAGGAAAGATTGGAGATTGCCAAGGCCAAAGCATTCATCAAAGTAGTCAAGCTCATTTGTAAAGGAAGATTCACGCCTCCAGGCTTAACGCCTACATACTCAGCTCCGTTTGAAAACGACCGCACTATAGACGAAAATGAATTCATCTTGCAACAGATGCAAAAGCCCTTGGCGCAAGCATATTGCCTACTTCGTTCGGCTATCCAGCGGTTAAATTCCTAATCAAACCAAGCAGGATTGGTGATGTGGTCGCCATGATGTAGCAGATTCAAGCTTGGATAAACAAAAGGTCACTGAACTTGGACGAATACTCTTTCACGCCCCATAGCTCAAAATGAACGCAAGCGGTACGGTCGTTTCTGAGCTTCATTTTGTTCTGTGGGGCAACTTCCTCTTTCGCTGATTGACACCCCTCAGCCTCCAAATACCTGTATATCCCATAACCACCTTAGTCCTACAAAAAAGTAAGAGCACTTACGTTCATAATTATTCTTAGCAGTTAAACATGCAACAGGCTTCACCACAGGGAATGAAAATCGAACAAAGATTAGGGGATTGCGCAGATTCTTAATCTTTCTAAGCTTTTCATCTTTGTTATTTACAGCGCAGATGGCAATAGCCAGGATGTTCGTTAGAATGACTTTGGACTAAATGACTAGCTGACTGTGGACAACTAATTCTGGATTGCCAATCGAGTGGTGGGGAAAGTCATCTTGATACGTAAACTACCCCAAAGTAAGATTGGAAGAGCAAAGCGAACCAGATTAGTCCCATAGGAAAGATTGATTTACTATATCAGTAGAGCGCAATCTACTAAGAATGGACAAGTGAACCCATGACCTACAATCTAGCCTGTGCCGACTTTACTTTTCCCTTATTGCCCCATGATGATGTGTTACGGCTTATCTCCATGCTCGACTTACAGGGCGTAGATATTGGCCTCTTCGAAGAGCGATCTCACCTCTGGCCTTCCCGTGAATTTGACAATTTGGCAACCTCTGCCAGGGGACTCAGAGCCAAGTTGAACGATCTGGGCTTGGTCGTGGCTGATCTCTTTTTGCAGATGGATCCTGACTTTGAACCGTATGCCATTAATCATCCTGATGAAAATAGACGTCAGAAAGCGCGTGAGTGGTTTCTACAAACGTTGGAATACGCTAATGAGTGTGGCTGCCACCATGTTACAGGGTTGCCTGGCGTTCACTTTGAAGAAGAGCACTATGAGGATTCTCTCTTGCGGACTATCGATGAACTCAGTTGGCGTATCGAGCAGGCGACAGATCAGAACGTGATCTTTGGTGTGGAGGCCCACGTGGGCTCTATTGTCCCTACGCCTGACCAAACCTTGGAACTTCTTCGGCGCACGCCTGGGCTGACATTGACACTCGACTACACCCACTTTACCCGTGCTGGCTTACCAGACTCGGCTGTGGAACCGCTGGTTGCCCATGCCAGCCACTTCCATGTTCGAGGAGCGCGCAAAGATCGACTGCAAGAGCGCTTTGCCCACAACATCATCGATTACAAACAGGTTCTGCGGGCCATGCAAAAGAGTGGCTACGCTGGTTGGCTGGGCATTGAGTACGTCTGGATTGACTGGGAACATTGCAATGAATGCGATAACCTCTCCGAAACCATACTCTTTCGCGATTTTCTACGTGAGCAAATGCTTTTATACTCAGACTCTACCTAAAATAACACGTTTCCCCCCGGGTATCGGTGTTACCTTATCACTACCGCCAGCATAGAAGCAGGAACTCCATAACTTAGTCATTTGGTGAGAACCAACCAGATGAAAGCATGCCAAATATTCACGGTGCGTTCCTTACGAATCCATTACTAACCGGACTATAAACCTACATGATTCACTCATCCTCAGCACCTTCTGCCGAAAGCAGACCCCCTCTCAGCTTTGGGGAATTTGTCGCGCTTATGGCCCTGCTTATTGCGTTGGTGGCTCTCTCCATTGATGCTATGCTTCCCGCACTACCAGAAATTGGTCGTGACCTAGGCGTCGTGCGTGAAAATGATCGGCAATTAATTATCACGTTGATCTTTTTGGGGATGGCGGTTGGTCAGATATTTTATGGTCCATTGTCAGACAGCATTGGTAGGAAGCCAGCCATCTATGCTGGTTTGGTCATTTTCGTACTGGGTAGTTTGATCTGCACCTTCGCTCAAACGTTTTCAATCATGCTGCTTGGTCGATTGGTTCAAGGGCTTGGTGTGGCAGGCTCGCGGAGCGTAACGGTAGCTCTGATTCGAGATCAATATGCTGGGCGATCCATGGCTCGGGTGATGTCCTTTGTTATGGGCATCTTCATCTTGGTACCCGTTATTGCTCCTTCAGTGGGCCAGGGAATCATTCTATTTGCTCACTGGCGTGCCATCTTCGTTCTCTTCCTATTATTGGCCGTGATCATGTTCATTTGGTTTGCCATCCGTCAGCCAGAGACGCTGCAACCAGAACAGCGTCTCCCATTCTCGATAGCGCGTATAACTTCTGCTCTGCGCGAGATCTGCACCAATCGGATTTCGCTGGGTTACACGATCATGGCAGGATTGATATCTGGTGCATTTCTGGGCTTTCTTAGCTCTGCCCAGCAAATTTTTCAGGAACAATATGGCTTGGGGGTTCAGTTTCCACTCTACTTTGCCATTCTAGCTCTTTCGAGTGGATTGGCCTCGTTTATGAATGCCCAACTGGTTATGCGTTTTGGCATGAGATTGTTGAGCCGATGGTCACTCTTTGGGTTGAGTGGATTGTCGCTCCTCTTTTTGGGGATAGCAGGTTCCCAGGGCGGCTCTCCGACGTTGTGGCTAACCATAGGTTACTTCATGCTGACCTTCTTCGCTGTGGGGATTCTCTTTGGGAACTTGAATGCCTTGGCCATGGAACCGCTTGGTCACATTGCTGGTATCGGTGCAGCCCTTGTTGGCTCCCTTTCTACCTTGCTCTCCATACCATTGGGTGCCATAATTGGTCAGAGCTACAACGGCACGGTTTTACCATTGGTTGGCGGGTTTGCCCTCTTTGGTGTGCTATCGATTGTGACCATGAGGTGGGCCGAACAAACAAGAGATGCATGATTTGGTAATTAACCACCTAAAAAGGCGTGGGCAACGGGTCGTTTCAGAGTCGGAAACAGATTCAGTAGCCCGAATCCCGCATTGGTTGCAGCGCGCATCAAGGGATTGGCTGCTGTTAGCCAACGGCGGGCACGTTCGCTATCCGCAATCGTCTGAGCACCTACTGCATGACGAGAAGCGCTGTAACCTTCCAATCGACTTTCTACAAGGCGTGTTGCCAACTCAGCGGCGTCAGCAATCCCCAGGTTCATCCCTCTCCCTCCGGCTGGTGAATGGCAGTGAGCGGCATCCCCAGCCAGAAAGACCCGCCCCAATCCATATTGAGATACCTGACGGACTGAGATGCGAAACTGACCTGCACGACGAATATTGGTCACATCCAAATGGAGTGGCAACGTAGCTAGTGCGTCCTCTGTATTGGCAATAACCCGAAAGCGCTCTTGCTCCAGAGGGGCCACCACGACGATACGCCCTTCATCCAGAATACAGAATGTGAGTCCTTCAGCATGGGTCCAATTCGCCGCGTCCACATCAGCAATCGACCAAGTCTCAGGCAGATCATAGCCGATAAATTCGATGCCAAGTGCCTGTCGGGTGGCACTTCGGCTCCCATCCGCCCCAATGACGTAGTCAACGACTCTTTCTCTCCCGTCCTGGGTCTCCACAATGACCTGCTCTCCGTCCTGACGCAATCCACTTAGCTCACAGCCATACGTCACTGTTCCGCCATATCCATGTAGTGCATCTCGCAGAGCGGTCTCTGTACGGTCTTGGGCCAGGGCCAACCCAAAATCCTGACGTGGATGCACACCGTAAAGTGGAACCGTTACAACTTTGCGCTGGCCAACATACCCAACCATCTCACGGACTTTCACGCCTTCATCCAACAATCTAGCCGAAACACCTGAAGGGGCAAGTATCTCTAAGCTGCGGGGCATAATTCCCACAGCGCGAGAGAGCGTGGATGCATCGGTCTTTCGATCAATCACGTCAGCCACGATTCCATGTCGGGCCAGTTCAACTGCTGCGGTCAGCCCAGTTGGCCCTGCGCCAACTATGAGTACGTTCGGTGTAGATACTATTCTGTCTGTCATGATCTGTTTCTTCCTCTTTCGGTTGCTTCACTTTGCAATCTTTATGCTACCCAGCCAATCCAGCCCAAGAAACGGACTCGACGGGTCTCATTTCCGCAGGCAGTAAGCGGAAATCTATCGTTCAAACACGTTATGGGTACCGTTTGCGAAGCAGGCGCAAAGCGCCATTACTATCCTTCAAGCATGACGAATCAAAATCGCCAACACGGCCTAGGTGACTTCGGAATACTGAATGTCTACAAAGAGGAGTATACAGCCTGCGCAAAGCAGTTTCATTGACTTGGGTTAAGATGAGGAGGCAGTTAGGTATGCCCCAATCTCTTTCGGATGCGGCTCAAACTTTCAGGGCGAATGCCTAAGTATTGGGCCAGATAATACTGGGGTATTTTTTCGACCAGATCCGGTCTCTTTTGAAGGAGATTGAGGTAGCGTTCTTCGGGTGAATCAACCAGAAAGGAGTACTCTCGATGATAGAGTTCAATGGCTCGGCGCTGGGTGAATAAACGGTCAAATTTTTCTAGGAGGGGAATTTTTTCAAAGATAGCCTCTATATCTCGGATGAAGAGAACAAACAACTCCGTATCTTCCAACGCCTGGATGTTCATTTTCGACGGCTCTTGAATGAGATAGCTGATCAAATCGCCAACCCAATCAGATTCAAAATAGAATTGGGCCGTGACCTCTTCGTCGCCTTTGCTATAGTAATGTCTAAGCAGTCCCTGATTCACAAAGGCTAGCTTTGTCCCAATCTCGCCCTCCAATTGCCAGATCTCCTTAGCGCGCAGGCGAGTGACGTGTAGCTGAGCCGCAAAGAAGCCGAACTCTTCCTCTGTAAGCGGAACAAACTGGGCTAAAAATGCTTTCAACTTTTGGTACATGATTTGGATGCTATCCTAAATAAGCCAAAACCACGCTGTACATTTCATTCATCATGGTTGCAAGCGACTGCTTCGCAAGCACAAATTCTGCCATTCAACAATTAATTATTCGAGTCGACTCTTTCTTTGAAGCCTTTCAGATCCTTGGAATCCATCTTGTTCCCAAAGATTAAGTACCAAGTTCTATGTAGAAAAACGAATTTTCGTAAAAAGTGTAATGCTTTGCCGATTTCATCGTTATGATAGTCAGAGTGTCCATTTTATGGATACTTTGGCCCTTGAGCTTGGTGATTTTCCTGCACCCTACATTTACTTGGCTCTAGTATAGATGAGAATAATCTTCCTGACGAAAACCAAATCGAATGGTCCTCATCTATGCCCAGCCATAGTATAGTTCGCCAAAAAAGTCTTGTCCCGAGTCTTGACCAATCCACTCTGGGAATTTCCAAAAAGGGAGGACAGAACTTTTCTGGCCATCTATATAGCTTGCCTATCACCAGGTTCAAGTTTAGACGGTCTATGTCGATGAAAATCAGACATCGTATGAGGCCACACAGCGTTGACTCTGTTTCGGATTCCCCATGTGTAGCAGGGTCAGGATTCTAGATGAAAGGAAATTTCCGTATGATGGACTTAGAGAAACCTATTGGTATGATGAAGAATGTACTACCAAGTACTGCCACAGATGGACAAGTACAGCTTAGAAGAGCGCGACCGAGCGTCTTGTGGACCTTGGTCATCTTTTTTGCCATGATGGCTGGTGGGATGGTGCTGTCGAGTACGACCGTACAAGCCGGTGCGACCAATGCAGATACAGCTGCTGAGGAGGGTTCCGGTCGCTGGTGCTTTCGCGGTGAAGAGGGGGATGCTTCTGTCACAGGACGCATCCTGGGTTTAGATAGCGCTCCCGTAGCGAATGTTTCGGTCAATATCTATGCTGAAGACGGAAACAGACGTCTTTGTCGAGAACGAACAGAAGATGATGGAACATTCACTTTTGATACGGTTGCTGCGGGGACATACAACATCCGCATTAGCCAATCTCAAGACGGGACCATTGCCCCAAAATTGGATGCCTTTGATGTTGCTGCCAGCGCAACAGTCGACTTAGGTGATATTCAACTTGAGGCAGAACCTGAGACCGTCTCGATTTTTGGCCAAGTAACCGATGCAGACGGAATGCTGCTGACCGAGTTGGAAGGCAGAGTACTTTTGCGAGAGTATTCAGAAGAAGAGGAATTGGTCGGTGCAACAACAACAATCCCCTCAGGTCATGGGGATTCCCGCAGCAGAGCGTCTCGCCGCCCCCAACGTGGCTCTGGCAGTAGCTTGGATGACGGTGCGTTTCAGATCGATGCCTACGCAGGTCAATATCAGGTTGAATTGAAATTGTCTCGCAATGGCCGTTCTCGCAATCAGGAATCAAGCTCAGTCAATCGCCAATATTATGTTCCAGAAGGGCAAGAGATCTTGGTGGATACGAGCGATGGCATCAGCAAAACCGTCACCATTACAGTCGAACGCTACGCCTCAATCATCACCGGTTCACTGCTCAATCCTGATGGTACACCTGCAACAGGAATCCGCGGGACCGTTCGTGCCCATAATAATGACACAAGCGATACAGCAGCAAAAGGCAATTTGGCGACCATCGATTCCGAAACCGGTCAATATACCCTCTACATCCACCCCGGTACATGGTCGTTGAGCTACAGCATCTCCACTGATGACTACCTTCCGTATGGTTCTGCACCAGCCCCTGTCACAGTAGAAGCGGATCAGAGCGCTACCCAAGAGTTCTCTCTGATTGCCCTTGATGCCACCATACAGGGTACGGTTACCGATCCAGATGGGAATCCAATTCGCTCCGGTAAGGTAAAAGCCCAAGAAGGCAATGCAGACGGTGAAAAAGCATTTGGTGTTACAGCTCGGGTACGCAACGGTGAATATACCCTACGCGTTGCCTCCGACCGTGGATATCTTGTCAGTGCCAAGCCATTCTCTCGCAACAGTTGGGTTCAGCCAGCCACCGTTGCTGTGACCCCAACGGCCAGTTCTACCATTACTGTCGATCTCCAATATGTAAACCCGGATTCAGCCATTTCAGGCATGGTCACCCTGGACGACGGGACAGTTGCCGCTAATGCCAGAATCCATGCTCATTCCAATAATGGCCAGGATGTTCATACCCGTGCCGACTCGGATGGAGTGTATCAGCTAGATGTTGTGGCTGGAACTTGGACGCTCAGTGCCAAGTGGACCTCTCGCGCGGACAATCGTATCTACCGGACTGAGGAACCACTTGAAGTCCAAGTAACCTCGGCCAACACAACAACGGTGGATATCTCTCTGACGCCTGATAGCGATACCCTACCAGAAACCACTCAGGATGACTTTGCCACAAGCAGCGGTTGGTCTGGCGAATTGAGCGATGGAACCAGGGTAGATATTCCGGCCCGAGCCATTCCCCGTGCTAATGACGTAACGGTAACCATTCATTCCATCAGCGATGAGCTGCCCCAGACGGCTGGCGATCAACCCATCAACTATGGCTACGAGATTAACGTTCACAACAACGAAAATGGACAAGAGGTAACGGATGGCTTTGATGAGGATGCGACGATTACCTTTACCTATAGCGAAAGCGATCTGAGACGCGCCAAGATTACCGAGAGCGACATTGTACCAGCCTATTATAATGAAGAGACAGATAGCTGGGTAACTGTCTCTGGCTACAGCATAGATACCAACCGCAATGAAGTTAGCGTACAGACGGATCATTTCTCACTGTGGGCGTTGGTCTATGATCCAGAAGAGGCACCAGCAGCCTCAGCAACACCCCAGCAAAACATACTGACAGAGATGATTCTGCTACCGTTTGTGGTGCAGTAGTGGATTATAGACAGTAGATGGTTGGATCGTCGTCAACGACAAATCCGGAATGGGTACCAACCGTCTACTATTCACCATTCTCTCTAACCTGCCCTTTGTTGGGTTTACCATTACCAGCTTGCTGCGGGATGAATGTGGACTTGCCCTGGGGTTAAATTACTGGTCTACAAAACAGATGCCTATCAAAAGAGCAGGATTGTTAGCCAACAAGCTTGCTTCAGGGGGTGTCTGTTTTGTAGGCCAGCTTTGGCCTTGGGCGGATATGGATGACCTGACTACTTTTGTAGGGAGAACCTATTATGGATTGGAAACACTTTACCCAAATTATCTGTTGCGTACTTCTTTTGTTCGCCACTACCAGGTTCCACGATAGACTCATTGGTCAGGTACCTGGGGTAGTGGCTAGCGCCCAGTTGGTAGGTGCCAAGGCAGTGAGCTATGAGGTACCTGATGCTGGAGCGATAGATGCTGCTACAACAACTGAACCCTTTGCGTCAGGAAGGATTCTTGTCAAAACAAGAAACAGCAGCCCACCAGGCCAAGTGCAAAGCGCTCAGAGTGCTACGAGTCTAATGGGCCTACCTGTTGTAGCCACCATTCAAACGCTAGATGTCCAAGTGTTGGAGGTAGAAGAGGGGCAGGAACTAGAGATGGTTACGGCACTCAATGCTCGGGAGGACGTCGAATATGCTGAGCCAGACTATCTAGTCCATCATATGGCATCCCATAAAAAAGAGTCTATACAGAGCACCGTCTCTCCCAATGATTCTCTCTATAGCCAGCAGTGGGGACTCAGCGCCATCCATGCACCGGAAGTCTGGGCAATAACTCAGGGAAGCGCTAACGTTGTCATTGCCGTAATCGATACGGGGATTGATCTAGGGCATCCTGATCTAGAGAGTGAGTTGGTGGCGGGTGAAGCCTTTACGCGCAGAAGCAGTACCGCCCAGGATGACAATGGACATGGCACCCACGTGGCCAGCATTGCCGCGGGTGCGACCAACAATCAGCTTGGCGTTGCCGGTGTGGCGTGGCAAGCACGAATTATGCCCATCAAGGCGCTCAATTCTAGAGGAAGCGGGCGGATCAGCGATATTGCCGATGGCATTCGGTGGGCAGTAGATAATGGTGCGGATGTGATCAATATGAGTTTGGGCAGTTCGGAAGGGTCCAATACATTGTTGAGTGCCGTTCAGTACGCCTATAACAACGATGTCTTTATTGTCTCGGCCATGGGCAATGAGTTTACCAGCGGAAACCCGACCAACTACCCTGCAGCCTATGCTGAAGTATTTGCCGTGGGTGCGGTCAATCAATTTGGCAATCGAGCGTTCTTTTCGAACAGCGGCTCCCATATTGACGTAGTGGCTCCAGGCGTAGATATCTACGGTGCAGCCTTACGTACAACCGGAGTCGAATATTATGCTCAAGATGGAACTAGCATGGCCGTGCCTTTTGTATCGGGCTTGGCAGCCCTTCTCCTCTCCATGGATAACAGCCTGACCAATGAGCAACTGGCCGAGATCATTCAGAATACGGCCACTGATCTCGGCACGTCGGGTTGGGATGAGTTCACCGGGACAGGACGGATCAATGCCCAAGCTGCTGTCGAATCGCTCCTCAATGTGGACTCAGCTCCTTTACCTACACCCACCATGACACCAACCTTAACACCGCTACCCACACCACTCCCGACATCTAGCCCAACACCAACACCCCCAGTTACTGGTGGGGGGAGCAATAACGGTATGATATATCTACCATTTGTTGTGGAATAATCAAACTCTATGTTCATTTTGCACACAGAGCCAAGCATAAGATTCCTTTGGGCGCTCAAGCCATCAATCAAGTATAATGGTTCAACAATATCTCAAAGCACAGTGCTAATGACAAGGAACGAACAATGACCGTCAATCTTGGTATTCTCGGCTTCGCCCACGGACACGTCAGCGCTTATTGCAAACGCTGGATCCAAGACCCAACCTTTGGTGTCAACCTCGTTGCTGGCTGGGATCATGATAGTGATCGCTTGACCCAGAGGAGCAATGAGTTTGGTGTCCAATCCTACGATTCGCTGGACGATTTTCTGGTCCATCCAGGGTTACAGGCCGTCCTTATCGGTGCTGAGACCTCTATGCATGCCGACGTAGTAGAGAAAGCCGCAGCCGCAGGGAAAACCATTGCATTGCAAAAGCCCATAGCCATAACCATGCAGGAAGCCGAACGCATTGTGGACGCTGTCAATCGGCACAATGTACCGTTTACCATGGCTTGGCAGATGCGAGTCGACCCTCAGAATGTGAAGATGAAAGAGTTGATAGAGAGTGGAGAGCTGGGGCAGATCTTTATGGTGCGTCGCCGTCATGGCCTCTCTTCCCAGCTTTGGGATGTGGCCAACATGTGGCACTTTGACGCGGCATTGAACCGAGACATTTGGGCAGACGACTCAGCTCATCCGATTGACTTTATCTACTGGCTTCTGGGCGAACCCGAGAGCGTAACGGCTGAACTCTCTTCCCTCTCCAACCCCATGGTTCCCAACGACAACGGCATCGCCATCTTCCGCTATGGAAACGGTCTGCTGGCTGAGGTCTCTTGCTCGTTCTCCTGCTTGGCGGCCGAGAACACGACGGAGGTGATTGGTATGAGTGGATCCATTGTGCAGAATTATGGGGATGTCCCCAGTTGCAACGTCCCTCGCCCCGCGAATGCGCCCGGGTTGAAGTGGTATTTGGGTGAGCGAATGGAATGGACTATCAGCGATATTCCCAGTCCATCCAACCATGGCGAGCGCATTGCCAGCCTTGCCCAGCCCTTAGCTGATTTTTTCCATGGGCGTCGACCACCTATTTCCACGGTGGAAGAAGGAAGAAATGCCTTGCGCATGGTCTTGGCCTGTTATATCTCTAGCCAAGAGGGGCGTCGGGTACGATTAGATGATCCTGCGATTGATGGCGTCTGAGGGGCCAACTTGGATAAAGATTCTTCACGTCGTTGCGCTCTGCTCTGAAAACTAAACAAAAATTTGAAGATTAGGAAGATTAAGAATCTGCCCAATCTGTAAAATCTTTGTTGATTTTCGCCCCGCAAAGTGACACCTGTTGCATGTTTAATTAGGCCGTGTTTACATTTTTGATTTGTCATGCCCCGATTACTGCCTTCGGGCATCCATAATGCAAGTGAACGATGGATTTCCGCTTACTACCTGGGGAAATGACGCTTAGCAACTTCCTTTATCGGGCTGAAATACCGGGTTGCGGAAAATATCAACAGAACCTACTGAGTAGAGTTTATAACCCAAGTTCATCTGACTGAGCACAAACCCGGGCAATGAGTCCAGGCAACCGGTCGCTCTTGTTCAACTCAGGTCGGGCATATGTCCAACCGATTTGGGCCATGGCCCGAATCAATAAGAAGAGCGGAATCAACTCAATTGCATCATCATCTAGGGTCCGGTGTGAGCGGTACCCAGCAATTAGGGCCTTGTAGAGCGTCTCAAAGAGCGGACTACCTTGGTAATGAAAGAGTGCAACCGCCAGATCATACTGATGCCAACCAAAGCCCGAGTCATCGAAGTCAATAACGTGGAGCTGATTGCCGTTGATCAGTAGATTCCCCGCGTGGAAATCGGAGTGGATTAAGCTATAGGTGCCGTTTTGAGGATTGCTATCCTTGCCATAGTTCGAAAGGATGCCGTGGATAGCGTGGCGAGCACTGAGGATTTGAGTGCGCTCCTTATCGGTTAACTGCGGCAAATGCCAAAAAGGTCCCCAGAATGGTGAATCACCCATCAAGCCATCTGCATCAAATGCATGGCGCTGGAAATTATTCGGCAGAGTCCATGTGGTGGCTTGATTGTGGATCTTTGCCATAATCTGACCCAACTGCCGAAAATAATCCGCAACGACTGACTCATCAGATGTTTCATCTAGGATATCAGCCAGAGGTACTCCTTCAAACCACTCCATCAGCCCAACGTAACGATGCTCATCAGATCCAGGCACGGCGATGCAAGCATACCCAGCACCAGTAGGCAGCATCCGCGGCACTGGAACGTGAAGGCCAGCCTGGTTCAATGCCGCGGTCCACTGCTGTTCAGATTGTAGCTCCGCCAAGGTATGGTAGCCGGGGCGGTGAATTCGCAAGACCAGCGTATCGCCCTCGTTCGTGTCGAGACGAAAGACTACATTCTCTGATTTAGAGACTAGGTCCAAGTTGGCAACGGATAAATTCCAAGCATCCGCTGCCAGCTCTGCTATTTGATAGTAGTTTTGGCGGGTGAGGTCTGCCATGTCCAAAAGAGCTTTTAGCTCAGTTCCCGAATCGCCTCGTCAAAGGCTGTCAAAAACAGGTCCGCATGTTCCTGCCCAAAGACCAGCGGTGGACGGATTTTGAGAATGTTGCGCATGGGTCCGGAATTGCTGGTCAGAATTCCCTTGTCTTTAAGTTGGTTGACCACCGCCACCACACCGTCTTGATCTGCGGTCTTGGATTCCCGATCCGTTACCCAGTCCACCCCGATAAAGAGGCCATGGCCGCGCACATCTCCCATGGGTTCGCACTCAGTCTGCATCTTGGCCAACTCAGTGCGGAGATAATTCCCAATGTAGGTGACGTTCTTGGCCAGATTCTCGTTTTCAATCACGTCGATGACTGCATCCCCGACAGCAGCTTGTAAGGGACTTGCACCAAAGGTGTTGAAATAACGTTTTTCAGTGCGAAAGATCTCCACCAAATCTGGCCGGGCTACCACCCCAGCCAGCGGGAAGCCGTTGCCCATGGGCTTTCCCAAAGAGACAATGTCTGGCTCAAAACCCATCACATCATACCCCCACCATTGACCTGTTCGACAGAAGCCTGCTTGTACTTCATCGGCAATAACAAGACCACCTTCATTCCGCACCATTTGAGCCGCTTGCGCCATAAAGTCCGGTGGCACATGAGGCAGCCCCTCGTTGGCGAAGATCGAGCAGACCAACATCCCAGCAAAGGGTATATTGTTGGTGGCAAAGGTTTCAATGGCTCCTTGCACTTGGGCCAAGTAAAGTTCGGTCAGCTCTGACGGCGACGCCCCTTCTTGAATGGGTCGGTATAGCTGGGGAAATGGAATGCTGCGCACATCCGAATCCGGGGCCACGGCTGAAGTGGGCAGCCGATTTAGTTTACCAACAGTCTCACTGTTACCATGATAGGTCGCATCAGTGCAGATAATGCCCCGTCCACCTGTAGCGGCCCGGGCCATGCCTAGTGCCACCTCATTCGCCTCAGTTCCAGTACACGTGATCACTACGCTTGTCAACGGATCCGCGTGGAGATTGGCCAGCCGCTCAGCATAATCCAAAACGCCCTCATGAAGATAGCGGCTGTGGACATTCAACGTACTGGCTTGTTTGTGCATAGCCTCCACAACATGGGGATGACAATGACCAACACAGGGAACGTTGTTGTACATATCTACATAGCGACGGCCATCATCATCAAAGAGCCAGGCCCCTTCGCCACGGACGATGTGGATGGGATCGGTGTAGAAGAGAGGTGCTCCAGCCCCAAAGATCTCTTCGCGGCGGGCAAATAAGTCAGTTGTGCTCATGATTTCCTCAGTAGTGTTAAGATCGGTGGTGATAAGATGGGTGAGATTCAGACATTATAATGCCCAAACCTCTACTCCCAAGAATTCGTAAAGAGGAAAATTGTTAACGCTAGCATCCTATACATCAATGCCACCGCAAGCTAGAGTTCAAAGCGAGAGCAGGTTGTAGTAACGGCTTGCTGATCTATGAAGGTCAACAACTAGCCAAGCCTACCCCTTAATCCCCGTTAACGCAATTCCCTCAATAAAGGTTCGCTGGGCAAAGAAGAAGACCACCACCATGGGCAGCGTAAACAAGGTCGCCGCGGCCATGAGTAGCCCCCATTCCGCACCATGTTGGGTAAAGTAGAGGCGTAGCCCGACCGATAGAGTGTACATATCTGGGTTGCGGAGAAAGACCAGCGGGTTGATGAAATCATGCCAGCCGTGCATAAATTCGAAGATGGCCACAGTAATGATGGCCGCTTTGGAGAGGGGGAGCACAATGTACCAGAAAATGCGCAGTTCGTTGGCGCCATCGATACGGGCTGCATCGTCTAGTTCCACGGGGAAGGTAAGCATGAACTGGCGGATCATAAAAACGAAGAAGGCGTTGCCAAAGAAAGCAGGCACAATCAAGGGCAGGAACGTATCCAGCCAGCCCCACTGACTATAGGTAATAAAGAGAGGAATAAAGCGCACCTGGGCCGGAAGCATCATGGTTGCAATTACTATTATGAAGACCACGTCTCGCCCCGGCCACTGAATACGAGAGAAGCCATAAGCAATAAAGACGTTGGAGAGTACGGCACCGATCATAATACCGATGGCGTAGATAAAGGTGTTGCCCAGGTAGCCAAAGAAGTTTATCGCGGCAATGGATTCGGGGAAATTGGTGAAGATGACATTCTTAGGAATAAAGCGCACTGGAATCTCAAAAATGTCTGCGGTCGGCTTCAGCGCACTGGAGAGCATCCACAAAAACGGCAGCATAAAGATGATCCCAAAGAGAATCAGCACCACATGAGCAGACAGACGCTGTGCGACCCACCCCAGCCGATAGCGCAGCGCCTCCATCTGATTAGCTCTTGTTCGATTAATGTTACCAGTTGATGCTAACCCCGCCATTTTAGTGTCCTATTGCCTAATCGTTGCTGATTCATAGATGGGACTCAGGTTTGAGGGTCATTTGCAGGCAGGCTAGACAGCACCTCCCACATCACCCCCTCACCTTGTCCCTCTTTATCTTGTCATCTCTCATAATGCACATAGCGCTGCGAGCTGCGGAACATGACCAACGTCAATACCAAAATTACCACGAAAAGAATCCAGGCCATTGCCGAAGCATACCCCATGCGCAATCGCTCAAAGGCCAGGCGATAGAGATGCAGACCATACATGAGCGTAGATTTGTTGGGACCACCCCCCGTCATAATCAGCGGTGCCGCAATCGATTGCATGGAGAAGATGGTCATAGTGATGACGTTGAAGAGCATCTGGGGCGTCAACAGCGGCAGCGTGACGTGGCGCATTTTGTGCCATGTGCTGGCTCCGTCAATTTCTGCGGCTTCATAGAGGTGCTGGGGAATGTCCTTCAATCCGGCCAGGTAGATGAGCACGGCGCGGCCACTCCCCCAAACCGCTACGATTACCAGCGAGAGGAGCGCCGTGCGCGGCGAAGCCAACCAGAGCGGACCATCAATCCCAATCTGATCCAGCAGCCCGTTGATCAACCCGTGGCGTGGATTCAAAATCCAAACCCAGGTCAACGTGGCAGCTACAACTGGAACCATTACCGGCAGGTAGAAGACCGTCCGGTAAATCGACAACCCCAACACGTTCATGTTGAGCAGCATGGCAATGATGATATCAAAGATCGTGGCCAGCACTACCAACATGACCACATAATAAAGCGTTACGCGCAACGATCCCCAAAAGACATTGTCCTTGAAGAAAAGGTCGTTATAGTTATCCAACCCCACCCAATTAGGCGTGAAGTTGAGGATATTATAGTTGGTGAAGCTATAATAGAACGATGCAAGAATCGGGTAAACCGTGAAGGCCAAAAAACCGATAATCCACGGTGAGATGAAGAAGATTCCCCACCCCAGCCTTCGCCAGACTATGGTGCTCATTTGTAGCAGTAAACAGTGGGCAGTAAATAGTGAACAGTCGTTGTCCCGCAATGACGCTCTACGAACTGTTCACTGAAAACTGTTCACTGAAAACTATCCCCCTTGTGCTAGTTTATTATCAACCTCATCCTGCACGCGTCCAACCAGGGCCGTTAACTCCTCTTGTGGATCGGCACCGTCGAAGGCAATGGTCTCAACTGCCTCATTGATCTGCTGGGCCAAGAATTGGATGCCCGGCATGTTTGGCACTGCCCAGGCTTTGGGTAGAATTTCGTCACGGGCAAAGGGCAGCCATCTTGCTGACGCCGCTTCTACCTCTGGATCATTGGCCAGACTGATGCGGGATGGCGTTACCGAATCGGGTACGGCTTTATTCAGCGCCACAAAGGGGGAGCTGCTCATAAAGTTGGCAAAGGCAAAGCCGCCATCCACATTCTTGGCGCCGTTGGGCACAAAGTACATGTTGGCCACGAGCTTGCCTGGGCTTCCTCCAGATCCTTCTGGTGATGGCACCGCCGCCACGTCAAAGTCAACGTCGGGACCATACTCGCCCATGTCGTTAAAGCTCCACGAACCGAGCGTCCATACAGCTATTTGGCCAGTATAGTAGAGACCTTCTGGTGAGTTGCGTCCAAAGCCGTTGCCACCGTAGGCTGTACGGAATGCGCCGATATTTTCAACACCATAGGTTTCATTGTACTTGCCATACCAATTAAGAAGAGATAGTACTTTCTCATTGTCGGCAGTGACGGTGTTTGTGTCTGGATCCCATACATCTGCGCCAAACGCTGCTAGCCAATTATGGGGATCGGTGCTTGGGATCTGTGGAATGAAGCCAACGCGCTCGATTTCACCAGAGTCGGAGACGTCCGTCAACGCTTCACCTGCTTCTTCCCAGCCTTCTAGCGTTGTGGGTGGGTTGTCAGCGTCTAAACCAGCCTCGCGCATGCGATCTTTGTTGTAGTAGAAGAGATTGACAATGGTCGAAATGCTCATAGCGTAGAACTTGTTTTTATACTGCATCTGCTCCCAAGTAGCGGGCCAGTAGTCGTCGCCCGGAACATTGGCCCCTTCTACATGATCGGTTAGATCGGTTAAGGCCCCAATGGGCGCATCCTCGGCCACAATCCAGGCCCAGCCACGGTACGCGTCTGGCGGGTTGCCCGAAGCTGTGTTCTGGATCACCTTATCATGAATCTCGCCCCATGGAATGATCACGTGATCACCAGCAAAACCCTCATTCTCTTCGCCAAATTTTTCGATGGCCCCTGTCATGGCATCAGCCATACGGCCCTGGCCAAAGCCGGTCCAAATTTCGACTGTAGAACCTTCCGCACTGCCGCCATCTCCACCGCTATCCGTTGCTGGAGCCGCCGCGGGCGCAGCACAGGCAGCCAAGGCTAGACCAAGGGTACCAATGCTCATGCCCTTTAATAGTTGCCGTCGACTCATAGCGTTCGTTGCCAGCGCAACATGTTGATTTTTTCCGACCATTGGTTTCTCCTTATTCCTTGGTTCTACACCGGTTGGCTCCGCATCGCTATTTAGACCGTTCCAAATAGGCCTGTAAAAATATACTTTCCAAGCAATAGACACTTAGTGGTGTGTAAACAAAGTCAAATGTTGGACTCACAACCACTACGATGCTGGAAATACGTTGGGGGAAGTTTGTTAACGTCCTACTGCTAACTATCTTTGATTTGCACGGAAAAACTGAGTTCGTTATACTGAGGAAGACTTTTGGACCGTTCCAAAATGGTAGTATAGTTCACATTGTTTGTCAAATCACTCATGTCAACAGTTACTCTTAGGGACGTTGCCGCAGATGCTAAGGTCTCCAAATCAACCGTCTCCTTAGTCTTACGCAATAGTCCGCTTGTGGCCGACGACACGCGTTTGGCCGTACTCACGTCAATAGACAAATTGGGCTATGTTTACAACCGTGGGGCAGCCAGTATCCGCAGCAAACGCTCCCAACTCGTTGGCCTGATCGTGCCCGATATCCGCAACCCCTTCTTTGCCGAAATCGCGATGGGGGCAGAAGATCAGCTAGCCGACTCTGCATACGTCTCCATGCTGGCAAACACCGGTGGACAGCACAGCCGCCAAGTTCAGATGGTTACGGCTATTCAAGAGCATCAGATCGACGGTGTCCTCTTCTGCCCAACCCAAGGTACATCAGAAGCCGAGATCAAAAAGTTACAGCGTCAAACGTCAATGGTGCTTGTCATACGCGATTATCCTGGACTAGCGGTCGATAGTGTTGATATCGACAATTTGGGCAGTGCCACCCTAGCGACCGAGCGCTTGATCGCCCAGGGGCATCGGCGCATCGCCTTCATTGGTGGATGTCCTGGTGGCACGATATGGGAAGAGCGAATCCGTGGATATCAACAGCAGTTGACGGTTCAAAACATCCCCGTTGATGATTCATTAATTGTGCGCTGCCCCAATACAGGAGACGGTGGACATAAAGCTATACGTGAACTTTTGCAACAACCTGTTCCACCAACCGCGGCTCTCTGCTTCCAGACATCGGTCGCCTACGGCGTGATGCTTGGGCTGCAATCATCGGGGCTGACTCCAGGCGAAGATTTCGCGGTCATTGGCATTGATGAACTCCCAGAAGCAGCACTCTGGCAGCCGGGAATCACCACCGTCTCTATCGAACCTTATCAAGTCGGGCAAGTTGCTGCCCGTCTCCTCCTTGAACGCATCGAGCACCCAGAGAAGGTAGTGGAACGGATCACCGTGCCGTCGCGCCTGATTGTGCGCGAGTCGTGTGGAGGGGGTGGATGACAAGAAGAAGAAGATGATGATAATGATGATAATGATGATAATGAGGAGGAGGAGGAGGAGGAGGAGGGGATAAACAGGTGATGTCGTATACATGATCATCTCAATCATCTTAACGAGGACAAACTATGGATTACAAAATTACGTCTGAACAGTGGGCACAGTATGAAGAAGAGGGTTACTTTATTGCCAAGGACGTTGTGAGCACCGATGCGGTTGCTCAACTACATGCCAAAATTACCGCAGCGCTTGATAAAGGCAGAAAGAAGATGAGCGACGATCTGAATTTTGACAATACGCGCTCCGACAACAAAGATCCCATGGGCGCGGCCATGTATCGTAAATTGGCTCGGCTGGGGCGCAATGATCCAGATATTTGGGATCTGTACTATTGCAGCGATAACGTGCGTAGCATCAACCAGCAATTTTTAGGGGATAATGTGCGGCTCTGGTTTGATTCGATCTTTACCAAACCGGCCAAGATCGGCGAAGCCACGCCCTGGCACCAGGACATCGGTCTTTGGACCCAAAACCCGGCCCAAAAGAAGAACAAGCCCCGTTATCGAGATGCACTAACCGTTTGGATGGCCATCGATCAAGCCACTCAGGAAAATGGCTGTCTTCAGGTCATTCCCGGTAGCCACAAGACCGAAGTGGTGGAGCATATTCAATATGAGAGGGGGTTGCACGTTGAACTGCCACGTGAGCAAGTGCCAGAGATGATCGACAAAAATGGTCTTCACCACATCGAGCTAGAACCAACCGACGCCATCGTCTGGCATGCACACCTTTGGCACTACAGCCCGCCTAATTTAAGTGATAAAAATCGGCTCGGGATTGCGGTGGTTACGCTGCGCGATACGGATGCCATTGAGACCAACAAGGCACACCTACCGCCGATACTATTGGACGGCCAAAAGGGGGCTTTCCCAAAAAAAGTGATGACCGAATGAGAATAAGTAGGTCAACTTGATTTATCTGTACGAGGTTCGAAGATAATATCTAGTTGCTTTTGTCGTAGGACCAGTTTCTCAACATCAACCATTTTCTGAATCAATTGTGCAACATCTTTCTGGGTACAAACACTTTGAATCCACAAGAGGCGAAGCAGATCGACCAAATCAAGTGCTTGAATTCCTTCACGGTGGCAGTAACGAAAGGCCTTTTTATCGTTGCTGAGAAAGAGTAAGTTTCGATTCTGAGCTAGCACAATGCCTTCGCATTCACCAGCGTTCAACCGTTGGGGTAGCTGCAAACGTAATTTTTCTTCTGCACGAGAGAGAGGGAGTACATCAATATCGTTTTCTGTGATTGTGTCCAAAACAGTCTTTAAATGGCTTTTCCCATAATCTAAACCATTTCTTAGCTCAATAACTACGCTGGGAGGGACAGCAATTCGGGCTTTGGGAAAAAGTCTTCTTAGGTGGTCAAGTGCATCTGCCGCAGCAAATGAGCTGAGAATATTGGCATCACTAATGACAATCACAGAACGCCTTGCACCACCAGTTCATCAGCTAAATTATCAATTTCTGCCGCGGAACGATGACCGACGATCTCGATCGGTGTACCTCTTTCGTCGAGCAGATCCTGAAGGTGCCAGCGTGTGACCCCAGCTATTTCGGCTGCCCGGCCCAAACTGCACTGATCATCAAGGTAGAGGGCTATAGCCTCATCGATTGTTGACTGTTCCGGCAGCGGCTTTTCACTTGGGGTTTCGTCTTGCTCTACTACAGGTGAAGCTTGCAAGTCGGATTGCTCAGGTAAGTCCTCTGGAGACAGAAGACTCTTTACAAAGGCACGACTGTCTTCTGGACCGAGTTCCAGAACAATCTGACTCTCTTTCAGGACTTTAATGGCAGCTTCATAAGCTGAACTGATCATAAAATCTGTGAGGGAGAGACCCTTCAATGCTGCTGCTCTCTCAAATAACGATTTGTGTTCGCCTGTGACGCGGGTGGCAATCCGATGATCTTTGGTTGGTGGCGTAAATGTTTCCGTTTGCATGACAACATTGTACGCCACTCTGGCACACAAGTCAAGGACGGTCCGCTATTTGAGCGAAAAAAGCTGTAAAAAGACTCTGCAAAAAAAGGTGTCAAACAAACATGACGTATATATGGCAACCAACTCCAGAACAAGCCCAACAGTGGCGAGCCCAAGGCTACTTCGTCATCCGCAACGTGCTCCCACGTGATCTGGCCCTGCAGCTTCTCGGCGTCATCAGAAATGTGATCCTAACGCCAGAGCCGGATGCAAAAACAGATGAAGATCCCATGGACCCAATGGGCGCTCCCCCCGCGGCTCGTGCTGCCCGGTTCCGCAAGTTGAGTCGCTTCTGTTCTAAGTCGCCGCTGATTTGGCGTCACGTGCATGGCGGCGAAGCGATGCTTCGGGTAGCCCAACACTTCCTGGGCAATGATATTATGCTCAAGTTTGATAGCTGCTTCCTCAAACCTGCCCGTACTGGCAGCGCAACACCCTGGCATCAGGACAATGGCCTCTGGCGTGACGACGAGACCGAGCCATTCAACTTCTGGATGGCCCTGGACCCGGCGACCAAAGCCAACGGTTGTTTGCAGATGATCCCTGGCAGCCACAAAGGGGAGATTATACCTCACGTCTTGTATGAGGATAGTATTCACGGAGAGATTCCACGTGAAATTGTGGCTCAAATGAAAGAGCGTCATGGTATTCATCACATAGAGCTAGATTCGGGCGACGTGGTCTGTTGGCATAGCAGCATGATGCACTACAGTCCGCCCAACACCAGTGAACAGGGTCGCATCGCGATAGCAGGCGTCTACACCAATCCACAGATCACAACGACGCGACGCTTTGCTGGCGATTACTACTGGGTGATGAAGGGCGGTAAAGTGAGCAACGCGTTCCCACCAGAAGTTTACCCAATTGAGCAGAATGGATCGGTGCCACCGTTTCCGAAGGCGGAGGAGGCGGCTGGAAGTTTGGTCTCGGCATAAAATGCGCTGGGTGTAAGCAGACGGCAAACTTGCTCCTGTGTGATAAAATAAGGGCAGGCCATATCAGACTGAGCCAGGAGAACGCCCTCTATGAAATTGCCGTATGGGAATAGCGATTTTTACCAAATCATAACTGAAGAGTATCTATATCTCGATAGAACAGACAGGATTCCTCAAATAGAAGCGCTTGGTAAGAGCTTGCTCTTCCTACGTCCGCGGCGATTTGGCAAAAGTATGCTCGTCTCCATGCTGGAAAATTATTACGACCTCAGCAAGGCCGATGAATTCGAAGCGCTCTTTGGTCATCTGGCTATTGGCCAGAATCCTACACCATGCCATAATCAATATTTGATCTTCTCGCTGGATTTTTCATCTGTTCCCGTCTATGGTTCTGTGGAGGAGATTGCGAACGCGCTTCATCGTTATTTGAATGAACGAATACGCAATTTTGAAATGGACTATAGCTATCTGTTGGCGGAAAAAATCCACATTGATCCAGCAGATGCGTTTACCTCGTTGCTATCGATGCTAGCCGTGGTACGCCAAACCAAACATAAAGTCTATCTATTCATTGACGAGTATGATAACTTTGCCAACGAGGTGATGATGGCTGGGCGTGATGGACTTCCCGAAAGCGAAGGATTTCTTGTTAGCGAAGAGCGGTACAACAGATTAGTGATTAGCGAAGGCATCTTCAAATCCTTCTTCAAGAATATCAAGAGCTTTATGCGCGGTATGGGGTTGGAACGGGTCTTTATTACGGGCGTTTCCCCCATTGTATTAAGTGACGTTACGAGTGGTCACAATATTGCCAAAGATCTTACATGGCGTCGCCATTTTAATGACCTCTGCGGGTTTACAGAAGAAGAGGTCCGGCCACTCGTAGCTCAGACAATTGCCGAATGCCAACTGCCGCTCAGCAAGGCTGATGAAGCGCTTGAACTGATGCGCACGTTTTATAACGGATCTCGCTTCACATTTGACGAAGCGCCTTTGATCTATAACCCGACACTGGTCTTCTACTTTCTTGATGCGTTCGCCGTCAGCTGTCGCTACCCAGATAAGATGCTGGATGGCAACTTCGCTCCGGATTATGCCAAACTCGTCTATATCTCGACGCACCTAAATGGGGAACAGTTGCTACTTGATGCCTTGCACGATGAGGAGCTGTTGAGCGTAACCGAAGTTGGGGATCGGTTTGGGATGGCCGAAATGCTGGCGGGAGAAAAACGCCAAGATCGAATGGCCTCGCTTTTATGCTATTTGGGGGCGTTGACCTTTGGCGGTCGGGACACCATTGGTAAATTTATCTTAGAAATCCCCAATCTCGTTAGTCGCCGCCTCTACGTAGAGCGTTTGTTGGAGATGATGTTACCGCCTCAAGTTCAAGAGGCAGGTCAGGAGGCCGCGGTTGCCCTTTATAGCCGCAGTGAGATGCAGCCACTTTGCGACTTTATCGAAAAAACGTATTTCAAAGTATTCGACAATCGAGATTATCTTCATGCCAACGAATTGACCATCAAAACCGCGTTTTTAACCCTGCTCTATAACGACGCACTTTACATCATGGATTCGGAAAGCGCGCTTGAACGGACCTATGCCGATCTGACCATGATCATCCGCCCTGAGATGCGCCGCTTTCAATTGCTCGATATTCTGATTGAGTTTAAATATGTATCGTTGGACAAAGCGGGCTTAACAGGCGTTGAAACTTCCCAAGCGAGTTTGCAAGAACTACATGAGCTAGCCCCTGTTCAGGAAAAGTTTTCCCAGGCTCATAAGCAAGTGCTAGAGTACCGCCAAAAGCTAGAGAGCAAATACGGCCAGCAGTTACGATTGCGAACCTACGTGGTTGTTGACATTGGGTTCGACCGGGTGGTTTGGCAGGAAGTTCAGAATGGGTAGATAAGCAAGAATCTGCTTGCTCTGGCTATTGCTCAGGCAGCATCCAACAAAACTGGAAGCATTCCAATGCGTTATATTCCTCTGACTATGGTCTCACCTAGGCGCTTTGCGAGAGCGTTTCGACTTTTGGAATTCGTCGAGGTCGGTTTTGCCGGAGAAGAGGAACTTGAAGAATGATTTGCCTTGGAAGCGGCAGGTTTGGCGAATGCTCAACAAAATGAGGTAATCTTTGGTTACAGAGTCTTGCAGAGGAACTTTAGAAATTTCTCTTTGTATCGCGAAAGGTCTAATAGCCCTTTCGGCAGTGTTGTTATGCCAAAGTATTCCATCATGTTCTAGAAAGCTGAACAAACTATCGTTGTAACGGATAAATCGGTTTTGATATTTTATAGTTAGATCTGATTTGTATGTTTTCCCTTCTATTACGTTCTGATAAAACTTTACCACCTGTGGATGAAACCTACTTAGGTTTCGCTTTTTTAGACCATATTTCTGGATGGTTTCCATTATCGGTATGATAAGATCTCTCACTTGTAAGATAAACTGCTCGAGCTCCTTATCAAACGGATTTACAAGTAGGTCTTCATTGAGATCTCGAATCAAGTGAACCCAACACTTCTGTTGTCTACAATTAACAGAATCATAACCAGGATAAAAATCTGAAATTAGAATGCCATTATAATTAGCTAAAAATTCATGTACGACCTCGGCTTCTCGCGTTTCTCTAAGCTTAAAGATTACTTGCTTATCATTTGTGAATACCCAGACATACCAGTTCGCCCCGCGAATATTAACTTTGGTTTCGTCTACATGAATCGAAGGACTGTTAAGCAAATCTTTAACAATCGCACTATACGTATCAGTATATTTCTTTGCGAAAGTTTGCAATGAATACATCGGCATTGTAACCGAAATTTCCTCATTGAAATACTCAAACGCTGATTCAACAATACTCTCATATGGGAGACGCAGAGCTACTCTTTGATGAACCATCCAGGCTCTAAAACCATGTCCATAAATTTGATGGCTGGTATATTTTTGCATGTATGCCGGAGCATAGTGCTTGTCGCATTTAGAGCAGTAGCTTTTGAAACCAGAATACTCGGTGAGGGTTTTCTTTATACCACTTTTCGTTAAAACTAAGTCAAGGATGACTCTACGCACCTTGATAGTTGTTACTTTGTACGAATTGTTACGACATTGAGGACAAGTATCGTCTGAAGCAATCTGAACAATCTTCCGTTTTTTCTGCCTGATTTCGGACTGTTTTGGAACAAACTTTTTCGTCTTTTTTGTCTCCTTTTTTGGACCTGCTTCCGGATTGATTTGGTCTGTTTTTTGTCGAAAGCAAATCTTCTTTGAATCGTATCCAAAGTGAGCAAAATTTAGAATTTCCTTAAATTGACTATGAACCTGTTGACCAAGATCTGAGGTTTGTTCCTTATACTGGTCTGCAAAATCGACCTCTGACAGTGTATTTGATGAATTATTTATTTTTGCCAGCTCACCTGTAAGCATTTTAAGAGCTTGACAATCCTCTCGATTGTACATCATCAGCAACTGCTGTATCCTAGTATCCTGCCCCTCCTCCCAATGCTCCCGCCAAACCAAACTCTGCAACCCCGACGCCTCTGGCGAAGACCACTCCGTCCCAATAAAGTGCCCCAAATCCTTCAGCCGATTGGAGTAGGTGGGAAAGTAGACCTTGCCATAGATAAACCCATTCACGTTGACCAATCGCTTGATGATGGCTTCCGCCTCTGTCTCATACCGATTCGCCAACTTCTTCAACGCCTTAACCTCATAGTTGCCATAGTGATAGATGGGTGCGTCTGGATATTCGCTGGCCTTCTCCACAAAGTGCTGCCAGATCTGGGCCTCATCGGCCAATGTGTCGGCCCAAAAGGAGTGGTGGGTGCTGGTTTCACCTTCACAGACCAAGAGGCCAAATAGGTAGTAGGCGTTCTGATCGGGAATGCCCTCGATATCCAGAAAGAGTTCAACAGGCTTACGCTCGATTTCGGGCAGCTCTTGGATGTAGATCTTCTTTTCGCGAATGGCCAACGCCTGTAGCTCCAGCTTGTGGGTAACGGGTGGTGGGTTCTTGGCCCGCTTCTTGCGTTTGCGCGGCTTAAAGGTGTAGGAGAGCTGGGTAACGGTGAAGATGCCTTTTCGTTCAAGTTTGCGCATGGTCTTTGGCGTCATCCGGTCCAGCAGGCTCAGATTGTCTTCCTGGTTGGCTTTGGCTTGGCAGGCATCGCGGAACTGGCAGAGCGGGCAGTGCTTGTTGAGCATCACCTGCGGCTCTTCTGGCGTATCTCCCTCTACCCACGCATCCAGCCACTCTTGCAGCGGTTCCAAAACGGGCAAAAGGGTCTGGGTGCTCTCATCTAGCTTCACTTTGCTCGACTTGCCTTCGGCATTGACGATATGACCTTTGGCTGGTGGTTTGCCCTGAACTTGCGCCAAAGCGTGGGCCGTAAAGAAGAGGGCCAGCTTCTGCTCTTTGCTGATGCTGTGGGTGCCAACGAAGAGGGTTGGCTCATAGCTGTAGTGGCCTAAGACAGAATGGGTGCTGACTTTGGTAAGCAGTCCGCATTCGGCAATCATGGTCTCGGTCTGCAAGGTGGCGTTGGTGAGTAGTGCAGACTTGCTCTTCAAACCGTGGATTGCATAGGGGCGGATATCCTTTCCATTCTGGCTCAACTTTTCAAGGTAGGCTGCTTGGGCGGCGCGCTCTTTTTGGGCCAGTATTTCGACGTATTCGTGGACTTTCCCAGCTTTGGCATTGGACATCAACAGAAACGCTTTGCGGGGACAGTGACTGTACGCAACTGCGACGTGGGTGTTGATCGGTTGTTTCATGATGGGTTTGGGTGAACTGAACGGAGCGACTGGCGTCGGTCAAATTGAGGAGCGAGGTAAATCATCGGGGGTGTGATTCATCTTAGTGAGGTTGCCTGGCGGTTGCAAGTGAATTGTGCCATAGTGGTATCATGCGTTTTTCACATGTACTCCAATGGCAAGGAGAGCCTTGAAGATGCAATAAAAGCTTTCCGAACTATGACATCTGTTACTCTCTGGATAAGGCATGATAGGTGATGGTAACTTTTGTTGCGTTAGAGATGAAAGGAAATGCTTATTCAACCATCAGCGCGCGGCAACAAAGGCAACGGCTCGTTGAACTGTCTCTGGATCATACAATATACCAAGATGACCCAATCCTTGAGTTGCTGTAAGCGAAGCGTTACGCCACTGTTTGTGAATCGCCAGGGCGTTTGCATAGGGAATTAAGCTATCATTCTCATCGTGGATAATCAGACCGGGTAGAGTAATATTGGCAACGGAGCGTTCCAGGGTTCGATCGTCCAAGGGCAGGCCAATCCGATCGATCAGCCGCTGACGCATTTTGGCCACAACAGGGTGGGGAATGTGGAGAAATGTTCCCCACGATTGGATTACGCTGAAAATATTCGACGGCGAGCCAAGCACAACAACCTTTTTAATCCCCAATTGAGCTTCACGCCCTACCATCAAAAGCGTAGCCGCAGCGCCTAAGGAGTGGGCGATAATCCCATCAATAGGTCCGAACGCTTCACTAATGCTCTGTAGAGCACCGCTATAATCATAAATCGTCGTGCGGCGGCCCGTGGATCGGCCGTGTGCGGGTGCATCAAAGGCAATTACTCGATACCCAAGCTCAACGAGCGGTGGCACGAAGGCGCGCATAGAGCCTGCATTGGCTTCCCATCCGTGGGCTAATAGAATGGTCGGCTCATTTTCTCCACCCCAAATATACCCTTGTAACGTACGGCTGCCATGCTCATAGGAGACCAGACGAGCATCGGACAAGATTCTTTGTGCTTTTCCTGAGTATGGGCGCTGATTTGGTGTCAGAAATAGACGAATCGCGAATCGAGTGGCCAAGTCGGGCGAAACGTGACCTAGTAGCCGAAAGACGCGACGGGTGGCCTTGACTTGGATAGAAATGGACTGTTGAATCACGGGAATTGTCGTCGTTGCGACACTCATGATGTTCTCCTCTTGATTAGCAGTAAAGAAGACTGATTCGATATAGCATAAATATTTCTATCTCATTATAAACCGAACGTTCGTACTTTTCAAGCCCCAAAATCAATATCTCAGAAAATTCATATAGTTTGGGCCAGCGACTAGAGAACACTGATTCAACTTGGCTTGTGCATAAAGCTAGGGGATTTATTCTGACAAACGGGAAAAATGTCACTCTACAGAAGGTTGATCGTCTCTAGTGGAGGGAGTGGCGAGGCATTAGATGCGGAAATAGAGTGCAATCGTTCCAAGACCGCCAGGCGCGCTCGGTCGGCTGCCTGCATATCTCCATAGAGCTGCATGGCCCAGTTTGCACCAAGAAATAGCGAATTCAGTTCAAAAGCAAGTTGTGGCCCATTGACGTCAGCCATCAGTTGACCCTGCTCTTGAGCTTTCTGAAAGGCAACTTCCAGGAAATCCAACCACTCTCGCATATCAGTAGCAACCAGATCACGTACAGGGCCAGGGCGACTATCAAATTCAGCCGAAGCGGCAAAGTAAAAACAGCCGCCCTTAAAAACACCCCGTTCAATATACGACATCCAAGCATTGCATAATGCCCAAATCCGTGCGAGTCCACGGGGTGCTTGTAACGCTGGCCTAATTACTTCCTGGATGAAGATCTCTCGCGCCGCAGCCAACGTGGCTAGCTGCAACCCCTCTTTAGATCCAAAGTGCCCAAAGAGGCCACTCTTGCTCATTCCCAATGTTGTGGCCAGCCGACCAATGGTCAGCCCCTCTAATCCCTCCACCGATGCGATATCGACCGCCGCCCCTAAGATCCGATTACGAGTCTCCTGACCTTTTTGAGCAGCGGTAGCGATTCCATCCTGTACCATGATCATATCCCTTTACATACAGATGGCCAGAGATGTTCCGTTCTGCATTCTCGGAAGTATCCAAAGTTGATTGGATAAGAGTCGAGACAAGACTTTTCTGGCGAAGTATACGTACGAACGTTCAGTTAGTGCATTGCTCATCATAAAGGATTCCTGTATTCAAGACAAGTGCTGTTCACCATCAGGCATGTTGGCCACGGTTTCGGTTTGACTAGCTATGCATAGAATACAACATCCCAGCTATATCATGCTGCTGGGAGAAGGTTTGCCGCAGTGGTATAATCAGAGGTACCCATTCACCTCCCCCGTAGGCTGAGCTTGTCGAAGGGGAAACCCGGCTTCGACAAGCTCAGGGGACGTGAACGGTTACAATCAGAGCGCACGTCCCTATGGGCTCGTCGAAAACGTGGTTACTCATCCTTACTTTCGCAAACAAGGCATTGGAAGAGGTATTCTGCGCCATGCATTAGATGCGGCCTGGAATACGCATTGTTATAAAGTCACGCTGCTCACCGGATCGAAAAGCGATGCAACCCTTCGATTTTATGAAGATGCTGGATTTCAAAAGGATATCAAGACAGGTTTTATTGCCTACCGTGAATCGTAAATGCCTCTTATTAATTCACGAAGTACATAAGTGGGTGTACTCGTCAACGGTTGCGGTCTACTATACTCAGCTCCGGTTTTCAAAGCGACCGCAGTATAATACTTCAAAAATTCAAGAAGGAACCAAATGGGCTTTTCCGACTCTCGTTACGACAACATAGAATACCGTCGCTGCGGACGCAGCGGCTTGAAGTTGCCCGTCATCTCCCTGGGCTGCTGGCAGAACTTTACTGATGTGGAGACAACCCGTACCCTGCTTCGTCGTGCCTTTGACTTGGGCATTACCCACTTTGATTTGGCCAACAACTATGGGCCGCCTCCAGGTATTGCAGAAGAGAATGTAGGTAGAGTACTCAAAGAAGATTTCGCCAACCACCGCGACGAGCTACTCATCTCGACCAAGGCCGGATATGGCATGTGGCCTGGACCCTATGGTGATTTTGGCTCTAAGAAGTATCTAGTTGCCAGCCTGGATCAGTCACTGAAGCGGCTTGGGTTGGAGTACGTAGATATCTTTTACCACCATCGTCCCGACCTAGAGACGCCCCTAGAAGAGACGATGGGTGCCCTAGATCTGATCGTGCGTCAGGGCAAAGCTCTCTACGCGGGGGTTAGCAACTATGGTGCAGCCAATACTTGCGAAGCGGCTCGTATACTGAATGCGTTAGGGACGCCCCTTACCATTCACCAACCCAAGTACAACATGATGCTACGAGACCGAGTCGAGGGCGAGCTACTAAATCACGTTGAGCGGTTGGGCATTGGCATGATTGCCTTTAGCCCGTTAGAACAGGGACTGCTCACCAGCAAATACCTGAATGAAGTCCCTGATGGTTCTCGTGCTGCCAAAGGCATCAACAATCTGAAAAACCGCATTACGCCCGAATTGTTGATTAAAGTCAACGAGCTAAACGCCATTGCCAAGAAGCGTGGCCAAACGCTGGCCCAGATGGCGCTGGCATGGACGTTGCGTGACTCCCGCATGACCAGCCTTGTGATTGGTGCAAGCCGGGTTGATCAGTTAGAGGATAATGTAGCTGCATTCGATGCACCACCGTTGACCAGCCAAGAACTTGAACAGATTGATGCCCTGCTTCGGACATAGCAGGGTATCTTCTCAAAAATGGTTGGGGATCATCTTCTGGAAGATTTTTTACTATGTTTTTCGAAAGTAAGTAGCAGGTGCAAATAGAGGTGTAGACTCTGTGTTTGCAAGGAGATAGCATGAACTGGGACGCGTTATTTGGTAGGGGATCTGAACAGAAGCAGTTGGCTCGACACGGAATGGCCACTTTGGCTGCCTATGGGCTTGATAACGCCAAACTGCACTTTGTTTCAGATTCTGAAAATGTCATCTTCCGAGTTGACGCCACGTCTGGACCGTATGTGCTTCGCATTCACCCGCCGGAGAGCAAGGCCAAATCGACGATACTGGGTGAATTAGTATGGCTTGACGCTCTCCGGCGCGAAACAGCAATACAGGTACCAAAGCCAGTTGCGACATCCGATGGAGGACTGATTCATGAGATCAAGTTGGACAATGATCCTGGCCCGCGGTCCGTTGTTCTCTTTCACTGGTTGCCGGGTGAGCTGCTAGGCGACCATCTGAATACAGGGCGTGTTCAACAGATGGGCACGATCATGGCCAGGCTGCACAATCATGGAGAACAATTTGTGCTGCCCCATGGGGCCAACCGCGCGGCATGGGAGGGAAATAGCCTATCGGCTTTGCAAGCTGATTTAGAGAAAAGCCAGGACTTGTCGAAATCAGATCTGGCACTCTGCACCTCTGCCATCATGCGGTTGGAGAACGTAATGGCTGGGATAGAGACGACCCAAAATCACGGGATGATCCATAACGATCTCCATTCCTGGAACTGCTTGCTGCACGAAGACGAAATTAGCATCATCGACTTCGACGATTGCCAAATTGGCTCTTTTGTCGAGGATATCGCGATTACGCTTAACTCGTTTGATGAGTTTCCGGAGTCAGAGTCACTCTGCGCAGCGCTGCTCAAAGGGTATGAACAGGTACGTGCCTTGCCAGCCAACTTTGAAGCAGAAGTAGAGGCGTTTATCACTTTACGCGCCTTAGGCTTAATTCGGTGGGTTTTGAGTTGGCCCACTATCAACCATCAGCCCTTTGGGCCAGACATGTTGGAAAACTCATTGCGTCGTGTCAAACAATATATTGAGTAGCGATATCGCGGTCGTTTTCAAGCGGAGCTGAATAATTATGGCTTTTTAGAGAAAAGAAAAAGCCGCTGGATCCCAGCGGCTTTTCCACACCCAATCACCCAAAAGGAGAAAACTAAAAACACCCAAGAAAGGAGAAACAACAAGGAGAACACACTGTGGAGAAGTTAGTATGTTTCCTTGCTTTGTTTATCGCAGTGGCACTATTGGATCCTTCGCGCCTTTTTTCAAATTCTTAAAATTCGTTAAAATTCGATAATTTGATGTGTTAGATGGTATACTCAACAGATGGCAACCTGTCATTTCGAGGCACCCAGAGGGTACCCATGACGAGAAATCTAGGTTCGTCTGGCATTAAGATCTCTCGCTTCACTCGAAATGACAATTATCAGTCCATAGAGAAGCAGTAGCATTCAATTTCAATAGATATACTTCGCCAGAAGAGTCTTGTCCAATCTGCTCTGGGAATTTCTGAAAAGGGAGGACAGAGCTTTTCTGGCCATCTATATATTCAGCCCAACTGATCCAGATCAGGAACTTATGCGTAAACCATTTATCCAACATGAAAATGAACTTGAACAGCCCATTGGCTTTCCCCTAGTGGAATGGACGCCCTGCATCGCCCCACCACCAGCAGTACAGGTGGGCGACTACTGTCGTGTTGAGCCGCTGAATCTAGATGCCCACGGCGCAGCCCTTAGCCAAGTATTCGTAGAAGAGAGTATCGATGCGGAGTGGACGTATCTGCCTTATGGTCCCTTCATCCAAAGGGATGCATGTATGAAGTGGCTTCAGCATGTAGCACCAAGTGATGATCCCCTCTTTTATGCCATTGTTGATGGGGAAAGCGGATTGGCCGTAGGAATCTGTAGCTATTTGAGGATCGAACCAAGGGTAGGTGTTATTGAGGTAGGACATATTCACTTTTCACCTTTACTACAGAAGAAGCCAGCCGCCACAGAAGCAATGTTCTTGATGATGAAGCGGGTCTTTGACGAGTTAGGCTACCGACGCTATGAGTGGAAGTGTGATGCACTCAACGCAGGTTCGCGACGGGCAGCGGAACGGCTGGGTTTTACCTTCGAGGGCATCTTCCGGCAAGCAACCATCTACAAAAAACGAAACCGAGATACGGCTTGGTTCTCGATTCTTGACAACGAGTGGCCAAGAATCAAGCAAGGGTTTGAGCGTTGGTTGGCCCCTGACAATTTTGATGAAAAACTGCAGCAGAAAGAGAGATTAGCGGATTTGATGAAATAGGGCGTTCCAAAAATGGCGCAGTGCGTGAACCAGTACAGATGATGGTTCTCCTGAGATAAAGTCAATTTTGGTTTGGCCTACTTTATAACCGAAAAGGAGCCTATCTCATGGCTAAATTCAATAGTGAGACAGTTGCCATTAAAGAACAATACTTATCGGCGGGAGATAAAGAAGCATCCACTGCGATTGTGATTCGTCAGAAGCTTGCAACGCAGAAAGATGAGATCAATCAGACTATTCGAGAATACCCGCGTCCCATAACAGCCTGTGATGAACAATTCAACCTTCTTTTAGAAAAGCGGGTATCCATTACCCAAGAGATCATCCGGCTAGAGCGCATTATTGGCCAGGTTGCAAGTGAAAACAATTCCTCCGATGAAGTCGATTCTGAACAGTTGAAAGCGTTTGTGGCCAGCTCTGCCTTTTTGCCACATCAGTAGATAGGGCCTCGCAAAGAATAGGTATCTACAGAGGAGCGGAGGCTCCACAGCTTTCTGGAAGACGGGCAGCGAAGCGGGTTTCCAGTTCAGCTTTCCAGGATGAACAGTCCCCTCTCCATTCATTTAACCACACTCATCACGGTCATTCTGGAAGATATGCATGCACGGCCTTGCACCACCGAGGATGAAGGGGAAGAGGGATTCGAAAATTTCGCAGATTTCTTATCTTTCAAATCTTCAAATCCCTGTTTCTTTCAGAGGGGTGGCGGGCGGAACTTGGCTACTGGTTAATAATCGGGAGATAGACATTCGCCCCAAACAATGACTCTGCTGGAGACATATCCGACACGCCCCAGTCTGTGTTTTGTACAACTGAAGCATCCACATCGTCAGGTAGGCCAAGCGCTAGTATCCGTTGCCGTTGGCTTTGGTAAAGAGACCGGACGTGGGCAGCGGTTAATGGCTCGCAGTAGATAGCCAAAGAATGGTAGGTTCCTAACCAAGGCCGATCACCAGTTGCTTCATTGGCTAACAATAGCGGGAATGTGTTTTTCCAGTTGCTAAATTGTCCTTCCATAGTTCCCGCAGCTACTTCTTCACCATTTACGTATAGCCGAGCCTCACCGAGATGATTTCGACTGTAGGAAAGATGAGTCTGCTGGGACACCACAGCTCCTATCGACGAGATCAGCGCCGGCTCACCGTTATTATCGGTGCGACTCGTTCGTAAACGCATATTGTAAACATCGGAAGGCGCATTCCCCCAACGTCCTTGCCCCAGGGTAAAGTTTCGATTTTCAGGGTCGTTAGAGAACGAGACAATTCGTGCCGGACCATCCTGGCTACTATTAGCAGGTGTAATCCAGGCATCGATGGATAGGGCATTGGTAGAACGACAGGCGTTGAACATTCTTGATGTCGAGCCCTGGCTGCGGATCACAACTGGATTGACAATCGTGAGTCCGCTCCTCGACCAGCGTACAGCTGATGAATCCTGTATGGTTAGGTCAATACGATTGCCATGATTTGAAACATCGTGGACTATTCTACCTCCCCCTTCATTAAAGTGAAAGAGGACTTCAGGTTCAGGTACTGTACTGCTCCCTGGAACAGCCGTTGGAGTTGGTCCGACGGCAATGGGTGTTGGGGTTGGTACCAGAGATGAATCAG
Source organism: Chloroflexota bacterium (assembly GCA_039028975.1). GTDB lineage: Bacteria > Chloroflexota > Anaerolineae > Caldilineales > Caldilineaceae > JAHBNG01. The sequence goes on from JBCCHB010000022.1 coordinate 95,822, forward strand.
GCTGGTTCAAATACTCGTAGGGGCCAGCACCCAATGCAACGGCAGGAGAATTCGCAGTAGGCATAAACCACTCTATATCAACCTCTCCTGGCCGGAGCGGCTGGTTGGGGGAGGTTAGACTTGGCGCACCGATCTGGTCGCCTGAACCACTATACCCACCCAAGGGCGTTGATGACCATAGATTGTTCGATACATTTACTTCGGTATGATTTGGAATGTATGCAGCACGGCCATTATCCTGAAGAGCGATATTTTGCTTAATGACAATATTTTTTAGCGTTGCTCTTCCACTGACGGCAATACCAGTTGCAAACGAATCCGTATTCCTCCTGGCATGAACTACTGTGTTGTGGGTAATTTCGACATCTCGGGTCAGAACATCCGTCCCTGCATTACCCCAAATAGCAATTCCTTGGCTACACCCCGTTACGACATTGTTCCGTATTTTTATGCGAGCAGTTAATAATGAGTTGGGAAAATAGCTTTCGTTATTGACAACAATGCAGCTGCTTGGGTTGTTACCTCGGCGAAATGCCTGGGCGTTGGTATGGTAAATTAGATTTCTCTGGAGGGTCACATCTTGAGAGCGATGGAGATAGGCCTGGAGTGCATAATTATCATAAATGATATTGTCTTCGATTACAATGTTCGTAGAATCTCGTCCGGCAGCAATGCCTTCTCCCCAACTTTCGTAGATTTTGCTTCGACGGACAGTCACATGGTCTGAACCAACCATATTGACGACGACTGGCCAATTTAGCTCTGATGCCCGTCGTGAATGGGTAGCAAAGTTTGCCCCATGAGAGACATCGCAGTTCTGAACTGTAACATAGGAGGATCTCAACACATGGATGGCTGCGCTGCGTATGTCTCTTACTATACATTCATCAATCAACACATTACTAGTTCGCGAGCCACTAGGTGATTTGACGCCAATACCCCGACCGTAAGAGCGAATCACCTTAAAGCCCCGGAACTCTACATGGCTACCCTCGATTGAAACCAATGGTTTGTAAACAAAACAGTGTCCTGGGGCTACATTACTGCATCCATCAGGAGGACCTCCTGGTAGCGTATACTCACCATCAATGACGGGCGTTTCTCCTGGGTAGGCAAGCAGGCGTAGCGGTCGATTTGCCGTTCCTGACGTGGCTACCCGAACTTCCTCGTGGTACGTGCCAGCGCGCACATAGATGGTATCACCAGCCTGAGCCAAATAAACCGCTTTCTGAATGGTCTTCAAAGGTTGGGCTTCGCTTCCACTTCGTCCATCATTGCCATTGGGGGCAACATAGTAGGTCCGCCCCTCTGCTCCATAGGCAGCCTGGCTCTGCACAAATATTGTGAAGAGCAATCCTGCCAACAGGAAGTACAGTAACCGATTCTGACTAAAAAACTCTCTCGTTCGAACTATCATGGTTTTCCCTTCATTCTGATAGATGGAAACAGGTCAGTAGTACACGGGATCATCAAAATTATGAGATGGCGCAGAAGTTAATGTCTAACGCCTGTTTCCAAAACAGTACACAAAATTTAACAAACTCTTTTTCGCTTTTTCATACCTCACCATTGACACGAACCATCCAGTGCGCCCATGGACATCATACATAAAGCACTATTATTATATATGATATGACATCACTGGGGCTGGTCCAGTTTTATTTGTTTCTCTCCGGTAGCCTTTCTCTGGCTACAAACTAAACTAAACTAAACTAGGACCCAACGTTAGGCAGGATAAATGGACAGCACAAATAATAAGTTGTACACAAGGAACTACTTACTACTATAGTGAGCTCTGTTTGAAAACAGTAGTTCGTCTTCTCTGGTAGAAGCCATAGGAAACTACCGTTTTCAACACAACCGCACTTTAGTTACATATTTTGGTTATAGAAACAATAGGTGGCCGCGGCTAAAGTATGGCAAAGATATGGCTGCGAAAGGTATGATGTGGAATGGTAGCCGTGGAGGTACGCCAAGCGCATCGATTTACAGGCAGGCACAACCATTGTAAACCTACCGCCATCATAATTGGGATATTTTCAATTGGAAAGGCATCGCTTAATTAGCGTGAACGAATTTGGCAATATGATGACGATTGGTTGCCTTTCATTCTCAAGAGGGTAGCAAGATCGGGCATTCAATACAGGGTTCAGCATCAAAATTGATCATTGAAGCGGCAAACTTGACTCAGATGTTATCTTTTACGTACATCTTACGATAACAGGGTTAGGTAATATATTACTCTTTAATTGTACCTTAACTTAAAAGTTACAATATTTCATTTTCATGACATTTCCATAAGCATGAAAAACGGCCTATCGACGATTGTTGCTGACTTAACTAGCCTGCAACCATTTTAAAAGCTGGTGTTTTCTACGCTCCCAACCAGAAAGACTCAACTCAATTTTTTAAGCAGAATTGAGCATATACACCATTGGTTATGGCCTATTTTAGGCCAGTGGGCTATTCCAAGGTGAGCCATAAAGTACGTAACTAGCCCAGCTAAAATGACCAAATCCAAGCTTTTTGATAATGCTAAGGCGAGCTCTCACAAGTGACTCACCGACACTATATCCCGAGGCGAGCGCAGTGTAACAGGCGATAGCCATCTCTGCCGCAACAGAATCTTCTACCCTCCACTGAGTACCGATGAAATTTTGGGTACCCGCCCGAAGAAGTGCGCTAATTGAACCAAGGGGCAACTCGACTATATACTGTCCGGCCTGCTGCTCACTCCGTTGTCCAGCCCGCCTGGCCATCCTTGAGCCAAGGTTCGCTGCCGCTTCAACCGTTGCGGCAGATTCACATGCATTAAAGAAGACCAGCCGGGGAGGTGTGGGCAATTCCCACATCATCTCGGCCGTCAAGACATCTTTCCCTGCTAGGACCAGGCCACTTTCATTAGGTCGATTTGGATCAAAGAATGCATGACCAGCATAGTGAAAAATGTCAAATTGTTCGTTGAGTAGATACTCGACATAAGGACGCATAGCCTCCTCGCCAAAGAGAGCCGTTACTTGAATGTCAATATCTGGGATTTGATATAGATCATCAATAATGCGGCGAGACTCTTTTTCTACCTGAGGTAGATCCTGGGTCGGGTTCGCCACAATCAGCACTTTGAGCCGACTGCCAAGACTGGAGTCCCGAGGAGGCGGTTGACGGACTTGACCAACCATTTCTAACTGTCGACCGATGCTGCGTTCTAATGACAACATATGGGAATGCCCATCATCGCCCTCAAAGACCATCAGCTCCCAGGGGATACTTGCCGTGGCCTCATCTAAACGCAATAGGAGTAACTTATTGGTTTCGACAGATGTAAGGCGTTGTCGAATATTGCTTGCGTCAGAGCTATCAAAAATCTCATTAAAGAGCCAGCTACCAAATTGACCTGTCTTTAGAAGTGCATCAGCGTGGACCGCCTCGATCTGTTCGGCTGCCTCCTGACGTGTAGAAGGGGAATCGTGGCGCAACAGAGGGCTTAGCCCAGCTAAGTCGCCTACGCTTCTGTCATGAAGCTTCTCGAAGAGCTTGCGCACCTGCTGAATCGAGTTCCTAGGATATTGGTCGAAGACAACTTGATCCGCAGATGTTGTACCAATGGTGCTAAGTTTGAGCGCGCCATCGCTCTGTAACAAAGCGCCAAGGCGCAAGTGGCGTGGAATACCGACTGTCTCTTCCTTGGCAGGAACTAGATCCAGATCAGCAAGCCAAGCCCAGGGTTCGCTAACACTGCCCGAGCTGGTTAGCGGCGACCCAACAGGAATCAGCAATTCACAATCGCCGCTCCGCATAGCACGATCAATACCAAGCCGAATGCGTTCGATCTTCTCCTCTTCTAATTCGACCAGCGTTAAGAAGTAGCTCTGGCCAGGCTGGGCATACTCCTTCAGCCCATTGAGATAGCCTGTAATGAAATATTGCACGGCCAGAGCGGGATCCACCTTGCTATTGGGGCCAGCACCATGCACGGTAGAGGCCACATCCCGTAGGTCGACTTGGCAACAGGCAACGGCCAAGTTGTATCCTAGCTGTGTAAGCTGTTGCCGAACCCATTGGGTCGAAGTGCTCTCTTCTCCACTTTCATTTACTATACTTGTCTCTTCGCTTACTGAACCTTCATTGGGACTATTTTCTTCAGTCGTCACTACAAAACGCTCATATTCCCCCATAGAGATGATGGCAACAACATCTGCACTAAAGGGTGCATAGCGGGCTGGGACAAAGGTAACGCTGCCGGGCTGCTCATTGAAACCGCTGCGCTGGGCAAACGCCTCCAAGGTATTGCCCATAAACTGGTTGACGGCGCGTGCCGCTCCCGACATGGGAACCCCTAAATAGCGATTGACGGCAAAGCATTCAGCCCTTCGCCGCGTCAAGTCGCCATGAACTAGGCGCATAACAAAGCGACGAGGGATGGCGCGCACACCTGTTGCGGTGGCAATCGGTAGAATATCTTTGTCTTCAGCAAACGATTCTAGGCCAACTGTAGAGTCCATATCGTTCTATAACTCCATTAGCAACGCAACTAAGAGCGATGCACTTGTATGAATAGTATCTACTTCAATATGCTCATCATCAGCATGAGCACCCCATCCAGGCACCCCTAAACCATCCAATGTGGGAATACCAAGTGCGCCCGTCAGGTTGCCATCGGATCCGCCACCGGTTCCTCCCTCGTCAAGTGTCAACCCTAATTTCTGCCCAATGATCTGAGCCTTGGAAAATAATTCTCCTGTGACTTTGCGTTCCAAAGGGGGTCGATTCCATCCGCCCGTTACAGTGACTTCTGCCCCTGGCAAGATCGGCTCAATATTGGTAATGGCGTCGTATAGCCGGTCTGCCTCATCTTGCGTCCACGCCCTAGTGTCAATGACTGCGTGGGCTTGGGCCGCAACCACATTCGAGCGGGTTCCCCCGGTGACCACTCCCACATTGACGGTCCCTCCTTTTTCATAATCATTCAGCCGGTGGAGAGCAATGGTCTGGTGTGCTAATTCTTCGACGGCACTAATCCCTTTTTCGGGTTCAATACCAGCATGAACCGCTTTGCCAGTTACCTGGATTTCAAAGTGGCCACATCCCTTGCGGGTAGTCTTCAGTACACCATTTGGCAAAGGGGATTCCATAACCAACACATAAGCAGACTTCTGTGCTTCGGATTCGATTAACTCCCTAGAGGTACGGCTTCCCGTCTCCTCATCAGAGGTTATCAAGATGGTCACGGGGCGTGGCAAAGATAGGTTTAGATCTTGAATGGCTCTCAGCGCATACTCGCTTAACACCAAGCTACTCTGCATGTCAAAAATACCAGGACCGAATGCCCACCCTTGCTCATCAACACGAAAAGGGTGGGTTTCTAACGAACCGACAGGCCACACCGTGTCATAGTGGCAGAGAATCAGGGCTGGCTTTTTATGCTCTTCCCTACTGATGTTTTTATCATCTGCATGACCAAATGTAGCCCGTAGATGGTTGCCAGTCGTCGGATTGGTGATCAGTTCCGTCTGAGCACCCGCGCTAGTCAATTTATCGGCCAGAAGCTGTGCAAATGCATCCAGTCTAGCTTTATCCCCTGACGGTGTCTCGTGGCAGACAAGCTCTTCGATGACGTCGAGCATTTCAGGTGTTTTATCTTTAAAATAGGTAAGAAGTTGGTCATGCATTGGGATTGGGTCCTGTAGACAAAGTAGCAAAAATAACTGTTCTTTTTCTGTCGGTGATCATTTTCATGCATATTGACCCCTAAGTCAAGCTAAAGAATTGTCAATCGTGAATGAGGCGGAGATAAGGAATGGTGTGATGCAGGCGTTGGAAATGGAGAATGATGCTCATATGTTGATGTGGGGATTCTCGCTTGGATCATCCAAGATAGTACTTTTGTCTTATAGACATTCCACTCTTTGTCATTCACAATAGATTTAGAGCATCACCCGGCACAATCACCTGAACACAATCGGTCGATCTCAATATCATCTTGAAGAGGATGAAGAATCCCTCTTGACAGTGCAATCGACTTGACAGTGCAATCGACCAACAATCCATATACCCAGAAAGAAAATTGCTAAATGTGCGCAAAAAAAGAGGCTGTTATTCCTGTTTTCTTGTTGAGCCTATTTGTCGGAATTTTTTGGTTCATGGTACGCAGTGACTCCAGTTATGCGCTCTCCCACCAACAACAGTTACTTTCTACAAATCCACGTCTATCTTCTGTTACATCCTCTCTCTTATTGACCCGAACGATAGAGACTAGCATACGCCAGATTTACCTACCAATGGTCAGTGGAGAGGCGAATGGGCAACTACGCACAGGACTAACGGACTCCCTAGTGCTGACACCCTATCTGACCGAAACAGCCATACTTACCCTTACCCCTTCATCTACGTTGGTAGGTTTAACAGCCGTGGCCACCACGCCAACAACGCCAACATCGTTGCCAACGTCAACGTACAGCGCTACCGTCTTCATCACACCAACACCGATTCCCTCTCCCACATCATCTCCCACAGTAACCGCTATACAAACGTCCGAGAACGGCACAGTAGAGCTTCCACCCACATCCACCATGACCCCAGCCCCAACCAATATGCCAATTGAAATCCAGTGCATTAACGCTCTCACCGATGCCCATCCTTACACTCAACAGCAAACAATTGAAGCCAACCTAGCCTGCACTGAGCCATTCATGGATCTTCTCCTTTCGGCACCGGATGAATATCTAGAGACTTATTATACTTTAATCTCCTCTACCACTGCCACAGATAGCTTATGGACTGCCACCTATAATCGCCTCCGCAGGGGGCAGTTCCGTTTTAGCTCAGGTCAGGCCATTGAAAGCCTATGGGACAATCTTCCCCAAGCCATTGATGGATGCCAAAATGCCTATCGCTGTCAGGATTGGGTGAACTTTATTTTACCCAATCTGGCTTACGGAGCCATGTATCGCTGCCCCACCCTGGTGGCACTATCACCTCAGGAGATTCTGTTAAGCGTTCCATATGGGGACTATCAATGTATTGAAGAGACGGCGAGATATTTAACTACGATTATAGATCAACCAACAGCAAGTCAACTTATCGAGATGGGAAGCACCCAGCGCCATCACTGGTCACGGCGCAATGTTATTCGCGTTTTGGGGCGTTTGGTATCCCAACCCTTAGAAACCCCGCCTCACATCCTCATCAAGGAGACCCTAGGCAATGATGTTGCAACCCTACTGACAGATCGGTTGCAAAATGAAGCCAGCCCGGATGTTCTCCACGATGTGATTTGGGTTCTCGATTCGTACTTTTTTCCATTTTTGTCTAGTCAGCCTTATCTGATAGCCATTAGTACAGATCCTACAATAGAGCCAAATTTGCGTTTGCGAGCCATGTTGGCCCAGAGCCGCATCATACACCAGAAGATGCAGTTGGATGAGAATGATCAGCGCTTTCTGGAGGCAAGCCTGGCATCTAACGAGGGTGGAATTCGCTCGGCAGCAGCCTATATGCTCCAGGTCATGGAACCACTCCTGAGGGGCGCGTTGCAACGACAGGTCATTACTAGCTCGCTCCAGCTTGCCTTCGAGCAGGAAGAGGTACTTTCCACGCGTGCATCCTTGGCCAAAGCACTGGATCGATACAACGGAACCCAACTGCATGAAGAATTGCAAAACGCATACGTAGCTGAACATCTATCAAATCAGCTCTCACTCAACCACGTGACCATTCGCTCCGGCTTGCCTCAAAATGAGTTGCCCGCTTTTATGACCAGGATAGGCCACACCGAATCGGCATTCTTTGAGCAATTAGGAACCCCTTTCGATACGCCTCTCCCCAATGATCCAAACCAGGACATCAACCTCATTCTCTTTGCAACCAGGGATGCGTATCGTACGTATATGGATGCCTTTGTTGGATATGGCTCTCACGCAGGAGGGCTATACCTAGAAGGGCTGGCTACATTGTACACTTATCAGCGTGAGGCATCCGAGAGCTTGTACACTGTTGAACATCTGGTTCAACACGAGTATACTCACTATCTACAGGGCCGCTACATCTTCCCAGGTATCTGGACTGAAGCTGGCTATCACCAAGAGCCAAAGGGATGGATCGATGAAGGAACCGCTGAGTTCTTTGGCTTTGCTGAATTTGCACCGGACGGTACAGCCACATATCGCTTGCCGTCCACGCGCCTCACCAACATTTGTCCCGTTAACGGCACGGGCAGTCAGGCAGATAATAGTAGTCAACCAGATACTGGTTCCAGCCATCAGTACCGCCGACTGAGTAATCTGTTGGCTCAACGAGCCGGTTACGATCAGCCTGGGACCTTCGACTATGATTACGCATGGGCCTTTGTTCATTATTTGATGACTGAACAAGAGGCGATCATCCACAAGCTCTTGCTGGCACTGCGAGAGAACCGCTACCAGCTAGCCAACTTCACCAGCCTTGCTGAAGTATCCTTATCCACATTGGAAGTAGAGTGGTATCAAGCAATGGATCAATGGTGTCAGGAAGCCTCTAGTCAAATTCAAGCGGCGGCGGAGGAATCGCTGGGTGGACTAGAGGTGCTGTATACAATTGGAGAGGTCGAAGCGTTCGGTCAGGTCGTCCAAATCGACGAAATCGAGAGGATAGATGGAAGTAGCATCGCTTCCACAGGAGAGAGGATACCCAAGCCCCAGCCGCCAGCCCAAGATCCGCAACGCCAGGTAGAGCAGACAGCACAGATTATCCGATTGATTTTGCAATGAGCTTCGGCGATGGGTAGTGAATGGTATCTTACTTTCCACCATCCACTACCGACTATCCAGCATTGGAGAGCTCAACCAAAAGATAAACACCCAAACCAACATCAGATCAGGTAGGCCAAAGCTGGCGTCTATCAACCCATGGGCAAGAGAGCCGAGAGCTGCTGCCAACAATCCTACCAATAGAGCAAATGTAGCTTTTTTAGAGCCATTTTTGAGTAGTCGCGTAAGCAATTTCCCCAGGCCAACGCCCCAAAAGAGAAGTCCTAAGAGCAACCCAGGAATACCCAGCCGCGTCCACCAATCGAGCAACCAATTGTGGGGGTGATTCAGATCAGGTTCTTGCCAAGCCGCAGGCAGCAGATAGTCACTGCGGTAGGCATATAAAAAGTTGTCTGGCCCCACACCCAGCAAAAGATGATCCCATGCCATTTGCAAACTACTACGCCAGAGCTGTAGCCTTAGAAAGCTGGTTCCCTGGCTAAAATCCAAAAGACGCTGAAAACGCTCTGTTCCCAAAAATGGCGCAATAACGACCAGTGCAAACAGCCCAAAGAGACCAACACTCCAGAGAATTCTTCGTCTTGACCTGGCGTTATCCCAAGTCAAAGCTCTCCTCTCGAACGGTTGGAGCAAGGTAGCAACAGTCAGAACGACAAATATGGTGGGAATGCCTAGAAAGAGCGCCCCCTTACTAAAAGTGAGCAGCAGCGCCAACAGTTGAATGCCAGCCATGCCCCACAATAGCCAACGCATCGCCCAAGCAGATTGAAAGAGAGCCAGGGCAAGAGTGACCGCCAAAGTCCGCTCAAGGTATAAGGCCAGATTGTTGGGGGAGCCATAGAGTGCTCGGACGCGATAGACGCCTTCCGCCGTAATCAGCATAGAGTTGTTGGCATACTGCCACAGACCAATCAACGCAATAATGGTCCCACCAGCAAGCCAGGCCAAGAGAAGTATTCTTCTATCTTGTGACTTCGGTTGGATTGAGCCAGATTCTATACCAATGAGGAGAATTAGCAGCAGTCCGCCAGCCAAAAAGACGGTTCGCCATTCACGCAGGGCCACATCTGCATAATTGGCTTCAAATGCCGAGACAAGCGACCACCCAATTAGGGCTGCCATAGTCATTCCCAGCCAGATCGGAGGCCGAGCCCTCCTGGTGGGGATACCATTCCGTTTAGCGTTGAGCAAACCATGGAGACCTAGCAGAATCAATCCGCCGTATAGCCCAACGTCCACCAACTCAAAGGAGCGACCAGGTAAGAGCGGTAACTTGACACCAAAATAGAAGGGTAGTCCCAATAACAACAGGGAGACCCAAGGTAGCAGCGAGAAAATAGTTGTTAGGGCGATGATGGCTACTCCCATTAAACAGAGAACCCATTGCTCTAGCCACAAACCTACAATCAAGAGCAACCCACCGCTCCCTACCATGAGCCAATATCCAAGCGGGCGGGCCATCCACGATAGATGCGACAAGCCAAGTTGTCGACGTCCGAATTCGCTTAATGGATTGCCCCACAAGGTTGCCAAAAGCCACTGCCGGATTGTAAGCTGTCTGGGATGCAGCCAGAGTAACCCAAGGGCGATAAGAATCAGCAATAGGCCAGGCCACGACGGGAGCGGCTCCGATGGGAGAGCGTCGATGGCAACGGCTCGAATCGGTGTCTGGCCCCAACTGCGCCAGACTTCAATGCGAACCTTGTGAATGGCATCCGATGAGGTCTCAGCTCGGTGAACCCGAAGCCAGCGAGTAGCGTTCACAGCCTCCGGGGATTCTGAGTCATCTTGTACCCTTTCTGGCTCGTAAAAGTTCTTGCTGCCTGATGGTTCATTCAATTGGTTATGGCTGTTGGGCAATTGAGGCAACAGATTGGCAGGCTGGCCATCAACCGTAATTAGTAGATACCCCCAATAGCTTCCCACGGCTATAAGCAGCGCAACCTCTTTTCCCTGATACTCGAATTCGATAACGCCTGACGGTTCACCCCATGGATCAGCCGGCTCGGCAGGATCCGCACCTAACTCATTCACCAACCAACTATCTGGAGGGGTGTAAGAAAATGGCTGACTATTCATCGCCACATTCATGCCAGACGCAAGCACATCTATGTCCACTGAAGAAGGTCGATTCAACAGTAGAGTGTGGTCGCTTTGGGGAGAAATGTTTTCCGCACGCCTACACTCAGCACAAAAAGCATTCTGCCTGTAAACAATCCCAAACCACACGACTCCACACAGTAGAAGAACTAAAGCTGATGCAAACCAAAGAAGCTGTTTATACCTATGGTTAGAAAATTCCATTTGTTACCTATCTCGGTTTTCCCTAGTTCCATGCAGGTGGTATGATTCTAGGTAAAAGGTTGCAGCCCCTGATAACTACATTCGGGGGTGACATGGGTTGCAAGGTTGCTAAAAACTTACCAGCTACCAGCTACCAACTTGCCAAATACTGACTTACCGACCACCGAGTATACCATGATTGATCATTTTCAACGTTCAGCACTCAACTTCTTTGCAGCTAGTCCTGTTGATCGACAGGCCTTGATGCGCCGAGATGCGGGGTGGCTTGCTGAGCAACTTCACGCAGATGCGACTCGTTTTGTCCCCGTATGGCGCGCGCAAAATTTAATTACATCTGAAAGCGAGCCAGAGGCAGTTTTACCCACTTATAACGAGATCGAGGTGTATCTAGACCAAAGTTCGCCCATTCTGTTAGGGCAGTTGGATGGCACAACTTACTTCGCTCTGGGATTACCTGCTCAGGACGAGACGATTCCCGAACAGTTCAATCCCGTTGGCATATTCCGAGATCTACGCTTACAGACAGATAAGCTGCCTGTCGGCGTGGCCGATATTCTGGTCTTTGGCAAAGGCATGGCCTATTGGCACCAACGTCATCGATATTGTGGTGATTGTGGACACCCTACCCAAAGCCAAGAAGCAGGCTACATGTTGGAATGTACCAGTGAAGAGTGCCAAGCCAAACAATTTCCACGAATGGATCCAGCGATTATCGTACTCGTTTATGATGGCGAGCGATGCTTGCTAGCTCGCCAACCTACTTGGCCGGAGGGGCGTTACTCTGTGGTGGCTGGCTTTGTGGAGCCAGGGGAAAGTTTAGAGGATGCCGTGTTACGGGAAGTAGCGGAAGAGACCAATGTAACCGTTAGCTCAGTTCATTACCACTCCTCCCAACCGTGGCCGTTTCCCAGTTCGCTCATGTTGGGGTATATGGCCCAAGCCGCCAGCACGGATATCCATCTTAATGATGCTGAGTTAGAGCACGCCCACTGGCTCAGCCGGGCAGACATCGTCCAGCGCGTCAAGGATCGCACCCTGATGGTGCCACCACCCATCTCTATTTCTCATCGGCTGATAGAAACCTGGTTTAACCAGGGCAACCAAGGAACACTAAGCGACTTACTCAAAGAAACGAACAAAATAAACAATTAGGAGAAACATATGATTGTTACAACGAAACAATTATTCGATGTTGCCTATGGGAACTTTGCCATCGGCGCATACAACATCAACAATATGGAGCAGACCTTGGGCCTTTTCCGCGGCTGTGTCCAATCCCAAGCCCCTTTCATTATTCAGCTCTCCAAGGGTGCGCGTAAGTATGCAGAAGTCAAAATGTTGGAGGCCATGATTCGCTCAGCTGAAGAGATCTTTCCTGATGCCATTTTTGCTGTTCATCTCGATCATGGTGATGAGGAAACATGCTACAATTGCATCGAATCAGGCTTTTACAGCTCCGTTATGATCGATGCCTCCCATGATCCATTGGACGAGAACATTGCCATTACCAAGCGGGTTGTCGATGCAGCCCACAATGCTGGTTTGAGTGTGGAAGCTGAGTTGGGCATGTTGGGTGGGGTGGAAGAAGACATTGCTGTAGATGAAAAGAATGCGATGCTGACCGATCCGGATGAAGCAGAGGAATTTGTGGGGCGTTCCGGGTGTGACAGCTTGGCCGTAGCCATTGGGACCAGCCATGGTGCATATAAGTTTGCCGGTTCGCAAGGATTGCACTTCAATCGCATTGCAGAGATTCAGAGGCGGCTGCCTAGTTTCCCACTAGTCATGCATGGCTCTAGCTCTGTACCTGCATCTGAGGTTGCCCGCATCAATGAGGCTGGTGGGAGCATGGATCCCTCGGCCAAGGGCGTCGACGAAGAGGAATTTGCCAAGGCATATCCACTAGGCGTCACCAAAGTAAATATTGATACCGATGGTCGTTTGGTCTGGACTCGGGTTCACCGGGAATTCTTCCGCGACAAACCTGACGTTTTCGATTTTCGCAAGCCTGGCGAAATATTCATGAATGAATACGCCAATTTTATTGCTCACAAGAATACGAAACTTGGCTCTGCAGGTCAGTTGGATAAAGTGAGAGAAGCAGTTAGCTAACGGCAAATTGGCGAGTACGTCGTTAGTAAGTATCGACTAGGAATCAAGATCAAATAAAACCCTAAAGTTCGGTCCTGTCATCTCGAGTACCCAAGAGATCTTCCATTATGTTTTATTATATTCTCGATCCTTAGAAGAAACCAGGGGTTGTAGCAACCAAGAACAAGGGATTTCGGCTCATCAGGGAAAATAAGTGAAGCGAATGGTAGGTTACATCCCCAGCTTCCTGGGAACAAGCTTGCAATGTGGCAGATATGGACGCCCCCGTGGAGATCAAGTCTCTGACGGGAGCCGCCAAGCTTGTCACTTTTCAAATGTGACCTACAGCATCCCATTGAACCCTTTTCACCTATTTGCCCACATGAGCCGAACTATTTACGCCGCACTGTACTAGGACGATTTAGTTCTCGTTCGGTGGCCATGCCACTAATTCTGGATTGTACCAACTCACTTCGTTGTGTTTACCCATTATGAGATCGGGGTTTGGCAATTGGATAAAACCCGATTGGGCATACAGCCCATGTGCGTCTCGGGTTAACAAAAGGAAAGTGCGAATCCCGTCGATGGTTGGGGAGTTCACAACGCACTCCATCATCCATTTACCCAGTCCTCTTCCTTGAAAAGAAGGTAGTACAAAAACATCAGCCAAATAGGCAAACGTAGTATAATCGGTGACGGCCCGAGCAAAGCCTACTTGTGAATGAGCTGTGTTAGTTGGTATGTAATGCAGGCCAAAACAGAGAGAATGCTCAATCGCTTTGGCTACCTGATCTTTAGGAATACCAGGTGACCAGTACGATCGGGTTAAGTAGCTGTGGATGACGTCAAGATCGAGCTTGTGCTTATCCGTGCTAATTTCGTAATCTCCCTGAGTGTATTCATCGATTGGCTGTTGGTTCACTGGGTATTACTCCTTGACGCCTCGGCCGGTGCAAAGAAGACCAGCAGTTGTAGATCCTCTTCCACAGAGTGAAAATAGTGTCTGTCTTGGGCAGCCACATAAACAATTGAACCCGGCTGAATATGCTTCTCGTCACCCGCTACATGAATCTGCCCAGCGCCAGAAACCACATAGTAAACCTCATCTTCACTGTGTGGCTGCTGGGGATCAGTACCTCCGGCGGGTATCACATAAAGACCCATACTGAGATCGGGGACACGCAAGAATTCGTGCCACAATTGACCCTTGGCCTGATGCTGTTGCTGAATGTCGACCAGTTCATGAGCGATCATCGTCTTCTCCTTATTTAAGATAAATCCACAAAACGAGTTCACAATGCTCCCAGCACCAGGGACGCAAGTTTGGCTTCCCAACTAGGTTCTGCTAGTGGCCGTGAAGTCGGTAATTTGTACTCAGCTCTGTATGAAAACCGAAATTTGGTCTCTCCTATAAGGGCTGCAGAAAACTCCGGTTTACAAAGCGACCACAGTATATATTCTCTGAATTTGCTTAAGAAGTAATCTGAAAAGGGCATGAGCATGTCATTCTGCTTGGTTACAGTTGCGAAGCAACCTAGAGCGGAGCGAGTGAAGAATCTGCATTTTGCGGTACAACTATCGTGAGATTCTTCGTCATAGGCTCATCAAAATGGCTTCACAGACAGCATCTAAGCAGTTTCTGCCGTAGCTTCTTGAATTGCCTCAGCAATCACCTGAACAGCATGGTCCAAGGTTGACTCATCTACCATGGTAAAATTCAACCGCATGGTAGAAAGCCCCGTCTCTGGCTGTGCAAAGAAGTACTTGCCAGGGACAAAAGCCGTTCCCTTCTCGACAGATGACCAGTAAACAGCTTCCGCATCCAGCCCCTCTGGACCTATAACCCAAACAAACATGCCCCCTTCTGGCCTGGACCAAATAAAATCTTGGGGGAAATGTTGGGTTAGTGCTTGCAACAACGCTTCCTGGCGAGGACGATAGAGTTCGATAATGGTCGCCAATTGTTCAGGCAAGTGACCGCCTGTCAGATACTCTACCGCCAATGCCTGATTGAGTGTGCTTGTATGTAGATCAACACCCTGTTTGGCTACGACCAACCACGGACGTAACCATTCTGGTGCCACACAGAAGCCAATCCGCAGCCCCGGTGCAAAGACCTTGGAAAGGGTTGATGAGTAGATCACCTGCTCTGGTGCAAAGGACCAAACGGGCGGCAGAGCATGGCCCCGATAACGAAGCGCGCTGTAGGGATCGTCTTCTAGCAGCAGGCAGTTGTACGTTTGCAGCAGTTGACCAATCGCCCGGCGGCGTGCCAGTGAGAGAGTGTAGCCAGTCGGGTTTTGAAAGGTAGGGGTCAGGTAGATGAGCTTAACCGCTTCGGTCTTCAACACCTCTTCCAGTGCTTCTGGAATCATCCCCTCTTCATCAGTTGATACCGTGCGGTAGCGTGGTTCATATGGCGCAAAAGCCGAGAGCGCCCCAAGATAGGTCGGCTCCTCTGTTACAATAATGTCCCCCGGTGAGATGACCATCTTGGCCACCGTGTCCAGAACAGACTGGGAGCCGCTAAAGATCAAAATCTCTTCGGCAGAGGCCTGCACGCTCTGCTGAGCTAAGTAGTCACTCAAGGCGACCCGCAAAGGTTCAAACCCTTCTGTAGCGTCATATTGGAGGGCCTGCGCGCCATATTTGGCCATCACTGTACCGAAGATCTCATCCATACGCTCGGTTGGAAAACTTTCTGGGGCTGGGATGCCACCAGCCAGGGATATCATACCTGGTTTGGAAACAACTTTAAGAATTTCCCGAATTGCGTTGGATTGCATATGGCGGGTTCGGGTAGCCAGCCGGGGATCGGTTAACATAGCATGCTCCTATTCTTGGAAACAGTGTACTATAGACATCCAGAAAAAGATTTTCCATTTTTCGCCAAGAAACCAGTTGGGTCAACGAAGTAAAAATCCGGAAAGTCTTTTTCTTAAAAGCTATACGAGCGAGAATTTAATAAAACAAATCGAAGATCTCTCGGGTACTTGAGATGACAAGCCGACGTTTTAGATTTTATTTGATCGTGATTCCTTCGCTCCCTTTCAACCCGTACTTTGGTCTCTCTAGTAGAGCAAAGGAACACTACAGTTTTGAAATCCACCGCAGTAGACGTGATGCATGCACTAAGGACCCCGGACCTGGACCTGGACCACGGACTCTGGACCACGGACTCTGGACCACAGACTCTGGACCTGGACCAACCAACCATCTACACAAGTGGCGTCCAGTCATAAATCTTATCAGCTTCGGCGTTTCCTTTTGCAAGCCGTTCCGAAATTAATTCACCTAATAGCTCTATTCCGGCGCGAATTCCTTCTTCATTCTGGCTGCTAAACGTCAAGCGTAGGTGAAGCTCTCGGCTTGGGTGAACCAAGAAGACTTCTCCAGGGGCGAGGGCTAGCCGATGCTCCAAGGCTGCACGATGGACGTCCCGCAGGGCGTGGGTGCGCGGAAGCGTAAGCCAGCAGCAGAAACCACCTGCTGGCTCAGTCCAAGTGATTTCCTCTGGCATGTAGCGCCGCAGAGCAAATAAGAGGGCGTCTCGACGGCGGCGGTAGATAGGAATGGTGCGTTTGAGATGGCGCTGGAGGCCCTTATCTTGTAAGAATGTAGCCAAGGCTCGCTGTAAAAATGTGGGGCTACAAAGATCCGTCGCTCGCCGGATAGAGAGCAGCCGTCCTTGAAGTGCGTTGGGGGCCACGATGTAACCAACACGCAAGCTAGGCATAAGTACTTTGGACTCACTACTCACATAGACTACCGAGTCATTCGTATCTAGGCTGCGCAGGGGCAAGGGAGGAGGGGTATCATAAGCAAGCCGTGCATAGATATCATCCTCGACGATTAAAATACCGTAGCGTTCTGCCAGCTCCAAAACCGCTTTGCGCCTCTCCATGGTTGCGCAGATGCCAGTCGGGTTCTGATAGGTTGGAGATGTGTAAAAGAAGCGTGGCCGATGAAGCTGTATGGCGCGCTCCAAGGCATCAAGTTGGGGTCCCTCTTGATCTAGAGCAATTCCAACTGGCTGAATTCGCTGCTCTTTTAAAATGTGTAGAAAGCCCAAATAAGTCGGCTGTTCTACAAGAACCACATCCCCTGCCTGAGCCAACGCCTGGACTACCATGGAGAGAGCATGGGTAGTCCCTGCCGTCACAATGATCTCATCCGGGGTGGCATGAATATGGCGTTGCTTCAACATGGAGGCGATCTCAACGCGTAACATGGGATCGCCCTGAGGAGAACCATACCCAACCAGAGAAGTCCAATCACTCTGAAGGGATAGAATGGCCCCCCAAAATTCCTCTGTAGGAAAGAGTTTGGGGTCGGGAGCACCTACAGCCATAGAACGCATTCCGGCCATAGGTTCAGTCTCCAACTGCTGAAGCTGAATCATGTCATTGATCACCGAGTCAGGTGTTGGGCGCTGATCACCCAAAGTGGTAATCGATGGTGGAATCGTTTGGGGTCGAACGGCTGCGCTGACAAAGGTCCCGCGCCCAATAGTTGCTTCTACCCACCCTTCGCTCTGGAGTTCACCATAAGCATTTTGGATAGTCAGGCGCGTCACTTGTAGCTGCCGGGCCAACTGGCGTACAGTTGGGAGTTGCGCCGTGGCTGGCAATCGCCCATCGCAGATCTGAACTTTGATCTGCTCCGCAATCTGTAAGTAAAGCGCTTGGCTTGATGAACGTTCGAGATGGAGTATTAGGGACATGTCGCTATTGTATCGCGACAATTATCAGAATTCAAGAGACAATCAGTAGAGGAGGGGCGAGACAATCTGTTCGCACCATTCGACCTTTGGATATGGAACATATTCCACAATTTGAATGATTCCCGAAATTTACTATCGTGTTATACTGCGGTCGTTTTCAAACAGAATTCAGTATAAGATGAACACAAAGCTCACCTGGCAAGGGGTAAGTAAAGATGGGGAGTCAGACTCTGCGATGGGACAACAGAGATTGCTACGGTAGTTGTTTCACCGCTACGAGTCACAATTCGAGGCAGTGGGTCTTGTCCTACAGGTTCAAAGTAAGGGAAATCATCAAAGCGCACAACAACCTCGTATGCCCCAGGAAGAAGATCAGGAAATAGAGCAAGCCCGTCGGCATTGGTACGCAGTTGACTCAGCACCTCTGACTCTTTCATTAACTTCACCAGCGCATTAGGGATCCCCCCCTCATCGCTATCCCGTTCTTCATTCTTGTTGGTGTCGTTAAAGATTATCAACTCGACCTTGGCTAATGCACGCACAGTTATGGAAACTTGATTGCTCGCTTCAACAGATACAACGCTTGCCCGATTGCTGCTTGGATCCCCTGTAAATCCTATCCAATGCCCTGTTACAGTAGTTGTCGTTATCGCCTCTTGGGTTGTAGTAACAAGAATTGATTGGCCTGGTGGGACTACATAGGGAGTACTATCAAAAATAATGCGCTCTGGCTCCAAAATGTCATCGCTCACTTTATGGTGGGTTAGGGTAATACCACCTGTGTTTGTCATAAAGTGACACAGTACAATTTCTGCACCAGAAAATACGGAGACGGAATCGCTTTCTGCACACAAACCTCGATCGGTACCTACTGTGTAAGAAAATGCTAATCTAGGAATGCCAATGTGAGCAGAGATAGAACTGGGTGTACTTAAGTGAGTACCTCCCAAGTCTGCTGGCAGTTGCTCGAATGTGGCTTGCCACCTGATTGTTTTCTGCATAGAAGCGGTGACGACAGTGGTAACCGAAATACCTAGGTCTAAGTAGGTCACCTGCTGCCCCGGTGTAAATTCATAGAGAAACTCGCCGATTAACTGATCCGAATGGATATCACTAAGTCTGTGGCGCGTTAGAATTAGGTCGGTGTTATTGATCAGGGTATGACATTCATTGGCAATTGAGTCAATGCGGGCAGCAAGATGCTGGACTGGTTCACAGGATTCGTCGTCTACTCTAATACCAGGGAACACGACTAGTTCATCTACATAAACCTTGGCAGTATCAGTAGCCGCTACCCGCAGATTCCCTGATTCATCAAATACCGACCACGTTCCCATGTTGGTGGCCGTCTCTGAAATTGGGGTTGTGACGGTCACCAATACAGCCGAGCCGGGAGCTAAAGGATATGGTTTTGCTGGAATTAGGTTGCCGAGGCGACTATCGTCAACCGTGTGGATACCCAAAGGTTCGCTTCCGCTGTTAAGCACATAGTAGCAGTAAGTTACATCTGTCCCGGCAGTTACATGAATGATAGGGGTCTCGGCACACTGATGGCGGTTGAGTCCGACGGTGGCCGTAAGAATCAAGCCCACCCCATCAACGAGCCGAGCGCGCTGGGACAGGACGCTCGATAGATCCGGTCCTGCCAAGCCATCTGCATGTTCTACTCGTTTGGATCTGGCAGGCCGAATACCGCCTGTTGTCCAAGGGGGTGCAGTCCAAGTTTTGTTGGGTAAGGTTGATTCGTTAAATGGTTGAAGATTTTGGGGTTGGGTTGTTTGGCTTTGTAAAGCACCGCCTTGGCTAGACGCACCAAGAAGTAAAAATAGGAGCAAACCCATGCTGATTATTGCGGCCCATACTGCTCCCCATATGGTTCCAGTGAATTTGAATGAATACATGGCTCAATGATGTCTTAATCAAAGGTATTCTTACTTATGCAGGAACAAATCGGTATCCACGGCCTCGATCATTTTCTATTACACCATATGGTGCATCATCTTCTTCTAACTGAAGACGTAATCGGCGAATTGCCTCTTGAACTCGACGGGTGGACGCATCGGGACGTTTCCATACATCCGTAAGAAGCTGTTCTGCCGAGACAACTTTATGGCTATGGGCTTCGAAGTAGCGCAGTAAGGCACTCTCTATTTTGGTCAATCGCTTATAAATATCGGCCTCGCCGGCATGAGGCATTAGCGTTACAAAGGGTGTAGAGGGATTCTCTGCCACCCCCACCTTGCTCCGGATAAACTCACTAAAGAGGGGGGAAAAGATCTGATATCCGTCTGCTGACACGCGCAAGATAGCCTGATTGATCAACCAATTGGCCGTTGAAAAATGCTCCCGCCCAATCTGGCTGATGGCCAAAGGAGAATCGATAAGACGGTTTAATAGCTTCAGGACAATGTCGCCTTTAACCGGTGGCGGAGGGGCTTGAACTTTGCGCCAAAGCGTAGCAAAGAGCAATCGCCCATGTTCAGCCAATCGTAGCCGAATAAAGGGGAGTATTTCGTCTGCCAGCCCCTCTTCATTTTCTACATTATTCTGAGGGAACATCTGCTCAATCTCTAATAGTATATCGTCAATACGCCGTAATAGAAAAGGATGAGCACCCGTTATTGCCAAGAGCGGCTCTTTCATTTTGGAAATCATCGGGTACGTTTCAGCGTATACGTCCAGCCAGTTTATAGCCGCCTCTGGTTCTATAAGGCCAATAAAGACCTGAGTCATCACATTAAAGAGCGGTGATGCAGCCAGATCTCTATCGAGATCGTGGAGAGGCTGCTCGGTTGCAACCACCATACCCAACTCCATAGTTAATGGACGCAACTCATCCACGGCATCCATTGAAATCAATTGCCTCTCAAAGACGCTATCAAAGTTATCAAAGAGCAGAATTAGTCGGTAATCCATCTCTTTGAGTTCCCGAGCAACCGTCCACAGGCGCCGACCCATTCCTGGCTGAGCCTCAATTTCGCGCCACGTCAATTCGATCCGTTCCTTCTCTTGTAACTGTTGAACCAAAACTGTATAGACGTGAAGCAGTAGATTCTCTTGAGCATCCTGATAGTCACAATCAATCAAAATAGTGATCAATCGTCCAGCATCCTCAAAAAAAGATGGACGCCAATCGGTCATTTGGTGGCTGTGAAATGGGCCTAACTCCGATGCCAGATACCGGATGATCTTACTTTTGCCGCATAATTTAGAACCGACTAATGAAAAGCTAGACGGCTGGGGGGCAAGAACCCCCTGTACAATGTCCCGCATAATACGTTCGCGGCCAAAAAATAAACTTTCTATGGCATTCATACAGCGTCCTTCTGAAAGTGAGTAGTGAACAGCTAAATTGTGATTAATCATTCAAAGGCTAGCTCATGGAATTTAGTGCTAGCCAATCTTGAAAGAGCAGACTACCAAAACACCATTTGTCTTCTTCTACCTGGATGAGGATGTGGCGTTCGCAGAGCTGGTTTAATGTGCTATGGAGACGGGCTGGGGGAATATTTGGATGGGCACCTTTAATCTGCGCCCAATCCACAATGGGATGAATGCTTCGATCATCCTGGCGTTGGGCATCCGCCAATAATGCCACCTGGCTACAGACGGCATTGGCCACACCCCGAATTAGATCAAGCAAGTGAGCAAAAAGGCTCTCATTGGGTGACATAAATTCCATCTCAACATGGGAAATCTCTGGCCAATCAACCTGACGCTTATTGATTTGAATCATGTAGGAGACGAGTCTAAAACAGAAGGATTGGATGAGGAAAGGGCTGCCACCGGTCAGGCTGTAAACATAGTCGAGGAGTTCGCTACTAAATTCTAGATAATTACGAATGGGCCATTCGATAAGGTGGCGAGCATCTTTATCCGTAAGGGGCAAAAGGGGCATCTTTTCACCTAACTCCATCAATCGCCAACTAGGATCTTCAACACCGCCTTGGACCCGTTCTACCATACTGTCATATGCCTGCTGCTGAACCACAATCACATACTTTACGTACGGTTGAGTCGACTGGACCAATCCCCGCCACAGTTGAAAGAAGCTTTCATCTAACTTCCCCTGCTGGTGAGCGTCTGTTGTGCGGCTAAATTCATCCAGGAGCAGTACAAGCTTACCCGTTTCAGGATGACTTTGGGCACCGCGTAAGTATCGTACCAGATGACCACTTGGATCGTGTTCGAACATGGTATGGAGAGGAGATCCAAGCTCTGCGGTATATCCTTCATCACGCAATTCGCTATAGACAGCATTAGCAATTTCAAAAAATATCTCGCCTGTCTCTAAACTGCTCAGCATCTGAAAATCAAGATAGACGGGGGTAAACTCTTGCTTATCAAGAAAATGATTTTTTAAATGGAGCAGAAGGGATGTCTTGCCAACCCTCTTCTGCCCCAGCAACCAGATGATGCCCACATGTGCACGCAACCAGTCGCGAACTTCGCTTAACTCTTTGGAACGCCCGAAGAACATCCCTTCGTCAAAGACTGGCATCCTAGAGTAGGGGTTCGCCTGAGCCGTTGATACTGGCTGAAGGAGATCTTCCCGTTCGGAAAGAGGCAAGCTCATTTGGCGAACTTCGTCAACGGTCCGATTCGGCAGTCGACGCAAGGCATCTGTAATTTCATCGATTAGCTCGCTGCTGGCCGCTTCCACCACAAAGCGGATAGTTGCCACACCATTGCGAGCGATAGCTTCTGCTTTGTATAAAGTGACCCGTGGGAGCATAGCGTAGATCTGATTCACGGCATCTCCTAAAATGCCATGTTCATCCAGCACACGCATTTCGATTTGGGCAATAGACTTCAGCTCCGGTTGCAATCGCCACTTGATCGGGTGGCTTCCATCCGTATTGCCACCTAACTTAGCACAGTCCAGCCGATGAATCTTGAGTCCAGTGACTACCTCGTTGCGGATGCTCGGTCGCCCAATGATATCATCACCAGGTTTTGGTTTACAGCATTGGGCCAAATTGAGCTGATGGGGGCGGAGGCGCATCGAGGTGGGGATCTGAACCTGACGAATAATTTCATCAGCAAAGAAGGGATGAAAGAGCCGATCTGGGTTCAAACGACCAGCAGAAATCTCGTTCATCAGATCGTCCAATGATGTGATACTACGTTTTTGCATCTCTGTTGAGAGGGCTTGGCTGACACGATGATCGGGAATATTGAAGCCATAATGGTCTTCCAATGCTTTTCGTCGAACATCCAGGGCTTTTTGGGCGTGATAGATACCCTGCCCGTGCCGTTTAAGGTAACGATCAATGTGGGTCTTAGCCCGAGGCGTTCGCGCAGCGTTGAACCAAACACGGGTTGGGCCAGGGGCCGAAGGATCATGTTCTAGCTCAATCAGATCCAAGTGGTGAAGGACGGTAGCGGGTTCAACCGTCTCTCCATTAATAAAAAAACGACGGCACTGGGCCGCCAATTCACTATGAACATAATAGGCATAATCAACGACTGTACAGCCGCGATGAAAACGAAAGAGCTCACCCTGAGGGCTGAAGACATAGAGCGTCTCGGCTAAGCTGCCAATAGGGGCCACATCGATCTGCCGAAACTTCTCTTCTATGTGGGTCCACCATGCGTTGGGCAGATTTGGCTGCTGACTTTTACCCAAATGGACCGCCGCAACGCCCCAACGATTGATCTCATCCATTTCATATGTGCAAATTTCAAAGTGGATTCTGATCCGTAGGCTTGAGGGTGAGGGTTTATCCCGTGTACTCTTTGTAGATAGAGCACTAATTGACGAACTATTTTCAGTAGCTCCTTGGCTGTTGGCATCGATTCCATTTTGAAGGGCATCGGCAGTTAATTCAGGGCTATCATCAATATCTCCCCACACAATGGTCTGCAACGTGCGATAGCCATTGCGGCGGCTGTTGCCTATCGAATCATTGACACCGTCTTCCACAGGGGTAAAGAGACGATGCAGCCAAAATAGCGTTCGATAACATAACTCTTCGTTATCAACCAATACATCAATATAAAGGACAGGCTGGGATTTAAAAGAGAGTGCGCTTGAGGAGAAGGAGATATTATCGACAGATGGTTTAGAGGAGTAAAAGCGTTTCCGAAAGAGTAGTTGGGCCCAAGAAATAGCTGGGGTAATCTGCTTACGAATCTGGTTAAAGGCAACCCGACTATTGGCTTCATACAGATCCATCTGTTTGCGAATCTGTTGTTTGCGGGTGGCCACCAACCATTCTTCCAGCTCTTCGCGTATCTGATACATTCCCAAAAATTCTAGGTATGGGCTAAGCACATGACGAGCGATTTCCGCATATTTGCTTTGGTTGACTAGCGGATTACTTTTAGATGAGTTGCTTTGAGATGAGTTATTCTTCGATCCACTACTTCTCGATGAACGGTAGTGACACCATAAATCGGCAGCGCCAAGAAGTGCCAAGTCCAAATCTCGATGAGCCAAAATGAAGTATTTAACCTGCTCTAGCTCATGAGGCTTTCCTCGCCAACGAGATTCCGGCATTTGCTCTCGCATTTCTTGGTACGTTTGAGAGAGGAAGAGTACTCTTTCCCCGCATAGCGTCCGAACCTCCTCCGGAGATATATCACAATTCCGTAAAAGGGAGTGGATGAGGGCCGCCTGCTGCAGTTCTTCCCCTGCTCCCCATTCGCGCAGAATATTGGCCACATTTTGACCATGCTCTAGGAGGCTTTCGATGGACAGGGTTGGGTTTGTCTCGGATAAAGTGGCATTGGCTTCGGTTAGAACATACTTGAGCCGACCATAAAGAGCCACAATCAGATTATCACATGAAGAGGACGCATTCTTAGTCATCTGGTGAATAGGTTAGAGAATGCACAAAATTTATACGGTTACAGTTCAAGAAAGATGTTGACTTTGTGTATCTTGTGTGCTACCATAGTGTTTGCAATTTGTTACAGGCAAAGAAATACACATAATCATAACTATACCCTACAATTGGTAATCTGGCAAACACAATTTTTCCGTGTATTGAAGAGCCACTTTGTTAGCCAACGTAGTAAGGGAGGTGAAGATGATGATAAGGACGACCAAAGACATGGTTGTAAAAGCAAATGCGATGAGGCAGAAGGCTATAATTGATTACAGCCTTGGCAAGCAAGACCAACTCTTTACACAAATAAATTAACAGTATGGCGATACAACTATACTTGGCTCTGTCATAAATGAGAATATGAAAGCTGTAGTTTTTCATGGTTCAAGCAGCACCACGGAGGATGAAAAAGTCGTGCTAATCCATCTGGTCCGTGTCCCATTTTTCAGGGCAGTATAGACAAAGATAGGATGTGACAGAAGAATCGCCTACTGTATTGATGCGGAGGCATAAAATGTATTCTCGTTACCAAACCTATTTATATAAACCTAAGTTACTTCAATCTAAGCCAGACTTTTTGGTCCCAGCAATCCGAAACATACGCCTAGAAGAAATGTACCTCAAACGAAAGTATCCTAACCTGCTTCGCGACGTTGCAAAGCGCCTCAATGAAATCTGGGCTAGGCATGGTGTCTATGGAAATCCATCTTTAGTGGGTGCCCATTAACCACTTTACCTCACAAACACATCAGCGTAGAAGCTTAAGGTATATATAGCCTACTCTATGGTCAATAGATTGCAGTCTGTCATTTCTGAGTCTGCCCTGAGCAGAGCCGAAGGGAGGCACGAGGAGAAATCTTCGCTTGGCTAAACGGAAAATTTCTCTCGCTCCTTCCCTCGGGCGCGACATGACGATGAAGCTGAGAAACTTCACTATCATCAGTGGCTTCATGGTAGGCTGTCTCATTTTGTGGTTGAGCCACTTATTTCTCCTAGACAGCTCAAATTGGAAACATCTCCTCTATTGCCATAAAGATACGCCTTTATGTTGAATTATGGTATAATCCTCTTCCTAATCAAAAGACTTTAAAGAATAAATTATGGAATGAGTTGTAAATAACTTGCGCGTTTCAATCGGGTGTAGCCCCTTCAAGTGCTCAAGTTATTTAATTCTCGTTCCTACATAGGTAGACTACTTTCGTCTGGCTATCTATAGCTCGGCATATGCTCCTAGGGGCTTCACATGAATATTCGTCGGCTTGGTTCTGTTTCTCTTGGTCACATGTCTGTCGATATTATGGCATCATCCATTGCGATGATTCTGACGGCGGTATCGGGCAAATTTGAGTTAACGCTATCCCAAATTGGCCTTGGGGCCATGATCGTTATGTTTGCCTCATCGTTGACGCAACCGTTCTTTGGCGCTTGGGCGGACAAGTTACGAGGACGCTGGTTGGGACCAGTCGGGTTACTCTGGTACGCCTTCTTTTTCTTTCTGATTCCTTTTGTGCCAAGCTACACTCTAATGATCGTTTGTCTAACCTTAGGTTCTCTAGGCAGCGCAGCCATTCATACAGCTGGTATGGTCATTGCACCAGATGCAGGCGGAGACAAACCCACTACAGCTACATCCATTTTTTTCTTATTTGGTCAATCTGGGTTGGCACTTGGCCCGATCATCACTGGATTTATCCTAAAGTATCAGGGGCTAGCGGGGTTGCCCTACGTTGCAATCGCCATTCTCCCTGTTGTTTTGCTGATGTTTCTATTTTTGCATGAGCCGGTCCGTTATGTTGGTGATCAAGAGAGAAGTAAAGGGGAAAACGATCGGAAAGGGAATTCCCCAACCGATGTATCTAAAGTTGCATGGGCAACGCTTGCCCTCTTTATGTTGTTAATCCTCTTGCGCTCAACCACATTTCATACATACATGACGTTTTTGCCTGCTTATCTTGATGGCCTGGGGTACGAAACAGACGCATATGGCATCATGATTGGAGCGTTTGTCTTTGGCGGTGCAGTGGGTACGCTTGTTGGTGGCATCTTGGGGGATCGCTTTAACCGACGTCTGGTTATTTTTACCTCACTGATTGTTGCAATTCCTTTCTGTTTCATTATGTTAGGTGCATCGGGTTTGCTCTTCTATGCAGCCGCTTTCGCCGCAGGAGCCTTGCTCAATATGTCCCACAGTATACTGATTGTCATTGGGCAAGCATTGATCCCCAATCAGAAAGGGATGATGTCTGGCGCAACGTTAGGCTTCATGTTTGCTAGTGGTTCCATTATGGCCTGGCTGGCTGGAGAAGCTGCGGATGTCTATGGTTTACCGACCATTATGTATGTATTAGCAATCGTACCAGTTACAGGTGCATTGATGGTACTCCTGCTACCCAGCACTCGCCCTAATACAGCAGAGGGGCCGGCTGTTGCTGCAGCTGGAGATTAGAGAGCCGCTGGACGCTTCGCACTCATATGGCTCAAAAGGAGAAACACCTTTATGAAATTCCTCTTTTTAATGGACCCCCCTGTCACCGTAAATATAAAAAAAGATACCAGTTTTGCCTTTATGGAAGGGGCGACGGAGCGCGGGCATGAGACGTACTATGTTCCCAAGGGTGGAATTACCCTTAACCAAGGCTCTGTGCAATTTCGTGCGACATTGGCTACACCCCAACGGGTTACTGAGAAGCCTTTTATTCTTGGCAAGGAGACAATTTTACGAGATGAGGATGTGGATGTCCTATTCATACGCCCTGATCCACCCTTCGATGCCGAGTATCTGATGAACACTTGGCTGCTGGACCAGGCTAGGGACAGAGGTATAGTGGTTGTCAATGATCCATCAGGGGTGCGCACTGTAAATGAGAAGGTATGGGCCACCCAGTTTACGCAGATCATCCCCAAAACTGTTGTTACCCGTCATAAGTCAGATTTTAATGATTTTCTTGAGGCAGAAGGAGAAGTCATCATCAAGCCGACCGACGGGCATGGTGGTGCTGGTGTCTTCCGGATTCGCCAAGGTGACTTAAACCGCAATGTCACATTTGAAACGCTCACAAAGAACGAACAGTCAGAGGTAATTGTTCAGCAGTATTTATCCGATGCATCGGTGGGAGACAAACGAATTCTTCTCCTCAATGGCGAACTTCTGGGTGCGGTTCTGCGAGTTCACAGTGAAGATGATCATCGTAATAATTTCTTTGCTGGCGGCCATCCCGAAGCAACGACGGTTACCAACAGAGAGATAGAGATAATCGAGACATTGGCCCCTCACCTGCGTCGCTTGGGTCTGTACTTCGTCGGAATCGATGTTATCGGAGAGCGTTTGGTAGAAGTCAATGTTACATCACCTACAGGGATTCAAGAAGCCAGCCACTTTGCTGGAACAAGGTTAGACGATAAAGTGATCGCTTTTGCCGAGGGGTTAGTCGAACAAAGAAGCCGCTAAGGAATGGAGATCGAATAACTCCTTGAAGTTAGATGACAGTCACTTCGGAAGTGACTGTCATCTTATCGGTTTTATTTAATTCTCGTTCCTAAGCCGGTTCAATATGGCAAGTTGATTACCTTATTATCACGCTATTGATGGCACAAACACTTTTAAGTCGCTCGTACTCGTTTCGTTGGCATACTTACGTGCGGCGTAAGACGTGGCTTCCAAACATAGCCGTATCCAAAGATGCTTTCCATTACGATCTGCCCTGTAAATAACAGAGATTAAAAGATTTCACAGATGAATACGGAATAAAATCTGCGCAACCTTTGTAATCTTTGTTGATTTTTATCCCCCATGGTACATCTTGTTGAATGTTTAACTACTGAATATGTACTAAGTAAAGCTCGGGTTACATTATGAGATTTGGAATTGTAATATTTTTTATCTTCTTTGTTGTCTTTTTGCTTATATTTTCACTGATTACGGGCATTGCTTGGATAATGGCCCGCTTGTTAATGCTGATCTTCCCGCTAAACCTATTTCAAGCCATGCTGCTCAGCACCATCTTTTCAAGCGGTGCCGGGTTTTCTGTTTACAGATTGTTTATAGTATTCGCTGATGCTGAAGAAATGATGTCAGTCATAGAGGAAAATTCTCAGAAGGGTGCGCGAACTGTGCCAGTACCTCAGCTATCCAAACCTTCCGATGACGAATATGATGTAATATCTTCTAAACAATTCTACAAAAAGGCATCAGAGCGGACGTGGAAAAAATGGCTGACCGAGGAAATTGCCAACGATATCTACGCTGAGTTCCAGGATAATCCCCAGACTGTTTCAAATTTGAATCAATCTCAAATAGAAGGATTATCTATCCGTTTGGCAGAAGTTGGCATCGAGATCATCACAGGAAAGACTTCAAGAGCACGCAATCTCAAGGCATCCAAAAATGCATTTGTGAAACAGGCTGAAAAAGCAGACCAGATGCCGGACAATGATGAAATCCTCGGTATGGCTGTTGATGCGTACAATCTAAATATGGATTACTATAAGGATGAGTTACTCGAAGTCATTCGAGACAAGAAGTGGAATAAGCTTTCTACAATCAAAGAATAACCGTATAACAAGCTTTCTTTCCTATACTCAGCTCCGTTTGAAAACGACCGCAGCATAGATAGATACAGAAGGTGTCAACGGTTTTAAGGAATGAGTTGTAAATAACTTGCGCGTTTCAATCGGGTGTAACCCCTTCAGGTACTCAAGTTATTTAATTCCCGTTCCTAAAATGGTCTTCAAATCGACCACAGAATATCACAGACCAATTGGAAACAAATATTATGGCTAATGTACCAGACAACTTGATGTACTCCAAAGAGGATGAATGGGTCAAGATTGAGAATGATAGAGCAATTATAGGAATTAGTGACTATGCTCAAGACGCGCTCTCAGACATTGTTTATCTAGAGTTACCAAATGTAGGAGACACGTTTAAGGCTGATGAAGTTTTTGGCGTGGTGGAATCAGTTAAAGCTGCTTCAGATCTCTTTACACCTATTTCTATTGAAATTCTTGAAGTCAACGAGGCATTGGTGGAAAGTCCAGAGATGATCAACGACGATCCATATGGGGAAGGCTGGATGATCAAAGTCACTGTACAGGATACCAGCCAATTGGATTCTATGATGAGTGCTGCCGATTATGAAGCCTACTGTGAGACTCGCTCCTAGGGTGAGTGTTGTCAAGTTACGCTCATACTCATCTCCCATTGGAAACCGTCGTTTGGTGATTCCTGGAAGAACGTGAAATAGTACGGTTCTCAATTCGAACGCAGTGCAACTGATGAGAACTTAGATTTTTTTTCAGAGTCAAAGAAAATCATGCACATTGTGATTAATTTCACAATCATGTTCTCTATGCATATGGTATGATCACTTTAGGAGGATAAAGAGATGACCCAGAATCCTAAAGTGATTATTATCGGTGCCGGATTTGGCGGCCTATTCGCAGCAAGAGAGCTGGCCAACCAATCTGTTGATGTGTTATTGGTTGACCGTAATAACTATCATACATTTACCCCACTTCTATACCAAGTAGCCACGGCAGCCTTGGATCCCAGCCAAATTGCCTACCCTGTACGTTCCATCTTTCGCAGTATACCTAATATCCACTTCTTATTAGGAATAGTAACTAAGATTGATGCAGAGCTGCAGCAAGTCACAATCATGTGTGGTGAACAGCCACGTACAGAAGTTTATGACTATCTAATTGTTGCTGCAGGAAGTGTCCCTACCTACTTTGGTAGCGATGATTTTCGTCAGTATGCATTCGAGTTACGCACGCTTCACGACTCAATTCGATTACGCAACCACGTTCTCAATCTCTTTGAAGAGGCTGTGTGGACGGAAGACGACGCACATCGTAATGCTTTACTTACTGTCGTTGTCGTAGGCGGAGGACCAACAGGACTAGAGACAGCAGGGGCCGTCTTTGAGCTCTACAACCATGTCTTGAATCAAGATTATCCCCAGGCTGATTTGAAGGCTAAAGTGATTTTAGTAGAGATGCAGAACCACCTGCTAGGGCCTTATCCATCTCGATTACGTCAAGCGGCACAAGATCAGTTGGAGTCATTGGGCGTTGAGGTTCAATTGGGTCACCGTGTTACTGAGGTTTATGCCGATAGAGTCGTTTTAGACGATGGCTCACTCATTCCAAGCCATACGTTAGTCTGGTCTGCCGGCGTCAAAGCCGCCCCTGTGGCAGAGTTACTGGCGACGGAGCTGCGATCCAATGGCACCATCCCAATCGATTCAACGACTCGGGTGCAGGGAATGAAACGGGTCTTCGCTATCGGTGACAATGCATATCTGCCCCAACACGAGAATGTAGGCTATCCTATGCTCATTCCGGTTGCCCAACAGCAAGGTCAGGTGGCGGCCAGAAATGTCCTGGCAGACCTCAACGGTACCAGCCCGAAGACGTTTCGGTATGTTGATAAGGGTATTATGGCAACGATTGGACGCAGTCGAGCGGTAGCCTGGATCTTCAATCGATTTGCTTTGACAGGACGGTTGGCTTGGTTGGCTTGGCTTGGTTTACATTTGGTTATGCTGCTTGGCTTCCGCAATCGTCTGAGCGTTTTCATCAACTGGATCTGGAATTATATAACATATGATCGCTCAGTACGTATCATTTGGCGGCAATCGGCACAAAAATCATCGCTGTCAGACAGTACGCTTGACGAACAACATCCCGTTTTGCTCGAAAAGTAGGTAGATCTTAAGAGAGTTTGTTAAGCATCTCCATATCCGATTCATCTAGGTTGAGGGACAGGCTATCTAAATTGTCCTGAAGGTGCTTCATGTTGGTTGATTTGGGAATGGTGATCACATGAGGCTGTTGTACAAGCCAGGCCAATCCAATTTGGCCGGATGTAGCATTATACTTGCGGGCCATTTCTCGAACGACATCATTATGCAGAACACCGTCTTTGAGAGGCGAATAAGCGGTTAGCAGAATTTCGTGCCGTTGGCAGAAGTCAAGTACACCATTCGTAACATGCTCGCGATGATTGAGATTGTATCGCACTTGATTGGTCGCAAGCGGTGTCTGGCAGAGTTGAATTGCCTCTTCTAACAATGCAACGTTAAAGTTGCTGACGCCAACGCACCGGACCCGACCATCAGACACTAATTCATTTAGGGCTCGAAACGTCTCTGAGAGTGGGGTTGCCTGATCCGGCCAGTGAATCAAGTATAGATCAACGTAGTCAGTCTGTAGCCGTTCCAAGCTAGAAGTAAGTGCTTTGTGAACTGCATTGTATCCCAAATTTGTGCGCCAGACTTTGGTCGTAATAAAGAGATCGTTCCGTTCAAAGTCATGGATCGCTCGACCAATCAATTCCTCTGTATGGCCACTTGCATACATTTCTGCCGTATCAATATGGGTGTATCCCATATTGATTATCTCGCTGAGTCTTTTGACTAGCTGGGCATCTTGCGAATAGTCAGGAACCCTTCCACCCCCAATTTCCCACGTACCTAACCCAATAGCCGGAATTTGGATACCATTGGGCATTGTCTTATATTTCATTTGTGCCTCCGACAAACACAAGAATGGTGAGAGAAGTGAAAAGAACTATACTCATCTACAATACTAAGTGAGTATAGTTCGCCAGAAACGTTTTGCCCTGACTTTTATCCGACGTACCCTAGCAAACCCTGTAAAGAGAGGGCAAGATTCTCCAGGCTATCTATCTCGGTATCTGGCTATCTATCATGAATAATAAGGTACTGTTCTTCTTCAACTCGATCTTCGCTAACCAGCCAGCCAACCTGCCCCTCATAATTGACAAACCACCAAACTAGCCACTCTCCAGACACTGGACCGTCGATGATACGCAACTGAGTTCCATCAGGTACCGTGTCGAGAATTCTTGCATCGATATCCGGAATGGCACGAAGATAGAGACCTAATTCGGCATCAACTTGAGCATCAAATGGGACTCGCGGATAACGCTCATAGATACTCGCTCGTAGATCAACGGATGATTCCTGGTTCGAAGCCGTACCAGTACTTTCCTCTGAGTTGTCTGTCCCTAAGCGGTCACCTGTTTGCGAACTTCCTACTGTATTAGAGATATCAACCGTACCTGATATGCCAACCGTACCTGATATACCAACCGTATCCGTGATGTCAGCTGTATCGTCAATATCTGCTGCGCCAGATTCGTCGTCTGCATCGCTACCCTCAGCCTCTTCATCGCCTTCGTCTGCAGCGGTTGTGTCCGTGATGGTGCTCGGGGAATCGATGTCTACCGTTCCTGAGATACCAACCGTATCCGAAATGTCTACCGTTCCTGATATGCCAACCGTATCCGAAATATCCACCGTCTCTGTGATATCGGCTGTAGCGTCTATTTCTGTGGCGTCGGATTCGTCGTCGCCTTCGTCGGCAGAGGCTGTGTCAGTGATGGGACTAGAGACATCGACGGCTACAGTACCTGAGATGTCAACCGTATCCGAAATGTCTACTGTCTCTGTGATGTCGGCTGTATCGTCTATTTCTGTGGCGTCGGATTCGTCGTCGCCTTCGTCGGCAGAGGAGGTGTCCGTGATGGTGCTCGAGGAATCGATGTCTACCGTTCCTGAGATATCAATCGTATCCGAAATATCTACCGTCTCCGTAATGCCAACTGTATCGCCAATTTCTGCGGCGTCAGATTCGCCTGCATCGCTATCCTCATCACTCCCATCGTCTTCGTCTGTAGCGGATGTGTCCGTGATGATTCCTGAGGAATCGATGTCTACCGTTCCTGAGATGCCAACCGTATCCGAAATGCCTACTGTCTCTGTGATGTCAGTTGTGTCATCAATATCTGTGACGTCAGATTCGACGTCTGCATCGCTACCCTCATCACTCCCATCGCCTTCGTCTGCAGAGATTGTGTCAGTGATGGTGCTCGAAGAATCGATGTCTACCGTTCCTGAGATATCAATCGTATCCGAAATATCCACCGTCTCGGTGATGTCAGTTGTGTCGTCAATTTCTGTGACGCCG
>JBCCHB010000023.1:0-127018 GCA_039028975.1 Chloroflexota bacterium
AGTGGAATGGTCACCACTGTCCAGACGATGACCACCACGGCGACAGTGGAAGATATGAGGGGCGGAACGGATAGCATCGTCTTTACCTGGACGGTGAATGAACTACCCAACACTCCACCAGCGTTGGCCAACCCTGGACCACAGACGAACAGAGTAGGTGATAGCGTGACCCTCCAACTCACAGCCATCGATGAGGATGGCGATGCTCTGGCTTACAGTGCAATGGGCTTGCCCGACGGATTGACTGTCTATTCCGCAACCGGACAGATTAGTGGAATGGTCACCACTGTCCAGACGATGACCACCACGGCGACAGTGGAAGATATGAGGGGCGGAACGGATAGCATCGTCTTTACCTGGACGGTGAATGAACTACCCAACACTCCACCGGCGTTAACCAACCCTGGACCACAGACGAACGGAGTAGGTGATAGCGTGACCCTCCAACTCGCAGCCACCGATGACGATGGCGATGTTTTGGCTTACAACGCAATGGGCTTGCCCGACGGATTGACTGTCTATACCACGACCGGAGAGATCAGCGGGACAGTAACCACTGTCCAGACGACCAGCATTACGGCCACAGTGGAAGATATGAGGGGCGGAACGGATAGAATCGTCTTTAACTGGACGGTGACTGAGCTACCTAACGTACCGCCGGTGCTGAATAGCCCTGGACCACAGACGAACAGAGTCGGTGACAACGTGACACTCCAACTGATTGCCGCCGATGATGACGGAGATGCTCTTACCTACAGCGCAATGGGCTTGCCCGATGGACTGACCATCTATTCTACAACCGGACAGATTAGCGGAACGGTCACCACTGCCCAGGCGATTACCACCACGGCCACGGTGAAAGATAGTCGAGACGGAACGAATAATGTGGCCTTTAGCTGGACGGTTATGGAAGACGCCTCAAACCTGTTACTTGGCGATGCAAATTGTGATCAGCTGATCAACAGCGCCGACGCCGAAGCCATTCTGCAATATGATGTGGGGCTGCGTACGGATCATGGCGATTGCCCATTGCGCAGCCTAGTCACCGATGTCTACGCCGCGGCCGGTAATGTAAACGGCGATCTCCATACCAATGTAATCGATGCACTTTTCATCCTGCAATGTGAAGTGGACATTATCAACCCATTCTGTCCAGGGTATAGCCACGAATCCATTAGTCATAATCCGATGGAAGAGCCGTCGGGCGCTGCCGATACCTCTGGAAGAGACGCTACCAGAACGACGGCTGAGCTAATAAGTCCTAAGCTAGCAGAGACAGTCGATATTACAGTCGATATATCCGCTATGAGTGAAGGGCAGCGTGTCACCATTTGGGTTAACGGCGGTGAGCAACCCGTGGCGGCTGGCACAGCAAGATTGACCTATGATAATCACATCTCTCTTCTCTTGAACTGTGTGCCCTTAAAGAGTGGTTTTTGTCATGAGGTAGCGGTTGGGGAAGTAATGGTTAATTTTGTTAGCGCTACGGGCCTTACCGGTCGTGAAGCCATTGGTGAATTTACGCTCCTCCCCGTCGATGGAGGAGAGAGTGAGCAACCTGAAATTGCTGTGAACATACCAACTTTGGCAGGTAAGAATGGTGTGGATCTAGCCTTTGAAGTTATGCCTCCACACGAAGAAGAGGTGAACCAAGATCCAGGAGGATACCAGCTCTTCCTACCGCTACTTACAGAATGATACATTTCAATAAGAAGACCGATTGAGCTTAACAACATTTTAACATCTTTTATGTATACTCTATTGGTCAGGTTACTCTCAAACGATATTGTGGCTCTTTGGGGTTGAAGTGCCTGAGCAATGTGATGAACAAATCGAAACTTGGGGAGACTTATGCAGACGATTTTGGCGGTGGATGATAAGGCGAACGTACGTCGCTTGGTAAAAGAGTATTTAACCGAAGAAGGCTATCAGGTACTCACTGCGGAAAATGGACGCGATGCACTTTTTGTGGCCCGTAGTGAAAAGCCCGATCTGATTCTGCTTGACATTATGATGCCTGAAATGGGTGGCTACGAATTCATCAGCCTCTATCGCCAGGAGTCCAATACGCCGATTATCTGCCTAACAGCTAAATTAGAAGAATCGGACAAGGTGATCGGGCTTGAATTGGGGGCAGATGATTATGTAACCAAGCCCTTTGGTATGAGGGAACTAGTGGCCCGAGTTCGAGCGGTCCTACGACGCGGTGCAAGTGATACGCGAGTATCAGATGTGTTACGCGTTAGCGATATTGTGGTGGATCGAGATACTCGACAAGTAACGGTTGCAGACCAACCAATCCGTCTAACACCCTCTGAATTTGAATTACTTGCGGCGTTAATGAGTTCACCTGGTCGCGTTTTTTCGCGTATGGATCTACTGGAAAATTTACCAGGTGAGGCATTTGAGGGCGCCGAACGTACGGTAGACGTACATATCCGCCACCTGCGCAAAAAAATCGATCCAGACACAAAGAATCCCCGCTATATTGAAACCGTATTTGGTGTTGGATATCGCTTTATCTCATGAGATCTTTGACCCTGAAACTTACTTTAATTATCCTCGTTGCCAGCCTGGTTGGTGTGGGCTTGGTTGCGATGCTTACCCAACGCAGCGTAACGCGTCGCTTTAATGAACTTGTTACCTCAGAAGAGCGGGCTATCTTTACCGACTGGGCAACTGAATATTACGGGCAATTCGGAACTTGGAAGGGATTCCTCGGTAGCTTGCCCGCAGCACCGCTGGGGCCTGATGGACTCCCAAATGCATTAGAACCCAACCCACCACGCAACAATCTACAGCGCACCAATCCACTGCTCAACAATCCCTCAGAGGCCGCAGTTGATCTGATGGCTGCTAAGAGTGAAAGCAACACAGACTCAACCCAGGAGAATACAGGGCGTCAGAACTCAAGCGATCGGAACTCCAATGGGCCAAATCGAAATAACCCAAACCGGAATCGTCCAAACCGCCCAAGACCCAGACCCGGACCTCCACCATTTGTATTGCTGGATGTGGGGGGGTGTATTATCACCCCTGGGGGTCGGTATAATGAAGGCGACTGCTTAAGCCCCCGTGAGGTTGATCGGGGCAATCCAATTGTACTGAACGACCAATTTGTCGGAACTGTATTGACGATTAACGATGTACCAGTATTAAATGGACTAGAAGAGACCTATCTCCGGGCAAATCGACAGGCC
The DNA here is from genome assembly GCA_039028975.1 of Chloroflexota bacterium. Taxonomy (GTDB): domain Bacteria; phylum Chloroflexota; class Anaerolineae; order Caldilineales; family Caldilineaceae; genus JAHBNG01. The sequence goes on from JBCCHB010000023.1 coordinate 3,201, forward strand.
GTTTGGACGGGAGCCATGGGTGGTGCAGCAATAGCTCTACTGCTTGGTTTGCTCTTGGCGCAAATGGTGACGCGGCCACTTAAGGAGTTGACTGAGGCCATTCGCAATATGACTGGCGGTGAGTTAAAGCAAGAAGTTCGGGTCCGTTCCCAAGACGAGTTGGGGGAACTGTCTGCGGCTTTCAATAAGATGAGTTCCGATCTAGCTCGTGCTAACCATCTGCGTCGACAGATGACGGCTGACATTGCCCATGAACTGCGCAATCCACTCATGGTCTTGCTCGGTTATCTAGAATCGATGCGTGATGGCGTGCTCAAGCCAACGGAACAGCGACTCGAGACCATGTATAGCGAAGCTCAGCATCTGCAAAAGCTCATCCAAGATTTACGCACCCTCTCATTGGCTGATGCGGGAGAATTGGCTTTGAATCGTAGCGAGGTTTCACCTTCTGATATCTTAGAGCGTACTCAAACGGTCTATGAACGACAGGCTATTGAACAAGAAGTTGAGTTACGTTGCGCCCTAGCCCCAGGTTTGCCAACTATCCATGCAGATGAGGAGCGTATCAACCAAGTGTTGGGAAATTTAGTGAGTAATGCCCTGCGCTATACGCCCGCCCGCGGTGCAATTACTCTGTCCGCTCACAGTACGGATGGTTGCGTACAGCTTTCCGTTCAGGATACAGGAATTGGCATTCGCCAAGAAGAGCAGGAGCGCATCTTTGAGCGCTTCTACCAAACCGATCCATCCCGTTCTGGAGAGAGTGGCGAATCGGGTTTAGGTCTAGCCATTGCTAAATCGATTATGGAGCTACATGGTGGGTCGATTGAGGTCGAAAGTACACCAGGGGAAGGGGCCAAGTTTACTTTGACATTTGAGAAGCTGTCTGAAAAGTGATTTAAGATAGCCATTTGGATAGGTTTCAGTCAGCGCCTGATGGTGCTATAATGGCAGACAGAATTATTTTCTACCTATCGTCTATCGTCAAATCGAAATCCCTGCCCCGATTCTCATGAATGAATCTCTTTCTGTAACCTTATTTGGTTCACCCCAATTCCGTTTTGGGACTCAGCCTCTCTTGGGGCTTACCACAGGAAAAACACAAGCCCTCTTCTTCTATCTTATCTGTCAAGATGGCCCCATTTCGCGGGAGCTACTGGCCAATATTCTCTGGAGCGAGATGGTTGATCAGCAGGCTAGGAACAACTTGCGGACGACGTTACATCGGCTGCGACAAGTGCTTGGTTCACATTTAATTGTGACTCACCATGATGTGACCTTTAATCGAGATGAGTCCTACTGGTTGGATATTGAACAGTTCCGTATATGCTTTAGGACAGGGTTCGCCTCTGGACAGAGAAAAATTGATATAAACGTTCTGCAAGAGGGCATCGATCTCTACAGTGGTGATTTTATAGAAGGGTTCCACGTGCGCGATGCCCCCGAATTTGATGGGTGGATGATGTCCCAGCGAGAACAACTTCGAACGGAGGCCATACAGACCATGGAAGGACTCATCACCCACTATTTGGCAGAGGGTCACCATGCATTAGGATTGCCTCTAACAGACCGGCTTCTGACGTTAGAACCCTGGCGCGAGACGGCCCATCAACAGCGTATGAAGCTTCTGACTATCGCAGGTCAACGGGGCCATGCACTGCACCAATTTGAGAGTTGCCGTCAGATATTAGAAGATGAATTTGGCGTAGCACCCAGCCCAGAGACCGTTGCCCTCTACGAAGTGATCAAGCAGGGTACCTACGACAATAGCGGACCGGATGATCTTATCACTCCTTCACCCCCTTATTCTCTCACCCCCTTATCCCCCCTTCCCGATCCATACGCTACCCTCAGTCGCCTTGAGCCGCTACCCGACCAGAAGCTATTCGGTGCTGCTGAAATCCAGACCCGGCTGCGCGACGCGATTCTCGAGCCTGAGCGATTGTGGCTCGTCTCGCTAGAGGGAATCGGCGGCATTGGTAAGACGACCTTGGCCCATGATCTGACGCGCCAGTTGGTTGGCTCCGAGCGCTTCTACGACATTGGCTGGGTTAGTGCCAAACAGGAAGAATTTGCGCCTGACGTTGGCCTGCAGCCTACTGAACACCCCGCATTGACAGCCACCAATCTTACCGACGCGTTGCTGGACCAACTCAGCACGCGTGCCCACGCTGGGGCATCTGCCAAAGAAAAACAGGCTACTCTGCTTCGCCTCCTCAAAGAGAACCCCTATTTGATTGTGATCGACAATTTGGAGACCGTGGCGGACTACAAAGCCCTGCTTCCGCTGTTACGCCAATATGCCAACCCGACCAAATTTTTGATTACCAGCCGATTTAGCCTGCGTACCTATACAGACGTTTTCTGTTTGAATCTTACCGAGATGGGGCAAGCCGATACCAACGCCTTTATTCGCTATCAGGCTGAGGCGCGGGATATCCAACCGCTGATGGCTGCCACGCAAAGCCAGCTGGACCAAATCTACTCGGTCGTTGGCGGCAACCCGCTAGCTGTGAAGCTGGTCATCGGGCAGGCTGCATTCCTGCCCCTCTCCCAAGTGCTGGACAGTTTGCAAATGGCCCAGGGGACGGAGATCGACGAATTGTACACTTACATCTACTGGCAGGCTTGGAACCTACTCGACGAAATTGCCCGCGTCCTATTCTTGGCCATGCCCGTCATTCCTAGCGGCACCTTCGACGAACTGGCCGCCATCAGCCGACTCAAGATCGAGCAGATCCGCCAGGCCCTGCCCCAACTGATTGCGCTTTCCCTGGTCCAAGTCTCGGGAGCACTGGAGAAACGGGTCTATCAACTGCACAGCCTCACCGAAACCTTCCTGATGAACGAGGTTCTCAAGTGGCAACCCAACCCGTAAATCAACCAGAAACTGAATCTGAAAAACAGCCGCAACTCTATACCAACTTTTTCCAGCAGCACATCCTTAATGGGGTTGACTATTGGTGCACCCATGCAGCCGTTCAGACCATCGACGTACCCGTACTGGATGAGAAACGAGAGAACATTCTCAAAGCCATTTCCTTAGGCTTGGGTGTCGATGAGGCATGGCCATTGGTACGGCAGTTGATAATTGACTTAGCTACTTATATGGAGCGCCGCGGCTTTTGGGACGTTTGGCATGTCATGCTGGAGCGCGCAATTGTCACAGCCCAACGGGTAAGCGACTTGGATGGCGAGACAACGTTGACTGCACTACTGGCGCGGGTTTGTCAGCGAGAGAGTCAGTTGGCTGAGACGGTAAGGTACTATCGGCGAGTTATCAAGTTGGCACGACAAACAGGCAATCGGTATGAGGAGGCGCGGGCTTGCTCAAATTTGGGGTTTTTATATATTGAGAGTGGTTATTGGTGGCGGTCCGAGGTGCTGAGTGGCCGTGCCTTAGCCATATTTGACAAGCTAGAAAACATGCACGGGCAAGCGCATACCCATAATCATCTGGGCTGTTTATATACTCGTCAATGTCACTGGAAACAAGCCCAAGGCCACCTCAAACTTGCTTGTGATATTTGGAGAGATATGGACGATAAGCATGGCTTAATGAGAGGTAATGAAAACTTAGGTGTTCTTTATAACGAGGTGAAAAAGGCCGACGACGCTATTATCCATCTAAATAAAGCGCTCCAGTATGCGGAACTCGTTGGTGATGAGGCACAGCGCGGATTTTTGCTTAATAATTTGGGGATTGCCTACAGAGATAAACAAAACTTAGATTTAGCTGAAAACTATGTGAAAGAGGCGGAAGCTATCTTTGATAGGGCATCGAATCAAGCTGGATTAACATTGGTATGGTGGAATTTGGGACTCATCCAGAAAGAGCAAGAGCAATGGGATGCTGCAATTAAATCATTTGAGCAATCTCTGGCCAATAGTTACGAATTGAAGAACTTTCATGGCGTCATCGATTTATTATTAGAACTTATTGAGAGTGAAGTTGCTTTAGAGAATCGTTTGCAAGCGACTATCAGGTTTGATGAGTTGCAATCGATACTTGTACTTCACAAGCCAAATCGACAGCATGTTAGCCTGCTCGCTAAGATAAAAGATTGCGAAAATACAATGCATCAATTTTTGGTCTAGCCTTGGCGTATTTATATGCACAAACGTCTTGCCATGTGCATACAAATAGACCAAGTAGAGAAGTCTGAAAATGGACTCCTCCACTTGCCTTAATTGTACTAATGAAGAAATGTAGTTGTTAAATTGTTAGCAGCCGCCGCCGCTCTGTGAGCTACACGCGTAAATCGTTGGCGTTACATCGAAACCAAGCTGTTCGGCTACAACACCGCTACCACTGGCAACAGCAACAGTCAATACAAAGGCAACTACCAATTGGGTAAGTCGTTTTGAAATCATCTCACATTCTCCTATTCGTTTGGCTCCTCTGCCGTAAGTGCATGTGTTATCGGGAACTGGGTCACTTGCACACACTGAGCAGATGAGACGGATAAAATTTGGAGGGTGAGATTGGAATTCCACGGTTGTGGTGCATTGGGCACCCCAACCGCCTTGCAAGGAATCTGTAACCCTGTGCTCACCAGAATAGCGGGCGGGTGTCTACAGATTGTTATAGAGGTCTTATAAAGCTGTTATATTTGGATTTTGGCTGTTATAAATTTGTGAATCGTTGAAGAATCGGTCTGATCTTGTCACCCCTCCCTTAACCTGAAGCGTGTCATCTCGACGAAGAATGAGGAGAGATCTGGGCATGGCCGAGCGTGGAGGTGAGCCAAGTGGAAGATTTCTCGTCGTCCCTCCTCGAAATGACAGGGGCCAGACAAATAGGCTTGGCTGGGTGTCGAGTTGGGCTAGACAGAAGATTTCTTGTTCCACTCGAAATGAAAGTAGTAGACCGTGAGGTTGATGAATAAGACCCAAGGAGGAGAAACCAATGTACCTATTCCTTTTATTTTTGCCAATGATACTTGTGGTAGCCGCTGCGGCGACCCTCTATTTTTTGATTGAGGCTGGCGTTTTGGGCGGTAAGCGTGAAGAGCCGAGCACTCAAGAGGTCCCAAACATACACAAGCCTGACCGACCTCAACCAACGCAGATGTCTGACGAACAATCCACCGCAGATGCATCGGGTGGGGAATCCGAATCGCCACCGCCCATGCCCAGTGCCGCGCCCTCACTACCTCCTCCAAATACCCAAACGTTGCGTCCCTTTCAAATGGATCCAAAAGCGACCTACATAGAGGAAGAGCCAGATGGTCTTGTGATGGGACCACATCCAGGCGCTGGATTGTATGGATATGAAGATGAAGGGAGGAATGTTGTCATTGAGGCTCAATTTGAGGTGGCCTGTCGATTTAGCGAAGGGCTAGCGGTCGTACAAGTTGAGGGAAAATGTGGCTACATCGACGGGTCCGGTGAGTTTGTGATCCCGCCTCAGTATGATCTGCCGGTTGCTTATGAGGATATGTATTTTAGAGAAGGGTTGGCGGCGGTCCGGCTGAACGAGAAATATGGTTATATTAACAAAGACGGGAACCTTGTCGTCGAACCTCAGTTTGTTCGGGCCGCCCAATTTGAGCATGGTTACGGTCTGGCCAAAGTCGAAGAAGGATACATTGTTTTCGATCGGAACGGGGAACTTGTCGTCTCACAGCCTTTTTCAACCAAACGCGAGATCTATGAGGGGCCAACGACCGCTGAAGTATCTGAGCATTCCGAAGAAGTTGAAGTCGATGGGAAATCGGTACGGATGACATTGACTACTGAACTCGCGCCATCAAGTGGTTGGGCAATAGGGGCCGACTGGCCTGAAGGACTTCCGCTGGATATGCCGATTCGGATGGAGTTGAGTAACGGTGTTCTTTGTGATTTCGATATTTCAGAAGGAATCGAAATTCATGGCGAGCAAGTCAGATACACTTGCTCAGACGGGAGCCGAATCCTAGGGGGACTGCTAGAGTTTACTCAATATCAGGCTCCGCGTGTGACTGAAGTAGGAATTTATGTTGTTCGGAAAGTGACTATCGAGAAATCTGATCACGCGTACGAAATTGTGGACTCTGAGTTGGTAGGCGTCGAGACCGCCTGGATTCGAAAGACCTCATCATGGGATGATAGAACCTACGTTTTTATTCCTACGGAGCCGATCGTTCGTAGCGGGTCAAGCATTGTTTAGCCGTTTTTCAAGTGCCAGCAGCAGCTCTTCATTATTCAGCCCATTGGCAATCTGATGCGCTTCTTTCCAAGCATGGTTCGCCTTTGCAGATTGGGTATTCTTATCGTATAAGTCTCCCAATTGAATCAGTGAATAAGCTGCGCTGAACTCATCGCTGATCTCCTGGAAAATTTGCAAGCTCTGGTTGGCTAGCTCGGTAGCGTGGGGAACATTGCCTAAATTCTCTTCAAAGAAGCTGATTTGGTAAAGTAGCTGCCCTTCTGTGCGGCGTAGCCCCATTTGTTTGAACAACTGAAGACTTTCTGTTGCTACAGCAAGTGCGGATTCGTGTTGCTTCTGGTTGCGATAAATGATTGCTAATGCATAGAGGGCACTGGCTAGCCCAAGCTGCAGCTGCTCTGCTCTGCCAATGTCAACAGCTTGTTCTGCGTAGCCTTGCGCATGCCTAAAAGAGTGCTTTCTGCTCTCTATATGAGCGAGCAACGAGAGCGTATGGATTTGGCCGTCGGTATTGTTACACGCTTCTCGCAGCGTTAGCGACTCTCGGGCTTTCTTAAAGGACTCGGCATAAGTGCCTTGGAGAAAGAGCAACGATGCTTGAAGATAGTAGGCATCGGCAATGCCACTTGCACTTTCGAGGATCTGATTATTGGCTAGACATGCTTCAGCCAAGCGTGACGCTTCCTCAACATCCCCTTTTTCCATGGCGATCGTGGCCAGACGTTCCTGAACGTGAGCCATACCTGCTCGATCCTCCAATGGTTCATAGAGCTGCAAACTTTCCATAAAGCTTCGATTTGCATCATCATATTGCCCTTTTCGATGTTGGGCTTCCCCCCAAACTGCCAAACTCATAGCCTCTCGCCCTCTATTGCCTGATGACTTGGCTCCAACATGGACCCACTCACAGAGCCGATCAACGTCGCCGAAAATTCCCTGCTGTAGTGCAATGGGGGTGACGATATCCGCATATGCAAAGAGCCGTTCCCATGCATTCTGGCTGTAAGCGATTTCGATGGCGCTCATGATATTCTCTCGCTCGATGATCAGGGTATCCAGCGCTTCTGAATGTTCGGCAACGAATTCAAGATAGTAGGTAGACATACGTTCAAATGCGTTCCTACTCTCATCTGATTGGGTTTGAGCTAACTTTTCATGGGCAAAATCCGAGAGCAGTGGATGTTGACAATAATATGCGTCCCCTTCAGACCGAAGTAGAGATAGCGCCTCCAACGCATAGAGGTTGTCTTCAGCCTCAAATGAATCTACTTCCATGATGGCAGCGATAGCCTCTGCTTGAAAGGGACGTCCACCAAATATAGCAAGGTAGGCGAAAAGTTGTTGTAGCGTTTCATCCAGCGAGCGCCAACTGACTTCAAATGAGGTACGCACAGCTTGGTCGCTAATTTCTAGCCCCAGTCGGTAGCGCTCGTCGCGCAGACGTGTCGCCATTGCTCCCAATCGCTGACGAGGACGGGATTTAAGGCGTTGAGCCACAATCTCAACGGCCAGGGGCAGGTTTTGCAGCAACGTACAAATTTCTGACGCGGCTTCTTCTTCCACTGCAACCCGTTCCTCTCCTAAGATCTGAACAAAAAGCGCACGCCCATTGCTGGGTGACAGTTCAGTCAACATCAGCACTTGTGCATTCAATGCGTGGGCAACGTCTAGATCGCGCATGGTCAGGAGAATCGTACAGTGGGGGCTACTCGGCAACAGTGGGTGTACCTCAGCCGTGCTCAGCACATTATCAATGACAATCAGCACCCGCTTTTCTGCCAACATTCCTCGGAGGGCTGCGGCACGGCTTTCCACATCAGGTAGGTTACTGAAGTCATAATCATAGGCGCGCGCCCAGGTTGCTAAGATATCAATGGGGGCGCTGCTTCCCAAGTTGGCCCAAAGGACGCCATCGCCAAACGCTTCGCGCAAGAGGTGCGCGGCTTGGGCGGCAACCGCTGTTTTTCCAACCCCACCCATCCCTACGAGCGCAATCGGCTGCAATCTCAGCGCATGAGAACGATTCGCATACACTGTTGCGCGAATAGACTCCAACAGATCTGTGCGCCCTACAAAGTGGGGTGGGGGAACTAGGGACTGGAAAGGTGCAACGGACGACTGTACTGCATGATTGGCATCTGCGTCTCTCACATCAGTGGTGTTTGAAAGGGCTCTGCTTGGCCCAACCCCATCTGTCTTTGGGCCGAGAAGGCCATCGCGAATCTGCTCATATAGGGCGATAGTCTCCAGCGAGGGGTCAACACCCAACTCATCATTGAGAATCTGACGGCAGGTCTCATATTGGGCAAGCGCTCGACTCCTTTGCCCACTGAGAACAAATACTCGCATGAGCTGCTGGTGTGCGCTTTCGTGGTCAGGCATGAGCGCAAGTGTACGACGCAGCGTTCGTTGGGCAGCCTCGAAATCTTCATTTTCTTCATGAGCTTTACTCAACTTGGCAAATGCATCTAAGGCCTGTTGCTGAAGTTCTTCTCGTTTCGTTACCAGCCAAAGTTCAAAGAGGTCACTGGTGGGAACTGAGAAGCCATCAAGAAATGGACCTTGGTAAAGAGCCACTGCCTGCTCTAGCTCGGCTATACAGCTTCTACAGTGGCTTAGGTTTGCGTGGCTGTGCTGCTGAACTGACATTAGATGGGCCTCAAAGCGAACGACATCAACCCATGAATCGCACTCTAGGTTTAGCTCGATGGAATGGGGCGTAATGCGCAAAAAAGGCGGGGTACGCGTTTGATCTTGCAGAGAGTGGCGTAGATGAAAAAGCGACTGAGAGAGGTTGCGGCGAGCATTCCGTTCAGATTCATCCGGCCAGAGTAGGCCAGCTAATGTCTCCCGGCGTGTGGGAACGGCTTGTTCGACAGCTACATAGGCCAACATCGCTTGGCCGCGCACAGTGCGAAAATCAGAGATTTTCTGACCATCTACAAGTGTTTGGAAGCCGCGGAAGCAGAAGAGTTCTAAGGCATAGTTGGATGTCATGGAAAGAGAGACTGGTTGTCTAAATGTATCAAATTTGATAGTGCTAAGCGAAATGATATATTCGCGCTGGTTATGGTGTATGGGTTATGCGGAAAGTTGTTCGTCGATTGCATACTTGGCAGCGGTAGGTGAGATCTTGTTCAATTTCCAGGCGAATATCCGCGCCAGGTAGGAAACCATTTTCGTGAAGATTGACCGTTTTGGTGTTGAGCGTCTCATGGCTGATCTGCTCCATCTTTAGCGAACCGCAATGCTGGCACTTACGTGGTGTGGTTGATTTTCTGGAGTGAATTGAAATCGTCACACCGATAATGAGCATGATCAAGAGAACAAAAACAAATGACGGCGATTGCATACATTTCTCCGATTGAGAGATTGATAGAAAGTAACCTGAATCTATCAGAATGAGTCGATGATTTCTCGACGTCTGTGCTCTATAGTAGACGTAGAAGTGATTACAGATGGGCAGAGGGTGCTACATAATTCCATGATTTACCCTAACTGACAGAAACCTGCCCCTTCTTACGTCTTTATAAGTAACGAGCAATTCTACGTCATCGCGTTCCCCCGCCCAGATGACGGATTAAGCTCGAGGATTCGAGGAATAAACTCTTATGATACGCAACATCCGTTAGTCATTTATAAATAACCAGCCATTCACTGTCTCAATCCGGGTAGGCTGAAGAAGCTGGGGGTACTGAGATGGGATAGCGCTGAACTAACATTGTCAGCATTGTTCCATCTCAGTTCTTAATCCATGACGGTCTGTTGCGAAAAAGAGGCGACGCACCTATTATCCCAATTATATAATGCGGTTGGCAATTGATGAGAATAGCAACTCCGTAAAGACCGCTTTTTGGCCGAATGCAAGATTTCATCTATGAGAGAGCCAATCGTAAATGAGCCAGAGTAGTAGAATGAACAGCAGCGCGTGCTCAACAACGCGAAACTGACCGCCATGCCGACGGGTATCCCAGTAGCTTACTGGGCTATAGTAGCGCTTCTCCCAATCGAACGGAAAGAGGAGTAGAGGCCCATCGTCATAGTGTAGCGGAACGTCTATGGCCGTATGCAGCATACAGGACATGCCAAACCAGAAAAGTTCCGCGCCCCAAGACTTCCCCCACCTCCATGCCCCATAGCCTAAACCCACATAAAGTAACGTCAGAATAGGGGCGTGAAAGAGATTATGCAAAAACTTCATCCGCCAATCTTTAAAGAAGAGGGTGCCAAAGAGATAGCCAACCCATGACTGCTTGGTAGGCTTTTGGACAACGGATTCGTCGGTTTGCGCGTCTGGAGTGTGGTTGTCGTTGCTCTGTTTACTTAGCAGATCCAAAGCTAGAAAAAGCAAAAACGCCGCGATGAGGGGTGTGTCAGGTGCAACTGAACCCAAAAGGGCCGCCCGATTGCGCCATGGGGGCAGTGAGCTTCCCAGGTTCGCCCCCGTTGAGGTAGAGCCGTCTAAGAGCGATGCGGTCGTGCTTGGATCCAGACCCAACTTGGCTTGGCTCGCCTGAATCTTTCGACCCAAGAAATCAGTTAAAACATAATGTGTATACGTTTGCATAGAATCTTCGTTTATGGCACTGTCATTCGAATGTCGGCCACGTTGATAAAGCCATCGCTGTTTTGACGGTAGAGCAACAGAACGATCTCGTCCGCACTTTCTCGTGAAGCAATGGGTAATCGGTAGACGTCTGAGAATATTGATCCGGCTGGGATTTGGCTCAATGGATATAGCCCTTGCATGGGAGAGCGCTGATCCTGTTGAATAATGGCATCTGGGGGAGCGTCTTTTTCAATTGTAGAGAGAGGCAAGAATGCACCTTGCAGACTGGGCCGAACGCTAATAGATAGCCCCTCTGGCCACGTCACTAGAGCAAGCTGCCAGTAGAGGGTCACATCCACAATGGGGTGCCTGCGGCCCACAACATACTGGCTACTTGGTTCCCTGGCGATGTGATAACCCACCAACTCTACACCCGTTTCGATGCTCTGATTTAGCAGAACACTCGGCGATCCTTGCTCGGATTTTGGTGTCAGATGCGCAGAAGATAGCTGGAAATCAGCATCTGCTAGAGGTTGCAGGAGCACCCAATTGGCCGAGACTGCCCAAATGCCCGGGACTGGGTCGTCGCCTATTTCGCCCAACAGGAGGGGCGTTGCATCGTAAGGGGTCAGCACAGGTTGACCATTGCCTAAACGACGACGAGCCTCTTTGTGATCAATGATCGTTAGATCGGGTCGAATATCCCATATTTGGTTTAGATATTGAAGGGCCAAGGCATCATCGACTGAGGCAAAGAGAGCGCTTTCGGATGGCAATTCGTCAGCAAGCAACTGTGCAGCCCGATCTAGTGCGGTATCTTCAATGCGATCTCGGCTGTTGGCTTGAGGCCAAGATGCGTCAATTCGCCAAATTAGGGCAGCAAGCAGAAGTAGGTGGGGCAGCCACTTTAGTAGGGCTTTAATGCGGTCGCTTTCAAAACTAGAGGTTTCCGTCGCCTTGTGAGAAGAGACCAACCTCCGTTTCAAAACCGGATCTGAGTATAATTGCGATTGGTTAAGGTTTGAGTTTGCTGATAGAGATCGCCCGGCCTGCCATCTTTGAAATCGACTATAAAGGGGAACCAGACCGAGAAGAATTAATGGATAAGCGGGCAATATGACTTGAAACCAGTTCCCGCAGCGATACATCCAACAGAAGATTAAGTAGATGATCAGCGTGCTGTAAAAGAAGAGAGCAAGTCGCCATCCCATTAAAGCCAAACCAACCATCCCCAACACCAAAATCGGTAGGCTCAATTCTTGCCAAATGCCAGCAGGAAAGTTGCCCGCCCAAACCCCACACCATGCCTCGAAGCCTCGAGCCAATTCATCTCGACCTTGGGCCGTGCTAACAAATGACCAGAACCAATCGTTGGTCGATGTCCAGTTGCCTTCTCCTCGCCATTCTGGATGCAATCCACCCCGTATATAGACGTAGAGGTAGCTACTTAGAGGCAGGGCCGCCATGAGGATGGCCCCCAAGACTATCCGAACACGGGTGACAAGCCAAGGATAATCCCACAACAAGAGTAGCACCAAAGGTGGCACAATAAACGCCACGGTCAGCATGTGGGCCAAGGCCAAGCCAGATAGAAAGGCGAGAAGGAAGACGCAGCCCACAATGTACTTGCTGTCCCCCTTAGATATTTCCTGAGGTACCCTTACTTGAGAGTTACCACTCGACGAATGGTAGCTGAGCCGAAGATAAACGTAGACAATGGCTAGGGTATGGGCAATGGCGCTTGTATACTGTTCTGTGGTTGTAGCGTAATACCAAAAGAAGTATGTGACGGCATAAAATGCACTCAACAGCCAAGCAAAGCTACTGTCCAAAGCAGAATAATGGTGTAGTCTATTCGCCTCCGGTAAGGGATTCTTTGTAGAACCTAGGTGAATGAGCAGCAGGCTGACAATCTGGTAGAAGAAGTAGAGGGAAAGTAACGCCCAGAAGAGGCTATAGCTGCTCAATATCCGTATTGGATTCGCCACCGAATCCAATAGCGGATTCCCCATGGTTTCCAGAAGCCCACGCCAACCATGAAACCAAAGCCAACCCCCCATCGTGTAGAGAGGATACCCTGGTGCATTGCTAGGGCGGGCCTGTACCTGAGCATATTGATGGGTTATCAGGTCCCCGCCTCGTAGCTCCTCGGGAAAGAAGCCATTGTCGAGAGTCCATATATAAAGTAGAAAAGCCAGCACAAGGAGTAGCCAACTACTCAGCCAGTGTATACGGGAATCTGTTGTCCAATCCTTCATTGTGTAGCATTCATAGACATAAGTCATTGCTTAAACGGGATACTTTATGATATAACACCACTATAAATGGAACCCCGACCGAATCCCAAACTGTGGGTGCTCATGTGGCAAAACGGAGCTCGCGTTTTTCGGCTGTATACTTTGCCAGATAGTCTTGTCCAGGCTCTTGTCCAATTTGCTCTGGAAAAAGCGAAAACATCCCATGTTGGCCTTTATGTACTTAATTCTTGTCATCTTGCTCACCCGCTTAGTGCGGATGATGGAGAGTCGTTTGCAACGTGTTTACGCTAAATAGTAGGAGGTCGATCGACTATTCTTTCTCCTTTTGGCATCCCCCGCTATATTGATTCCGCAATCACAATTGTACGGCAATTGGGTATTGGGTTTGTGGGTACTTGGTGTGTAAATGATCGGTTAGACCCAATTCTATCCAAGTTCAATGCCCGACTCCTATACATCATTTTTTCATACCTGGCTCTGAGTTTGGCCCTGGGGTGTGATAATTCTACACCCACCCCTACACCGATTCCGTCGGGTACATCGCTAGCCATAATCGCCGAAACGCCCGACAGTGAGAACGAAGAGCTTTCCACTGCTCTTCATGGGAGCGCACCGACTGCCACACCCCAGCCCAATGACCGCCTTACCCAAGCTACACAGCTCTTTCGTTATGGCGATTATGCTGCCACTCGTTCACTCTTGGCTCCCATACGTCGAGGACTAGAACAAGACGATCCCCTCTTTGCCCCATCACAGATCCTGTTGGCCCAAGCCTATATGGAAGAGGGCTTGCACGAAGAGGCCCTGATCGTTCTCCAGCCTCTACTCCCACTCACCGATTTAGCTGTCCTTGATCCTGAATTAGCGGAAAAAGAGGCATCATCCAGCCCAGCAGTCACGACATCAGAAGATACAGATCCAGAGTCAACGGATTCTACTGGGAACGTCTTATACAGGGATGCAAGCCCAACTGCCGCCAAGATCGAGATGCTCTATGCGGAAGCATTAAGAGGTGCTAGTCGTTCTCTAGAGGCCCTGACAATATTCCAAAAATTTGTGGAGAAATATCCTTGGTCCACTCAACTGGTGCAGACCAAAATCGGGAACTTGCTTCTGAACTTAGGCCGCAGTGACGAGGCGATAGACGCCTACAATCAAGCCGCAACCGTCACATCTCATCCATCGACCAAAGTAGGGCTATTGGAAACAGTTGCTACCCTTGAGTTGCGAGCTGGACGTCCCGAGAATGCCGTCGCTGCCTACGAAGCAATTTTGGCGGTTGCCCAGCGTCCTGCCTATCGCACTGCAATTTTGTTCCAGGCAGGCCAAGCAGCTACCACCGCTGACGATGAGGAATTGGCCATTGCCTACTGGTTGGCTGCAACGGAAGAGTCTCCTGAAAATGGGAATGCCTATCAGGCCCTCATCCAGCTGGTCAATCGAGATGTCGAATTTGATCTCTATCAGCGAGGGTACATCGATCTCAAGTCAGAGGCTTGGATTCCAGCCATCAATGCCTTTCAGGCCTATTTAGATTCGGTCTTACCTAGCGACGAGCGGGCTGGATTGGCTATGTTGGGAATGGCCCAGGCGTATACCGGCGCAGGAAATTACGCCGCTGCTCTCGAGACAGCCGACGCCCTGTTGGCGAGCTACCCCGACTGCTCATGCATCGGACAAACCTGGCTAGAGAAGGCGCTCGCCCAGGCGTGGTTGGGCCAAAGTGTTGCTTCCCACCGCACTTACCGGACCTTTGCCAGAGAAGTGCCCAATGATCCGTTGGCTGGTGAAGCACTCTGGCAGAGTGGCATGATGGCCTATAGGGAGGGTAGCCCAATCGAGGCGGCCATTGATCTACTCTCATTAGTAGAAGCATTCCCCAAGAGCGAGCGAGCACCCCTTGCCCTCTATTTACTCGGCCTAGGCGCGTTTCGGGAAGGGTTGTGGGCACAGTCGGCAACCTTCTTTGAGCGTATGCTAACTGACTATCCCGATGAGGATAGAGCTGCCGCCGCCTACTGGCTGGGACGAGCCTACTATGCCCAAGCGAGTCCATCCAGCAGGGCAGAGTTCAATGAGGCGTTAACCGCAGCCGAGGAGCAATGGGCCGCTGCCGTTGAGGCCAGCCCCGGCGACTATTACAGTGTGTTAGCTGCCATTGCCCTCCGCCAGGATCCGCCTAACTTTCAGAATCTGATTGTCGATCTTGTCAAGGTAGAAAGTGAGCCTACAACGTTGTCCGGAGATGATGGCAGCCGGGCATTTGCCGAACGTTGGCTTCAGGATTGGATCATTTCTGACCATGGTCAAGATGGGAATGTTGAAGACCCAGAAGATTCATCTTTACCATCACTCAGCCCGTTTGCCCTTGGGAGCCTGCCAACCGAAATCCAAGTACATCCCGATTTCGTTCAGGGACAATTCTTCTTATCCCTCAACCAAAGAGCCGAAGCGCAAAGCCTCTTAGAGCACTTGATGAATCTCTATGAGCGGAATCCCAAAGTCCTCTACGGCCTTAGCTTGGCCTATGAAAAGATGGGGGCTTATCGACTTAGCCTGATTGCAGCTAATTCCTTGCTTCTGCTGAGTCCAGCCAACAACTTGGAAGATGCGCCCATCTTCCTCCAACGGCTGGTCCATCCACGCCGTTTTGCCGAACTAGTAGACAGAGAGGCAGCGAAACACAATATCGATCCCCTTCTCTTCTATAGCCTAATCCGCCAAGAGAGCCTCTTTGAAGAAGGAGCACGCTCTTATGCTGCGGCACAAGGGCTGGCTCAAATTATCCCCGATACAGGTGCATGGGTCGCTGACCGGGTTGGCTATATCAACTACAGAAACGAATTGGTCTATCGACCCCATATCAATCTCTGGTTTGGGGCCTTTTACCTGGACTGGGTGCGCGGTTACCTGGATGAGAACTTGATTTCTGCCCTCGTCGGGTATAATGCCGGCCCAGGCAACTCGGAAAATTGGCGCAAAGAATCTGGGCCAGATGATCCGCTCTTTGTGGAGATATTGACCTTCAGCGAGCCAAGGCTCTATGTGCATAAGATCATGTCGAACTATTATCACTATTTACGGCTCTATCGGTAGTCACTACAGGCAAAAAGATCACCATAGAGCGTTGATAGTGGGAATAACATCTAGCCCACACGCTATCGGCAAAAACCACTGGTTGCACCTTGAACTTTAGCTTAACTCGGAGGAGCGCTATCAAACCTTTGAGGATATCAATGATGACGGTGACATCGGCTTCGAAGATGATGCGCTGCTCGTGGACAGTAAGCTGTTACTTTGAATCAATGGATATGCTTCTATACTTTTCTATTCGATAGATTAGTGCTGAGCGAGAGATACCCAAGAGGCGAGCTGCTTTGGATTTGTTGCCGTTGGTCCGTTTTAATGCTTGCTGGATAAGGGACTGCTCTACTTCATCCAAAATAATTCCATTATCGGGCAGCTCGATTACGCTGGATGTCGTAGAGCCGTCCGGCCGATCTGTATCCATGTGTATTGTTGGTGCGCAGCAGCAACCGGAGAACCGTTCGCCATAGTAGCTACGTATCGAAGCATCTGTTTTAACTCTGCAACATTTTCTGGCCATGAGTAACCTAATAGGGCTTGACGCACATCGTCATCCCAGGTGAGATCAGGCGTAAAAGAGGCGATGAAGAGGGGGATATCCTCGCTACGATTGCGAAGTGGCGGTACGTTGATTGTAATTGTGCGAGGAAATTTGTTTAATGTGAATTGCTCGATTGGTTGAGCGCTTCTGTCGGAGAGAGAATCGTTATGACGTTCGCATGAAGTCAGCAGCAGCCGAAGACCATGGGGGCGGTGGGAAGAGCGGAGATAGGACTTCACATTTTCAAAGAGTTGCTCAACCGACTTTCTGGCCATTGCCTCAATATTCGCAAGGACAAGCGATCCGCCAAGCGCTTGCTCCCAACGCTCAGGCTGGTCGGACTGGTCGATTGGATGCGGTGGTTCATTCCTCACTAATCGCCCTAGCTCACTTTCTAAAACTGTATGGGGTAAAACGCCGCAATCGATGACAACTAGATTGCTGGAAACTGAATTTACGGACTGCTGATGCAACCACTTGGCAATAAAGCGGCGGCCACTGCCTCTTTCACCAACAAGTAAAACCGGGTAATCGTTCTGCGCAACGGCAGTGACCGTATCCCTTACTTGACGAATGGTCGATGAAATGCCAATAATTTGTTCACTGCTATTTGAGGTATTGTGTGTTGAATCAAGAGCCTCATTATGAACAATGTGCAGCACATAGCTAATTTTGGTTTGTAAATCTTCTAGGTCGAACGGTTTGCGGACATAATCAGTCGCACCGATTTTAAGGGCTTCAACCGCAGTGGGTACAGTCGCGTATGCAGTGAGGAGAAAAATGGGCGTCGTTCGATTCCGCTGACGCAGCTCTCGCAGAACGGTCAGCCCATCCATACCAGGCATTTTTAAATCAAGCAACACCAAATCGATGGGATGACGCGCAAATTGACGCAGACCTTCGTCGCCTCGGCTAGCCGTCACCACGTCGTATCCAGCCTTGTGGAGTGCTTTTTCCAATACCCAGCGTAAATTGCTTTCGTCATCGATGACGAGAATGGTTCGTGCCATAGGGGAGGGCCTAGCAATGAATCGGTGAATTGTGGAATTGTTGATGATTAGCCGATGGGCAAGGGAGCTGGATGGTAAAGGTAGTTCCACTGGATGCGACGCAAGATTGCCGAGAGTCAATATGAATAGCCCCACCGTGATCTTCGACGATGCGCTGTACCACACTGAGACCAAGTCCGGTTCCGCTTTCTTTGGTTGAAAAGAAAGGGTCAAATATCTGGGTTAATATTTCTGCTGGGATGCCTGGTCCATTATCTGAAACTATAATTTCAAGGGTTGGGTCAGGGCTACTTGTCAACTGAGCCTGTAAATGAATTTCATTGCTCGGCTTGGCTTGTGGCGATTCATCAATAGCTTGCACCGCATTCATACAGAGGTTGACCAAAGCCTGCTCCATTTGGTCGCAATCTAAAGACCAAGTTGAAACTTCTTTGGGGCATTGAATCATAACATTGATGCTTACTGGTTCGGCAGGAAAATTTACTCGCTGCTGCACCGACGCAAGGAGATTACCTATATTCGTTTCCGTACGTTTGACGGTCTGCTCTCCAGCATAGTTGAGTAGACGGCTAACCAACTGTTCAATGCGGTCTGCTTCAGATTGAATCACTTTGGCAATTTCCCCGTTCTCACCGTCTGGCGAATCACCCAATAGCTGAGAACTGGCCCGAATGATACCAACGGGGTTGCGAATTTGATGGGCCAATCCACCTGCTAATGTCCCCAGGGAAACCAACCGTTCAGCTTGTCTGAGCTCTGCTCCCTGATTCTCCAATTGATGATAAGACCTGACTAGATCTTCGGCAATTGCAGCCTGCTTTGCCTGGGCATCCCGCATCTGGTCCGCAATTCTGCCCGTGAGCACAGCGACTCCAAATAGCACAACCACAACCAAAGTATCATTAAGCGTATCGACTGGATGATCCTGCCAGCGCATGACGATATGAGGAATAAAGACTAAAGTTGCCGAAATGGTTGCGATTAACCCACCCCACAACCCAAATCGTAGTGCGGCATAAGCAATCGGCAGGAAGTAGAAATACCGATATACTGAATGCAGTTGACTAATTCCTGGCGCAGTTGAATAGTGCAAAATATCAATAATGACCAAGCTAAGCGCTATGATTATGATTGACTTGCGCCATCGGCTCTGTTCAAAGCCATGCGGTGGGTAGCTAACAGCCTCATCTTTTAGAGCAAGAGTTGGTGTGACTGCTGATGGTATTAATTTAGATAACATTGATCCGGTTGGGTTCATGATAAGGCAGATAGTAACACGGGCCTACGTAGAATGCAATCAATCTCTGAATATTTCAAATATGTGTGGCTAAATCCCGATTGCTCTGAGTGTAAGTGTCTGAAATCCAACAGAGCCGTTGGATTTCAGACACAATTTGCTCTTACGGCAGCTTAATAGGGCGATTTTAGGTAGAAAGTTGTATTTTGAATTTAGTTTTTCTACAATTTTTCCGAGGAAGATAAGGCTATATCGAATTCATGAAAGGATACTAAGACAATTGACAAGGCACCTGGGTTTGAAGCAATGGGCTTACATTGCCCTTCTTATCGGATACCTGCTGATAGCAGGATGCGCTACTATAAACGCACCATTGCAGCAAAGCGGCAATGTCGATTCATCGATATTGGTTCTTGGAAAAGAAGTTTATGATGCCAACTGCGCAAGCTGCCACGGACTTCAAGGTGAAGGGCAGCCTAACTGGAAAGAAGCAGATGAAAATGGCGTTCGTCCTGCGCCACCTCATGATAGCACGGGCCACACCTGGCATCATCGAGATTCGCTTCTCATGGAGATTATTGCCCATGGCGTTCCAGTTGAGGGGAGCACCATGAAGGGCTATCAGGAGATCCTCTCCCAAGAAGAGATGGAAGCCTCGCTAGAATACATCAAGACCTTCTGGGGAGAAGAGGAGCGCAAGTTCCACAGAGGTCTCTCAGCGATCTGGAGGATAAGTTGAAACGATATCTTTTGCCCATTTTCCAGTTAAGTCTGTGCCTCACAGTACTAATCACATTGATTGGATGCAACAGTCCCAGCAGTCAGACCGATCTACCGGAGCCAATTGGTGCTGCTCGTGGTCAAAATACATTCATTCTCTTCTATACCGATAATTGACCGCCCTGAGCAGAGATGCAGCCCATCGTGAATGGGCTACAAGCAAGCCACGAAGACCAGATGACCTTTGACGCCATCGATGCGGCAACCGAGAGTGGAAGCGACTTGTTAGACATATACGGACTGCGTGGACATCCAAGCTATGTCATTGTTGACGTAGACGGGAAGGCGTTGTGGTCGTTTTCTGGGCAAACATCAGAAGCGATTCTGCGTCAGAAAATTGAAGAATTTAGTAGTAAGAAGTAAGCATTACAAGTAGTGAAACGAATAAGAGAGGAATTTGAATGAGGCAACGAATTCAATCTAGCCGGCTGGACGGGGTATGGCTATGGTTCCAGCCCCATCGGCAGTGGCTTAGACATCCTCAGCAACCCAGACGACATGGATCTGCGCTCGACGGCTATTGACCTGGGGCTAATCCAATCTTCGGATTCCTTTATCATGCCCGACGTTGTTCCAAACGAACGATGGATTCGAGTGGATCTCGGTAATCAACAGGTGATCGCCTATCAGGGAGAAAGCCCGCTGCGCGCCTTTGTGGTCTCAACCGGCTTGCCCATCTATCAGACCGTCACAGGCGAGTTCCGTATCCGTATGAAGGTCTCGGAGCAGACTATGTCTGGTGCCGACTTTTTCCTGCCCGGGGTCAAGTGGGTGCAATACTTTTACAGCGAATATGCCTTTCACAGCACCTACTGGCACAGTGACTTTGGGGTGCCCAAGAGTCACGGCTGCATCAACATGACCAATGCCGATGCCAAATGGCTCTTTGACTGGGCAGGACCGACGTGGGATCAAGAGACGGTCTGGTATAAGTCAACAGATGATAACCCTGGGACCTTGGTGATTGTACACAAGTAAGCAATCCATAAGTAGTACGTAGACAAAGTAAGAAGGAAAAAAATGAAACAAATTGCCGTTCTAGCCCTCGCCATAGCGGGTATTATCCATCTCTATATATCACCAAACCACTACAGCCATGCACCCGCCCACGGCATCTTTTTTGCCCTTTCAGGCACTGCCCAGGTTGTTTGGGCCATTGCCGCCTTTGTGCGCACCAACCGCACCATCTACTATACAGGTGTTGCCCTCAGTGGTGGTTTGGTGGTTCTTTGGCTGCTGACCCAAGTCTGGACACCTCCATTCTCAGAGATGGCCGAGCCGGTCGACATCTGGATGATCTTAAGCAAAGCTGCCGAAGTTATTGCTTTCTTTGCACTAGTTTTCTTTATGAATACCTGGACGGACCAAGATGGAGAAGAGCAAGATGAACCTAAGCTAGGGCGAAATATTGCGGGTGGCCTTGTTACCGCTGCCGTGGCAGGGCTGATTTTCTATGGCGGTGGTTATGCGGCCGAGCCAATGCTTCCTGCTTTGCAACACGCCACTGGTGGTGCCCACGATGATTCTGACGGTCATCACGCTGACGACGAAGATGACCACGATGATTCTGACGATCATCATGCTGATGGCGAAGATGCTCACGCAGATGTCGAAGATGGCCACGACGATTCTGACGGCCATCATGCTGACGATGAAGATGCTCACGCAGACGACAACCGCCAGCAAGAAGTTGCCGAAGCTGGGGCAATGGTTATGCCCTTTGATTTGGAGAAGACTATCCACGTCTTCGAGACAATGGACAATGGAGGGCTTCAGCAAGTGGTCGCCAAAGACGCCGAAGATTCTGAGCAGATCGAACTGATCCGCAGCCATCTTTCCGAGGAAGCAGACCGATTTGCCAGCGGTGATTTTAGCGACCCCGCTCGCATTCACGGGGAGGATATGCCCGGACTGACGGCCCTTGCTGCGGGAGCGGACCAAGTAAACATCGAATATAGCGAACTCTCGGATGGCGCTCAGATCGTCTACGCCAGCGACGACGCCGACCTTGTTGAGGCCATTCATCTCTGGTTTAAAGCCCAGTTAGCCGACCACGGCGATCATGCGACTGATCATGCCGATGGTGACGGACATGCAAAGGATGAGGATCACACCGAAGATGGCCATGCCGAGGATAGCAATCACGAGGGTGAAGACGCCTCCGAGCATCACGACGATGGTGATCAGGGTGCTGTGGATGATCCGACAGTACATACCGTCACGGTCTACAAATCGCCCACCTGCGGATGCTGCCAAAAGTGGGTTGAGCATATGGAAGAGGCTGGCTTTACCGTAGAGGCTCATGATATGGACGACATGACCGTTGTGAAGGATGAGCAAGACGTGCCGTCTAATCTCCACTCGTGCCACACAGCAGTTGTGGATGGCTACGTGATTGAGGGACACGTTCCGGCTGAGTCTGTTGCTCAACTGCTTACAAAACGACCGAACATAAGTGGATTAGCCGTGCCAGGGATGCCTATCGGGTCACCTGGAATGGAGGTTGAAGGCTACGATGCACATCCCTATGACGTTGTGGCTTATGATGAGGCAGGTCTGAGTGGCATTTTTGCCAGCTACAGATAGACAAACGGAACGCTAATATCCGCCTCTTGACTCCGTAGTTAATTACAGGGTGTATACTGTCATCAGCTAACCCTGCAATTAACTACGGAGTTTGTTTTGTAAAATGGAGGTGAAAAAATGGCTAACGAACTAAGCAGGCGACGCTCTATCGATACGTATCGTTTTGGGAGCGAAGACAAAATCCATGGGTTTATGGCAACGCTCTTCCGTCTGACCAGGCTCGGCTTGACTTCGGTGATTGGCATCTACTCATTTGCTCAGCCGTTCTACCCCTATCTAGCTTATCAAAGCGGCATTTGGCAGTAAATCAACGAACCAAACTAATGTCGCTGCAAAGCAACATTTTGATATTGCAGTGCAAACTCAACGCCTTTACAATGCAATGTCAGTGTTTATATTAGACTTTTACTTTCTTGACTACTTCTTGGGCAACTTGTTGTACAACCCCATCAGGATAGGGCGGCGTCAGCGTATAGACAAAGTGAGCAGCTCCCGCATCCACAAATTCCTGGGTTCTTTCCAACGCACTGTTCAAATTGCTATAGTCGACGCGCACTTGGGTTGAATGGACAATGGTGGATGGATCACGCCCAACTGCTTCACAATGCTCGGCTAGAATGCCAGCTTTGCGCTGATACTCCTCTACTGGTCCTGCCACGAAGTTCCAGGCGTTGGCATGTTTGGCAACCACCCGCAGCGTGAGCTTTTCGCCACTTCCGCCAATCATAATCGGTGGGTATGGTTTCTGGATTGGCTTGGGTTCGCGGCGAGCTTCCTTCAGTTGGTAGTAGCGACCATCAAAATCGGTGAGATGTTGGGTGCAGAGCAACTTGTAAATCTGACAGGCTTCATCTAGACGGCGGATTCGTTCCCCTGGTTTGTAGAGATCTAGCCCCATGCTAGTGTGCTCATACTCATTCCAACCCGCACCGATGCCAAATTCAAGTCGTCCGTTGGAGATGATGTCAGTGGTGATGGCAATGCTGGCCAGCACAGCCGGGTGGCGGTATGTGTTGCCCGTGACCATCAGACCAATGCGAATGCGTTCCGTTTGAGTTGCAAGGGCAGCAAGTAGCGTCCACCCTTCCAGACAGGGACCATCTAAATCGCTGAAAATTGGTGCATAATGGTCAAAGAGCCAGAAATGTTCAAAAGCCGGTTCGGCATCAGCCGCTTTCCAAAGTGGGAGCATCTCTTCATACGTTACATGTTGAGGGGCCGTTTTAAGGCCAAAAGAAATGTGGGGCATAGGGATCTCCAAGGATGTTGTACTGCGGTCGATTTGAAAACCGTAGTCTTCTTTTGTTCTACAAGGTTAACCAAACTACGGTTTTCAAACGGAGCTAAGTATAGGTAAAAGAATCGTCTCAAATAGTACAAGGGCCTATGGAGGCAAGTATAGTGCAAGATGGGTTGAAATCGAACTTTCAAGCTGCAAAGTTTGCATTGATGTGATATGATCATCCATACTCCGTACTTTGATAAAATCGCTCCATGAAAACAACGGTTTCTATTTTACGAACACGATATACTTAGCTCTGTCATAGATGAGGATAATCTACCTTACTAAAACAATATCGAATTATTCTCATCTATGGCCAACCGCAATATAAATATGGATACAAACGATCTCCACCACCAATTTATCAACCCACCCCGCGAATTCGGCATGGTCCCCTTCTGGTTTTGGAATGATGACCTGACCGAAGAAGAACTATTGCGCCAAGTCAACGAGATGTACGCCAAGGGGTTCGGTGGCGTCTTAATTCATCCTCGTATTGGTCTGTCGCGTCGAGTGGGCTATCTGACCGAGGAGTTTTTTCGGCTGGTACGAGCCGTAGTCGAAGAATGCGCCCGTTTGGGGATGATGGTCATTCTCTATGATGAAGGATCGTATCCATCTGGCTCAGCCCAAGGGCGGGTGGTGGCCGAGGATCCAAGCTATGCAGCCCGCTGCCTGATTGCTCATGGCAAGACGGTCCAAGGCCCGGCCAAGGGCTTCTGGCATCCCAATCCTGGGCGAGCGCTCAATGATGAACTGGTATGTGTGGTTCTAGCCAAAGAGGTAGCCCCAGATGTGCTGGATCCAGATAGCATGACGTTGCTGGACATTCACCATTCGGAACTGGTTCAGTATGATGTGCCGGAGGGCAACTGGCGTCTGCTGGCGTTTTGGCACGTCTTTAGTGGTGGCACCATCCGTGGCGTCCATGCCGATGAAGAGGACAACCACGCTACGGCTCCCGCAGCTGGGGATATTCTGAATCCTGATGCGGTGGCCTGTTTTATCCGCCACACCCATGAACAATATGCCAACCATCTTGCGGCACACTTTGGCACGACGGTGACCTCGCTCTTTACTGACGAGCCAATGGTCTTTGGTCGCCGTGCCCTTCGCCAGGGTAAGTTAGGGGGAAAACCGGAAGAAAAAAATGGTTCCACTCGTCCTGGCAAGCCGTGGCCCTTTACACTGGGCTTTTTGGATGACGTCCAACAGGGATGGGACGATGACGTACGCCGCTGGCTACCTGCACTCTGGCTTGATTGTGGGCCTCAGACCGAAGCCTTCCGCCAGCATTATGAGCACGCGGTTCATGTCCGGCTAGAGCGTGTCTTTTATGCGGCTCAAAGTGATTGGTGCGCGGCCAATGGATTGGCCTTAACGGGACACCCGGATGCTAGCAATGACTTTGGCGCGCTGCGTAAATTCCAGTGGCCGGGACAGGATATGGTCTGGCGTTGGGTCACACCTGGGTCAGATTCTTCCATGACAGGCCCTCACGCCTGTGCGCCCAAGGTAGCCAGCAGCGCAGCCACACTACAAGGCAGCCGCCGCAATGTGACTGAGGTCTACGGTGCCTATGGTTGGCAAATGACCCTGGACGAAGCCAAGTGGCTGCTGGATTGGCATTTGGTACGAGGCACCAATTTGATTATTCCCCATGCCTTCTTCTACTCAGTCCGTGGACGCCGAGCCTACGAGAGCGAGCCAGATATCGGTATCCACAACGTCTGGTGGCCTGATTTTCAACATCTGGGTGACTATGCCCGCCGTATCTGTTGGCTACTAAGTGATGGCGAGCTAATTTGTGACGTTGCCATCCTGACCGATGGAAATGCTGCGGCTTGGTCCGCGGCGAAGCTGTTGACTGAACGACAGATTGATTTCGTGTACATTGACGAAATTGCTTTGGCGCAAGCATATATTGAAGGGGAGAGTCTGATTGTTGGGAACCAGCGTTTTCGCGCGGTCGTCTGTGATCCGCCAAACCAGGATGTGCATCCCAGGTTGGCAGCCTTTGCTGAAAGCGGTGGCTCCCTGCTAACGACTTGGGATTCGGATTCATTGGTTGAAACGCTGGATGCCACCTTAGGGCAAGATGTTGATTGGCCCACTCATCCCAATCTGCGCGCCATTCACTACGCCAAGGCGGGAAAAGACTTCTACTTTTTCACCAATGAAGGTGAAGAGCCTATCGATGGTCCACTGACGCTCAGGGCAATCGGCGCAGTGGAATGCTGGGATCCGCTAGCCGGTCAAACCATTTCCTGGCCCAGCGAACAAATGAACGAGCGCACCCATACCCACTTGCGGCTTGAACGACGGCAAGGACTGATTCTTGTCGTCGATTCCCAGCGCCAGCCCGAAATGGGGCTTAGTTATCCGCCACTTCCTGGCCAAGTTGCACTGGAAGTCAATGCGTCCTGGCAGGCACAAGATGCTACAGGCGAAGATGTCTCACTGCCCTGCCCTGGTGACTGGGCACAGATTTCAGGCTGGGAGCTGTTTGCCGGGAACATTCACTTTACCACCTCAATTACCCTGCCAAGCCCGTTGGCCAGCCAACCTCTCTTTTTAGATTTGGGGCAAGTTGGCGAAATTGCTGAGTTGTGGATCAACGGAGAGTCGCTCGGGCTATGTGCCTGGTCACCCCACGTTTGGCGTATTGACCAAGCTCTGCAAGAGGGCGTAAATCAGATTCGGGTCCGAGTAACCAACTCTATTGAAAACCGATACGAGGGGATGCAAAGGCCCTCAGGCCTTTTGGGCCCAGTTGTGATTCGGCAAGCATTATAACAATCTCATCCAAATAGGAGAACCCAATGGACTTATTAAAGGTTGCAGTCATCGGCTGCGGCGGCCATGCTCAAAGCCACCTACGCATGATTCAAGCTGAACCACGTCTACATTTGGCCGCGGTTGCGGATATTGACCCCTCTCGACTTGCTCAAGCGGAAGCAAATTTCTCCCCAGACGCCACCTTTGACAATTATGAGCAGATGTTAGACGAA
Organism: Chloroflexota bacterium; assembly: GCA_039028975.1. Taxonomy (GTDB): domain Bacteria; phylum Chloroflexota; class Anaerolineae; order Caldilineales; family Caldilineaceae; genus JAHBNG01. Next base: position 29,693 of record JBCCHB010000023.1, read on the forward strand.
ATGTCATTAGACCTCGTCTACGTGGTCACCCTGGCTGGCCACCAACTGCCCATTGTGCAGGAATGTCTGGGACGCGATTTGCATACATCGATTGAAAAAGCCCCTGGCATGACTGCGGCCGATACCCGAGAAATGTTGGTGGCCGCAAATGCCAGCAAAGCAAAAGCCATTGTCTCCTTTAATCGGCGCTATTTCCCCCAGATCCTGGCTGTCCGAAAGCTGTTACAGGAAAGAGGTGGAGCCGTTCAGGTCGCAGCCAACTACCACAAGCCACCTTCCGGTATGGATGCCGCGCGACGAGAAGTCGTGCCACCAGAGCTGACGTCGGATGCCATTCATCACGTCGACCTGTTGCGCTGGATGGCGGGGCGCACACCAACAGAAGCCGTTGCGGCCAGCCAAGTCTACGCCCAATCCTGGTGCGGAGAGCGTTCGGATACGCCCCGCTACAATGCGCTGATTGACTTTGAAAATGGTGCCAAGGGTGTCATGATGAGCCACTTTGGCGTTGGCTATCGCATCCAAAGCGCGGAGGTTCACGCAGAGGATATGTCAGCCTATTTTGAGCTAACCCGCTCACCGCAAGTGACCCTCTATTTGGACGGCAAGTTGGTCGAAACGCCACTTGATCTGGAGAGTGTGGGGGGTGCTGACTTTAATGAAACAGGTCACTTTGTTGACTGTATCCTCAACGATACTGAACCTTGGAGTACGGTAGGCGATGCAGTGCAGACAATGGATTTATGCGAGGCCATTGTTGGCGGACACAGGGGCCAACTTTAGGACGTACGGTCATCATGAAAGACAAGCAACCTTGCTTTATCACTTGTCTTAGTGCCCCATCTGGGGGTGGGAAGACGGTTGTGGTACAAAAATTGGCCCAGATGGCTTCTACCTCTATTGCCTTATACTTTGATGAATATGATGATCTAGCCGAAGGAGCCAATGTCCATCCAGAGAGTTTGCGTCAAAGGATTCTTGATGGAGCGGATTATAATGCATGGCAAATGCCAGGATTAATCCGCGATTTGGAGCGATTGCGGCAAGGTCAGGCTATCCAATCGGTGGCTAATGGAAACATTCTGGCACCGCAGCCGTTGGTCTTTTTGGATGCAGCGATAGGTCGGGCCAATGACAGATTGCGTCCCTATATAGACTTGATGGTGTACATCGATACGCCTTTAGATATTGCCATGGCCCGCCGAATTCAACGCGATTATTTCGGCAGGAAGCAGGATGAGGTCAAGCGGATGGATGCCGGAGAAACGCTCGCCCAAATTGATGGTATGACGACCGCTTATCTAGACTGGGCGCGCGAAGCCTATCTAGCATTAGCAAATCAGGTCAAGCCGCTGAGTGACTTGATTATCGATGGCTCTCTGCCAGTAGTAGAGGTTGCCCAGCAAGTGATCACTCATCTTAAGCTCGGGGAACGGGATATAGCATGATGACCAAACCAACGCGTACTGGTATAGGAAGGTATAAAAACCAAGCTCATGTAAGGACGCTACAATTGTGAATTTGAAGCTCAGACGACGCTATATGCCGACGGAAAATGTCATCAGAGGAAGGCGTCCTAGACGGCTTGTTGATGCCCTGTCCCATAGTCAGGAAAGTTCAGCAAACCAAGCAACCTTTGGTCTTTCAGAGCTATTTTACTTTGATCTGCGCAAAACTATCTTTGCCCCCCTGATAAAAAGAGAGTCCCCCATCACCCCTGCGTTGCCCGAATCAAATGCCGAGACGAAGCAGATTCAGCGCAATGTAGGAATCATGTCTGTCGGGTTGATGGCTGCTATTGGCGGCGCTGTTATGACCGTGCCAGCATTAATTCTATTCAGTGCCGTTTGTCAACTCTACTGCTTGACTAGCTACTACGAAGCCGCGTACAAAGCACTGGTACAAGAACGTCGGTTGACTGTCAACGTTTTGGATTCGATCATATTAAGTGGTGCATTGCTCGGAGGCTTTGTTGTTACTGCCGCTATTGCCAATTGGTTTGTCGCCATTACCCGCCTCATGATGACCAATACCGAAGATCACTCTATGCTTCGCTTGATCCAACTGTTCGGTGACCAGCCGCGGCACGTCTGGATCTTACATGATGATCTGGAGATTGAAATTCCGTTTGAAAAAATCAAGCCAGATGATATTGTGGTCGTCAATGCGGGCCAGATGATCCCCATCGATGGCAGGCTAATTGCGGGTGGGGGATTGGTTGATCAACATCGACTGACAGGTGAATCACAACCTGCGGAGAAAAGCGCTGGGGATTCGGTCTTTGCCGCCACAGTTGTACTTTCGGGCAAAATTTTTATTCAAGTCGAGAAAGCGGGTACAGAGACATTGGCCGCGCAAATAGGAAGTACACTCAATCAGACGACTGATTACCGTATGAATATTCAGTCTGATGCCATCGCCTTTGTCGATAAGCTAACCCCTCCAACGCTTCTTCTCAGTGGCTTGGCGCTTCCCTTTGCGGGAATAAGTGGCGCATTGGCTGTGTTGTGGAATATTCCTGGCTACAGAATGATGTTTTTTGGACCATTGAACATGCTGACCTATCTTCATGTTGCCGTGCAAAATGGTGTGCTAATCAAGGATGGTCGCTCGTTGGACCTGCTACGGGACGTCGATACGATTGTCTTTGATAAGACCGGAACACTGACATTGGAACAACCGCATCTTGCTGAGATTTATCTCTTTAATGGCATGGAGCGAGATGCGCTACTGCGCTACGTAGCCAGCGCGGAGCAGCATCAAACCCATCCAATTGCTAAGGCAATTTTAGAAGCAGCTCACCAACAGGGACTCTCGTTGTTTGGGGTAGATGATGCACATTATACGCTAGGAAACGGAATCAAAGCCGATTTTGCAGGAAAGTTGGTCCATGTTGGTAGTCGGCATTTCATGCAGTCAGAAGGGATCGCTATCCCGGAAGATGCCGCAAACGTAGAAGCGGTCGCGCATGAACAGGGCTTCACTGTGGTGATGGTTTCCATCGACGGCCAACTTGTAGGTCTGTTGGAACTTCGTAGCACCATCCGTCCCGAAGCAAAAGGCACGCTGACAGCTCTACGTGAGTTAGGGATGGACCTCTATATTATCTCTGGTGATTATGAAGCACCAACTCGGGTTTTGGCTGATGAATTGGGAATCTCAAATTACTTTTCCCAAGTATTGCCGGCAGATAAGGCTGCCCTTGTTGAGACGCTGCAAAAGGAAGGACGTTCCGTCTGTTTTGTGGGCGATGGGATTAATGATTCGATTGCCTTAAAACAAGCCAATGTTTCAGTCTCTATTGCAGGTGCCACAGCTATTGCAACCGATACAGCCCACATTATCTTAATGCAGGGCGAGCTCACCCAATTGGTCGAGATCTTTGCTGTCGTCGAAAAATACGCTAACGACTTGCGTACCTACTATAGAGCAAGCATCATTCCGGGTGTCGTCTGTACGGTGGGAACGTTCTTGTTTGGATGGGGATTCCTAATGGCTGTCATCTTCGCTCAAGGCAGCAACATACTGGCTTTGGGGAAAGTTATTCGAGTGATGCGAGAGAACGGCCAGCCCACAGAGTGAATTCTGTGTCCGCTAAATAGACTGCTATTGATACAGGCTATAGGAAACAAGGTCAAAATCGTGACAAAACCAATATGGTCTCGCATTCAAGTGGAAAACCCCGATATAGAAATGGACAATATCACTCTTCTTGGCGAAGGCTGGGGTGCGTGGGCATATCGCATCAGTGAAAGCATGGTGATTAAGCTCTCCAAACGCGCTGATGGCTGGGGTGAGCTGGCCAAGCAGTTTGCAGTTCTCGAATTTGTCCATCCTCGTCTGCCGCTTGCTGTTCCCATCCCATTGGCCCAGCACCCAAAGTCGGCAGGCTGGCCCTTCGGCTACACCATTTACAGCCTAATCCCTGGTGAGCCAATTGACATGGACACTCTATCCAAAACTCAAAGGTCGGCCGCCGCCGAGACCCTAGCCCACTTTTTACGCATGCTCCATGACTTGAAACCAGATGATACCCTCCGCTCTATCCTACCCAACGAAGATTCAAAAATTGAGCTGGACCACATATATGAGCAGGCCCAGGTTCAGGTATTGCCGGACTTAGCACCAGCGGATTCCGCGCGGTTACGTACGACAATGCAAACCTATTTGGATGAAAGCAGTAATTTCACCTTCCGGCCTACCCTAATCCACGCAGATCTTCACAACGACCACCTCTTGACCCAGAATGGTATGGTCACCGGCATACTCGATTTTGATGGCGCTAGCTTGGGCGATCCTGATGATGACTTTAGCGATTTCTATCTGGAATTTGGCGCTGACTTTGCGGCTGAATGCGCACGTTCCTATGGGCATCCTGAGCCGCAAGCGCTGGTAGAAAAACTCCGTCATCGTTCGGTCTTCGTCTATCTGCATGATATTCTCTATGCACCAGAATATGGTTTGGTCGACGATGTAGAGTGGGCGTGGGCAGGATTAAGAGGGTGGTTAGAGCAGGCAAAGTAAAAGCATTTTCTCCTCAGATCCACGAATCACGCTTCACGAATCATGCTCATTTGGCTATGCTCTCGCCAATAATGGACTGTTTTGGCCACTACTGTCACTACATTCTTGATCTCTCCTGCTAGTGTAAACGCTGGACCTGCGGGCAAATAGAGTATGTCGCCCTCTCGTCTTACCATCACATTCTCTACGATGATAGCTCGCAGTAGCCAAATGGCCATCTCATTGCTCTCACACTGCACGCCGATCCAGCCAAAACTTTCGGATGCGACGGTGCTCAGGCCAGCTACCAACTCGATTCCTCGCTTTAATTCGGCCAATACTGCTGCGTATTTTCCAGAGGACGCTTCGCACTCAGCCGCAGCTACTGGCTCCAGAAGATCTCCGCGGTGGGGTGGGCCACCTGCTAAGGCCAACTCACAAAAGGGGCTATCTGGATCATCCAATCCCCACATCTGGTCCCAGGCTACGGAACCATCCGCATCAAATTGTAGCTCGGCAGAGGCCATGGGCGCGGCGCTTACGACCTCACCGTTTTGGTTCATCTGTTGATAGCGGGGTGGAAGGATCTGATTGATGCGACTGGTCAGATCTTGGAACTGGGCTTCATCCGCGGGACTATCTGCTCCAAGCGGAATCCCTCCAATACCCATCGGTGGTGGGCGATGCTCGGAATTGCTGGCTTCCACTTGACGGCGCACTTCATCCCAGGAGACAGGGAGTAGACTATCGTCCGCCAGTGCGGCTTCATACTGGGCGACCAGTGCATCGAGAAAGGCTGGCTCTATATCTAATGTGGCCGTTAGCGACATCGGCGTTGAGGTGCTGCCAGCAATTTCGGCAATTTCCTGAGTTAACGCGTCAAGGGGTTTACCGCCAAAGAGGAACGCTGGAACGACCACGATTTGGTTGACATCGGCTAATTGACAGTGACGAACAGGATCATTGAGATTGGGTGGTTCACTGTTCATGCAAACAATCTCGACTCTAGGGATCTTATTCTGGATCTGGAGCATTCTGCCTAGCTTGGCTACATCTCCATCAATTTCTATCTGTGCCTCTCCGTCGTGGCGAACAAGGCCAGCCAAAACAACACCTGTTTTGGATAAATTAACCAAGTGGGTATTCAGCACAGTATTCAGCGTAGCAGTAAATAAACTTGTCCACATCCACATATCTAGCGGCGGGCTAACGTGAAAGCTAAGAAACGACCAGCGCCGAGAAGCCCACGTGATGGCCTCGGCTAAGGCGTTTTCCTGATATTCAGCAGGGCTTAGGAGTAGGGGAAGCACCACAAATTTGACGGCACCTAGCTGCAGGCCAGCGCGGATGCCATCCAGAACCGGATTGCCGGGGCGATCTAGCGGACAAGGAATAACGGTTTGGCTAAGACAGCTGGCGAGACGTTCTGCCAATTGTTGAAAATTGTTGAACTGTTCTGCACCTTGATTGCCGTAGCCAACCAACAAAATAGCTGTTGGTACGGTAGCCGTTGATGGGATAGCAATTTGTGATATGATTTGACTCTTCACTCCTACTCTAATCCCGCCACCTTCGGATGCAGATAATTGGGTGTCGGTAACCCCAACTTTCTTTGTGCTACCCCAGTCAGCGCCTCTAAAATGGACTTGCGGGCATACATGGCTGTCGTATATCCAGGATCCAAGAAGGGAGCAACCTCCACCACTTCCATGCCAACGACTGGCGTTTCATGGCAGAGTCGACGCATGGCGGGCAGCAGCTCCCGCGGCGTCAATCCGCCAGCCTCAGGCGTGCCAGTACCAGGGGCGAAAGCCGGATCGAGTACATCGATATCTAACGAAAGAAAAATGTATTCGGGACCGTCTAATGCTTCATCGATGGCCTTCTCCAAGACGGCATCAAAACCAATGCGGTCGATTTCGGCTAGGTAATGAGAGCGCATCCCTTTCTCATTCATCCAGTCAAATAGCTCATCGTCGGGCATAACGTACGAATACAAGCCGATCTGAACAAAGTTCTTGGCCGGGATGTGCTCATCATCAATCAAGCGGCGAATGGGCGTCCCATGGGAGATGAGGTGGCCGTAGGAGGTATTGGCGCAGTCAGCATGTTTATCTAGATGGATTACGCCTACCTTACCCGGGCCATAAACGTCAGCCATTGCTGCTGCATCAGGCCAAAGAATACCATGATCTCCACCAAGTACAATGGGCATGGCACCCGTCTCTGCCACCTCGCGCACGGTATTGCGAACTTCCTTGAGTGACTCATGATAATCAAGCGGATTCACAGGCGCATCGCCATAGTCCACTACCTTGAGCGTATCGAATGGCTTGATGCGCGTGTCGGGATTTTGCAGATACTCGGGTGAATTAGGCAGGATACGCTCGTCCATACGGATGTAGCGCGGACCATAGGCGGCACCGCGCATGGCCGTCCCCATATCAATCGGCGCGCCGACAACTGCGGCGTCCACCCCACCCGCTTTCAAATCATCCTGGGTCAAGCAGACGGGAACGCCCATAAAAGTGCCTAGCCCTGAAAATGCCATAGTGCTGGAATAACGGTTTAGCTCAATTGGTCCAGCCTCACGCGAGGGATCGTTGGATGTATCCCGGGGTGTTCTCCAGCCTTCCCCGCGCCTGATTTGGGTATCTGAAGTTTCATCTAATGCTTCATCTTGAGCGTTCATCTCTTCTGACATGTGGGTATCCTTGTAAAATTAGTCCAGCAGATGGCAGCGTGCCCATTGCTGGCTAGAAATATGATGAATGGTAGGTACTTCGTTACGACACTGGTCTATTGCTATTGGGCAGCGGGTATGAAAGCGGCACCCAGACGGCGGATCGGATGGACTGGGCACGTTGCCTTCCAAGATGATCCGTTGGCGCTTGCTCTCTGGATCAGGAATGGGTGTGGCCGATAAGAGCGCTTGGGTATAGGGATGTTGAGGTGCCTGAAAGATGGCCTCGCTGGAACCTAGTTCCACAATCTCACCCAGGTACATCACCCCAATTCTATCACTGATATGCTGAACCACCCCCAAATCGTGAGAGATGAAGAGATAGGTTAGCTCATTCTCTTTTTGCAGCCGTACCAGCAAATTAATAATTTGGGCTTGCACCGACACGTCCAAAGCCGATGTGGGTTCATCCAGAATCAGAAATTTGGGATTGAGCGCCAGTGCCCGTGCCAACACAACCCGTTGGGCTTGCCCACCGCTCAACTCATGAGGGTGTCGATCTAAGTGCTCTGAACTCAGCCCTACCTCTTGCAGCAATTCGGCAACACGTTGACGTAGGCTATCTCCCCGTAACTTGGTGTGGGTGATAATTGGCTCCCCTACCAGCGCCTGGACGGCCATGCGCGGGTTGAGGGATGAAAATGGATTCTGGAAGACGATCTGCATCTCTCGCCTGAGCATGCGCAATTGGTTTGTGTCACTGACTAGGATGTCTTGACCATTATAGTGTACTTCACCCGATGTGGCCGGAATGAGGCGGAGTAGCGTATTGGCTAAGGTAGATTTACCACAGCCTGATTCGCCCACAATGCCCAACGTTTCGCCTTCATAGATGGTCAGATCCAGAGAATCGAGCACCCGGGTCCGCTGTTGGCTGCGCTGGAATAACCCTTTAGAGGAGACGTAATCTTTGGTTAGCTGATAAATTTGGAGCAACGGCTGATTACTCATGCGTCTACTTTCTAATTAACATATTGCAAGCTGGAAACTCAATCAGCATATGGTATAATAAAAAAATGAAATTCTTCAACACAGGTGGTCCCTGTAATCCAGCAAAACATTATATGCTCCCCGCCACCCGGCGTCTAGAAGCTTTTGATATAGACGAGCTTATCCGGCAAGAAAATTATTTTGTCGTTCATGCTCCGCGCCAAGTTGGCAAGACGACCGCCATGCAAGTGCTGGCCGACGAGTTAACCGCCAGTGGCGACTATATCTCTATTGTTGTCTCAATGGAGACAGGTGCTGCCTTTACCGACACCCTCAAGGCAGAGCAGGCCATCCTGACTAACTGGCGGATCACGATTCGAAGCCAGCTACCTTCTGAGTTTCATCCACCCGTCTGGTTTCCAGAAGAGGGCTACGGCGGAGGACTGATCGGCACTTATCTGAACGAATGGGCATTCGCGGCACCACGTCCGCTGGTTATCTTTCTGGATGAGATTGATGCCCTTGAAGATGAAACCTTGATTTCTGTCTTGCGCCAATTACGCTCTGGTTATGCCAGCCGCCCCAAGGGATTTCCGTCATCCTTAGCCATCATCGGGTTGAGAGATGTACGTGACTACAGGGTTGCCTCTGGCGGTTCCCAACGACTCAAATCACCCAGTCCATTTAATATTGCCGTTCGTTCCATCACCTTGCGTAACTTTACGGCTGACGAGGTCAAGATTCTGCTCAATCAGCACGTAGATGAGTCTGGCCAGGAGATTACCCCAGAAGCGATGGAACGCATCTTCTTTCTCTCCCAAGGTCAACCCTGGCTAGTCAATTCGCTAGCTAAGGTCTGTGTGGAAGAGCTGGAAAAGAACAGACAAAACCCTGTAACGCGCTACCATGTTGATGAAGCCAAAGAAATTCTGATTCAGCGGCGGCAGGTTCATCTCGATCAGCTTACGGATAAGCTGCAAACAAAGCGTGTTCGTAGCGTGATTGAGCCAATTCTTTCTGGTCGTGCGCTCGATAACATACCCCTAGATGATATCGATTACGTCGATGACCTGGGATTGATAAAACGTACAAATGGTCGAACGGTTATGATAGCAAACCCCATCTATAAAGAGATTATCCCTCGTGTATTGACTGAGAATACAGAGGCAAGTCTGCCTCAAATTTCACCCTCTTGGCTAAACCCAAATGGTAGCCTAAATCCCGACAAGCTGATCAACGCCTTCCTCGTCTTTTGGCGTCGGCACGGCCAGCCGCTGCTCAAAAGTGCGCCCTACCATGAGATTGCACCCCACACGGTCATGATGGCATTTCTGCACCGAGTCGTCAACGGGGAGGGTGTTATCGACCGCGAATACGCCATCGGCTCTGGTAAAATGGACCTCTACATCCGCTATGAAGGTGGCCCAGAGACAGTCCAGATGGCCATGGAACTGAAAGTCTGGCGAGACGGTCGTCCCGAACCGCTGGATGTCGGTCTAAAGCAGCTTGACGACTACATGAGTGGTCTGAGCTACAATCACTTAAATTATGACGGTACCGAAGTTGAAACAGGCTGGCTTGTCATCTTTGATCAGCGCAGTGGCCAGCCAGAGATTAGCGAGCGCACCACCGCAGCATCTACCATTACTCCTGCTGGCCGAACTGTGACGTTGATTCGGGCTTGAATAGAACCGACTACTGCTGGTAGACGACCTTGCCATCACACATTGTCATCAGCGGACGCACCTCCTTTAGCGCAGTTGGCTCAATGGCAAAAAGATCTACATCCAGCAGCACCAAGTCGGCCAGCATCCCCAAGCGAATCATCCCTTTGCGTTCTTCCATGAATTCAGCGTAGGCACCAGCTCTCGTATAGCCCGTCAGAGTTTCCTCCAGCGTCAGTGCCTGATTGACTAAACCTTGACCCCACGCCTGCTGATTGACCGCTGCCTCCATACCCGCGTATGGATTCATGGTCACCACGGGCCAATCGCTGCCCAAACAGATGGGAACACCAACGTTGCGCAGATCGCGCCAGCGGAAGGCCGCATGATACCGCTCTGCTCCCACACAGTGCATCCAATTTTCGTAATAGCCGATATCCGGCCGGGATGCATGGAGCGGTTGCATGGAGGCCAGAACGCCCGACTCAGTAAAGCGAGGTAGGTCGTCGTTATGTAATAGCTCGATATGCTCTATGCGGTGACGGCTGTCGCGCATGCCATTGACTGTCTGGGCATGGGCAAAACCATCCAGGGTGCGTCGGATTGCGCCGTCTCCAATGGCGTGTACCTTTATCTGAAAGCCATGTTGATCGGCCTGTGCCGCAATCTCATTAAATTGCTCTGCTGTAAAGAGGGCATCGCCGAGAGAGTGGGAGCCATTGGCATACGGCTCCAGCATAAGCGATGTGTATGATTCAATGACGCCATCCATAAAAATCTTGATGCTACCGCCGCGCAGCATGTCACTCTGATAAGCCGCCCGCAGCGGGATCGCCTCTCGCTCAATGGCATGGACTGACATCTCTGGCGTGAAGTGGTATGGCACGTAAAGGCGGCAGGAGAGATCGCCCGCTTCTTCCAATTGTGCATAGAGTTCAAATTGATGGCTGTCCCCAAACATGTTATGGATACTGGTAATGCCAAACGTGGCGAGACGGGCTAGCCCTTGGCGCAGCAGATCCAGACGCTCACTATGGCTAGGTTGAGGCATCAGGTCCGTTACAATGCTCATGGCATCCGACTCATTAAGCTGCCCCGTCGCCAACCCATCAACTCCCATAACAACCTCGGCTGGTGACGGCAACGCGCGTCCATGAAAGATGTCAGCCTGTTCTAGTACTATCGTATTGACCCACGCCGTATGCAGATCAATAGAGCGCAATATGATAAGTCTGTCGGGCAAAATTGCGTCCAAATGATGGCGGGTTATAGGCTGTCCGCTGTCGACAATGTTATAGGCCAAGCCCTGCCCCTCGATCCAGAGTTGGTTTGGATGGTCTGCTACGTATTGACGAATCCGTTCTGACAATTCGGCCAGCGACGTTACGTCTTCAAGCTGGAGCGCGCCTAGCCCCATGGATCCCATATAGAGATGAAAATGGCTGTCGATCAAGCCTGGCAGCAGGGTTTTGCCCTGGCCATCGATTATCTCGGTATTTGGTCCGCGTAGGGAAGCGATTTCAGCTTCTGTACCAACGCCAGCAATCCGGTTGCCGCTAATGGCAACCGCCTCGGCATGAGGCTGTCCTGGATCGACGGTGTAGACTTTAGCGTTAGTGATGATTGAATCAGCGTTCATTGGTTGCTGGTGTCTTTAGTCAGGTGTACAGTGGCATGACGGGTATCCGCATGGCCGAAGCCTTTCCATCTAGGATGAGCCACAAACTTGCGAATGACAAATCCTGCTTCGTCTAGTTCGATCCGCAAATTCGTTTCGCTCGGTACATGGCGATAGGGTATTCCCTTCAAATCAATGATCGTGTTAGTGTCGTTGAGACTCAGTAAGGTGCTGATGAAGAAAAGTCCATTCGGAGCCAGCAAGCGACGTATGTTGGCTAGAAAGTTCTCCCGATCTTCACCAATGATGCAGTGCAAGCAGTTGCCGTCTGCGATTAAGTCGAAGGAATCGCTAGCTAGTATGCCGGGTTTAGAGAGGTCAAGCTGATAATACTCAATTTCGTACCGTGTATCAGTCGTCTTCTCCTTAGCCCACTGGATTGCAGTCTCGGAAACATCTACCCCAACGACTTCATACCCTTTCTCTGCGAGCAGCCGACTGTAATGGCCTTCACCACATCCTAGCTCCAGTGCTCGTCCCGATGACGGCACGCCACCATAAGAAAAGAGTCTGTCAAGCCAAATCCCTTCTCCGGCCATTCTTTCAGGACCACCCCAACCAGGCCAGCCCTTGGTCCTAGCTTCTTGATATTTAAGTTCGTGAACTAAGTAATCAGGTTTCATAAGTGTCAAAATTCTTGTTAGTCACCATATAGATGGCAGAATACGCGCTGGCCATTACCGACCGAGATCTCGCCCGGCGACTGCTCCCCGCAAATCTCCATCACGTGCCCGCACCGATCCGCAAAGCTGCAACCGGCAACAGGATCCAAACCGCTTGGTACGCTGCCGGGAATGGTGCTTAGATCGGTATGGCGGCTGTTGGCGTGGGGCAATGCCGCTAGCAGTCCCTGCGTGTACGGGTGCTGTGGATTCTTAAACAGCTTGTCGACCTTGCCCTGCTCCACGACGCGACCAGCATAGAATACAGCAACCTCATCACACGTCTCAGCAACTACGCCCATATCATGGGTAATGAGTAGGATGGTTAACCCACGTTCGTCCCGTAGCCGTTTGAGCAACTCTAGAATCTGAGCTTGAATCGTAACGTCTAGCGCAGTGGTTGGCTCATCTGCAATCAACAGCTCAGCATCTAGCGAGAGGGCAATAGCGATCATGGCCCGCTGCTGCATACCGCCGCTGAGTTCGTGGGGGTAGGTCTTGAGAATACGTAGCGGATTGGGCAAGCCAACATCGTCCAGCAGCTGCAGTGCTCGTTCGCGCAGTTCGGCCCTGGGGCGGTTGGAGTGACGCTGCATGATACCTATCATCTGCTGTTCGATGGTAAAAACGGGGTTAAGTGCAGCATGGGGATCCTGGAAGATCATGGAGATGCGTCGACCGCGGATTTTGCGCAGTTCGGCCTCGCTTTTGGTGAGCAGATCCTCGCCATCGAAGTGAATTTCTCCCTCTTTGATCCGGCCCGCGCTGGGTAGCAATCCCAGGATAGACTTGCCTGTGACCGACTTACCGCAGCCCGATTCGCCAACGATGCCAAAGATCGTGCCATTCTCCACCGCAACGTTGATGCCACGAAGCGCATGAGATTCGCCATGGGGCGTGCTGAAAGTAACTTGAAGGTTGTCAATTTGAAGCAGGTAATCACGCATCTGATAACTTACTATTCGCATTATCTTGAATTGATTGTACCGCCCGCAGACACATTTTTAAGCGACTGATAGCAATCAAACCCCAACAACACAACCAAAGAATAGGATTGGCAAAGAGCTTGGTTATCACATCCAGGGTAAACGTAACCTCTCTAGTTACTTGCAAAAAAACAATACATATAAGTCCAGACATCACAACATCTAGTAGGGTAAAAAGTATATTCGCGTTATCTCTATCAGGAATTTTTGAATCAAAAACAAAATTCAAAATCAGGCCACTTATTGCAAAAACAAGAATACCCCATCCGCGCCTAGACTCGGCATCGTGAACCCAGCTAAAAAATCCAAACATCAATAGTCCTATAATCGTTATCGAGGCGATATACCGAGTCCAGATTTCTCTACCATTCATGGGCGCTGAATCACTTGCTATTTCATCTGTGTTCATGCTATTACCGTGTCGGAAAGCTGATTCAAGTCTGATTTCATATTCGCGCTCAACTATTGTAATTCCCTAATCGGTCGCAACCTTGACTGGTTAGACAGCCTGTCCTACGCATTTCGAATCCGCGGATCGACCACAGTCTGAACCCCGTCCCCCAGCAAATTGAAAGACATGGTCGTTACAAAAATTGCTAGCCCAGGGAAAACGCTAATCCACCAGCGCCCAGCCTGGACGTGACTGCGGCCATCGGCCACCATTGCACCCCAGTCTGCAGTGGGTGGCTGTACGCCTAGCCCCAAAAAGCTGAGGCTGGCCATGGTCAAGAGGGCCGATCCTAGGTCGAGGGTTGCCTGAACCAGCACTGGCGTCATGATGTTGGGAATGATGTGGCGACGTACAATCGCAGCATCTCCTACCCCCATGCTGCGGGCCGCACGTACAAAGTTACGCTCTCGCACAGAGACCGCCTGACCTCGGACAATGCGAGTATACCAAGGCCACCACGTCAGGGCAATGGCCAAAATTGAATTTTGCAAGTTTGGCCCCAACACCGTAGCAATCGTAATGGCCAGCAGCAGCGGCGGAAAGGCCAGAAAGATGTCGGTAATACGCATGATGATCTCATCGACCCAGCCGCCGAAATAGCCTGCCACCGCGCCGAGAACCGTGCCAAAGGTCATAGCCAAGACCACAATTGAAAAAGAGGCAATTAATGAAATGCGCGCACCAAAAAGAACCCGCGCTAGCACGTCCCGCCCCAGTTGATCTGTGCCAAAGGGGTGTTCCGCGCTGGGCGCGATGAACTTGCTATTTACGTCTGGGTCCCCGCGGCCCTGGTCTGCGTAGGGTGTTAACGTCGGTGCCAAAATGGAGACAATCACGACTAGCAGCAGAACCGTTAAGCAGATAACGGCAATCCGGTCGCGGCGAAAGAACCAGACCGCTGATCCAGGTTCGACGGTTGGCCATATGCGGCTCCCAAACCAGCGTTGGGGCAGTTGGGCAATAGTTGCTTCAGTCATAAAAAATTACCGGGCAGTATGGTATAATTGCAATATTCCAAAAGTCACCCATTGGGGCAGAGCCGCACGGGGCGTGCTCACTGGACGGTCGGTGCGACTTTTGGAAAACTGCGGAAATTCCCTTGAAAGGTTCACAGACGCAGTCTGTCGTGTATACATCGGCTGGCGATTAAAAAGGATCCGAAATGAAATCTTTTTCTCACTGGACAATCGAAGAAGTTGAAAACGAATTCGGCATCGGCCCCAGAAAAACAAGCAAGCGATTTGATGAATGGATGAATGTTAAAACCCCACCATCAAGCTTCGAAGCCGAGTGGCTGGAATCTATCCGTGCTGATGTAGAATTGTACAGCTACACCTGGAATGAGCAGGAACTGATTGCTAGCTGTATAGCGCCCGTACTAAGGCTGGTCAATTTTCAACAGGATGTCTATCGTGCTTTTCTGGAACGTGAACTTTCTGTGCCTTACAAAGATGAGACTCTCTCTGGTGAAGTCGATTACATGGTCGCGCAAGGTCGCCATTCACCGCAGCGTCCCTTCTTCTTTTTACATGAATACAAACGAGAGCTAGAACAAAAAGATCCCCGTGGTCAACTCCTGATTGCCATGATTGCCGCCCAGTTGCTCAATCAAGATCAAAGTCCACTCTACGGCGTCTATGTCGTAGGCTCCATATGGCGCTTTATTCTTTTGGAAGAGAAAGCGTATATTGTCCATCGAGGGTTGAATGCCGCCAGCGACGAGATTGTACATATCTTTGGCGTCTTACAGAATACCAAAACAATCATCGAGGAGTTGATTGGTATTCGTGGATAATCTACTCATTATCTTTCTATCCTAACTGAATCCGCGGATCCAACGCTGCCTGCACCAGATCCACTAACAAATTAATTACCACGTAGATAACCGTTACCACCAACGTCACCGCCATCACCACCGGAAAATCTGCCGCCACAATAGCATCGGTCACGTAGCTGCCTAGGCCGGGCCAAGAGAAGACGATCTCCACCAAAATGGCACCCGTGATCGAAAAGGCGAAGACCAAGCCCAGAGACGTCAGTGTGGGAATGATGGCATTTTTGAGTGCCAGCCGGAAGAGTATCTCGCGTCGGGAGAGTCCGGCGGCTTGGGCTGCAGTGATGTAGGTCTCTGAGAGGACTTCCAACATGGAGGCTCGAGTCATGCGGGCAGTGAGGCTGATGGGATAGGTAGCCAACACAAGTGTAGGCAGGATAAGATGCAGTAGCGCGCTCCGCCATGCAGCCCAGTTACTAGTCAGTGCCGCATCGATGAGATAAAAACCGGTGATCTGCTCGATGGGCGACGTGATGGCTAGGGTGCGTTCCAAGCGGCCACCCAAAGGCAACCAATCCAAAGTGGTAAAGAAGAGAAGCTGCAAGAGTAAGGCCAGCCAAAATGCGGGGATGGAGACGCCAGCAATGGTGATGACTCGGCTAAGTTGATCGATCACCCCACCCCGATTCGCGGCACCAATAACGCCCACCGGTATCCCGATGGCGGCAGCCAGCAACATGGCCAGAATCACCAGTTCCAATGTGGCCGGGATGAAGATGGCCAAGTCGGAACTGATGGCCCGCTTGGTCCGAAACGAGTTACCAAAGTCACCCTGTAGAACACCGCCCACATAGCTTAAAAACTGAATTGGCAGCGGATCATT
Organism: Chloroflexota bacterium; assembly: GCA_039028975.1. Lineage (GTDB taxonomy): Bacteria > Chloroflexota > Anaerolineae > Caldilineales > Caldilineaceae > JAHBNG01. Next base: position 45,967 of record JBCCHB010000023.1, read on the forward strand.
CAACCCGAGCTTCTCTTCCACATTGGCAATCGTCTCTGGATTGGCCCGCGCTCCGGCATAAAGACGGGCCGGGTCCGCCGGAACCACACGCGAAACCACAAACGTGATAATCATCACGCCGATAATGACTAACAGAGCTAGCCAGAGTCTGCGGAGTAAGTAGGCAGCTTGGGACATGAGTGGTAGTGAGTAATCGGTGGTGAGTAATCGGTGGCCAGTAATCAGTTGGTCGGTAGGACAAAGTGAATCAGCGGTGGCTAGCTGGGTGACGCTAGTTCTTCCCAAAGGATGCGCTTCATGCCGACCGCGACGACGACAAATGTGTGCAGGTTAAGTTCGTCTTGATATTTTTTGAGTAATATTTTCCGGTAGGTTTGGAGCTGAGATCTGGCTTTGGTCATCTGTTCTGTAACCACGTCCACAGCCAGTAATTCGTCTCGAACTGCTGCTTTCACCGCTTCACCATCCATACGGACGCGCTTGCCATCTTGCGCTTTCGTAACTTTGCTCAGTGGGATATACTTAAATTCGATTAGGATGTCCTTCAGACCACGGCCCTGCATACCAAGACGCACAAGCATGCTCAGATCACCGTACTGTTGTTCCAACTCGGGTTCGGAATCCATAAGATAGAGCTGATTGTTATAGAGCAACGTCATGAATTGGGTCTTGACTGTCAATTCGTTATAGTACTTGGCATCTCGGTTATCGTAGATAGGCAGAAGATTTTCTTCAACAAAGTCGCAAAGTGGGCCGATATCACCATCGATGAAAAGTTGGCTAGTGGCTTTTCTGCCAGTATTCATTTTGGCGGCATCCTCATTCACCTGGAGGGCCAATACTCTCTCTGCGTAAAGTTTGCGTATGACCAGATTTGGGATCTCTAAAATCACGCTGTTGTCTGGTCTGTTATTAATTGGGGTTAGGCTACCTAAATAGCAGAGCAAGACCCCTAATGCATCCTCCTGCAGATTGGCGTTAAAGAGATCTCGCACCTTAAATTTGCGGCGTACGGTCTCGACTAGGACTGGTTCGGTGCCAGCCAGGGCTTTTTCTAGTAGCGCTTTACCCTGCTCAAATTCGCCGATGTATTCTAGCTTGCTATCATCCGGCACCAGGTTTTGGTCCATCATCTGATGAGGATAATCACCAGTCGCCTGAAGTTCTCTGAGGAAGTGAAAGGTGAGGGTCGGGTTATAGACTTTAGGATAGGTTAGCGTTTGATTCCGAACTGAGTGATGGAAGTTATCCACAAATCGGGAACCGTTATAGTAGTTCTCCAAAAGGTGGGTGATTCGGTCTGCATCGGCAGCAGGAAGCTTGCACTCATCAACAACCTGTGCCACCAGCATTTGAACCTCGTCCGCAGTAAATCCGCAGAGTGCATTTACATCTGGTTGCCACGACAGATCTGTAAAGACATTGGCACCACTGCTCACATCATTCAAAACAATCGGCGAGACACCAGTCATGAAGATGCGGTCTAACCCATCACCAGAACCGGCACTTTTCAGATTTTTGAAGAAGGTTTTGAATAGACCTTCTCCTTCAACCAGAGCTATATAACGCTGATGGCGTTCTGCCGCTGAATAGTGATAGATCCCATTTCCATTGCCAACCGCCTCTTTCGACGCCATCATCACTTCATTAGCAAAGTTATCATATTCGTCAATAAACAAATAGAGCTGGTGTCCACTAACGTCAACAGAAGTCAACAGGCTTTGAAATGATGAAAGGGCATTATTGGGATCAATGTTTATTTGTGAGCCAAGTAGTGTTCTGTAATCAGCAGCGAAACGCGTAATTCTATCGTTAACATGTTTATGAAGCGCCGTCTCGATCTGTTCAATCGGCCCATGAGACGCAACGTGCGAAAAATCCCACCGCATAACCATATACTTGTTATGCAGCGGCGTCGGGTTCTGCCCAATATCAAGATGACCAAAGAGCCGCTCGAAGTCGTCTGCTTTGGCCAGATCATAGTAGTGCATCAGCGTAGAGAGCCACAGGCTTTTGCCAAATCGACGCGGTCGCATGAATAACAACTCAAATCCCCACTCCTCCATGACGCGAATGTACGAGGTCCGATCCAGGTAAATAAAGCCACCTGAAATTAACTTGTCAAAATCGCGAATGGCGTAGGGATATTTGAGCATGGTACAGCCATTATACCACAGGGAGAGTGGTCGGTGGTCAGTAAGTCGGTGCGTCGGTGGCCAGTAAGTCGGTATTCGGTGCGTTGGTAGTCATACCGACCTACCGAATACCGAACTAGCGATGCAAATCATAAATTGGCAGAATGTCGTTGTAGGCTGCAGCAAATGAATATCCTTGTAGACCTTCTTCCATGACCCAGACGCGAGGACCATCCATGACGTAGAGCGCAGCTACGTCATCGACCAACATCTTGCCTGCTTCCTGGAACATGCTGATGGCAGTCTCTCGGTCGGATGCGGTCAAGCCATCGGCATCGAGGATGAGGTTATTGAATTCCTCATTATCATAAAAACCCAAGTTGAAGTACTCGCCAGTGAAGTATGGGCTAAAGAGAACATCGAAGGGCGTGACGTAGGTCGGGAACCAGCCGAATCCAAGGACATCGTGAGCATTCGCTGGGTCATTTTGAGACTTTTCTACCGCTGCATTGAATTCAATTGTAGTTAAGTTGAGGGTGATGCCAATCTTTTCCAATTCGGGCCGCCACAGTTGAGCAAATTCTTCGTAGAGGGGTTGGCCTTCGAGCACCCAATACTCCAAAGTCATCTCTTCGACACCAGCTTCATCTAGCAGAGTACGGGCTGCGTCCAGGTCCTGGGTCACGCCAATGTCAGGATTGGCACCCCACATGGATTGAGGAACCATGCCGCTGGGTGCCGTGCCTAGACCACCGTTGGCATTGGCTAGGACCGTTTCATATGGGAAACTGAGCGCGAGTGCCTGGCGGACTTTCAGATCCTGAAGCTGCTCTTTGGCAAAATTCAGCACAACGTAGTAGTTTACAAATGAATCTTCCGCCTTGACTTCTACGCTGGGATCTTCATCCAATGAGGCAAAGTTGTCAGGGATCATATCGTCCACAACTTGGGCATCACCAGCACGGATCATCTGTTCGCGGACGGTCTCATCTTCAATGATTTCAAAGACTACGGTCTTGAACTTAGAATCATCCCAGCCCTGCCAATACTCTTCATGAGCTTCTAGCACAATGCGGGTGCCGGGTTCGCGGCTGGCAATCTTATAAGGACCAGTACCAGCAGAATTCCCCTGATTGTACCACTCTTGATCCTTTCCTTCGGTCGTAGTCGGACTCATCATCCAGGCCCCAAAAGCGCTAGAAAAGATGAGATCGAGTGCAGCAGGATATCCGTTGACGAACTTAATGGTGTAATCGTCCACAACCTCAATCTCTTCAATGGGCGCGTAAAGCCAAGAAGTGGCCAGTTCGCCATTCTTGACCGATTCAATCGTATACTTAACTGCATCCGCATTGAAGTCAGTACCATCGTGGAATTTAACGCCTTCACGCAGGTTGAAGGTCCATTCCGTGCCGTCTTCGTTGGATTCCCAGGAGGTAGCCAGCCAGGGACTCAGTTCCTCTTCCTCGTCCAGTGGGCCATAGTAGGTCAAGGCCTCATACATCTGCCCCAAAACGCCCAATCCAGCACCATCATAATTGGAGCGGGGATCCAAGTCAGCTGGATCAACCGTATAAGCCCAAGTAAAAATACCGGGGCCATCACTAGATTCGCTGCTATCGGAACTAGCGTCACCACTTTCCGATACTGGAGCAGGTGCTGCGGCGCACGCGCTCAGAATCAGGCTAAGAATTAGAAATAGACTCAGTGGAGTCAAACGAGATATCATTTTCATATAAAATCTCCTTTTGTATGATTGGAAAAGTAGGTACGTTTAACCATTCGAGATACATAAGGTTGTTCTCAAAGTTTTCAAATCGTCAACTATCGACGAGCTATACTGGGGCCGTTTCGGCAGCGGAAGTTTTCCGCTGTGTTACTTGACCAAACGCTTATTTTCAAACGGCGTTGAGTATGGATAAGTTATGAAGAACAGCCAGGGATGAGAGGGGTGTTCATCTGGAGTCTACATATCATACCTCCGTTTGGCGGGAAATCGAAATATGTAACATTGAGAAGCGCAGCGGTTCACCATTTAAAGTGCAACAGAGATTCCAAATCTCTAACTTGACCAGCGACGAAGTCCATCGGATGTTCCAGTGGTATACAGATGAGAGAACTCAGATTGTCCAAACGGTAGTTGTCGATCAGATTTACTGAGACGCAAATGAGCAAGATACGGGTGGCGATTGGTCTCTCGGTTCCGTATACTGAGGTCTTGTAAGAGACTATCTATATTTGGAGCACAAACACTCAGAAGGAACCATTCAAATGAGCAAGCACCATCCCTTTCGATTTGGCGTGATAAACACGCAGATGAAACCATGTAGCGCATGGATTGAACACGTCCGTCAAGTTGAAAACCTTGGTTATTCAACATTATTGCTACGAGATCACTTTGTGCCAGATTTCTTTGGTGATCAATATGCACCCATTGCGGCATTGGCGACAGCTGCCGCGGTTACAACCTCACTGCGTATTGGAACACTCGTCATCGACAACGACTACCGTCACCCTGTCATGCTGGCCAAGGAAGCGGCAACCCTTGATGTATTATCAGGTGGTCGGCTGGAATTAGGACTCGGTGCAGGCTGGCTGCGCTCGGAATATGAGCAAGCAGGGATGACCTATGACCGAGCAGGCGTCCGCATTGACCGGCTAGAAGAGGCGCTTTGCCTGCTCAAAGGACTCTTTGACGAAGAGCCCTGCACCTTTCAGGGTCAACACTATCAAATTTCCAATCTGATTGGTTTTCCAACACCAACTCAGCGTCCCCATCCCCCAATCTTGATTGGCGCGGGCAAGCAGCGCATGTTAACCCTGGCTGGGCGAGAAGCCAATATTGTTGGGTTTCTGACGAGTTCGGTCTCATCAGGTACGCTGTTAGATAGCCCAGATGAGCGCATGGCCCATGCTGTACACGAGAAGATCTCCTGGGTACGCAATGGCGCGGAGAATCGCTTTGATGAAATTGAGTTGAGTCTCTGTCCGACGCTGGTATTATCGAATAATCGCTTTGAAGCGGCTGAGCGTTATCTTCACCAAAAGGGCTGGCAATCCATTACAGTTGAAGATGTGTTGGCGATGCCCTCTGTTCTTATTGGTTCAGTTCAGGAGATTGTCGCTGATCTGAAGCTACGGCGCGAAATGTATGGTTTTTCCTATTACATAGTTGATGACCACGAGATGGTTGATTTTGCGCCAGTTGTTGCGGATTTGAGTGGGAAATAGGCGAGAACATGCGTCCCCATAACGAAAAATATCTTTGCACCAGCGGCAAGACATCGTCAGGCTCACACGTCAGTACCTACCCATTGGTCGGCGCCTTGTAGGTTTCGAGATAGGCCTCTGGAGCCATCTCAGTGATTGGGCACACTCATGTCATCTCCGCTTCTCAGCCAACCAACCTTCAATAATCTCTCGATAGCGTTCAGGGCCAAAACTATCGAAATGGCCCGCGTGAACAATCCGTACTGGCAGCCCGAGAATTCGTTCCATGCTAGCAATGTAATCCGCCATATCGGAATGGTAGGTATCTTCGACTAGCTGACCGTCGTAGACAATGTCCCCTGCAATAAAGATGCCGGTTGCTTCTTCCCACAGCCCAATGCCACCGGGGCTATGACCTGGCGTGTGAATCACTTCTAGAACTCGGTCGCCTAGGTCAATCTTCTCCCCATCAGCTAACAGTTTGGTGGCTGGAGCTGGTGGAACTGCATAAGCATCGGGGTCAAATGGTTCTGGCGGCAAGGCGGTGAAAAGCTCCATTCGCATAGAACGAACGTAGGGGTCAGCTAGCGTGTTTTGAGGGGTAGGGTGGGCCAGAATATCGGCTTCGGCAGCGTGAATCCAACGCTCCTCAAATTCATAGTGACAGCCAATATGGTCGAAGTGGGCGTGGCTAGCAACCGCGACAATGGGTTTCTCATTAACCAGCGCAACTTGCTCACGCAGGCTGACCAATCCCATGCCTGTATCAACCAGGATGTCTCGATCTTGACCGCGAATATGGAACATGTTGCAGCGGCAAAAGGGGATAATGTGGGGCTCGTCGATAAGAGTCACGCCGTCGCCCATCTCAATTGTGCGATACCAGTCGGTAGGTGTAGTTTGTTTCATTGTTGCTAAACCGCGTTCGTTTTCAGGCAGAGCCGAGTATTTTAATTACGAAAAGAGCACAATATCAGTAGATAGTGCCGACAGCCTGTAGCACTGCCCGATTTCAATGGGTTCACGCTGGGGCAAGTGAGCCATGATGACGCATTCGCTAGGCTGATGGATAAATGTACAGGTATGGTGCGTTCCGACAAAAATCTGTTCACGTAGCAGCGCTTGCCCCAGTTCAAGGTGACCAGGTTGAAAGGGGTCAGCAGTTTCTAAGGTTGAATCATTTTTAGCAGATTCTGCATATAGAGTAGCCTTGATCTGCTCCGGACGCAGAGCCAGCGTGATTGGTCGGTTAATCTTAAATTCGGCTGACCAAAAATTTTCGGAGAGAGACTTCTTGGGTAGGGGCAACAAACCTAGCTGGGTATCAAGTTCTACGATATCTTCATTTAGCCCCTGAATCGTGCCGTCAAAGAGATTATTGTCACCCATAAAAGTAGCCGTAAAAATAGTGGCTGGTTTCAGATAGACCCGACTGGGCAGCCCCTGATCTTCAATCGCCCCTGCATTGAGAACCACCACCAGATCCGCAATGCTCATCGCTTCGTCTTGGTCATGGGTCACGTGGATGAAGGTGGTACCGACCCGTTGCTGAATCGCTTTGAGTTCATTCTGCATCTGACGACGCAGGTTAAGGTCTAATGCACCAAACGGCTCATCTAACAGCAGGACTTCTGGGTCGATCACCAGGCTGCGGGCCAGTGCCACCCGCTGACGTTGACCGCCCGATAGTTGATGGATGCGACGTTTGTCCATGTTGGTCAACCCCACCAGCTCAAGCATGCCCTCACTTTTACGCTGGCGCTCTTGGCGAGATGAGCCCTGCATAGAAAGGCCAAACTTGATATTGGCAGCAACGCTCATGTGAGGAAAGAGCGCATAATCCTGAAAAACGGTCGCGGTGGGCCGCTTGGCTGGCGGCATGCCTGTAACATCTCGGCCGTCAATCAAGACCGAGCCGCTGGTCGGCGCTTCGAAACCACCCAGAATCGAAAGCAGCGTCGTCTTGCCACTCCCTGAAGGTCCCAACAATACAACGTACGAACCATCAGGAATCGAAAGATTGATATCCGATAGCGCAACCGTTTGTCCAAATTGTTTTGAAATAGATCGAATTTCAACAGAACTCATAAAGGTTTAAACGTTGCAGCCCTGATAACTACCTGCGAGGGTAGCAAGGGTTGTAGGTGATAAATTTTAATTCTGACCCTCCTGCTCACCTGCTATCCTGCCACATCCCCCTACCCAGCACAAGTAGGCTAGCCACCATGACAAGAATAGCCGAGACAAAAAAGACCAAGCTGCCGACGGCATTCGTCTCTGGGTTAAGCCCTGAACGCAACATGCTCCAGATTTCTACGGGCAGTGTCACATCGAACTGACTCACCAGCAGTGCAATAATGAACTCATCCCACGAAAGGGTAAATGAGAGAAAGAAGCTAGCAAATAAGGCTGGCCAGAGCAAGGGCGTTGTAATTTGTATGAGCACTTGCCATTCTGCGGCCCCGAGATCTCGGGCTGCTTGCTCTAATCTAGCTTGTTTCTCATCCAACTGGCTGTAGATGATGGCGAAACAGAGGGGCAGGTTGATCACCACATGCCCAATGCCCACGGCCCAAAGTGACTTAGGTAGGGCCACCAAGTTAAATGAAATCAACAACCCCAAACCGATAATTAAGTAGCTGACCGTAAGCGGTGCGGTCAATACCCAGCGCCAAAAACCTGAACCGGGCAGTCGATAGCGGGCCAATCCATACGCAGCCAAGAAGCCCAAAATCACAGAAATTAGGGCAGACAATATACCTACACTCACAGAATTCCAGAGCGATTCCATCAAGCGGCGGTCGTCAAAGATGGCCTGATACCAGCGTAAACTTGGTCCTTCAAAAGGCGGTACCGGCAGGGTAGTGGCTTGAAAGGAGAACAACACCAGCGTTGAAACTGGCAGGAAGATAAAGCCATAAGCTATGACAACATATAACGCGGGGAGAGCTCCCCTGGTGATTCGGAGCATAATCAACTTCACCGACCCTCAACTCGCAAGCGCCGAGCACTAACCACAAAAAGTACCGTCACCACCAGCATCATAATCATAGATAGGGCGGATGCTAGCGGAAAATTCGCCCGTCGGGTCACCTGCAACATAATCGCTTGGGGTAGCAACAGCTCCTGATTCCCGCCGAGAATCTGCGGCGTAATGTAGTCACCAAAGCACAGCACAAAGGTCAAAAATGCCCCAACCGCCACACCAGAGAGACTTAACGGAAAGGTTATGCGCCAAAACGCTTGCCACGCCGACGCGCCCAAATCCAGAGCTGCTCGCTGATAGTTGAGTGGAATGCGGACCAAGCTGCTAAAGATCGTCAGCGTCAGCAGCATGATAAAGAAGTGAACAAAGCCGATCACAGTTCCTGTCCGGCTGTTGGCAAATGAGATTGGCTCGTTGATCAACCAGAGTGCTTGCAATAGCTGGCTCACAACACCCTTCTCTGAAAGCACCAGCAGCCAACTGTAGGAGCGCACCACGTAAGAGGTCCAAAAGGGCAATACAGCCAGAATCAACGCCAGACTCTGCCAGCGGGATGGTATCCAATAGGCCAGAATGTATGCCAGGGGATAAGCCAACAAAATGCTAATCACTGTGACCAGTAACGTCACTTCCAACGAGTTAACGAGTGCATCCCGTAGGGGTACACTGGAAAAAAATGACTGGTAATTTTCTAGCGTCCACTCTCGAACCGTGCTCGTCCCTACCTGCCGCCAAAAGCTGTAGACCACCATGACCAGCAATGGCCCGATAAAGAAAACCAAAGTCCACATCACGGCTGGCAGCGTAAAAAAGGCACCTCGAATTCGATAGCTCATAAAGGCGTACTCGTTAGTCAGCAAGTAGCTGGTCAGCATTTCAGCTTCCTCGCTAAAATGCTTTTCCATTACCTCGCCAAAAACTTACCTCGCCAAAAACTCTGTCCAAATATCCAACATCTGGGCATCTAGCTCTGCATCAGGGATAAAGTATGGAAAGGAGTTGGCTAGAAAATCGGGCTGCTCATCCCACCGCAGAATCGCCTTCTGTTCATCGGTGAGGGCTGCCTGGGAATTGGCGGGCATGGCCCAATAGCAAGACGAGGTTGCCAGTCGAGCCTGCCCCTCTGGTGAGACAATGTACTTGACAAACTCAGTAGCCAACTCTTGGCGTTCGCTGTCGGCAAAGACGCCAATAGCCTGCATCCAGCGTACGCCCCCTTCGGCTGGAAGTACCCAGTCCAGGGCGGGATTTTCGGCATTCAGTCCGGCTACTGCATATTCACCACCACCAGCAATGATGTCTGCTTCCCCTGTTGCCAGCGCCGTCTGTACCTGCACTACATCGCCCACCAATCCAGCATTGTCCTTCAGTGCAAAGAGCTTTTCGCTGATCTCTGGCAACGTCTCAGCAGTGATGTCACTTGGCTCCATCCCCAACGAAATTGCTACCATATCAATGAGAGGAATATAGTAATCGTAGATGGCAATCCGCCCTTGGTAGGCAGGATCCCACAGACTGTTGATAGCCCGCATGGCGTCCACCGAGACAGCTTCATTGTTGAAGGCAATCGTGTTGTAGCCAAACTTCTCCGGCACGGCATACATTACGTCACCTTGGAAGTGGAGAGCCGGCTCGCGCAATTCGGGAAAGATATCATCCCACGGGAATTCCTCTTCTGGCAAGGGTGCTAACAGGCCAGCCTCGACCACCCGCGGCACGTCTACGCTATCTACAACAAAGACATCCCAATCGCCAGGCTGGGACTGCTCGATGAGGGCCAAGGCTGTACCCGTTCCCTCATACTCTTTGACGTTGACAGTGACGTTGAATTCTTCCTCAAACGGCGTTAACAATTCTGGATCCGCATGATCACACCAGATGAGTGCATTGAGTTCAGTGGGTGCCGTTTCAGCACCATCCCCGCTACTTGGCGCAACAGGCGCACAAGCGGCCAGAGTTAGCCCAAGCATAAGGAAAATAATCGGTAGCAATTTTCGTCGGTGAGGCATTTCTTCTCCTACAGATGTGGCGCAATGAAGTTCGTAAAGAGTGAGGGGGTTATGGCATTTTATGAGTTAAGTGGTGAGCTGCGTATAATACTTCGGTTACCACTTAACTTTGATTATACAAGCAAATCCTATCAAAACAAGAAATAGCGCTGGGCCATTGGCAGCACATCTGCCGGTTCACAAGTCAGCAATTCTCCATCTGCCCGTACTTCGTAAGTCTCGGGATCAACCTCGATCTTAGGCGTGGCCGCGTTGTGAACCATATCCGCTTTACCTATGGCTCGACACTTTTCCACAGCCGAAACGGCCTTACGTAAGCCAAACCGTGCTGCCACACCAGCCTCCACGCCAGCCTTAGACATGAATGAGACGCTGGTCCCCGCTGTGGCACCACCAAAGCTACCAAACATAGGACGATAAATGACCGGCTGTGGTGTCGGTATTGATGCGTTGGCATCGCCCATCACGCTCCATGAGATGAATCCACCTTTGACAATCAGCTCAGGCTTGACACCAAAGAAAGCTGGTTTCCACAGACATAGATCGGCCAGCTTTCCTGATTCAATTGACCCTACTTCGTGGGCAACACCGTGAGCGATTGCCGGGTTAATGGTATATTTGGCCACATAGCGCTTGGCCCGAAAGTTATCATTCCGCCCGCCACTAGTGGCTGCATCTTCTGGCAGCGCACCACGTTGTACCTTCATCTTGTGGGCGGTTTGCCATGTGCGAGAGACAACCTCCCCAACGCGACCCATTGCTTGGGAATCGCTTGCGATCATGCTAAAGACACCCAAATCGTGGAGGATGTCTTCTGCAGCAATGGTCTCAGCCCGAATGCGGCTTTCGGCAAAGGCCACATCCTCTGGTACCTGAGAATTGAGGTGATGACAGACCATCAGCATGTCCAGATGCTCAGCGATGGTGTTGACTGTGTAGGGACGGGTTGGATTGGTGGAGGAAGGCAAAATGTGAGGGAAGGAGGCAACCTTGATGATGTCTGGTGCATGACCACCTCCTGCTCCCTCGGTGTGATAAGTGTGAATCGTGCGTCCGTTGATGGCTGCAATGGTATCTTCCACAAAACCGGCTTCGTTGAGCGTATCGGTGTGAATAGCCGCTTGGATGTCATACTTATCACAGATATCCAGACAGGTGTCAATCACCGAAGGTGTGGTTCCCCAATCTTCATGCATTTTAAGGCCGCAGCCCCCGGCTAAAACCTGCTCATCCAACGGTTCTGGGTTGGAGGCATTCCCTTTGCCCAAAAAGCCAAAGTTCATAGGAAAAGCGTCAATGGCCTGATACATCTTTTCGATGTTCCAGGCACCGGGCGTACATGTCGTGGCATTGGTGCCTGTCGCCGGTCCTGTGCCACCACCAAACCAGGTCGTTACGCCATTGCTCATGGCTTCGTAGACTTGCTGGGGCGCAATGAAGTGGATGTGGGCATCAATGGCACCTGCAGTGACGATCTTGCCTTCGCCAGCAATCACCTCAGTAGCTGGACCGACGATCAGCTCTGGATCGACCCCTTCCATCGTATCTGGGTTGCCGGCTTTGCCTACTTTGACAATGCGACCATCTTTGACGCCAATATCACCCTTGACAATGCCCCAATGGTCCAGAATGACGGCGTTGGTAATGACCAAATCTAGGACATTGTTTCCTTCGCGGGTAGCGCTGGAACTCTGCCCCATGCCATCTCGAATCACCTTGCCGCCACCGAAGGTAATCTCATCACCATAAACTGTGTGATCGGCTTCGATTTCGATGAGTAGCTCGGTATCGGCCAAACGGATACGGTCGCCAGTGGTGGGACCATAGAGATCAGCGTAAGTCTGCCTAGGGATGGTTAATGACATGATTTTTTCCTATCTGTATTTAATCACGAATCAAGTGCCAGCGGATCGCGGTTCATATCTTTATAGAGCAAATAACGCGCAGGCTCCTTCCCCATGCCAACAAACCACTGGGGGCAATAAGGAGCCATCCAAACCACATCACCATCTTGGATTGGATACCAACACTCAGCCAAGCGCTGTATGCCCTGCCCCTGCAGCATGAGTAATCCATGTTCCATCATGTGGACTTCGACCATGGGAAGGGTTGCGCCTGGGTTGTAGTGCATAATGTTAACAGCCATATCAAACGACGGCGTGTCGGGCAGTAATGTGCGCAAAAGTAGGTCAGGATCACCCAGGAACTCAACGGCTTCTACCTCTTGCTCCTGACCCATCACAACGGTTGGGGACTCTGCACCTACCAACGTGCTGTAGGGCTTTTCAAAGACATTTATTCGTGTCGTGCTCTCCGCGACCAAGTTATGTTTGGTATCTGCGGGGAGAAAGGCGTATCCACCTAGTGTTAATCGCTTGGCCTCGGTTGCGGTCTGAACATGAATAGTCCCTTCAATTACAAAGACAAAACGCTCAATACCAGGGAGTGGTGGGCCAGCTTTGGCACCTGGCTGCATAATCGCAATGTATTGAGAAAAGCGCGCTCGGGTCATTGAACCCAATTGAGGTGAAATGAAAAGAAACCCGTCAGTCTCCGTCCAGCTAGGCAACGCTGTGCGAATGTGGCTATCTGGGGCAAAGATCGCATGATCACGCTGAACAGTGCTTCGTGTGGCACCAAAGGGCATTGAACCGAACGCCGTCATATCTGGCCATACCCATCATCGCTGATTTTCTGTAATGCGACAGCCTTCGTGCTATCCTCATCCAGCTTCCCTTGGACGACGCCATTACATCCAATCATAATGCGAGATCCACCCAACGCTACCAGCGAAACTTCCTTGTCTTCTCCTGGTTCAAAACGGACTGCCGTTCCTGCTGCAATATTGAGCCGCATTCCATAAGCGGCAGCCCGCTCAAATTTTAAGCCACGGTTGGCCTCAAAAAAATGAAAATGACTGCCCACTTGAATGGGACGGTCCCCAGTGTTGTAGACAGTTATCGTTGCGGTGTCACGTCCTACGTTGGCTGAAATCTCACCACTTTCTATAATATACTCACCTGGCTTCATGGTTTAATCCCTTTACTGAGTATGAAGAAATTATTGAATTGGATCGTGAACGGTTACTAACTTCGTCCCATCAGGGAAGGTCGCCTCAACTTGTACATCATGAATCATCTCGGCAACCCCATCCATCACGTCATCTTTCGTGAGGATTGTTGTGCCATAGGTCATGATTTCAGCAACTGATTTGCCATCTCGTGCTGCCTCAAGAATCTCAAAAGAGAGAATGGCCACTGCTTCAGGGTAGTTCAATTTTAGGCCACGCCCTTGGCGTTTACGTGCCAATTCGGCAGCCAGAAAGATCATGAGCTTTTCCTGCTCTCTTGGGACTAAGTGCATGGTTAGTTTCTCCTAAGGTCAGTCGCTGGTGGTTGGTGGCTGGTCACTGGTGGCGGTCTACTGACTACTATCAGTATACTTTTCGCGGCATCACCGCATCTTGTTGATAAAGCTCTTCTTTGGCCATTTGCCAAAAGATGGGCAAGGTCCTCTGAATCGAATGACATGAAGAGCCGACGGCTCGTACACTTAAACCGTGGGCAGGCAACGTGCTGACTCCCCAGAGTGTCTGGCCTGAGACTGAAAGCTTCCGTGCCTCCTCATCTAACTGGGCCTCTAATTGGTGCCAGATCTCTGCCTCCACCCCAACACGGCAGATATAGAATGTTGCAAAGTAACGATAGGGGCCAAGTCGGGCCAGTGAATTCAGCCCAGAACCTATTCTGCCAGAAGCGGCGGCTTCCAAACGAGCTGGCTCCAGACGGCTACGTTCAATCGCAATAGGTTGGTTTTTTGCCGAGATATCTAGCTCAATTTGAAGGAGATCGTACTCAAAACATTCGCCCTTTGCCTCTCGCCCTGGCGTAACAACCTCCCAATAAAATAGGCCCGCCCCTTCTGCCAACTCAATCCGAGTAGTCTGGCGATACTGGCTGCGTGCGTACGGTATCAGCGTATCGGGCAGGTACTCTAGTAGCCCATCTTCTTCAACAACAAGGTGGGTGGTCTGAGTAGTTGTTGGATAGCCCTGCCGATATCGATAAACTCGGGTCGACCCTGTAGAGGTCAATTGGGCCTGGGCATGAGCACTCACCACTACATTCAGGGAGAGCTGATCCCCACCTAGAAGACCGCCAGATATATTGTGCAGGTGGACCAATGCTGGCTGTACGGAAGTTGTATATCCAAGCTGTCCGCTACTCTCTTGTTGAAGTCCAAGTGGATATGGGCTATCTAGTTGGTTCTGATTATCTTGTTCTACCAGAAAGTGATGGCCAACCCCTTGATTATCCAGTTCATTATTGCCCAGTTCAAGTAGGCCGATTTTTTCACCCTGATGGACGAGTTTAGAGGCGCTAGCCGATTGAATGGGGAAAGCTCGTACGACACGCAGAGGAGGCTCCTGTTTCCGAACGCGCAAAATTGTCTGCTGATCCTGGACATCAAAATTTAGATTGAGGACTGCATTTGTTTGAGTCAAAAGAGAAAAGATATCCTGCCTAACGAATCAAATCGAATCACACCCCGCTCTGCGTCACTCATCATAGAGTACTGTTGGCGAATTGTTTGTGAAGTGAGCACGCCGCGTGCGACTATGCGCCAGAAATCGGCACGAGGCATGCCTACCTCCACATCGTATGGGCATTTTTGAATTCGCCAACAGTATCTCATAGAGCCTCAGGGCCGTAACAACTGCCCAAACCCTGGTTTGACTAAGATTTCATGCTGTTGATAGACTTTGGTGCCGCGCACGTAGGTTGAGTGAACTTGTCCGGTAAATACGCAGTCGACGTAAGGGCTGTGCTTGTTTTTGTAAAAGAGGTCATCGGCTTTCAAAGCCCACTCTCGATTCAAATCAACCACAGTAAAATCCGCATCACTGCCTGGCACGATGGAGCCTTTATCTGGATAGAGACCATAGATACGGGCTGGATTGGCACACATGGTCTTGACCAAATCGGTTAGAGGCCAGCCGCGCTTATTAACGCCTTCGCTTAACATGATGGGCAACATGCTTTGGATGCCGCTTATACCACCCCAAGCTTCCCAAATATTGTCTATCCCTTTGGTCTTCAATTCTAGCGTGCACGGTGAGTGATCCGATCCGATCACGTCTACATAACCAGCCAAGAGATAATCCCACAGAGCAAGAACTTGGTCGTGAAAGCGAAGCGGTGGCGCGCACTTGGCGATAGGCCCCATGGCCTCCAATGTATTTACATCCAGGAAGAGATAGTGAGGACACGTTTCGACTGTGATGTGTACCCCCCGTTGACGAGCCTCCACCACTGTCTGTACAGCCTCTGCCGTGCTGGCATGGACAATGTGGAGGGGGCGCTCCGTCTCTTCTGCCCAGAATGCGGCCCGCTGAATCGCTTCTACTTCCACAAATGGCGGCCTCGAATCATACCAAGCCATTCGATCTGTGCGACCCGCTGCTTGTAGCTTCTCGGCTAGATGTTTGGTGACGAGTTCATTTTCGGCATGAACAGCTATGATGGCATTCCGCGGTACTGTTTTAAACGCTTGGTAGAGTGTGTCGTCATCAACTCTGGCAAAATCGACGCCACTTTCGCTCATGAATCCTTTGAAGCCAACCACACCTTCATGAAGCATGGGCACCAAATCGTCTAGGTTATTGTCAACCAAACCACCCCAATGTGCGTAGTCCACTACGGCTTGATCGGCAACTGCTGCCCGCTTGTTGGCCAGTTCATCCACATTAATGGTTGGCGGCGTGGCATTCAGCGGCATGTCAATCACGGTTGTGATCCCACCCGCAGCCGCAGCCATAGTCCCAGTTTGATAGCCTTCCCACCCGGTACGACCGGGTTCATTAAAATGGACGTGACCATCCACAATCCCAGGGAGAAGGGTCTTGCCCTCTAAATCCACCACGGTGGTGGCATCTACCTCAAGATCACCTAAAACCCACTGGGTGATCTGACCATCAGTGGCCACCACACCACCCTCGAAAAGTTCAGTTTCGGTAACAACGACGGCATTTTTCAAATACAGATCTGCAGTCATAAACCTATTGCCTGTACGTTAGTATCCCAGTTTAAAGAGTGGCGGCAAATTATCTAATTCTTTGTGGCTTGGTTTGGCGTAAGCCAGTTGTTTGGATGTCTTCATGCCATAGTCTACCATGCCTTCCAGAAATTTCAATGCACAGACGACTCCGTCCAGCACAGGAATGCCCAAGGCAGCTTCTAACTGCTTGTCGATTCCGGCCATGCCTGCGCAGCCTAAACAAATGACTTCGGCCTCATCGTGCTCAATGGCATCCTGAGCCGCACTATGAATCATGGCGTAGGTCTCATCTTCGCTCATGCTCTCTAACGCCAAAACTGGCAATCCTGTTGACCGGACTGATGCGCAACGAGTTGCCAATCCATAGTGGCGGACGGCATCCCACAAGAGCGGTTCCCACTCTTTGTTGGTGGTAACTATGCTGAATTGGTGGCCCAACATACAGGCCATATACATGGTCGCTTCGGCAATGCCAATCACGGGTTTGTTGGTGATCTCCCGAGCAGCATAGATGGCGGGATGATCGCTGTAGCAAGCGATGACAATCCCATCGACCTGCTCCTGATGGACCAACACAAGCTCAAGCGTGCCCTGCGAACTGAGTAACTCGTCATAGATGCTCTCAATGGAGCGGGGACCGCTACTTGGATTGATGGCTTCGACAGTAGTCGTTGGAGAAGCATACTGCTCGGCGATCTGCTGAATGCGTTCCGTAAAAGCTTGTGTTGTATTGGGGTTGATGAACAGAATATGGGGTTGCTTTTCTGAACGAGTGTTACACTGGGCACTGCTCTCTATATTACTCATTGGACTGATCTACAGCCTCTGTAGCTAATCTGGATCGAACGACCCCAGCACATCTCTGAGACCAACGCGAGACCCAAAGGAAAAGGCCGATCATTACAAAAGAGAAGAGAGTGGTGACTGTTCCCAGTGCATAGAGGGCTGGTGAGGTGACGGTAGTGGTCATGGCAAAAATCTCAAGTGGAAGCGAATTAAATTCGCCCATCACCAAAGACGAACGAGCAAACTCATCGTAGGAGAGCGTAAAGCCAAAGAGGCCCACTCCTACTAAACTGGGCAGAATAATGGGCAATACAATGTCCCGAAAGACGACGACTTCACTGGCACCCAAATCCCGAGCCGCTTCCTCATAGGATTTATCAAAACGGTTGAAGACAGCAATCATGATTAGCAGAGCAAAGGGCAATGTCCATGTGAGATGTGCAGCCAATCCAGAGGTATACCAGAATGGGACCCAGCCCATCTGGTTAAACATGACGCCAATTCCTAAAGAGATCAATATACTGGGTACAATCAAGCTAGTCACCGATAGGTAGAAGAGAAATTTGGCCCCACGGAACTTTTGCCGAAACGCCTGTCCCACCATCGTCCCCAAAACGATGCAGATGCTCATGACCATCAGCCCTAGTGTGAAGGAGCGCAGAAATGATCCTTTGAAATCACCAACCCGCTGCTGTTGAAAGAGAGCATAAAACCAGTGCAGGCTAAAGCCGCGCATGGGAAAGGTCAGCCCCCCTTGCTCTCCCTGGAATGAGAGGATAACAATGGTTGAAATTGGTCCGTAGAGAAAGAGGACAAAGATGACAAAAAAGATGGCGAGTGGCCAAAAGAGCTTGCTACGTTTTCCCATGATTCTTGGTGAACCTCACAACTCCTTCTGCACATCCACAAAGCGCAACAACAAGCCCACAACTAGCAGCGTGATGATGAGCAACACCACCGCATTGGCTGCGGCTGGTGGATATTGGGTACTGTCAATCATATTTTTGATGGCAAGGCCGGCTGATGCCGATTGGCCGCCACTCATTAGGCGTACAGTGGTGAAGTCTCCCAGCACCAAGGCCAGCACAAAGATGGTTCCGATCATGACGCCCGGTGCGCACAAGGGGAAGATGACATCGCGGATAACACCCAATTCTGACGCGCCTGCATCCCTGGCCGCCTCTAGCAGCGAGTGCTCTATGCGCATCATGTTATTAAAAATGGGTACAATCATAAAAAGGGTATAAAGATGAGTCATAGAGATAATGACAGAGATTTCGGAAAAGAGAAAGACGTCGAGCGGCTCATCAATCAGGCCCAGCCATAGCAAGGCTGAATTGAGTAACCCATTGCGTCCAAGAAACGGGATCCATGAGATGCTACGAATTACATTAGAGGTGAGAAAGGGGACGGTACACAGCAGAAAGAGGGCCATACGGGTGCGGTCACTCTGAATCTCGAAAGCCAGAAAGTAGGCCACCGGAAAACCAATCAATAGGGTAATGCCCCAAACAATTGCTGCATACCGGAAGGTGTTTAAGTAGGTCTTCATGTAAACGGGAGAGAAGACCAACATATAGTTATCCAAGATGAAGTCTGGCTTCATCACAAAGTTGCTGTACTTCCAAAAACTGATGATGACAATCATCAGAATTGGCACCACCAGAAAGGCAATCAGAATCAAGGTGTATGGCGTAGCCAACAAATAGGGCGTTACACCTGATAGCCACCTGCGCACTGAAGCCTTCGACACGGATGACATGGCCGACGCAGGGGTCTCTTTGATATCATTCCCAATGAATTCAGAGGTACTCAAATTGTTGCTCAATATTCAATTGAAATTAATCGTAGGCGTTGCTGATAGCTGTGCATGCGTATCCAATCACCCACCCACCTTTATCAAAATTGACGGGGCTATCAGTGGCCGTGCGGCCGCAAACCGCGCCTACGATTAATCTTATCCAAACATTCAAAACTTACGACGCAATAAACTCATTCCACTTCTGAACTAGGTAATCCTGCTCGTCCATCACAGAGTTCCAGACGACAACGCCACCCATTCGGTCCCAGAAGCTACCACCATCTCGCTCTGCACCTTCTGGCTCTAGCTCGGTGCCAAAGGGATCAACCATTGGCTCGGCTGCGGGCAACCCCTCATACCAGAAGTCCCACTCGGCCTGCGACATGAATGCCTTGGCATTTTCCGGAATAGCGCTGTAATAGCCTTGACGACCGACAAAGCCGCCCGCAAATCCAGAGTTCCACCAGTTAATGTAATCATAAGCAGCATCCAGTTCCATCCCCTCAACGCCAGAGGAGATGCCGATGCCGCCACCCCATGCACGATACCCTTCTTCTAGCGGTGCGTAGATACATGGGAACCCTTGGGCCTTCACGGCGGTTACGGCAGGCGACCACATGGATTGTAGGACGACTTCACCAGAGACCATTAGGTTGACCGATTCGTCAAAAGTGGTCCAGAAGGCGCGGAACTGGCCAGCGGCCTTCTGTTCCTTAAGGATGTCGGTTATCTGGTCAAGCTCCTCTTTGGTCATATTGCCCTTGTCGCCAAATTCCATTAGACCGGCAGACTCGACTACCATGGCAGCATCCATAATACCAATAGATGGGATGTTGAGAATTGAGGTCTGGCCGTTGTAGACTGGATCAAAGAGATCTGCCCATGATGTTGGTACTTTCTCTACAAGATCGGGACGATAGCCCAAGGTATCTGCGTTATAAATTGTCGGAATTAGCGTGGCATACCCAGTTGGATCAGTGGCAAATTCGGTCGAGTCTGGTTCGCTGAGGAACATCACTTTATGGGGTGCCGTTCCTTGGGCAATCACCGAATCTTCAGTCAGCTTACCAGTGGTGAAGAGCGGTGCAATCTTATCAAAATCAGTAATGCGAGAGACATCCAGCCCTTGCAGTGCACCGGAGGGTACAACCAGCGGCAGACTGAAATATTCACCATCGAAGATGTCGTAAGAGCCAGGCTGGGTAATGGCTCGCTGGTTGTTCTCGGTGGTTCCTAGTGCCGTCATCTGGATGGTGAAACCGAGATCTTCTTTAGCTTTATCGGCAATTTCGTTGATGCCGGAGACACCGGTACCAATTTGGCGTAGAACAATATCAGCGATGTCGTTACTCATCACTTCTGGCGCGTCAGATTCAGTGACTGCGCTGGGTGTCTCCGCCGGGACGCAAGCGGCTAGTATAGCAGTGCTTGCAGTGAGGCCCGAGATTTGCAAAAAAGCACGGCGCGTTAGCTTTGGATTACCAATCATGTCCTTGCTTGACATATGTCATTTCTCCTCGATACAATATAGATGGTTTATTTTTATACCTTCCTCCGGCCTATCCACATCTAAAATTTGGCGGCCACCAAATTTTGGGTAGGCTGGAGGAAAAACGAAAGATAACATATAGATGACCGTAAAAGCCCTGTCCTTCCTTGTGGGAATTTCCCAGAGTAGACTTGCAAAATTCGGGACAAGACTTTTTGGGTAAAGTATAAATGTGGACTATGGGGCGGGCCTATCAGGTTAGCAGTTCGGCTTCTTCCACCTCCCAGAATACCTTGACAGGTTGGTCGATCTGAATGGGCTGCTCGACGAACTGTCTCTCGGGTACATAGACGACAAATTCATCGCAACCGGGCGCGATAACTTTCACACGGACCAGAAAACCCGCATATTCCACCACCGACGCTGTGCCAACCATTGCGTTGATTAAAGCCTCGTTCTCAACCTCTACAATTGGCTTCACTTGGGCATGATCCGCCCTCACGGAAAAGCTAACGTCACTACCCATCGGTGCATTTCCCTTGAGCCGGAATGTTTGCCCATCTAACCCTTTGAGGGTCAGTTGATCCTTATCAACACGTTCAACATGGCCCTCAATCACGTTATGATCGCCCATAAACGTCGCCACAAATGGCGTGCGAGCGTGATCATACACCTCTTTCGGGGAACCGACCTGCTGGATCCGCCCTTCGTCCATTACGACAACCAAATCGGCGAGAGCCAGCGCTTCTTCTTGGGAATGGGTGACATGAACGAAGGTCATTTCTAAATCTTTCTGGATGCGCTGAAGCTCACCCCGCATTTGAATACGAACAAAGCGATCAAGTGCAGAAAGTGGTTCATCTAACAGCAGAACTGCTGGCTCCGTCACGAGGGAACGGGCCAACGCCACCCGCTGCCGCTGTCCACCAGAAAGCTGGGCGGGGTACCGCTCGCTGTAGTCACCCAGGCCGACCTTATCCAACATCTCCTGAGCCTGCTTACGGCGGTCCGGCTTCTTCATTTTGCGCATTTTGAGGCCAAAGGCTACATTATTTACCACTGTCATGTGGGGGAAGAGAGCATAGTCTTGGAACATCATAGATGTGTTGCGCCGCGCGGGGGGAACATGGGTTACATCTTCAGCACGCAACATGATTCGCCCACTGCTTACCTCTTCATGGCCAGCAATCATACGGAGTGTTGAGGTTTTGCCACAACCGCTTGGACCAAGCAGGCAACAGTAGGTACCACGTTCAAGTTCAAGGTTGACATTATCGACGGCTAATACATCGCCGTATCGTTTGGAAACGTTCTCAAGGACAATATCGTAATCAGACATTCGTTTGTGTTGCCATTGAGCATAGATTTGAAAACAGTCGTTTCCCTTCGTTTGTAGGAGAAATTAATCGACTATTTCAAACGGAGCTGAGAATAAGATTCTGATAGGGGGTGGGTTGAAGTTGTTTAGAACCCTTATATGTTATGGTAGGTGGATACTGTAAGAGTTGAATACGTTCGGAAAGAAAAGGGCTCAATCATACTGCTATCGTTTTGGAAACACAGCTTTTCCGAATCTCTCCAAAAGACACCAAATGCCTACTTTCATACAAAGTAACATATAGTCTAATTGGAAGAATGATATTAATCATTGTGCAATATGCACAAATATTTGTCGCTCTTTGTGTGGGCTTAGCATATGTTCGTCTTGGGCCTTAATCCATCTTGGGCTATTTACTCTGCCCGGGCCCTTTTTGGATGCTCAAGGTTTAGTACGCTGGCTAGCTAATGAACAGGCGGACCGGGAGAGTTGGGTGACGCATCCCAGCTAGGTCAACAAGCGGTGAAAAGAGATAGACTTTATTCTCTTCGTGCGCCTGGTTTTGGGCGGCAATTTGCACAATGAGTGGTTTTAGTCGCCAAGCCAACTCCAAAGCCTGCATTTGGCCAACCGGCATAAGTCGCTGACATGCAGAGAGAAGTCCAGTGAGATTTTGTTGTAAGTAGGCCGTAACAGTCGCCTCCTCATCCCAATTGAGGCAACCTCCAACCAAACCAAACGCGGTGCAGTGATGGATCACTGGTTCTGGCTCAGCCCAACAGCTAAGAGCCTCCTGCAATAGAAGCTGGGATTCTAAACTGGCTACTAGACGAAGAAATCGCTTTCCCAGTGTGGTGCTGGCCTCCCTGCTTTCTCTAGCCGCTTTCCGGGCCGAGAAGGTTTGATTAAGCAGAACCCACTGTGGTCCAAACGACGACTCGCTGAAATCGCCCTGGCTATCTATACTGCGGTCGCTTTGAAAGGAGGCGTTTTCCGTATCCTCTACAGGAGAGGTCAAAGCCCAGCCTTCAAACGGAGCTGAATCTAAGGTCATCTCGGCGAGGCGATATGCGCGTCGACAATAGGTTGCTTCGAGCGGCCCCGTCTCTGCCAACCAATCCACAAAGAAGGTTTCCAGCCGAGCAGGAGTGAGATCACCTTCTGCCGTCAGCGTCTCCAGGCCAAACGAGTGGGCACTACTACCGATGGGTAGGGCGCTATCGGCAAGCTGTAGAAGTTGGAGAAATTCAAGCATGGTTGTGGTGATGCCCGTCGTGGGAATGAACAAGCATTTCAGTCGGACCATCAAAGGCCAATCTGCCATCCCAAGCCATGGAGCGTCGCATTTCAGGAGCATGCATCAGCGTCTCCAGCCACCCAATCACCTTATCTAGCCCTGCGCCGCTTTTTAGATTGGTGAAGAGGAAGGGTTTGGCTTCTCGCATCTTAAGCGTGTCCCGCTCCATCACCTCTAGCGATGCACCTACCAGCGGGGCAAGATCAATCTTATTAATTAGAAGCAGATCAGAACGAATGATTCCAGGGCCGCCCTTGCGGGGGATTTTGTCCCCTGCAGAAACGTCAATCACGTAGACCCATACATCTACTAGTTCTGGGCTAAAGGCCGCCGCTAGATTATCACCTCCACTCTCAACCAAAACCAGCTCAAGGCCCGTCAGGCGCTCTTCTAATCCTTGAATGGCCTCCAGATTCATCGATGCATCATCGCGAATGGCTGTATGGGGACACCCCCCAGTCTCTACGCCACGTACTCGTTCCTGGGGCAGAATGCCTTGCCGTAGCAGAAACTCCGCGTCCTCCTTGGTATAAATATCGTTAGTCACCACTGCTAGGCTGTATTGATCAGCCAGTTCACGGCTGAGGCAATTAACCAGTGCGGTTTTGCCGCTGCCCACTGGTCCCGCAACGCCAACGCGGAAGGCACGAGTTTGGTTCTCCATCAGATAATCCTTCTTCTGTGATTCGTGTTATCCCAATCGCAAATCAAGCGTTTCGGGAAATTCGGGATTGATTTTTAGGGGCGGCACAACCGTTGGTCCTGTTCCACCACCCCCATCGGTTACATTTCGATAGACTGGTGGCGGTGTGGTTCTCCAATCAATTCTTGGGCCAAGCTGCATCTGATTAGGCGTATGGCCATAACCCCAAAAACGAGAGATGCGTCGCGCCTCAGCTACATTATCATTGACAGGAATGTCCTCATATCCACGTCCACCGGGGTGGACAACATGGTAGGTACAGCCACCAATTGCCCTATTGGACCAACTATCGACCAGATCAATAACCAACGGTGCTTGAACCGGCATCGTCGGGTGCAGAGCTGAAGGGGGCTGCCAGGCTTGGTAGCGAATGCCGGCAACGTATTCACCGTGGGTGCCTGTATTGCGCAAGGGCACTTGACGTCCGTTGCAGGTGAGAATGTGGCGCGAGTCAGTTAGTCCGTTGACTCTAACCTGAATACGCTCTGCCGATGAATCGACATAGCGGGCTGTTCCCTGGCTACTAACCTCTTCGCCCAGAACATGCCATGGCTCAATGGCCATACGTACTTCAACCTCCATACCCTGTACGTTAGCTGTGCCATAACGGGGGAAGCGGAATTCGTGGAAGGGATCGAGCCAGGCCAAATCAAAGGGATAGCCTACCTCATTTAGATCCGTCACGACATCTTGAAGATCCTCTTCCACATAATGGGGCAGCAGGAATCGATCATGCAGTTGTGTGCCCCAGCGCACCAGCGGCTTGTAGTACGGCTCTTGCCAAAACCGCGCCACCAGCGTACGCACAAGCAACAACTGCACAAGGCTCATACGAGCGTGGGGCGGCATATCAAAGGCGCGCAATTCAAGCAACCCCTGGCGTCCACTGGCTGAGTCTGGCGAGTAGAGCTTGTCAATGCAAAACTCGGCACGATGGGTGTTGCCAGTAAGGTCCACCAGCAAGTTACGCAATACCCTGTCCACCAACCAAGGCGGTGAAGGCTGCCCACGTGCTGGAATCTGCGAGAAGGCAATCTCTAATTCGTAGAGCCGATCGTCTCGCCCTTCATCTACCCGAGGAGCCTGGCTAGTTGGACCGATAAACATGCTGGAAAAGAGATAGGATAGTCCCGGATGGTGCTGCCAGTAGGTAATTAGGCTGCGCAACAGATCGGGGCGACGCAGGAAGGGCGAGTCCGGCGCGGAGGGGCCACCTAACGTGACATGATTGCCGCCACCTGTCCCCGTATGCCGTCCATCGATGAGAAACTTTTCCGTGCCGAGCCGAGACAGACGCGCCTCTTCATAGAGTGTTTCCGTATTTGCTACCAGCGTCTGCCAATCTCCTACTGGATGTATGTTGACTTCTACGACCCCCGGATCGGGAGTGACCAACAACTTTTGCAGACGGTGATCCGACGGCGGCTCATATCCCTCCAAAATGATGGGCATAGCCAACTCACTAGCCGTCAGCTCGATGGCATTCAACAACTGCAAGTAGTGCTCTAGGTAGACAAGAGGAGGCATAAAGATATAAAGCTGTCCGCCCCGCACCTCAGCGCAGAGCGCCGTGCGCACCACCTCTCTGATCTCCTTGGTGACCTTACGCTTTGGTTTATCTTCTGGCAAGCGTTCAGCTTGATGACCGTTCTTATCGCTCCCCTTCGCAATGGGATCTGTTTGGGGCTTGGTTTGGGTTTGCGCTTTTTCCAGAGCCTGTTCTGCGATTGCCGGAGCCGTTTTTGCTTTGCCTAAAGGTGATTGCTCTAAGAATGCCTGGGAGTTGGCATAGTCGGGTAGAGGCTTCATAGGTTCAAAGGGCGATCGTTCATAGGGTACGGATCGCTCGGCTTCTTCTTGCCAGGGTAGATTCTCCAATGGCAGCCGCAGCCCCATGGGCGAGTTGCCAGGCAAGAGGAAAAGTTGAGAGCGTCGGGTAGGCCAGCCACTGCTCATCCAACTTTGGGAGGCGAAGGGGCCGTGAGTGAAGTTCCAAGCCAAGGGTAGTATGTAACCAGTTGGATTATTGAGTCCCTTTTCGAGTAGATGAGCCAACTGCTGCCGCTCCAGCGGATCATCCAGATTCTTTTCCAGCGGGTTTAGATTATCGGGTACGTTGCTCTCTTCCCAAAGAAAGTAGAAGACATCTTCAAAAGCTGGGATGACAAAGTTTCCGCTTAGGCCCAGCTTTTCGGCTAACACTTTCGTAAATCGCTGGGCATCTTCTGGTACCCGCACTTTAGCACTCTGCTCTGAGGTTGTTGACTCGACCCCCGCCTGGTCAAAGAGGGATGGATCTTGCCACATGGGAAGGCCGTCAGTGCGCCAGTAAGCTGCCAACTTCCAGCGGGGTAACTGCTCACCCGGATACCACTTGCCTTGTCCAAAATGAAGAATGCCGCCCCGTCCAAAGGCATTGTGGAGCCGCTGAATCAACGTATGGGCCAGTGCCCGCTTATGAGGACCATCCGCAGCAAAGTTCCATTCGGCACCCTCCATATCGTCAATGGAGACAAAGGTCGGTTCGCCCCCCATGGTCAGCCGTACATCGTGGGTAAATAGCTCTTCATCTACCTGCTCTCCCAACTGGTTGATGGCCTCCCATTGTTGGGTTGTGTAAGGCTTGGTTACCCGTGGATCTTCAAAAATACGCTGCACACTGTTATCAAAATCAAAGGTCGCTTCGCACTCGTCGGTGTACCCAGTGACGGGGGCAGCACTCTGGGGCGAGGGTGTGCAAGCCAGTGGAATATGCCCTTCCCCTGCAAAGAGACCCGAGGTGGGATCCAACCCTAGCCAGCCCGCACCTGGCACATAAACTTCAGCCCATGCATGGAGATCGGTAAAGTCTGCCAGCGGGCCAGAAGGACCATCCAACGCCTCCTGATCAGCGGTAAGCTGGACCAGGTAGCCAGATACAAAGCGCGCTGCCAAGCCCAGATGGCGAAGAATTTGAACCAGCAGCCAGCCTGAGTCCCGACACGAACCCAACGCCTTTTCTAAGGTCTTTTCGCATGTCTGTACCCCAGGATCCATGCGCACCGAGTACTCAATATCGCAGTAGAGTTTCTGATTTAACGCTACCAGGAAGTCATTGATGGGTGTATGCGAACGATCAACAGATTGTAGCCATGCCAGCAGCCGTGGACCTTTCTCATCAATGTTCAGGTAAGGAGCCAAATCTTTGGCATCTTGCTCGTTATATGTGAAGGGATAGTGCTCTGCTGATTCATCAACAAAGAAGTCAAAGGGGTTTATGGGGGTCATATCCGCCACCACATCCACCTCAATAGAGAGTTCTTTGGTTTGTTTTGGGAAGACCACCCGGGCTTGGTAGTTGCCAAAGGGATCTTGCTGCCAGTTGATGAAGTGTTCCTCTGGCCGAATGCGAAGCGAGTACCCCTGAATAGGCGTACGGCAATGGGGGGCTGGGCGTAAGCGAAAAATGTGGGGTGATAGGTTGATCAACCTATCGTAGGTGTAAACGGTTTTATGGTTAATTGCGACGTAGATTGACATAGGTTATGGTTGATAGTGCAGTATAGTCGACCAGGAATTTTTGTCTGGGCTGTTGCACTCAGCCTCCGCATAAATGTAAGAATTTTCTCTCGGGTATAGACTCACACCCCACGGCTCACTCAATCCTCGTCACTTGATACATCGTATGTAATGTAAGATTCATACAAAGCATCATGAATTTGGTGGCACCGTTGGCTGATGTCACTCAGATAAATATCTAGATCACCCTCCATGATCTCATCTACCTGAGCATACTGCAACTCCGCGTTGAGACGGGCCGCCCGGCGATAGGCTCGTTCCGAGCGGGGCTTATAGGTGGAATCGACAATGCCCTCCAGCCCATGATGCAACATGCTAACCGAAAAAGCGACAGAATGAGGGAATACGGGATTGATAAGCAGAAAGTCTAGGATATGCTCTGGTTTCAGCGTTGCCGTGTAAAATTTGCAGTACGCCTCAAATGCAGTGCAACTGCGTAACAAACCCAGCCAACGCAAATCTTCGTCTAGGAGGGGAGCCTTTAATGTCTCTTCTGGAATCCTTCCCTCTGGGCAGAAGTAGATGCTCATGTTGCGTATGGTTGCCAGCACTCGCTCCACAAAGCGCCCCACTTCCACAAAGTGCCATCCCTGGCCGTGATTCATGGTTGAATCAGTAATACCGTGGAAGAGATGTGCGCCTTCGTTGATCTGCTCCAAAAATTCCTGGGGTTCAGCTGACCACATAGCATCAATATTGACTTGGGCTACATAGAGATAAAATTGGTTGAGCTGATTCCACATCTCAGAAGAGATCTGTTCCCGCACCTGACGAGCGTTTTCGCGGGCCGAGATTATACAGGATTTTACAGAGTCCGGATTCGCTTCATCAAAGATGATGGCGTCCGTTAGGCTGTAATCATCCTCAATGGTCTCATGATCTACAGGCATATTGAGGGCCGCTAACACATATTGGCGGCGTTGATCCACCACCTTTTCGGGCTGATCCAGGGTGAGATCGAGATGAACATCGAGTAAACGAGCCGTATGTTCAGCCCGTTCAACGTAGCGGCCCATCCAGTAAAGACTGTCAGCCGTGCGAGAAAGCATAGTAAGTGTGCGCATTTTGGTAGGTCGCTTGGTCGGCTTGTCCCCGTGGCGACGAGGATTGATCGGAAAGTCAGTTAGTCAGTCAGTGAATCTGTCGGTTAGTCACTTGGCCGGAAAGTCAGTTAGTCGCTTAGTCGGTGAGCCAACTGACCAAACGACCAATCTACCGATCAAGAACCCAGGTATCCTTACTACCACCGCCTTGAGATGAGTTGACGACGAGGGAGCCTCGTTTAAGGGCGACACGTGTTAAACCGCCAGGAACGATCTCGACACCGTCAACGCCGTTAAGAATGTAGGGTCGCAGATCGACATGACGTGGCTCGAGCTGGCCCTCTACAAAGCATGGGACTCGCGATAGGCTGATAGTAGGCTGAGCAATGTAGTTTCGCGGATTATTGTCGATCTGTTTGCTAAAGTCGGCTCGCTGCTCCTGAGTACTGTGGGGGCCAATCAAAATTCCGTAGCCGCCAGATTCGCCCACGGCTTTAACGACCAACTTATCCAGATTTTGCTTTACATAGCTACGTCGCTTCTGATCATCTAGCAGATAAGTCTCTACGTTAGGCAGGATGGCATCTTGATCCAAATAGTAGCGGATCAGTTGAGGGACGTAGGCATAGACGGCCTTATCGTCGGCGATTCCTGTACCCAAGGCGTTGGCCAAGGCCACATTTCCCTGCCGATAGGCGTCAAAGATGCCAGGAACCCCTAGTAAAGAATCGGGACGAAAGACTTGAGGGTCGATAAAGTCATCGTCTATCCGACGGTAGACCACATCTACCCGACGCAACCCTGCCGTTGTGCGCATGTAGACGATTCCGTCATTGACGACAAGATCCCGACCTTCAACGAGTGCTATCCCCATTTCGCGGGCCAGAAAAGCATGTTCAAAGTAGGCAGAGTTATAGGCACCAGGGGTTAATAGCACAATATTTGGATCATCCTGGTATCGGGGCGAGAGCTTTTGCAATTTAGCCAACAGAGCGCGACTATAGTGGCTTATGGAACGAACACCGTATTTGCGGAAAATGTTGGGGAAGACACGCTTCATGATCTGGCGATTGTTGAGCATATAAGAGACGCCACTAGGAACCCGCAAGTTGTCTTCCAAGACGGCAAATGTACCGTCAGTTAGCCGAATCAGATCGGTTCCCACCACCGAAAGATAGACATCTCCTGGCACGTCCACCCCGACCATCTCCGGGCGGAAATGATTGCAGCTTTTGACCAGTTCTCTCGGCAGGATCTTGTCTTTGAGAACTTTCTGATCATGATAGAGATCGTGGAGAAAGAGATTTAGCGCCGTGATTCGCTGGGCCAATCCTTTATCCAATGTGCCCCACTCGGCTTTGGTTATGATCCGTGGCAGTAGATCGTATGGAAAGATGCGTTCGGTTCCCTTATTGTCACTATAGACCGTGAAGGTGATACCCTGATGCAGAAAGATACGGTCGGCAGCCAATTGCCGACGCTCTAATTGTTCAAGGGGAATAGCCTGTAACTGATTGTAGAGCATACTGTAGTGATTGCGAGGGCCATCCACCTGGTTGAACATTTCATCATATGAGCTGTCTAAGCGGTAATGTTCAAAAGGGGCACCAAATGAGTTAGTCGCAGTAAGGACTTCCTGAGCAGCGACTTGTTTCATGGTTTGGTCCATGGTTTCACCCATTGATTGTCTCATGGTTTGGTCTTGTGTTGTCGTGGTCATGTTGCTTCCATATCAATCCTTTTCATATCAACCGATACATTTAAATTCTGTTGGCTTCCCCCGTAAAAGACACCTTTAACTGGGCTTACGTCGCCAAAGTCGCGACCCCAGCCCAAAATAATATGCTGATCGGTAGGAACCAAATTATTCGTCGGATCAAAGTCAATCCAGCCCAAACTGGGCACGTATAGGCTACACCAAGCGTGGGACGCATCGGCACCTTCTAGCTTCACCTCACCAGGCGGCGGTACAGTTTCAATATATCCACTCATATAGCGAGCGGCCAATCCCTGGGTGCGGAGGGCACCAACCATCAAATGGGCAAAGTCCTGGCAGACCCCTTGCCGATGCCGTAGCACATCACTCAGGGGTGTGGCAATATCGGTTGCCTCAGGGACAAAATCAAAATCGGTAAAGATTCCCTCCATGAGTGATTGGGCAGCCTCTACCACCGGACGTTGTGGAACAAAGTAGACACTGGCTAGCTTCTGTAGCTCCTTCAAATGAGGGATAAAGGGAGAGGGAAGACAAAATTGTCTAATGTTAAAAGCTTGCACCGAAAGTAATGCATCTTTGCTATGAAGCTGTACGGCTACCTCTTCCCATGGCTCTGTCGTGTCGGCCTTCTGCCTAATCCAGCCTGCAGCAGGGTATTCTTGTTGGGTACTAACGTACTGGGTACTAGCATGCTGGATATCTGAGAGAACAGAGGGCGAAATCTTCACTTGGCAATTGGCTGTGATTCGGGTCTGTTCATGGGCCTGACGAATTGTGTAGTAAAGCACCCGGTTTCCGTAAAAATCGAGACGCTCGCGGTAATCATTCCAGCCTGGCTCAATCTCTATATGTGCATCAATGACCTGCTGCTCATAGAGAAAGGTCGTCATCGAACGGGGCAACAGGTGGGCTTCGTTATAGGATAGACTCGCCGGTTCCTCGTAATTATATTCCGTTATATGGCGAATCTGATAGGTCGTCATAGATGGTGATTATGCCAGCAGTTCTACTCGCGCCGTTCCAAATTGCTGCTGAACTTGAGTATGGGTAAAGTAACTTTGGGTCACAACTGTGGATAACTCAGATAAATTAAAAGTCAGATCAGCCATGAGTGTATCAAGGGGTTGACGCAGGACTGAGTCCTTCTCAGTCTGAATGAGCTGTTGTGTATGGCAAAGTTGCAGTTGGGTGGTTGCCAACACCACAATTTGCTCTTCGCGGCTCAACCGGTAAGGTACTTTGGTTCGGGGTAAAGTTTCCAGATGGCATTTTAAAGTGTTCAACTGCCAGAGAAGAGACCGGGGGTTTGCCTCATCAAGCAGCAGCAGATCCAGCACAGTCTGAATCTGTAGGTGTGAACGGTATCTACGACGATAGGTGATGCTATTGTCCGTAGTCTGGAGAGTAGATTCAAGCAAAAGGTGCTCAACGACTGGTTCTTGTTGAATGACTAGGACAGATCGTATCAACGAGATGGTGCGCAACGCTCGCTCCAAACGGCGCCCCATATCCAGCATTGTCCAGCCAGCATTGTGGGTCATACTATCATTGTAGAGGCCCGCCAACGCCATCAACCGGGTCATCAGACGATTGAGTTCTCGACTCAGCTCTGCAGGTAAGCTGCCCAAATCGCTGCTCGTCTTTTGGCTCTGCACTTGCTCCTTTGCGAAACCTGGACTGTGGATTTGAGATTGCGCTTGGCTTTGACCTTGACCAGTCATTTGAGCCAGACCTTTTGCCAGTGTCCGTTCTGCCAAAGAGGTCCACGATCCTTCAATATCCTGCATCACCCGCCAGATGTCTATCGACCACAGATTCCGCACAGCATTGGCCGCGCCAAACATGGCCAGTAGGTCGGCATGAAGCCCGCCGATTCGCTGGGGATCTAAGGCCACCGAAAGCAGCTCCTGGGTAGGCTGTTGCAGTCTCTGTCGTTTTAGCTCATCAGCCTGACTGCCATCCTCAGCTTGTTCATTCTCTGCATCCCCTACAAAGCCAGGATAGGTCATGGTGACCTGGGTAAGCGCACAGAGTAGCTGATGTAAGGCGGCCCGCTCGTGTTCATCATGTAGATAGGATCCGCTGGTAAAGTACGCCAGAATGGTGCGAAATAGACGGACACTGCTTTCGGCTCGTTCAATGTAGCGGCCTACCCAGAAGAGGTTTTCTGCAGCCCGGCTTGGTAAGCTCTCCGAACTGTGAAATGCTTCTACAATCTGTTCGGCTTGCAATTTCCATAAGCTAACGTGTTGCTGTGGTTCCTTGGTAAGCACCCAAGTATCTTTGCTAACGCCGCCTTGGCTCGCCGAGATTGCTTGGGCATCTGCTGCGGTAGCGCTACGGGTCAGTCCCCCAGGCATCACGGTATAGTCATCCTCGCGTGCTAAAGCAAAGGAGCGCAGAATGGTATGGCGGGCCTTTAGCTCACCGCTGATAAAAGTAGGCGCTGTTGAATAACTGACCTGCTGCTGACCGACATAGCGATGGGGCTGCGCTTCTATTTTGTATGCCAGTTGTTTTTGTTCAGCTTTCGTCAGTTGATGGCCTACAATCGTTGGCTCGCGGAAGTGTCCACTGACAGGTTTGATGACCAACTCATCCAGATGCTCAAGGACATAAGCCAATTCTTTGGGTTGTCCACACCACCAGGTGGCTGCCATGGGGAGAATAAGATCTTCGCCTAATCTATCACGAGCAATATTCTGTAGAAAAGGTGTGATGCCTAGATTCTCTAGAACACCTGAACCCAATGGATTGACGACCGTAACCTGTCCCCGGCGTACCGATTCGAGCAAGCCAGGAACGCCCAAATGAGAATCGGACCGCAGTTCAAGCGGATCGCAAAAGGTATCATCTACTCGTCTCAAAATGGTATCGATAGGCTGAAGACCACTGAGCGCCTTCAAGTTGACCGTGCCATTGAAGACCGAGAGATCGGCACCTTGTACCAGGGTATAGCCTAGATAAGACGAAAGATAGGCATGTTCAAAGTACGTTTCACTATGGGGACCGGGCGT
Source organism: Chloroflexota bacterium (assembly GCA_039028975.1). Taxonomy (GTDB): domain Bacteria; phylum Chloroflexota; class Anaerolineae; order Caldilineales; family Caldilineaceae; genus JAHBNG01. Next base: position 79,093 of record JBCCHB010000023.1, read on the forward strand.
CATCACAACCACCCGGGGTGAGTCGCTTTGTCGAGGGGCAAGATGGGCCAACGTCGATTGCAGATCGCGGAAGTATCCTGAAAGCCGACTTATTCTGCCGTTCCGAAACGTATCTTTCCGAAAGAGCGTCTGCTGCACCTGGTTCATAATGGTGCGATTTTCCAACGCGTAGCCAGAGCCGGATGGGGCTTGGGTGCGGTCACCCACCACCCACATACGCCGGTCTGGGCCACGTGCCAGATCCACAGCATAGAGAATCAGTTGATGCTTACCGGGTAGCTGGTTTTCAAAGGTGCTACGCAAAAATCCAGGATCCTGATAGACCAACTCCAAAGGCAGTAACTGTTCTTTGATCAGGGTTTGGGGGCCATAGAGGTCAGTCAGAATAAGATTGAGCAGTTCGGCCCGCTGAACCACGCCTGCTTCAATTGTCCGCCACTCTTCCTCGCTGATGATGAGCGGCATCAGATCCAAAGCCCAAAGACGTTGATGACCATTTGGCTCACCATTTACTTCCCCGCCAACTCCCGAGTGAACTTCTCCATATACATTGTAGGTAACGCCATTTTCTTGCAATAGGCGGCGGATGTCTAACTGAAGATGCTCGATCTCGTCTTGCCCAAGCTTAGTCAAATACGCGCCAAAATCCTGCCAGTGGGCAGCTACCTTTCCAAGTGCATCCAGGGTTTCGTCATTGCCCCTGCGCAAGTCAACATATTCTAAAAATTTAATGTAGTCAGGAAAGTGCGAGGTAGTCAAGGGTGATTGCTACGCTTTCAAATCAGTCTTATCTAAATCCTTCAAGTACGCTTGATGAATCGGTTACCCAGCCAAAAATTCCCCCCTGCGCCTTAATGGTCTCCAGGGTAGCGGCGTGACGTTCTAGACTATAAGAGGCCACACAGTCAGCTAATACCAATGCATTATAGCCCCGATCGTTGGCTGCTATCACTGTGGCGCTACAACAGACGTCGGTCGTAACCCCAGTAACTAACAGGTACTTAATGCTGTTTCTTTGGAGAATCGATTCCAGATCTGTTTGATAAAACGCGTTTTTGCCTGGCTTGTCGATAACAATCTCATGGGGTAACGGGGCCAACTCGTCCACTAGCGAATGCCCTTCCTCACCCCGAATCAAGATCCGCCCCATGGGGCCTTGATCGCCAATGCGGGTTCCGGCTGGCCATCGCTCCAGCTTATTCGGTGGGCAATCAGAAAGATCGGGGTAGTGGCCTTCCCGGGTATGGATCACTAACATCTCTTGGGTACGGGCCATGGCCAACACACTTTGGGTTGGTTCCACGGCCCGCTGCAACAAGGCTACATCATTGCCAAGAAATGCGCCAAACCCATCAGGGTAGAGAAAATCCTTCTGCATGTCAATCACCATCAAGGCCGCCTCATGGCGATGTATGGTAACTGGATAGGGTTCAGCATTAATGCGGCATTGGGGCTGCATAATGGTCAATTTTTACGTTTCTTATTCATCCAACTGCGTCACCGAATGGATAATAATTGAACAAAGATTAGGAGATTTCACAAATTTTTATCTTGCTAATCTCTTAAACCTTTGTTGTATACAGGGCAGATGGTTGACTACCTGTTGTTCTGTTAAGCCATACTAATTCATTGAGGTTTTGACTACGCCGTTTTGTGAGCCAAACCCGTTGGATACATATGCCGAAGCCGTTGCATCATTGAGCCAACAATCATCATTGATCAGGTAACGGAACTGATACACCTTCTCTGGCTCTAGTTCCACCACTATCTTATAAGCCCCAGTGGATTTGATGCGCTTCATTGGCGTCGCATTCGCATCCCAATTGTTAAAATCTCCAACTACTTTCACCTCTTGGGCTTCTACTTCAGGAGGCAACTCTTTCTTTGGTAATTCAAAGGTCACCTTGCAAACCTTACGTGACTTGACATATTTTTGCTTTAACATAAGTCTCCTGCAATGTCGAACGAGATGTGACAGATTAGGCACCCATCTCAGGTACCCTTTGGGTGCCCTCTCCCACACTACTATGCGCTACGCTATTTACGTGACCACTCTCCAATGTTCCAAAGTTCCGAATCCCAGCCGTTCATTTGTACTCCTTCAAGCGTATGGGAGTAGGCGGAGACCACACCGCGGTGAACCAGCGGCATCTGGTAGTAGCTCTGCACGTTGATGTCGTTCAATGCCTTAATCAGCTCGTTGCGCGCTTCGCCAACGGGGGTAGACTTGAGCTCCTCAAAAAGGGCATCAAACTCTTCGCTGCAGCCGCGGAAGATGTTGCCGCCAGCCCATACATTCTCCTTGCCTGGAATCTGTGAGCAAAGCCAACTGGAAAGATGCTGCTGTGCATCGGGACCTGGACCAGTGGTGTACATCTCGACGTCGGTGTAGAACTTCTGATAGGTGTCCGGACTACCGGGATCGCCACCAAAGAAGACACCTGCATCGTGGTTAAGCAACTCGGTGTCAACGCCAATTTCCGACCACCACTGCTTGATGAGGGCCTGGGTCTTCTGGCGAACCGAGTTGGTTGACGTCTGGTATCGAACTGAGAGCGGTACACCTTCATACTCGCGAATGCCATCATCATCCGAGTCTACAATCCCGGCTTCGTCTAGAAGAGCGATAGCTCCTTCGATATCCTGCATTAAGCAAGAATCATTGGCGGTAGAGGCCGCCGCTTCAGGTGCCGGAATGACGTTACAAACTGCCTTGCCAGCAAAACCGTAGAGCTGATCCGAGATTAGGTTGCGATCGATGGCCATGCTCATGGCCTGGGGGATCACAGGGTTGATTAGGAAAGGATGTGGGTTGCTCCCATCGTCATACTCAGAACGCAACTCACCCAGGTCGGGATCAGGGTTTGTCTGATTGACGAGGATGCGCTCAACATTTCCAGCAAAGGCAGCCAGAATCGTACCCAAAGCCTCAGGACCTTCCATCTCTGCCAGAATTTCTGGTTCCACCTGCAGGTTCCAGCCCATATCAGCTTCACCCGTTTCCATGACGGCACGGGCTGAGCTGACTGCGTCGCCTCCGCCTTTAAAGATGATCCGCTCGAAGCCCACTTCGCCGCCGTGGTATAATTCGTTCGGTTCATAAATGACAACATCATTCACCTTGAAATCGACTATTTTATATGGACCTGTACCGAGTGGTGCAGTATTCTGCTCATTACAAGTTTGCGCCGCGGCACCAACACATTCAGCAAATTGGGTAGCGTTAAGAATTGGTGTAGCTGTGGTCGTAAAGGAATTGAATGGGTAAGGCGTGGGTCCATCAAAGGTGACCTGGACGGTATAGTCATCAATGGCTTCGACCAGTTCAATCCCTTCAAATGCCTCGCTGGATGTGCAGCCCGTCTCAGGGTTTGAACAATATTCCCAGGTAAATACCACATCCGCCGCCGTGAAATCGCTACCATCAGACCATTTTACGCCTTCCTTCAACTTCCAAGTAAGGGTCGTCAAATCTTCAGAGATGCCACCATTTTCGAGGCTGGGAATCTCGGCTGCCAGCACCGGTACAAATTCTCCTTCGGGGTTCGTTTTGGCCAACGGTTCAAGTGTAGGTGCTCCTGCATCTCGGTCCTTCCATCCACCTGATAAATATGGACCAGGCAACGATGCCGCCTGCCAGTAGAGAATAACCAGCGTATTTGGATCGCGACCGCCCAACTGATCTGTGTTGCTCTCCTCGCCAGCCAACTCTTCACTACCCATTTCTTCGCTTCCTCCACCAGTAGGCGCTGGTGCAGGGCAAGCTACTAAGACCAAACTCGTTACCAGCAAAAGAGCAAGTATCCATGCCGGCCGAAGATGTCTAACAAAATTCATATGTAATCGTTTTCCTTAAATGATTGTGTATTGTGCAGCTCACAGTGACTTGGCGTGATACTATTAGCGAATAGGACGCACACAGAATAAATTCTGCATCTGCCAAACGAAAGCTCGACCTAAGGGCACCCAAAACAGGTTAACCCTTTAGGAACGGGAATTAAATAACTTGAGCACTTGAAGGGACTACACCCGATTGAAACGCGCAAGTTATTTACAACTCAGTCCTAGACAACTACTGCTTCCACACAATTCGCTAGTCGTGTCTTGACATGAACTTGGCGGGCCATGGACTATACGACCAAGCGACTAGAGGCTGCTGATCATAATGATACATCCGGTTACCTATTTTTTGCTACTGCGCAAACCTGCTGCAAACCTTTTTCAAAAAGCATACGACTAAAAAGTATGGGGTGTGATGGCCGGAGGCCTGCTGCGCAAACAAAATGAGTAAATTCCAGGTAGCCGGTTACCTTCTAGGTGCCGTGTGGCTTGTGATGCGAATCCTGCACGGGACGTGCTAGCTGCTCGGTTTCACTGAAATTGATCACACTCAAAAAAATAACTGAAAAAGGATATACAAGGTCGTTAGGGCAATACATTCAAAAATTTCTCCGAATCTGAGACGGAACCAAAGACGCCATTCTGCATCTTCACCATTTTGACTGCAGCTTCGTAATTGCCGAAATCTGTCGCTCCAGTACAATCTTCTAGGAGCAAACACTCGTACCCCAAGTCGTTGGCTTCTCGCATAATCGTATGGACGCAGACGTCGGTGGTGATGCCGGTGAAGATGAGGTGGGTGATGCCTCGGTTACGCAAAACCAGATCAATATCTGTGCTGGTAAATGCGCCTTTGGTGGGTTTGTCGATGATCGGCTCACCTTCAATCGGTGCCAGCTCTTCGATAATATGCCAACCCGCTTCCCCACGAACCAGAATGCGCCCGCACGGTCCTGGATCGCCAATACCTGCATCGATCTGTTTAGAACGCCAGAGCTTATTGGGTGGGCAATCCGAAAGATCCGGCTTGTGGCCTTCTCGCGTATGGACGACCAATCCGCCCACATTTCGCCATGCTTCAATAACGGCTTGAGTAGGTTCAATACCTGCGCGGGTAAGGGAAATATCGTAGCCCATTGCGTCCACGTAGCCGCCCGGACCACAAAAATCGATCTGCCAATCAATGGACAAGATCGCCGTAGATTTGATTTCTGCCTCGCCATCAAAAGGCCAATTGTAGGGATCTGCCTGAACCTGAATACCCATCTAAACCGCTACCCCATTCACCTGTTCTTTGAGCATAACCGATTCACCATAAACTCTGGTGGGTGCCTCAAATCCACAGCTCGTCCCATCTGTTACCGCCACTTCATCCTCCCACGGTAATCGATATGAGCTATCCACCAAGTCTTGCATAAAGGTGTACGGACAGTCCTGGGCACCTCCTTTCACTGCGACAAATGCACGATGGCCCAACTGATAGATGTTGTTTTCTACGCCCCAGGTTCGTCTCGCCTCGTCCACCAGATCGGGGCGAACTTCGGCGGTAATGATCTCGTCCGGCGTCCCATTCCCTGTGGTCAGCTGCACGCCGTCGAAATTGACAATCATGCCTTCACCCATGGAATTAAAGGAACCATCGCTTCCCGCCATGCAGACATTGGCTGTCACCATCAAGTTGCAAAATGCATTCGCCTGATTGGTGATCTGCCATGCATGGCGAATCGGTGCAGTGTAACCAGCAGTGCGTAGCATAATATTCGCCCCTTTGTAGGCGCATTCCCTGGCCATCTCTGGGAACATGCCATCGTGGCAGATGATCAAGGCCAGCTTACTGCCGTTGGGGCCGTCACAGACGGGAATGCCCAAATCCCCCGGCTCCCATGGCTCTACTGGCACCCAGGGATGGAGCTTTCGGTAGTAAATTTGTACATCGCCATTGTTATCGATGACCAGCCCTGTGTTGTATGGATTGCCGTGGGGATTGTATTCCATAATGGAAAAACAGCCCCAGATATTGTGTTCAACACAAGCCGCTTTGAAGGCTGCTACTTCTGGGCCATCCATGGAACACATAATCTCAGGATTTGTATCCATTGAGAGGCCGTGCAGCGCATATTCGGGAAAGACGACCAAGTCCATCGTATCCAGATTTCGCCTTGCTTTACCCACCATCCAGACGATTTTTTCCGTCTGGGTAGCCAACTGGGCTGGCGTCTCAACCACAGGTAACTGCAACTGTACCATACCGATTACAACCCCATTGGGTGATTTATTCAGTCCACCAAGTCCATTCATGATTGGCTCCCGTTTGAAGAGGGTAGGTCGGTAATCGGTTGTCGACTGACTACCGACCACTAACTACAGATTACTATTCTACTCCGGTATCGTTCCGACCACGCCCTGAATCAGGTAATTGGTTGCTTCCAGCTCCTCCACAGAGAGGCGAACGCCCTCCTCAATTTGGATGGTGCCTTCTTGATCGTAAACCGGACCTTCAAAGGGGAAGAATGAACCATCCAAAATTTGCTCTTGTAAGGCCAACACTTCATCCTGCACTTCTTGTGGAACGCTGGCACCAAACGACGCAAGTTTGACGGCACCCTCTGCCACCCCCGTGCGATACCTGCCTGCAAATGGGCTGTCAACCCATTCGCCGCCCTCAACGGAATTGACGATCTCGACGTAAAGGTCACCCCAATCCCAAATCGAGCCGGTGAGCCATCCTTCCGGAGCCAGTTCAGAGGCATCAGCATGGTAGCCCACCGACATGACTCCCGCTCGTTCGGCGGTCTCGATGATGGTCTTGGTGCAATCCTGATGCTGTGTTAACACATCTACATCCTGGGCAATCAGCGAGTTGGCTGCTTCTGCTTGCTGTCCTGGATCACACCAGCTTGCCGTGAAGACGACCGTGGTTTCAATATCGGGATTGACCGACTGAGCACCCAGAGTAAAGGCATTGATATTGAGCAGCACCTGCGGAATAGGGAAGGCTACAATATACCCTAGCTTGCCCGTCTCGGACATGTGACCAGCCGTCACACCTGATAGATAGACAGTCTCCCAGATGGTGCCAAAGTAGGTTCCTAGATTTTCAGATGTCTTTAGGCCACCTTGGTGTAGAAAAACCACGTCGGGATGTCGTTCTGCTACAGCTAGGGCTGGGTCTAAGTGTCCGTATGAAGTAGGAAAGATGATCTTGGCTCCGTTCCGAATCATATTTTCCATGACCCGTTCGGCTTCTTGATTTTCGGGAACATTCTCGGCGCGCAAAACCTCATACTGCTCAAACGCTGTTTCCACTGCTTCGCTACCGATGTATGCGGCCTGGTTGTATCCAAAATCATCACCTGGCCCGACAAAGAGGAAACCAACAGCTGAACCGCCTATGCCTACGGCCATCTCTTCTGAAGCCATTTCGGCACTCTCCTCAGAGCCAGTTGGTGCGGCAGGGGCGGCTTCACAGGCCGCCAAGATAGAGATGGCTAGTAGCAGTAGAATCAGTGAAAAAGTGTCTCTCAAGCGACTATACATTATCTTCTCCTTAATAAGTGAAGGGTAAGTTTTCGTTATACTTCAACGATAATAGTACCGAGTAGCTATTTCGGCCATGGAGGAGGCTGTTCTCAAAGTAGTGGCGAGGTATTCATCGATTCTGGGGCAAAATAGAGCCACCAGATTCAAATACCGCACGCAATCCTTCGGGCATTGCATATTGTCTCCGTTGGCCAACCAATAGCAGCACAGCTAACGTAAGCAGATAAGGGACCATAGATAAAAAGAAGGGGGAAACGGGGATACCGCGGGCTTGTAGAGCCAATTGCAGCGCGATAGCACCGCCAAAGAGATAGCAGCCAAAGATAGCCCGCAACGGTGACCAACCTGCAAAGATGACGAGAGCCACAGCAACCAGTCCCCGTCCCTGGGTCATATTCTCTACCCAGTTGAGCGTATAGGCCACAGAAAGCTGTGCGCCGCCGATACCAGCAAAAAAACCTCCTGCGGCTACGGCTAGGTAGCGGATTTGGGTTGGCGAGTAACCGCTGGCATAGACCACCTCATCCCGTTCCCCTGTGGCCCGCAATACCAAACCCCACTTGGTTCGGTTTAACAATAGCCACAGAAGCAGGGCCAGCGGAACCGATAGATAGGTCAAAATATCATGATTAAAGAGGATCGCACCCACGCCTGGTAAATCGGAAAGAACGGGAATATGTAGTGGGTTGAGGCCGTTGATCTGCTGATCGACATACTCTCTACCAAAGAAAGCTGTTACACCTTGGGCTAGGATCATCACTACCAGCCCAGATGCCAGTTGATTGGCACCACGGGTTACCGCCAAATAGACATGAATAAGTGCAAAAAGAGCGCCAGCCATACCACCAGCAAGTACGCCAATGTAGGGATTTCCTGTTTGAGCCGTAGCTGCAAACGCCACAAATGCCCCCATCAGCATAGAGCCTTCTGTCCCTAGGTTGACCACACCTGCTTTCTCTGTGATCAGCTCACCCAAGCAGGCAAAGAGAACCGAAGTTCCTGCCCGAATCGCACCGGCTAAGACAACAACAATCATTGGCGACTTCCTATCTCTTTGATTTCTGATTCGAGCGCATCAACACACCAATCAACACCAGCGCCATCAAAATATTGACCGAAGAGGCTGGCAAGCTTGCGGCAATCTGCAAAGAATCCCCGCTCACCGCAATGACGGCAAGCAGCAACGATGAGCCAATCAACCAAAGAGGATGATGGTTCACCATCCACGCAGCCAAAAAGCCCACATAACCAATCCCTACACCAGTCGTAGGGCGCAGCCGCCCTTCCACACCAACGACTTCAACCATGCCAGCAATACCCGCCAGTGCACCAGCAACCACAAAGACCCAAAGCTGGATGCGGTCCACATCATAGCCTGCTCGTCTGGCTGCTTCAGGGTTGCCCCCCACTACCCGTAGCCGTAGACCAATGAAGGTTCGAGCAATAACGTACCAAGTTAACAGCGCTATAAGTGGCGCTAAAATCACTCCCCAGTGGAGACGTGTCCCACCGATGGTGGTAAACCTAGCTGCATCGACAAAAGGAGGTGAGAAGGGCCAGTTAAATGAGTCCGGATCCCGCAAGATGCCGTGAACAAAGTAGCCCACCACTAGAAAGGCCACGTAGTTAAGGAGCAGCGTCGAAATGGTCTCGTTTAGCTGAAAGCGAACCCTCAAAAATCCTGCCAGGGTGGACCATAGTGCACCACCCACGGCTCCTGCCAGTACCAGCAGCGGAAGCGTAATCAATTTAGGAAATGTATCCATCAACGCAACGGCAGCAAAGGTAGCCGTCAAAGCCCCAATGGCCAGTTGTCCCTCGGCACCCACGTTGACCAAACGCACGCGCGCGGGGATCGCCGTCGCCAATCCGGCCAGTGCAAAAGGTGCTGCAGCAATCAAGACTTCGCCGATACCGTACCGATCGCCGAATGCGCTATTGAACATCATGCGGAAGGTACGAATCGGATCCGCACCCACAGCCAGCAAGAAGAGAGCAAAGAGAATGAGCGGCCCCAATATCAACCCTAACCATTGAAGGAGTGTGCGAAAGGGCAACGAACGCCTTGGTGTCAGATGATGCTTAGCCTCGTTTGAAAGTAGGAGTTTTGTTTCTTGAGCAGACATCAACAATTATCCATGGGTCACCATCAACTCCGCCACTGCATACGCATCAACTTCTTTGGGATCGACCGATTCAGAGACTTGCCCATGGGAGATGACCAGCAACCGGTCCGCTACAGAATAAAGCTCAGTCAGGTCTTCAGAAAAGATAAGCACACCCGTCGCTGTGTCTCGGCGCTCCAGCAGAATGCGGTGAACAGCTCTAGCCGTGGCCACATCTAAGCCGCGAGTAGGGTAGCTGGCAATCAACACTTTGGGATTCTGGGCCAATGCTCGGCTCAGGACCATACGCTGAACATTTCCGCCCGAAAGTTGGTCCGCCTGACGATCGGCATGAGCAACCTGTAGCGTAGCGGCCTCAGGCAGTTGGTCAAAACGGCTCCGAATACCTGGCCAATTGATGGCCAAGCCGCGCCGTTCTTCAGGCAAACCTCCAAGAATCATGTGCTCTAATACGCTTAAACCGGAGACAATCGAATCTTCCACTGGATCTTCGGGAATCCCAACGACACCCGCCTCGAGAAATGCTGCGGGTGAATTGTGGGTCATATCTTGGTGACCAGCAGCAACGGTGCCTCTTTCTATAGGGCGCAATCCCGTTAATGCCTCGGCCAATTCTCGCTGTCCATTTCCAGATATGCCAGCTACCCCGACAATTTCACCGGGCGCAATAGAGAAGGTAACGTTGGCGAGAATCGTCCGCTTGCGGTCATCTTTGACGGCCAAATTGGTAATGGATAATGCGTTCTCTGCATCAGTCCCTGTGCTGCTGCCATTCCTCAGCGGACTCTCTCGTTCGGCGGTTAGAGGTGGCACCCACTCGCCGACCATGTAGGTGACGAGAGCACGCTCGTTCAAGGCTCCAATATCATCGGTGGATATGACAGTCTTGCCGTGCCGCATCACCGTGATGCGGTCAGCACAGACCAACGTTTCTTGAATTTTATGGGTGACAAAGAGGACGGCGTAGCCTTCATCCCGTAGTTTGCCTAGCATCTCTAAAAACGAGCCAACTTCGGTTACCGCCAATACCGAAGTTGGTTCATCAAAGAGCAAAACCTTCGCTCCACTAAGCAAGACTTTGACGATCTCTATCCGTTGGCGCTCGCCAATATCTAACTGCCAAACAGGTCGGTCTGGTTCAACACTTAACCCATATTGGGTAGCCACTTCAAGAATTCTAGATTTCAGCTTGTGAGGTTGGAGTGCAAGCCCTAGTTCAGGCAGGGCCAAGGCAATATTCTCCCAAACGGTTAGGGCTGGAACCAGACGAAAGTTCTGAAAAACCATACCCACACCTTGCTCTCTCGCTTGGGCGGGATTGTTGAACTCGACCACGTTTCCCTGAATCAGAATCTCACCAACATCGGGCTGGTAGACCCCGTAAAGCATCTTCATAAAAGTGCTTTTCCCTGCGCCGTTTTCACCCAGCAGCGCATGAACCTCACCCGGGTAAATTGAAAGATCGATTTGGTCATTGGCCTTTAAATCACCGAATGTTTTTGTCAGGTTGTGGGTTTCAAGTCGAGCAGTTGATTGGTTCATGAAGTGAATTTATAGTCAGCAGATCCCAGTATTGTAGACACACCATACGTTGCACGAAGGCATGCTCGTTGTACAGTCGCATTTGGTTACAGATACAGAGCACCCTACTGATGATCCATTTAGAGGGGAATTCTGGTGGTTCTTGACCTGGATGCATCTAGGACTGCAAGAGGATTGATGTGACGCTGCTATCTATCAAAGAGACGCCATATATTCACGCCATCCACCAAACTGGGTAATCTCCAATTGATCTTCACAGAGAAATGGTTCACCAAGAACACCAAGAACTTCACGACTATCAGAGAGGCTAAGGCGTCCAACGCAGAGACCGGGGGGTTCCTGCATGAGCACAGTTGCAATTGCTTCGGCTGAGAGCGCCCAAATCTCCAGACTAATCTCAGCTCCGCCCTTGGCATTGCGGATCATGGCAGGGTGAACATCGTTAATCGTCCATAAACGATAGATTGGAGCTGTCTTGGCTTCACGCACAAACTGGGCACCAACATCTAGCAAATTCTTATTCAGGGCTAACCCTCGCATGAGGGTGCCGTTGACTGCAAGGTGAATCGGACCGACTTGAGGTTGGATCATACAGGATGTTTAGTAAAGTGATTGGGCTTCGTTTCAAAAGTGAATTGGAACACACCTATTTTGAAATCGATTTCAATGTAATTCAGGCAAAAGATATACAATACGCATGATCCCGTGTCCAACCTTTGACAGTCGATCGTATTATACAATCGTTAAATACTCATTTCACTGTGCAAAATGAACAACATCTTTAAGGAGCCAACTAGAAACAATGTCGATCAAAATAGTCACTACGTACTGTACTATGCACTATTCACTACTTACACAGCCAAATACTCCTTGGCCTTATCTTGATCAAAATCATCGACTGGTCCTTCCATCACAATCGAACCTGTCTCCATGATGTAGCAGTAGCTACCCACGCTGAGGGCAAAATCAAAGAACTGCTCTACTAGCAGAATCGACATATTCCCACGGTCACGTAGCGTCAAAATGACGTTCTCAATATCCTTCATAATGGAAGGTTGAATGCCTTCAGTTGGCTCATCTAACAGGAGTAATTTGGGGCGGCGAACCAGTACCCGACCAAAGGCCAGCTGCTGTTGCTGGCCACCGCTCAATGTCCCAGCTGCTCGGCGGCGCATCTCTTTTAGGACAGGAAAAATGCTATAGACCTCTTCTAAGGCTTCATCGTCAACGTTGCGTTCATTGGTGGCCTCAAAGCCCATGAGTAGATTTTCATAGACGCTCAGGTAAGGAAAGATGCCACGCCCTTGAGGAACATAGCCAAAACCGGCCCGCGCACGCTGGCTTGTACGCCACTTGGTAATATTGACTCCATCCAGATGCATCTTGCCATGCCGCAGCTTTAGCAGTCCCATGATACTCTTGATTAGGGTCGTTTTGCCTACGCCGTTGCGTCCCATGAGGCAGATCACCTGGCCGTCAGGTACCTGCATATTGATGTTTCGCAGGATTTTGCTTTCGCCATAGTTGACTGATGCTTGTTCAATCGCTAACATGGTTTTGATTCCAGGTACTTAATTTTATGTTGATTTTAAGTGGGGGTTATGGAGTTCATTCTGTGAGACATTAGTCCGTTGGCCATTTTTGACCACATACATGGTGCTGGGCCAGACGTACTGTTTCTGATCAGGACCGTGGATCTGAATACCACTACACACAGCATAATCACTGATGTCAGTATTGATTGTCAGACCAATCAAGCGTTCTAAATCAGTTACAATTACTCTCTGGACCACTTGGGTGAGCGTGACTAGATCAGGAACGTTATTCGTGTCCATTTCAGGTAGCAGTCGTCGAATTAACAAACTCTGTTCAGGATCGTCCCAATCAACTTCTACCGACTTGATGCCTTCTATCAATTGATTGCGAAAGGCTATCAATGCGCCACAAGCTGTCGATGGCTCCGTTCGGCCCGGACGGTAGCAAGCCCCAGATTTTCCCGATCCATCGATGGCAATGTGAGGCAAAACGTAGTAGACATATCGCTCCCGACCATCTTCGATGGGTGCATGATGGTGGGCGGCAGTCAATCCCGTCTTGCCTAGAGATAGTAACCCACCCAGACCAGAAAAGTTGAATGCTTCTCCCCAGACTTTCTGGACTTCATCCACAAAGGTTCGCGTTAACTCGTCTCGGCAGACGCCAACACAGGCGATGGTATTCCTGGAAGTAAACCCATAGCTCGATAAAGTACCAAACGAATTCCGGATAAAGGCAACTTCACGAACGGCACCGCTGAAATGGGTATCTACTGTTTGGCTAAAATCCATAATATACTTGCTCCGTTTGAATAGGGCTTTTGGGTCGCTTGGACAACCTCACTGGAAAAACCTATTTTCAAACGATGGTAGTACAGATTCAAATCACGGCCTAATCTTTCCCGCGTCCAATGTAAACTTCAATCACCTCAGGGTCGCTCTGTACTTCGGCTACCGGACCTTCTTTCAGCAGCGAGCCCATATGTAGCACCGACACCTGCTTGGCATAATTACGCACAAACTCCATATCGTGTTCAACGACAAGGATGGAGCAGCGTTCAGCAATGGACTGGAGCAGTTGACCTGTACGGTTGCGCTCTGTTTTCGTCATGCCAGCCACCGGTTCGTCTAGCAGAAGCAGTTTTGGTTCCTGGACCAACAACATACCGATCTCCAGCCACTGTTTTTCGCCATGAGCCAACGTGCCAGCTCGCACTAAGGCACGATCAGTTAAACCAATGAGTTGTAGCGTGGCGTGGATCCGTTCTTCATCCTCATCTGTAATGTCACCAAATAGGGCTCGTGTGCCATCATTAAAGCCCACTGCCGCTTCCAAATTTTCATAGACGGTGAGGCTACCAAAGACAGTTGGTGTCTGAAACTTGCGCCCAATGCCCTGCTGAGCTAGGCGATGTTCCGTGGTGCGTAGGGCGTTGATGTGGCCATCAAACGTTACCTTGCCCTCCTGGGGGCGAGTTTTGCCCGTTACCACGTCGAGGAGCGTCGTTTTACCTGCACCGTTAGGGCCAATCACAAAACGTAGCTCGCCGCTCTGCATGGAAAAATTGAGGGCATTGAGGGCCTTGAAACCATCAAAGCTAACTGTCACATTCTCGACATCTAGAATTTTTTCGCCGTTGTTTGTTGAACCATCCAGGGACATTATGATTCCCCCTTCACGGTTGTGATTGTAGAGGTTGATGCTGATGAAGATGTAGCCCTGGTTGATTTGCGAGGCGCGTAGGGCGTGCTGCCATACTCGGTCAACTCGTCCATAGGCTGATTAGAGAAACGGGCATATAACCAATTGAATCCATCTATCAGCCCACCCACAATCCCTTTGGGAAAGAGGAGCACCACAGCGACAAACAAAAGGCCCAAAAAGTATTGCCAGATTTCGGGGAAATTTTCACTAAAGTAGCTGCGACCATAATTAACGACCAGCGCACCTACGACAGCTCCTACCATTGTGCCACGTCCTCCCAAGGCCACCCATATGACCATCTCAATAGAAGGAACCACGCTCATGTTGGCTGGTGAGATGATCCCTACTTGAGGCACAAAGAGAATGCCCGCCAGGGCCGCAATCATTGCTGATGCAGTGAAGACCAATGTTTTGATGACCACAGGATTATATCCCAAAAAGCGCACCCTTGCTTCGTCGTCCCGCAGGGCAACCAGCAGACGCCCAAAGCGAGAGCTGGTAATCCGACGAGCCAGCAAGTAGACCAAGGCCAGACAAATTACAGTGGCAATGTAAAAGCCAGTTTGCATACCGGGTGACAGTAGCGACTGTCCAAAGAGTTTTGCGCTCCCCAAATTGGTGATGCCATTCGTGCCACCAGTATACGCTTGCTGACCAACAAACCAGATGCTGGTTAGGAGCGTAAGCGCCTGGGTAATGATGGCAAAATAGACGCCTTGAACCCGGCTACGAAATACAAAGAAACCAACAATCCCAGCAACCAAGCTTGGGACGATGAGGGCGGCGAGAACAGCAAAAACTGGATTGCTAAAGGGTACCCAAAACCAGGGTAATTCGGTGAGTCCACTCCAAAACATAAAGTCGGGAATTTTATCACCCGAGGCCACCAGCTTAAGGTACATAGCAAAGCCGTAGGCTCCCAAGCTAAAGAAGAGCCCTTGACCCAAGCTCATCATGCCACCATATCCCCAGATTAGATCCAGGCCCACGGCAATAATGGCAAAGGTTAAGAACTTACCCAACTGGGATAAACGAAAGGGGGAGAGATATTGGGGGGCAAACAACAACAGAAGGGTGACAACCACAAAGGGTCCCCACCGTATCAGCATTGACAATGCCGTTCTACTTTGGTTCATCTTCAAAATCCATTACTTGTCTCGGTATGCGTAAATATGTTACAAGATTGCAGAGCTGCAAGAGTGTTGAATGGGGTGTTTCATAGCCAATGTCACTTATGACATTGCACGCTACTAGCGCCCTATCGCGTCTGTAATGTGGCCAGCCCAGATGGCTTCCACTGTAGGAAGGCAATGATAGCTAGTAGGACGAGTACTTTACCGACTGTCGCGGAAGTACCAAGTTCGAGAAGTGTGTTGGACATGCCAATTAGGATGGCAGCCAAAATGGTACCAGGTAATCGACCCACGCCACCGAGCACAATGACCATGAAGGCGTCCACAATATAAAATGTACCCAACGATGGTCCGATGGAGCCAAGTTGAGTTAACGCGACCCCAGCCATCCCAGCCAATCCGGTCCCCAAGGCAAAAGTCGATGCATCCACCCAACGTGACTGCACACCCAAACAAGAAGCCATCTCGCGATTCTGCATTACTGCACGTAATCGACGTCCGCTCGCGCTGCGATAGAGGTAGAAATAGACCGCTCCGATGATGAGTGTCACCAGCACAATAATGAAGATGCGCTTGTAGGGGAGGAGCAGATCGGCACCAATATCAAAGCCCCCCTGCAACCATATTGGGCTGCTCACATTCACATTGGGAGCACCAAAGATGCTGCGAGCCGCCTGTTGGAGGACCAAACCGACACCCCACGTTGCAAGGAGCGTATCGAGTGGCCGTCCATAGAGAAACCGAACCAAAGAGACCTCCATCAACGCGCCCAGCAAGGCAGCCACCAAAAAAGCCGCCGGAATTGCCAAGATAAACCAAATCCCAGCCTCTACGCCACCCAAAAGCTCAGCAAAGGTCTCCTGGAAAACGTAGGCAGTGTAGGCACCAACCATAATAAATTCACCATGGGCCATATTAATGACCCCCATGAGTCCGAAGGCAAAGGCTAGACCAAGCGAAACCATCAATAGGATCGATCCAAGGCTTAAGCCATTAAAGGCTTGAAGAATAATTGCGTCCATAACTAGAGTATTTTGGATTTTTCGTACAACATACCGATGCAACGCAGCATAAGATGAGCGTCCGCTTCGCTATGAGCAGGTTTACGTTATTGCGTTTTTCGTTGACCAAATGGCTATGGTTTTGGGAAGCTTTTCAAAAGAACTAAATTGCGTTACACTTGAGGGCAGGTGCGTTCAGATTGTTTGGTTTCTCACTTGCGATACGTTTGTATCACGAGTGTTGCACAGAACATCAAGCAACCTCGAATGCGCCTACCCTCAAAAATAATTAACAATTGATTCCTTGCTTGCAAAACAGATGTTTGCAGCCATCATAAACTATTAATTGTTACAACGGTTTATTGACTCGCACCTTCAGCCAGATCCGCTGCCCACTCGATGCCAGCCAACCAGGGATCTGGTTTTACCGGACCATCACTTGCAGAAACCTCGGTAATCAGGCCATCGTTATCGATGAGGCCAATGCGAACCGTCTTGTACATGTGCTGGGTCTCACCGTCCACTTTGATTTCGCCACCAGGTGCAGCAATCGTAATCTCATTCTCATCAGCAGCTGTGGTCACAGCATCCACCTCGGTGCTACCGGCGGCTTCGACCAAGGCTTTCCAGACGTAAACACCAAAGTAACCAGCCTCAATTGGGTCAGCCGTTACCCGGTCTTCACCATAGGCGGCTTTGTAAGCAGAGACAAATGCTTCATTCTCTGGCGTCTCGGTTGTTTGGTAGTAGTTCCAAGAGACGTAGTGCCCCGAGATATTTTCGGCACCGATACCACGAACCTCTTCTTCAGCGACACTGACAGAGATAACGGGAATATCCTCTGCTGTAAACCCAGCGTCTTTGAATTGCTTGAAGAATGCCACGTTGCTATCACCATTTAGGGTATTAAAGATGGCTGCGGGTGCGGCTTCCTGGATTTTAGAGACAATGGTGCTGAACTCGGTTCCACCCAAGGGCACATATTCCTCGCCAGCCAACTCTACACCCAAGTGCTCAAGTTGGGCCTTGATAATTAGATTGGCAGTACGTGGGAAGACGTAATCAGAGCCAAGAAGATAGATGCTGCCTGCCCCTAATTCGTCAACCAAGAAGTCCACGCCTGGGATGATCTGCTGGGTAGGTTCGGCACCTGTATAGAAGATGTTGGGAGAAGTCTCTAGACCTTCATACTGGACGGGGTAGAAGAGCAGGCCGTTCAATTCTTCAAAGACAGGCAATACAGCTTTGCGGCTGGCGCTTGTCCAGCAGCCAAAGACCACGGCCACTTCATCCTGCTGAATGAGCTTGCGGGCCTTCTCGGCAAAGGTCGGCCAATCACTGGCACCATCTTCTACGACTGGTTCCAGCATCTTGCCCATAATGCCACCAGCGGCGTTGATCTCTTCAATAGCCAGCAAGGTAGCATCTTTTACCGAAACTTCACTAATGGACATGGTACCGCTCAGGGAGTGCAATACGCCGACTTTGATCGTCTCACCTTCGGCATCTTCTGCCATAGATTCTTCTGACGATGTTTCCTCGGCTGCGGTCTCTTCCGCAGGAGCATCGGCTGCGGGCGTCGCACAAGCAGCTACAAATAGCGACAAAACCAACATGAGTGCAGCTAAGCGATAGAGGCGACTTTTCAATGTCAAGCGCGAAAAAACAGATTTGGATTCAACCATTGACAAAATTCTCCTTTTGATTCGTGATTTGGTCTAACAGTATCTATTTGTGCCAAAAATGTACGTCTTTCGGCAATATGAAATAGGTTGCCAGTAAATTTCAGCCCTAACCCTCATGGGATTTTGACAAACGGGAGGATATCGCCGCCTTCATGGGGGCAATTCCAATCTGTACATACTCAATGCTGTTGTAGATGAGAATGAGCTATCCAACCAAAGTTGTGTGTTTCATTCTTTTCACGCAGTGAGCGCTTGCCACCATCGATGGCCGGACGTAGTGTAGAGATGCAAACTTTATCTGGCTATCTATTAAAAGGGGGAACAACACGGCCTATATCATAATCTTTTAGTGAGAATATTTCACTAGACAATGAGAATAACGTTCCTACAGAATTGTTGTGCAGATCGCACATTCTTTCCTGGGTTTTGTACAAAGAGGGATAAAGAGGTTGAGAAAAGTAGCAGGCCCAATAGGAGTTTTTGCACAAAATTGATCCTGTAAATCACCTTGCTTCGCGAATTCCGCCCATCCACTTTCGCAAGGGGCCGATCCAATGGTCGTATAACGATGGTTGTGTAAAAGGCGAAATAGAGAACGTGTCCGCTCAGAGCGCCTGGAATTTTACACAGAATTCGTTATAACATCGATCCAACGTGCCCCACCATGGCCAAACAAAGACCAATCTTAGCTTATTGGCCCTCTATCTCTTCTATGAATCAGGCAGATATGGCACACGACAAAAATCACCCCTTTTGATCTATCCGGTACGGTCATTTTTCTGTGTTAAGTTCATCAAATTCTTCTCTGGTTAGTCCGAAAATCAACTCGTCATAATAGGCACCCTCGGTGTAAATGTGACGTCGAATCCGCCCTTCGGGCTGACATCCAAGGCGGACGGCATGGTTAATCATCGGTTGATTGGTTTCCAAGCAACGGATATTGTATTTCTGAAAACGCAACTCGTGAAATGCATAGCGCAAAACAATGATTTTGGCTTCAAAACCATAGCCATTTCCTCTAAAGTCTCGGTATATCCGGCTACCTGTCTCAAAGGTCCCATTTTTCTGGTTCATAGAGTGGATATTCATTCCACCGATCAATTCACCCGCTAAGGTTTCAATCGAAAACATGATTCGTTCATCCTGACTGTTGAATTCTGCATATTGTTCTGCAAATAATCGCGCAGCCTGCTCAGACTTAGGCAACTCCATTCCATAGTTCAGAAAATGTACAGCCTCGCTATCTGAGCGCTCCTCCTCTAACCACAATTCAACATCTTCAACATGCATAGGACGCAACCGAATACGCTGGCCTTGCCAATAGTAGGTATTGTTTGACGAGGTATTCATAGGTGCCTCTAAGTAATTTATAGGATTTGGGAACGCGTACTCAATCGCCTCACAGAGGTAGTCATAAGTGGCTCCATGTGAACTGGGTACTTTTTAGATAGATGTATCCGTGAGAGCAGCTTAGCCGCACGCTTGGCGCTACACGCGGATCTTCTCCAAAGTCATTGCTACGGACCGAGTATAGAACAATAACGGCAGCGCGTCCAACACAGCGTCTGATCATAAATGTGGACGAAGGACGCAGTATTGGACGCGCTGTTGGACGTGAGATGGACGCACTCTAGTTAGAGTATTAGGAGGACGCAACTGGGAGCGAGAATCCTTAGATATATAGGGACGTTGCAGTCCACTGTGCAGACAATGCAATCTATCTACGGCTGTTACCTTAACCAGCGAGGCAATAGCGCCCAAAGATAGATGTGCGAATATGAGCCGCGAAAGCGAGGGGGGGCACCATGTTTTGAGAATTTTTCTAGCCCAAACCAAATCAATGTCAATGACTACGCTCAATCCATTCCAATAGACCGCAACACCTTATAGAACAAGGAGATCATCTGTCTGTTCTATTTGATAAGGAACGAGAATTTTATAAAACCAAACGAAAGAGCTCTCGAGTACTCGAGATGACAGCGTCGAAGTTTCGGGTTTTATTTGATCCTGATTCCTAAGGGTGGTTGATTGCGGCCTACCCGTTGTACAAATTTAGGAAGATATTATGTCACCGACAACCCAAAGTAGTAAAAAACTATACCATTTTATTGCGATTATCGTATGCTTTTCATTGGTCCTACAAGCCATGCCACTGATGGCTGAATCTCCTACGGCGTCGAATTCTACATCTTCATCACCTTCTCCACCACAGAAAAGCGCCACACTGGCTGCGCTACAGGATCGAGAAGGTCCAAACTTGCAGGTCTCTTCAAAAGGACAGCGTACCGTGCCTGCTCGCCATTCATATCCAAGTGATTTGAAAGGCTTAGATAAGATACCCAAACAAGTCTATGCACAACAGGCAGCGCAACTCAAGGCCAACTTGGTGAGTAACAAGCTAGGTTCTGTCTCTGCTGCTCGTCAATCTGTCTTCACAGCATCGAGAGGCAATCAAGCTACCCACGGACCTCCTGCCTTGCCTAATGGTCTAACCATGAGGGAGATGGCATCCCGAACTCGCGCTATGCCCAATGCAGCTACGTTTACACCCCGTGGCAAAGCGTTGTCAGTTGATCTACCATTGGGGGTAGGTTGGCACCTTCTCTCTATTCCAGAAGAGCTATCCAGCACGGATCCTGCCACTGTACTGGCATCAATTGCAGGGAGCTCTAGCCGTGCTTACGCGTATGATGCCTGCGATGTCACCGACCCGTGGAAGCTTTATGACCCCAGTGACCCTGCCGCCAGTGATCTAACAGTCATTGATCACAAGATGGGCTTCTGGGTCGAGATGACGACAGCGGATACGTTCACCACCATAGGGGTTCCACCTACCGATAAAACTATCCAACTCTGCCCTGGCTGGAATCTGGTTGGCTATCCTGTCGATCAATCCTTGCCAGTAGCTGGTGCGCTCCAGTCAATCGATGGCAGGTATGCAACGCTCTTTGCCTTTGACCCATCGATTCCGGAAGAGCCGTGGGATGCGTTCGATCTTACAGCACCCGACTGGGTCGATGATTTACAGATGATGGTGCCGGGCCGCGGATACTGGATCTTTGCAACTGAAGCAACAGACTTAACCTATAGCTTGCCCGGTCAAGCCCTATCGCTACAATTAACAAATCCTTCTGAGGGCACAACAATCACTGAACCGATTACGGTGACAGGTCTGATCGAGAGCGACTCCCAAGCTACTTGGACACTAGAATACCGCCTTCAAGGCGAAGTCGAGTGGGTACCCTTCGGCACGGGCGACACGTCAGTCTCCAATCAGGTATTCTCTCTCTTTGACCCCACCATGTTGCTCAACGGGCTATATGAAATCCGCCTTCAGGCCACCGATCTCTTTGGGCAGACGGTTAGTACAGAGGCTCATGTGGTTGTTGAAGGGAATATGAAGATTGGGAACTTTGGCATCTCCTTCACAGATCTGGATATTCCTGTTGCGGGTATTCCCATACAAATCGTGCGCAGCTACGATAGCCGTGATCAGCGGGTAGGCGATTTTGGTGTGGGCTGGACGCTGGATATTGCTGACGTACGGATTCAAGAAGCGGTACCAGTGGGCTTGCGCTGGCAGCAGACGGTTTCCCAGGAGGGGCTATTCAATACATATTGTATCGAACCGACTGACTTCAATATGGTCACCGTCTCTTTTACCGACGGGTCCGTTCAGAGGTTCCGCCCCGTGCCAATCCCTGAATGCCAAGCATTGACGCCCATTGATTTTGTCCAGATCACCTTCGTCCCATTGCCCGGATCCCAAGGCAGCATGGCACCCTTGGCACCCATTAATGCCCTGGTTTTAGGTGGTTCGGTGGGGCCGGTTCAGCTGATTGATGATGGCGTTGGCCTTCCCTATGATATTGATGAGTATGAGTTGGAATTACAAGATGGCCGGGTTCTGCAAATCGATCAAGAGCAAGGGTTGGAACGACTCATTGACCGCAATGGCAACAACATCTCCATCACCGATAATGGCATCATCCACTCGGCAGGCAAGAGCATCCCTTTTCAACGGGACAGCAGCGGACGGGTTACTTCCATCACGGATCCACTGGGCAACAGCCTTACCTATACCTATGACTCTAATGGAGACTTGATTACGGTAACCGACCAGAACAATGACGATACAACCTATGCATACAACGGCAGTCACGGGCTCTTACACATCGTCGATCCACAAGGCATGATGCCAGCCCGAAATGAGTATGATGCAGATGGGCGGCTCATCGCCATGATCGATGCTGACGGCAATCGTACAGAATTGACCCACACCATTGGTTCTCGCCAGGAGATCATACGAGATCGGAGCGGTAGTGTGACCGTCTTTGAGTACGACGCACGGGGGAACATCGTCAGTAAAACCGATGCCCTGGGCAATACAGAGCTCTTTTCCTGGGACGATCAGGATAACAAGTTGAGCCAGACCGATCCGCTGGGCAATACGTCCACATGGGCGTATGACGAGCGTGGCAACACCCTAACCCACACCGATCCGCTGGGCAATACGTCTACCTGGACCTACAACACAAACAATCAAATTCTTTCTGCAACGGATGCAAGAGGAAACAGCACAACCTACACCTACGATGGGAATGGCAATCTTCTGACTGTAACCGACCGAGAAAATCAGGTGAAAACCTACACCTATAACAGCAGTGGCAATCGGCTCACGACAGTGGATGCGCTAGGCAATGTGACAACCTACACCTATGATGCAAGCGGCAACCGACTCTCGTCAACCGACCCACTAGGTGCGGTGATTACGCATACCTACGATGCCAATGGTAATCGGCTCACAGAGACGATCAACCGTACCGACGCATCGGGTACGCCCATCACCATGGTCACAACCATGACCTATGACAGTAAAGATCGGCACATTCAGACAGTCGATGCATCTGGTGAGACCACGAGCATCGAATATAACGATGCCGGTCGCCAGTCAGCTCGCTCCGATGCAAACAACCATCGCACTGAGTTTCAGTATGATGCCCGGGGCAACCTGACACGCACCCTCTACCCAGATGGTACGGAGGAGTTGACAACCTATGATGCTGAAGGCCGCCAAGCGTCCTTTACCAATCGTGCCGGAAACGTCACCTCCTTTACCTATGACGCGCTGGGCCGACTGACGCAAACAACCTTTTCAGACAATACGTCGGTTGAACTCGAGTACGACACGGCTGGACGCGTTCTACGTCGTATTGATGAACGCAATAATGCCACACAATTTAGCTACGATGGGGCCGGAAACAGAATCACAACCACGGATCCTTTGGGCTTTGTCACCACCTATTTCTATGATGCCAATGGCAACTTGGTCCAAATGGATGATGCGAATGGTCACAGTACCCAGTACACCTATGATGGTGAAAATCGCCGGGCAAGCGTTATTTTTGATGATGGCACCACCCAGCTAACGCTCTACGATGCCCTTGGTCGGGCAATCACCAAGACTGATCAAGCCAACAATAGTACCGGCTTTGGCTATGATCCACGAGGCCGCCTGAGTAGCGTCACGGATGCTTTAGGGAATGTGATGCTCTATACCTATGACGAAGTGGGCAACCAAATCGCCCAAACCGATGCCAATGGCAATGTTACAGCTTTTGCCTACGACAACCTTGGCCGCCAGATTGCGCGCACGCTTCCTCTGGGCATGACGGAAACCTTTGGCTACGATCCGGTTGGCAATCGGACGCTCCACACCAATTTCAATGGTGAAACCGTTACTTTCCAATACAACGATATGGATCTGCTGACCCGGAAAATCCTAGCGGATGGTTCGGTGGTGGACCTAACCTATACGGATATGGATCAGATCAACACCGTTACCGATGCGCGAGGGGCCACTCAGCATACCTATGACAACCGAGAGCGACTCACCCAGTTGACCTACCCTGAAGGGGCCACACTTAGCTATACCTATGATGCCGCAAGCAACCGAACGTCTGTCACAGGACCGGCTGGCGTTGTCACCTATAGTTATGATGATCTAAATCGTCTGGAGACAGTGACCGATCCGCTGGGCGGTGTTACGACATATGCTTATGATTCAGTCGGCAATCGTGCAAGCATCGGGTATCCCAACGGAACCAGCACGGCCTACACCTATGATACGCTTAACCGCCTAACCGAAATTGAGCAGATGGGGCCAGGAAATGTACAACTTGCCCGCTACAATTACACCCTTGGTGCAACCGGCAACCGCATCCAGCTATCAGAAGATGGCGGACGTGTGGTCAACTACACCTATGACGCTCTCTACCGCCTAACCGAGGAAGAAGACACAATCGGCGGTACTGTCACCACGACGACCTATACCTATGATGCCGTGGGCAACCGTCTGGACAAAACAGAGAACGGCGTAGCAACCACCTATACCTATGATGCAAATCTACGTCTGCTGAGCGCTGGAGCAGTTGCTTATGGCTATGACAACAATGGCAACATGGTTAGTCAAGTCGATGGGGGCGGCACAACCACTCTCCAATACGACGCCGAGAATAGGTTGGTGCGTCAGGAGACCCCAACCGGTGTTGTCTCCACCTATGTATATGATATCTTTGGTGACCGCATGCAACGCGTTGTCGATGGCATCATCACCCAATTTGTTGTTGATCCAATGGACAATAGCGGTCTCTCTCAGGTGTTGGCCGAGCAGAATAGTATGGGGTCCATACTCGCTCATTATGTCTATGGCGATGATCTGGTCAGCTTGCATCAAGGGAACAGCAGCCATTACTACCACTACGATGGAACAGGCAGCACGCGGCTTCTAAGCGATGGGTCAGCAGCCATCTCGGATAGTTACCTGTACGATGCCTTTGGCAATCTGTTAACCAGCAGCGGTACAACCGAGAATGTCTATCTCTTTGCAGGTGAACAATTTGATCCCTATCTCAACTTCTACTATTTGCGAGCGCGCTACATGGACCCGCAACTTGGCCGCTTTGTTAGCATGGATCCTTTTAGTGGCTTCATCTTCGATCCGCCGTCGCTTCACAAATATACCTACGCCCACAACAATCCGGTCAACTTGATCGATCCGACGGGCTACTTCTCGATTTCTGATCTCTCGGCAACGGTATCGGCCTACACTGTTTTGAGTACCATGGTCTTAACCCACTTTACCTTTGCTATGGTCACGGTCAAGATCATTGATGCTCTCTTCAAACCAGGATTTGCCCTGCGCGAGTCGGGTATGTTGCTCATGTCAGCCACTGACGATCAAGCAGTTCAGACTCATGCCATGCAAGTCTATCGTCACGGAAACTCACTCATCGGCCTAGGGTCAGTACTGATTGGGGTTGCCAATGACATTCTCCAGTTGGCACAAACTTTTGCCAGCCTCTCTGGTGCGATTAGAGGGCTAGCAAACATTGATAACATCGTTTCAGGCACGGCAAATGCCCTTATCGTCCTAGAGAATTTAGAGATGATGGATACGCAGCTAGAACTCATCGACAATTCAGCCAGGGGGCTGGCTGCCGGTTTGGGACAAGGTGGGCCTGCGGACGACGTCAAAACAGAAAGTGGCAATCTGGCCGTGGAGGTTGGACGATATACAAAGGCTGGCCTCAACATAATCGGTCACATTCGATCATACGAATCAACCAGCAGGCCACTGCCACCTAGCCCAATCAATACCAACCGCACACGGACACACCTCCCCCGTGGGAGAATCCGTTAATAGTACGACCCAATGTCATTCAGTTGGTGAGGAGGAGGCGCTCTCTAACACCAGTGCTCTCATGATATAGCCGCATTGGAGATTGCTTACTCCTTACTTAATCTAAGGAAGGTTCTTATGTATACCAAACAGATCCAACATCGCTTAATCATTCCATTATTAAGCCTGTTGCTACTTCTATCAATTGGTGCAGTCAGCCATGCTGCTGCGCCACCCTTACCCGCTCGATTCTATGGTACCGTTCAGTTAGATAGTACTCAAGCACCGCTGGGTGCTACAGTGTCAGCCCGGATCAATGGCGTATCATACGCTGAAACAACGCTCTTTCTGCAAAATGGCGCATCGGCATTCATCCTCGACGTGCCGGGGGATGATCCCGATACGAGTGCCGTTGAAGGGGGGCAATTGGGTGATTCTGTCGTCTTCCAGATAGATGGTGTGCAGGCTGATCAGAGCGGCACCTGGCAAAGGGGCGTCGTCGAAGAACGCAACCTCACTGCCACTGCGCCGCCCATGCCTCCTGTTGCAAATGACGAGAGCATTGTGACAGATGAAGATATGCCCATTGGCGTTTTGCTGACAGCTACTGACGTGAATAATGATCTGCTAACCTTTAACATTGTTACGAATCCTAACAATGGAACCATAGAAGGCGTGCCCCCCAACCTAATCTACACGCCCAACAGTGACTTCAACGGCACCGATAGCTTCACGTTTATCGTCAATGATGGTACATCGGACTCTAACATGGCTACCGTCTCCATCACAGTGAATCCAGCACCTGATCTGCCTGTCATCCAGTCACTCATGGATATCACTGTCGATGAAGGTACTACAGAGAATATGACGATAATGGCCAGCGATGCAGATGGGGATGCACTCACGTTATCAGCCGCTGGGTTGCCGCCATTTGCCACCTTTACAGACAACGGCGACAGCACCGGCACACTGACCCTGGCCCCCACCTTTGAGGATTCTGGTGTTTATCCCGATGTCACCATAACCGTATTCGACGGCACCGGCAGCAGCGTTGAAACCTTCACGATTGTCGTCAATGAATCGGTAGCGGCACCCGTCGCCCGGTTCGCTGCGTCGCAAAAACTCAACACAGCCCAGCTGGAAGATGGAGCCGTGATCGTTGACTACTCCAGCGCCCGCAATACAACGTCGCTGCATCCCGACAAAGCCATTGATAGCAATGTGGACAGCTACTGGCAGACGGCCAATGGCCAGGTAAACAATCAGTACATTACCGTACAACTGACCGGCCACAGGCTCCACGTAGTTGACTCGGTTGACCTGCGCAGCGTCAACGCATCAACCGGCGTCAGGGATTTTGAGATTCGCGTCTCAACCACTGGAACTGCACCAGAAGACTTCGTCACAATCTTGGGCGGAACCTTGACGTTAGAGCAGGACTTCCATACCTTCTCCTTTGCACCCGTGACCGCGCGCTATGTTCAATTTGTGGCGCTGAATAACCACGGCAGCGGCACCTCGACCCGCCTGAAGCACTTTGCTTTCAACACTCGGGAGCGAGTAGGCGGTATCGTTTCGCTGGTTGAAGGCCCGCCAGCAGCCATTGTTGACGTCTCTAGTCAAGGTGGCACCAATGGACCGGAGAACATGATCGATCAGACCAACAATACGGGTTGGCGCTCGGTGACCAACCAGACGACCAATCAGTGGGTGAAGATCGAATTGGGTGGTGGTACGCTCCAGACAATTGGGCACATCCAACTCCGCTCTAGCAGCGATCCAAGCTTCCTTGTCAAGGATTTTGATCTGCAAGTCTCCACAACTACGGTAGACGATGCCGCATTCGCAACCGTCTTCAGCGGCAGCACGGCAGAGACGAGCGCGCCGCAACTCTTCAGCTTTACGCCTGTCCCAGCGCGCTATGTCCGCTTGATGATGCACAATATCCACGGCAACAAAACGCGTATGCAGATCAACACCTTCAAAGTGCTGACACCTGATCAGGCCAATGTGGCCCGACTTGAGGGCGTGGGTGCATCTGTTATTGACGTCAGCAACTTCCGCCAAAGCAGCGTCTTTGGAGACCGTCCGCCCGAACGAGCAATGGACTTCAACTTTGGCACGGCTTGGGAGACAAACAACGGCAACGCGACTGACCAGTGGTTTACGCTGCGACTGCTCAACGGCGCAGAATACCAAATCGACAAGATTCGCCTGCGCAATGCCAACAACAGCAGTGGCGTCAAGGATTTTGAGATTCGCGTCTCGAGCACCGGAACTGCTGACGCTGACTTTGAGACAGTCTTCAGCGGCACGCTGCCGAGGGACAACAATTTCCATTGGTATACCTTTGAACCGGTGCAGGCTCGCTACGTCCGATTCTTTGTACTCGACACCCATGGCGCTTCTTCGCTGGTTTTGCGAGATTTCCAAGTCTTTGCATCGGATCTGGGTGACAATCGAGTCGTTTTCGATGATTTCTCCACGGCCCAGAATGGCAACATTGTCTCGTGGGATTGGGATTTCGGTGATGGGGCAACGTCCACCGAGCGGCATCCAATTCACACCTATGCCGCACCGGGGGCTTATCCACTGTCACTGACGGTAACGGACAATAGTGGCTTAACTGATACGGCCAGCATGATATACACCGTTCTTGAACCACCGACGCCCTCCTTTACCGTGACACCAACGGTACCGCTAGAAGGTGAATCGGTAACCATCAGCGACGGCTCTGTGGTTGCGCTCGAGGCGACCATCATCCAGAGACTGTGGCGCTTTGACCATACGTCAGAGACCATGACCGGTGAGTCTGTACTCCAGACATTCCCAGACAATGGTAGCTACCCCGTCTATCTAGATCTACTTGACAGCCGCGCAATTCGACGCACGTTTGTCTTGACGGTCACAACTGAGAATGCACCGCCCACGGTCAATGCAGGCTCGGACCAGACGCTGTTGTGGGGCCAAGATTGGACTCGTGAATCGAGCGTGACCGATCCGGGGACCGTTGATCGGGCAACCTTGACCTGCGATTGGGACTTTGGTGACGGGCAGACCCACCAATCGACCAACTGTGCCGTTAATTTGGATCACCGAGTCTTCCATGCCTACGCAGAGCCGGGTGTCTACAGCGCTGCTCTGACCGTAACAGATAAGGATGGCGGGGTCGCGACCGACACGCGAACCATCACCGTCACCCATCGTGACTCGATGCTCATCAACTATGGCGCTCGTACTGTTGGAACAGGCATTGCGGAACTGCAGGCTGGCCTCTTCGACTTTACCAATTCTGCCCGGGATATGACAGGTCGTACCGTATCCTTCAGCATCACAAATGAAGGAGGAGGAACCCAAGTCGTTAATGGAACAGTCGGTTCGAATGGATTAGTTAGCGTCCAGGTCAACGCCTCGGCTGGCGAGTCGATTACGGTAACCAGCCAATTCGATGGTGACACGCTCTACAATCCGACGAGTGATACGGACGCTCTGCGGGTCGTCTCCGCGCTGCCCAAGGGCGATATCGTCTTCATCATCGATGAATCGGAGAGCATGGGCAACGAGCAGGCTGACGTAAAAGCCAATATTGCCCAGATGGCCAATCAACTGGGGGCTGTACTGGACTATCGTTTCGGTCTGGTTGGCTTTGGCGGATTCCATCCCAATGCCCCAACGCCGGGTGCCCAGATCTGGCAACCGATGACTGATTCGCTCCAGGATTTTGATACGGCGGTTGGCAACTTGGTTGCGTTTGGGCACGTGGAACCGGGCTTCCTGGCTACGACAATGGGCATGAGCAACGACATGGGGATTCGTCCCGACGCGGGTGTCTGTGCAGTAATGGTTTCTGATGAAGACGCCGATGTGACAACAGAGTACCCCACAACCAGAGAGGATGCATTGGCTGCGCTTCAGGCCCGCGATGCCGTCTTCCTGGGCATTGTGCAAGGCGTCATCGGAACCACCGAAGATGACTATGGCCCCAATCCAGGTAGCTTATCCGCAGAGACCGAGGGCGTTGTCTTTGGCTTGGGTGCCTTTAATAACAATCCATTGCCAGTCCTGTCTGCCATCATGGAACAGTGCGTAACCCGTATCTTCGAGCGGCAAATTGTTAATGAAGCACCTGTTGCCGAGGATGATCACACCTTTATGCAGCAAGGCGCGACGTTGGTGCTGGATGTGCTGGCCAATGACAGTGATCCAGACGGGAATCCACTCAGTGTGACGGCACTAACCTCGCCAGCAAATGGTGAAGCGAGTGTCCTACTCGACGGACGAGTGGCCTACACGCCAACCATCACCTTCAGCGGGTCAGAGGTCTTCAGCTACACAGTCAGTGATGGCATTGGTGGCACCGATACGGCAAGCATTACTGTCGGTGTCAACGCCGCACCGGTCTGCCCTCTGTATCCTGTTGCTTTGCATATGGATTCGCTGGCAGGCGTTGCATCCGGCGATTACGTTGCCAATATTCTCAACGGCACAGATGTGGGGCACTTTGGATGGCTCACCTGGAACGGAGATACCAGCGAGTCTGCTCTGATTGCCAGCCTGACGTCGCCAGGCAACAGCGATCTCTACGTCAATCCCAACGATGGTGCGGATACCCACCTTTACTACGGCGATTCGGTGCAAGCGCTACTTGGCGTCTCGGATAGTCAGTCGTTGCGAGATGCGCTAGACAACATACTCTGGCATGACATGAAAGTACCCGTATGGGAAAGCACAAGCGATGCTGGGGGCAACACCCTCTATCAGGTGGATCGCTTTGCCCAGGTGCGCATCACAGGCTACGACCTAGGCAGCAGCCCGCAGAGTATCTCTATCCAGTTCCTGTCGTTTGTACCTTGTGGAGAGCCACACCCATCAACGGGAACGCCAACACCAACGGATACACCGACAGAGACACCAACGGCGACACCAACCGAGACGGAAACGCCTGATCCAACGGCAACACCTACGCCACCAGCGAACAATGGTGCCCCAGTGGCTGCCGACGATCAGATAACGACCTGGCAGGGTGCAGCCAACGTCTCGCTCGATTTGTTAGCCAACGACAGCGATCCTGACGGCGATCCGCTTACGGTGGTCGACGTAGCCTCTCCTGCTTATGGGGTCGCCACCATCTTGCCCAGCGGAATGATGGCCTACACACCGACCATCAGCTTCAGCGGCAGTGATGTCTTCACCTACACCGTCAGTGATGGCTTGGGC
Source organism: Chloroflexota bacterium (assembly GCA_039028975.1). GTDB lineage: Bacteria > Chloroflexota > Anaerolineae > Caldilineales > Caldilineaceae > JAHBNG01. Next base: position 110,098 of record JBCCHB010000023.1, read on the forward strand.
GGCACCGATTCAGCGACCATCACCGTGGTTGTTGACGCGGCGCCAAGTTGTACCTTCTATCCAGTGGCCATACACGCCGATACGCTGGCCGGTGCCACACCAGGAGGATACATTAACGACCTAGTGAACGGTACCAACCCGGGCAACTTCGGCTGGCTCAGTTGGAGCGGCAATCTGAGCGAGTCCGCCTTGGTGGCCAGCTTGACATCGCCAGGAAACAGCAGCACCTACGTCAACCCCAACGATCCGTCAGATAGCCATCTATCTTACGGAGAATTGGTTCAAGCCCTGTCCAGCGTTTCCGACACCCAGCCCGTGCGAGACGCCCTGGACGACCTGCTCTGGAGCGACATCACGGTGCCGGTTTGGGAGAGTATCACAGAGTCAGGAGGCAACACTTATTACCAGGTTGCCAACTTCGCCCAGGTGAGAATCATTGGCTACGATCTGGCACAGAATCGCATCTCCATTCAGTTCCTGGCCTTCAAAGCTTGTGGAGGGCCACATGTTTCCAGTGCGTCTCTGGTGGCGACGACCGCTGGAGAAGGTGGTGACAGTGAGGAATGGCAGCTCTTCTTCCCACTGATTTGGAGTGAGGGTAATGGCGTAAACGCAAGTTCAATGAAAGGAGGGAATCAGGTCTATTTGCCTGTTATTGGCCAGTAGTTTTTCTTGGTTCAAGATGCACAGTGGAGGATGAAAAGGTTCTACCAATCCATCTGAATCCGTGTCCTATTGTCAGGACAGACATTCATCCATCCAACTGTAGCACGGAAGGATGAAAATTGAACAAAGATTTGGAGACTTCAAAGATTTTTTATCTTTCTAATCTTCTAATCCCTGTTATTTTCAGGGCAGAACCATTTGAAGCAGATTTCTGCTTTCGATAGGCATTAACCTAAGACCGGGGCTTCCACTACTTTCGCAAGAAGGAAGCCCTGGTTTTTTATTTACTCACAAAGAGTCATGAGCATCTTCAGCATCGACTTGCTCAAGTCTGGTGCACTTTTCCCCTTTGGCAGCTTACGATATAATGGTCCTATGCGACTGAATCGTACTTGTGTGTTGGCACATACATCGCCGGAACGGTTGCTCAACGTGCTCCCATCAGGCACGCAGTCGCACTGGCAATCATCATGCTTGCGTTGGGTGTTGCCACCTATATCATGACCCTAAGTTCAACTGAAACAACAGGGCAACCCAGGTGGTATTATCTTGCACTGATAGCGGTGAGCGTGCCAGCAACGATTTTTGGTGGATATTTACGCGAGAGACAGGTTTCTTAGCGACTCCAAGAAATTAGTGATTTCAAGATAGTCATTAGAAAACAAAGATTAGAAGATTGTACAGATTCAAGAGAGAAATCGGCGTAATCTATACAATCTTTGTTCTAAGAGCTGTCTGAAAAGAGTAAGAGCGTGTCATTCTGAAAGAGCGGAGCGACTGAAGAATCTGCATTTTAGCTTGAAACAACCGTGAGATCCTTCGTCGCAGGCTCCTCAGGATGACTTTCCAGACAGCTTCTAAATACTTTATCGGTTTTACATACTTGAGTGTGAATATGTTTTCGGGTTTATTTTGATAGGGGGAGAGGTGATCATCATGAGCGAACATCCAGTCTTACAATCTAGGCTATCACTCGACATCCGTGATATCCAATTGGCGGAAAGTTATGCTGTTGAGCTGCAAAAGGTTGGCTTTGAAATTAATAAGGTCACGGCAAGGGGCGTACACTTTGAAGGCCCCGCCATCTTATATGAAGAAACGTTCCACTCTAAAGTCGAAATATCGGAAGCAGGCAGCCGATTTGAAAGAATTCCTACCATCCCCGCGTCCATAGATTTAGGAAGTGCAACGGTCTACTTTCCTAACAGACCAACTTATTTTCCTGGTAAACGAGACTTTACAGAACAGGATATAGAGCAGGATTTAGAAAAGGATATAGAGGGTGATACAAATGACAGAAGAAATTCGTGTGAGATTGGTACCGAAGACGAGGGATGCCCAACCGATAGCCATGGAGGCTCGAGGGATTACGCCTCAACTTGCCAAACAACTGACTCCTGATGCAGGTCGGGCGCGGGAAGCCCTTCGCCCCGCAGCAAATTTAGGCATCTCAGCCGCGCTCACGCGGCACAACTCCTTAGAAGGCCGTATCCCACAAGAAGAATTTGAAAATATCTTTGGAACCACTTTGCAGGAAGTGACTCGGGATCTGACCAATACGGCACCAGGAACCAAAGAAAGTTACCTGACAGCAACTGAGGAGTTAAAGATTCCTCAAGACCTGCAAGATACCATCGAGTTTGCCTACATCCCCACGCCACCCACTTTTTTTGCTGTGGCAGCCATTCCGCCCAATGTGAGCGTCTATCATCTCCGGCTAGCGGATGTTCGTCGCGTATTAGGCGGGTCCCGATGTCATAGAAGAGGCTGGACTGGTCGCAATGTACGGGTGGCCATGACGGATTCGGGATTTGCCAATCACCCCTATTTCGTCGAGCAAGGATACAACATTGAACGGGTGACAACCCCTACCACTGAGCATCCTCTACTGGATGACTCTGGCCACGGAACGGGCGAAAGCGCCAATACCCTCGTGATGGCTCCTGACTGTCACTTCATTGGCGTCAAACATGATGACTATTCGGCATTGGCCTTGGAAACCGCGCTAGAGCAGAACCCCCAGATTATCACCAATTCATGGGGTTGGGACATCGATAGGCAGTCGAAAGCGCAGATAAGACAAAGTGATCCAAACTTCTATAACGAGCTGATTGATCTGGAGAATATTATCAACGACGCCATAGACGATGGCATTGTGATCATCTTCTCAGGCGGCAACGGTCACTTGGCCTTCCCAGCCTGCATTCCAGATGTTCTCGCCATCGGCGGGGCAACCGTTTACCAGGATGGCGGCATTGAAGCCTCCAGCTACGCCAGCTCCTTTGCCAGTCAGCTCTACCCAGGGCGCCAGGTGCCAGATGTCTGCGGCATTGTGGGCGAATATTCGCCTAACTCACCCCTAAAAGGTCATATCATGCTCCCCGTGCCCAATGGCAGCCGTCTGGAAGGCGCAAACATGCCCAACAGCCAGAGCCGAAAAGGCTGGGGCATCTTCTCTGGCACGTCGGCCGCGGCACCCCAAACCGCCGGACTCGTTGCCCTTTTGTTGCAGATCAATCCCGATCTGTCGCCAGCCCAAATCAAGGCCATCATCTCCGACACGGCCACCGATGTGACCAAAGGCACGTCAGGGAATGGGGACGATGCTCAGGTAGGGTATGACAAAGCAACCGGGGCAGGCTTTATTAATGCCTTTCAGGCATGCTTGCGGACTGAATTGTTGGATTCGCCCGTAGAGCAGTAGGGAGGTACTGTCAATTCTGAAAGCGGGCAGCTTTTGGCATTTGAGTTCTCAGAATCACTGCAATCACAGTTGCGCGTTGTCGAACCTTCTGATTAACGCGCTACGTCGTCGATACGTTTGCCGTAATCCTGACATTCTCTGCTCAAAGCTGCCCGGCTCGTTGCGGTGGATGGCGAGATCACGAAGTTGAACCAGTAGAGCGACCGCTTCTTCGTAAGGTCGGGCCTGACCTTCTTCAATAAGGCGTTGGACGTCTGTCCAAGCCTGCTCCTCACGCAATGCCAATGCCTCAAGCGCTTCCACCCGCTCCCGTTCGGCTTTGGCAGAGGCTTTCTGCTCCGCTTCCGCGCTCAGTTTTTCTGCCTCTGTTCGCAATTGACCAACTGTTGGCCATGATTGCTGCGTAGCCGAACTCCCCGAAGCGTCTGGCTGCAGGCGACGCATTAGTTTGACATTGAGCAGAGATTCACCTTCTGCCAACCGTATCAAAAAATCATCTTTTTCCTCGTCTGATAGTTGAGCAAGCGCTTCCCGAATGTCAATAGCCCCTTCCACTTTTACCTGACTGTGCCTGGAAGCCGCGGCTATCATATGTGGATCGGCTTCAAAATAGGTGCTGACATTTTTAAGCAAAGTATCTAACTGACCCAGCCCATCTGGAATCGGTGGCGATAGCTCATCGTCGTTGATCTCATAGGAATGTCCCATGCATCCCAACCAAGCAAGATAGATGCCTCGATAGTCACCCTGCAGAATGGCCGAGTGCAGACCAAGGTAAGGCGTCAACTGATATTCGCCATCCTCGATCCAGCCACCTCCATCTTCGTCATTCAGGGTCAGGTCAAGGATGACGGTACTACCCAGGTCGGTTACTTCGATGGCATACGAAAGTTCATAGACGCGCAGGGACTTGACGTCAACTAGATCGGCAGGGAAGCGAAACATGAGTTGCTTGGTTCCCCAATTTGAAACATAGAGATAGGCATCAAAGTGTTCAGCCAAAAGCTCCTTTGGCTTCCCCCGAAAACTGCCATAATGATAAACAAATGCGGCTCGGGTTGCACTTAACTCAACCCGGCTCGAGAGCGCGCTAATCTTTGTTCGCTCTTGGTCGGATAGAGGGTTGTCGATGGTTTGAAACTCGTAGAATTGATATCCGCTCATCGCTGTGTCTCTTTCGCCTTATGGTTCTCTGAGGAAATGTGGGGTGGATTGAGTGTAGCCCGTCCTTTTAGGGCGGTGACTCAGGGACATCGGATGCCTCCCGCCCTAAAAGGACGGGCTACAACATCGCCATGTCTTAGGTTCACCCCGCAAAAGCTCAAACAACCCGTCTTTTCCTTCGCCTTGTGTCTGCCCCAACCACTATAAAATTTACATCCTCATCATAATATGCGCATAACGATTTCCACAAAATATGATGATTCATTTCCAGTGGATGATGTCTCTAAACCGCCCCATATGCATCAAAAAGGCTACTCTACATGAAAAACGTTCTGCATCTTTGGCTCGCCATATTCTGCGCCTCCGGTTTTGACAAGCAGATTGGGCAAAATTTCTACTTCTCCCTGGCCATGGGTGTGTCCACACAAAACAGTTAAATGAGACTCAGAATGGCCCTTCATAATCTCCAGCAGCACGTCTCCAACTGCTTTGCACGTGAAGTGAGGCAGAAACTCGTCGTCAGAGATTTGGCCTTCATGCCAGCAGGCGTCTCTGAACGGTGGCACATGGGTCAACAACAGCACATTAGGATAGGTGTTGACTGCCTCTGGCAAAACACGGTGAAAATGTTCAGCCGCTTCATCACCGAGCACATTCAGCTTTTGGAAGCGTCGTTCAACGTTCAAGCCAATGAATTCTTCAATCAGCAGATAGTCGTTGAGTTGAACGGTTGAATGACTACTATTGCCTAGGCGCCCATCAGCCCAGCCACCGTGACCGATAAGGGCTGTATTCGCTGACAGTTCAATGACACCCTCAGCAGGTAGCCAGTATAACATATTGGATCTCTGGGACAATTTTCTCGCCACTTCCCGTACCTGCCAGATAGAGCCGCGATAGAAATCATGATTACCCAAGACAAAATAGATGGGAACCTGGAGCTGCTCCTCTAAAGCGAGCAGATACGCTTCAACAGATGGCGCAGTACCCGTATCCCCACCAACGAGAATCGAATCAGGTTGAGCGGAGCGGATCTCTTGGAAGAGCGCGTTGAGTCTAGCGGATGAGGAAACGAATTCTAGGTGGAGGTCGGTGAGCCAGAGGATGCGGAGATGGTTCGCTGTATCTTTCTTCTTTAGCAATGGTCACCTTCCTGAGACCGCCAATGTTTCTGGCGGCCTTTCACGGGTGCGAGTAATGTTTCATCAAACGGTGATAGCGGATATCCATCGGGCTGAGGTGGGCGAGCAAACCAACCCAAGGTCCGTAAAATCTCTTCATTCTCGTAGTAGTCAGCCGAAACAACAAAGAGAAGCGCTTGAAATGCTTGTTGATCTGCTGTCTCTACATTTCGCAAAATATTTGTAGAGGCCTCCTCATCTGCCTCAACAAAGACACTCATCTCATCAGATTTCTCAGCAATCGCCTCAAGAACCTGGGACAATTGCTCGCGATTGTTATGAGTCGCTAGATGGTGAGCCAACTGCCGGTCAACGCCAATTTCCGATGCTGCAGGCAGTGCTATCGTTTGGTCACTCCCAGGAAGACCAGGCAAAAGTGTATCGACGACAGCACGCAAAAAATCTGTTGTGAAGCTTGTCATGAACGAACCTCATTAGCAAGGTCATCCGCGATTTTGAGGGCCAGAGCACCAATCGTGGAGCCTGGATTCACCGCACCCACTGTGGGAAATAGACTCCCATCAGCCACAATCACGTTAGGGGTTGTGTGACAGCGACCACTGGCATCGGTCACAGATGTCTTTGGATCGTTCCCCATGCGCGCTGTACCGAGAAGGTGCCAGCCGGTCAAGGGCGCATGAGGAACTGGAATCACGTGAGCGACGCCGGCGGCCTGCAACATCTTTTCCGCACGTTCGAGCCCATAGTCCAACATCTTTCGTGAGTTATCCGAAAGTGTGTAGCTGACTTTGACGCCTGGCAATCCATCAGCCTCAATTTGGTCGGTCAGCGCAACTCGATTGTGGGCTTCGGGCAAGTCCTCGCACATGACCATGGCGTGAAATGAATGACGGAACAGATCCCGTAACTGCTCCTGAGCGCCACGCCCCCAACGCGGATTGGTGTAGGTCGATTGAGTGAGCAAGGGATTCTCGCGCGTAATTTGAAGCTGGAATCCGCGCACAAAGTCCCGCCGCAGATCCGTCTCGTAGAATTCATGGCTGTAAATGCAGTTTCCGATGGGACCCGCTGGTCCATCCAGCTCCTCTTTGAAAACGGCCCGCAGATAGGCTACAGGATGGAACATCAAAGAGCGTCCCACCTGGTCTCCACCAATGCCAGAAGCCAAAAGCAGGCGCGCCGTACCAATGCCGTTGCACGCCATCACCACGTACGCCGACGGCTGAAAATGCTCCTGGCCATTGCCATCCCGATATCGAACCCCAGTTGCTCGACCGGCCTGGACTACAACTTCCTGTACAACTGCATGCGTACGCAACTCAACCCCTTGCCGCAACGCACTTGGCCAGTAGGTCTGGTCTACCGACGCCTTGGCATGGCTGACGCAGCCCTGTTGGCATGGACCACAATTGTTGCAGGCAGCGCGCCCATTACGCGGTACCGTATTGATGGCAGCGTCAACTGGCCACCAGTGCCAGCCCAATTCATTGAAGCCTAGGGCAGCCCTTTTACCCATTCGACCAAGCGGCACCGGAGGCATCCTTGGCGTACGTTTCGGCGGGTAGGCTGGATCTCCTGCCAGACCGCTTACACCCATCATCTCGTCATTGAGATCATAGTAAGGTTCCAGGTCAAAATAGGAAAAAGGCCAATCATCTCCCACGCCGTCTAAAGAGTAGGTTCTAAAATCTGATGGATGCAAACGCGGAAAGTGGGCAGCCCAAGCAATCGTCGAACCACCCACACCATTCCACATAAGGGGCTTGATCTCTGACTCACTGTCGTCAAACGGATAGTCGGCAGATGGTGTGGGTTCTGCTGCCGATTGGCGGACAGTCGGTGACGTAGACCAAGTTGAGAGGGCCAGGCGCTGAAAGTCAGGGCGTGTGGCGGGCATCTGGGATGGTTGCACCCAATCCCCCCGCTCCAGGCAAACGATACGCAGGTGAGGCGCTTGGGCGGAGAGCCGATAACAAAAAGCGGCTCCACCCATTCCGGCACCAATAACAACGACATCGATGGGATCTTGTTGAGTGATCATGGTGGAATTTGCTGTATGAAATGGTGAAATGATGGTAGTGTACGATGGGTGGGGATGGTTGTCAAGCAGGTGGACTCAATAACATACCGTTTCGATTCGAGAAGTGAAAGATTTCGTCTTTGTTTAGCGTCTATTCTATATCCTCTGTTATCGGCTTCATCGAAAATCCACACTTTCTTCTGTAAGGCATCGGGTATATAATATCTCTATATCAGTTATCATGCCATAGTTTTTTTGACAGCGTTATGTTATGAAACTAGACGAGCAACACATAAGACAGATTTACGATGCCCTACTTAGCGGATACCCAACGCACTCAGACTTGGCGCGGCTTGTAAGATTTGGATTGAACGAGAACTTAGAGGCGATTGCTCAACCGTCTAATCTGCAAGATACTTGCTTAGAATTAGTCAAATGGTCTGAAGCGCGTGGAAGCATTCATAAGTTAATCGAATCCGCTTGTAAAGAGAACCCTGGCAACGAACAGTTGCAACGATTATCAAGGGATTTTGAACTACGCGCGGTGCAACTTCAAAAACTCTCAATCCGAGTCAATACAAATTGGCCGGCGGTGCCCCATTATGTTGGTATTCTTGTTGTCTTGGGAATCGCTGTATCTGCAATTTTTGTATGGTGTAGATATTCACTATATTCAGACACAGTTTGGCCATACATAGCTTCTTTGGGGTTTATATTTATTGCGGCTCCATTGATATGGTATCTACAAAATAAATGGCTGTTGACTAAATTAAAAATACCATTCATCGGATTTATTGTTGCATTGCTTAGCGTACTTGGAACGCTTTCTTATCAACAGGTAATCTTGGCTAGGGCGCCTAAATCAATTGATCCAGAAAAATTTGGCATCGTAATTGCTACATTGCAAAATAGAAGTGGATTCTCTATATCAAGACGTGGTCATGAAATAGCGGATGCTGTCTATACAAGTTTAGGTTTTGCCATTGGCTCAGAAGAAGACTTGGACACAAAAGATTTTGAGATACGTCGCGTTTGGGCCATCAATTCGCCTGAAGAAGCTAAAGAATTGGGTAAGGAACTCTCGGCAGACTTGGTTATTTGGGGAGGACTCTTTGAGCAAGCTCAAAACACTACCATCTATTTCCAGCTAATAGAGACAGACTTGTTGACCGCAAATCCTGATTTTCCTCGAACCATACCCGTTCATCGAGGGATCGACCTATCGATTGGGTTTCAGACTACAGAATCACAGAGCATCACAGATGTTGTAAAGCCTCAAATTCTTGGGCTCACCTTCATTAGTTTAGGTTTGTACTATTATCATAGCGGGCTTGATCCTGATAATGCTTGGAAGTGGTTTGCAACTGCGGAGAGTAAATTTAAGGAAGCCAGCCCATCTCAAGATCTTCCAATGAAACGACTCAAAACAATCAGGTCGAACTCAGCGCTTGTCAACTACTACCTAGGGAAAAGCTTGCAGCTACAAGGTCAATATGAAAATGCTCAGGTATTTCTAATCAAGGCTGCTCAGATGGCTCCAAGTAATCAAGCTGCATGGCTCGGCCTGATGTATAACTTTCGTTCGATGGGTGATAATGTATCAATGGAGAAGGTTGCGAATTGTGTTGCTAAATCAGTACGAGGTTTAGACTCCATCCCATCATACTCTGACTTTTGCAAAGAAATGCTAAGCGTTGGGCAGGAATCTGTCACTTCTCCTGTCCAGCATATAGAAAGAGACGATTCTGTTTATCTATATAATCGTGGATTGGCGTTCGAGGCACTCGAGCAATTTGAAAGTGCGCTAGAGCAATACGAACGAGCCATAAATAAAAGATATACAGATAAATCATCAAACTTCTTTATAGGCTACCTGAAGTCTGCTGAAATGCTAACGGAACTCGGTCGCTATGACGACGCACGAGATTACTATATACAAATTGAGTCACTTAGCCAGAACAGGGATACACGGAGAATATCTTATTTTCTTAGCCTAGCAGCTTGGTACAAAGCACAGGACGAATGGGATGGTGCACTTCTCTCATATAATCAAGCGATCAAATTGAATTCTGAGTTGGCAGTTCCGTACTTATATCGTGCTGAAGTCTATCATAGACTCGGGCTTGTCAAAAATGCTCGTTTGGACTATGAGCAATATATTAGCAAATCTGTGGATGTCAACAACAGCCCAGGAGTCATTTACTATCGGTTTGCAGAATTTTTGCGGCAAACAGGTTCTAACTATCAGGCGCTTGAATCCTATCAAGATGCCTTAGATAATTCGATATTTGATTCTAGCTTGGTATACGCACGACGTGGACAGGTTTATACTGAACTTAGATTGAATCAGGAAGCAATACAAGAATTCGAAGATGCTATACAAAACCCACCATTAAGCGCTCCATTTATCCATGAGCTTTATGGATACTCACTTTATCAAATGGGTAGTATTGATAGGGCAATTCAACAGTACGAACAAGTAATTGAACTTATGGGGGAAAACCCGACTCTTGGCCCAATGCTGAACTTAGCAAAGCTTTATTCACAAACTGAAGAGTCAAGTCGAGGCGTTCAGTTACTTGCCACTATTTTAGAAGATTCAAACATTCAAATTTCAAATGAAGATCGGTTTCGCATTCAGCAATGCTTAGAAGAGCTAGAAGACATGAGGACTCCTGCTTTGGTTCCAGTCGATTTAGTCGAATCATAGAATAAAAGTTAACCATTGAGTAGGTACGGACCCAGTTTTATGCAACAGCCAAGATCTATTCAACAAAATTTTAAGAGACTATTTCTGCGCGGATTCTCCATATTGTTATTGCTTACATTGCTAATATTGGTAGTTATATTTCTATATGGCTCAAATCGAACACCAGCCAACAAAGAACTGCTAGAACCAACAGATTCCGTTAATATTGGAATTTACGATCCCCCGCGCGAGGCTAAGGTCATTGCGAAAGAAGCGATCATTCGTAAAATAGCGGATGAAAATAGTGCTGTACAAGCCCAGCTATCTCAAGGGCAATTGGTGTTGGTATTGGAATATCGAAATGATTGGTATCGGGTTGAATCATCAGGTCCTCGAACGGCCGGTGGTTGGGCGCTGAAAAACTTTTTTGAACTTTCTAGCTCTGGCGAAGAGATAGTCTTACCAGAGGTAACTGCCACCATAGAATCAGTCGTTCCAACTTCGACAACAAATCCTACTATACCTATCCCCACACAAACGGTAGCTCTAATCCCACCATCAGAACCAGCAACGGTAAAGCCACCGGTTGCTGATGCGGTGGTTCAGGCATCTACACTGAGTCTACGAAGTGGGCCAGGGGGAAATCATGAGAGTTTAGATGACTTAGTGCTAAATAGCCGCCTGGAGGTTGTGGGCAAGGTACCAGATTGCTCTTGGCTTTTTGTCATCACGTCAACAGGCACTAAGGGCTGGGTTTCTAGAGATGGGATATCTTTGAATCTAGAGTGCGAGACTATTGCAGTTACAGAGCCGCTTCCACCAACGCTAATACCAACCTCGACAGCCACTATCGAATTAACGGAGGAAGCGACTTTAGATATCAGAATAGCTCCTACACCCATTTCTACTTCTATTCCTACCCTTACTTCTACTTTTACTCCTACTTTTACTCCTACTTTTACTCCTACTTTTACTCCTACTTTTACTCCTACATTTGAACCTATTTTGACCGAAGAACGTCAGTCTATCTTAATAAATACAAACACTTCGACGCCCACAGTCGAACTGTCAATGCCAATAGAGACTCATACTGCTATCAATGATGATGTCTCTTCTGATTTTGGCATTCGCGAAGATAGTGCAATGCCGGTGGAACCATCTACTAGAGATACATTTGCGTCAACATCGACAGCTACTCAGATAAGCATGACTAGAGTTTTGCAAAACATTATGCCGAGTGGACGAGGGGAATCGCATTTTGTGGCAGGAACGGATGATGAAGCAGCATCGGCATCTATTACTGCTACGCCAACCTCAACCTCGACTCCCATAAGTGAGTCTCCACTCACCCAAAGTAAGTCAGAGGTCGTATTGACCAATCGATCTTTTGCGGCAGGTACGGATGATGAAGCAGCATCGGCATCTATCGCTGCTAGACCAACCCCAACTTCGACTCCCATAAGTGAATCTCCACTCGCCCAGAGTAGATCGGACGTCGAATTGACCCAGCAATCTGTTCTAGTAGAAGCTGAAAATGACGTAGCCGCAGCATTTCTCACAGCGACGCTAACAGCGACTGCACTACCTAATACGAGTACGCCAGTTCCGCCAACTCATACGAGTACGCCAGTTCCGCCAACTCATACGAGTACGTCAGTTCCGCCAACTCATACGAATACGCCAACGTCTACTTCGTTACCCACCTATACAAGTACTCCACTGCCGACAATAATTCCCAGTAATACATGGACACCAGCAGCCGCTTCTAATTCAACGGTGGGTAGTATCGTCGTACCGACGAATACGACAAGTACTATCCAGGTTACCTCTACTGCAATGAGTACGGATACGCCGCAACCAACAGTGACAGATACGAATACACCACAGCCAACGGTGACGAAAACAAATACGCCTGTACCTACGGCAACGGTAAACCAGCCACCACAGGCTGAGGATTACACGGTCAATGTGGCTGAAGATGGAGTTCTGTCCTTTAATCTTTTAAGCGACAAGATAAGTGATCCTGAAAACGGTGCTCTTTCCATTCAAATTGTAAGTGAACCCTACTATGGCCAGTTGACCGTTATTGATGACAATTTCATGGCCAACTATGTGCCAATGCCAAACTATACAGGCCAGGACACGATTCTGCTACAAGTGACAGACAGTGGTGGACTACACGCTAGAGCAAAGATAACAATCGTTGTCAGCCCGGTCAATGATGTACCGATTGCCAGTTTAGATCGAGTACAGGTTCATGAAGACGGCTCAATCCTCGTTGATGTTCTGAAGAATGATACAGATCCAGATGTAGGTGATACGCTCGAGATCGTTAACGTTACGATTGCGCAGGCTGGGACAACCACGATTGATGCAGGACAGATCAAATATGTCCCTGCTCCAAACTTTGTTGGTCAAGATGCTTTCAGCTACCAAATATGGGATGGCACAGCATTTGACTCGGCGGTCGTTGAAGTAGAAGTCCTACCGATTCAAGATGAACCATCACCACAGATTGATAACATAGATGTAAATGAGGATAGCAGTGTTGATATCCCTGTCTTAGTGAATGATATCGATATTGACGAGGATCCATTGCGGATTACACGAGTAGAGCCAATAACAGCAACTGTCGAGATTATCCAAAATGAGACGATGTTGCGTTTTGCCCCTGTTACAGATGCTTATGGTATTGTCTCATTCCGCTACTTCATGACAGATGGTACATCAGAAGTCGCCAGTACAGTTAATGTCAACATTCTTCCTGTCCCTGATGCACCTGTAGCAGTGGATGATCTCGAGAACATTGATGAGGATGCACAAGTAACCATATCTCCCATAGCGAATGATACTGATGTAGATGGTGAAGGAGATGTGTTAACGTTAACGCAGATTGTGTCCGCTCCGAAGAACGGCACAGCAAGCATTGGCCCAGGGAACACAATTAACTATACACCTCGGCGTGACTTCAATGGTCCGGACTTCTTTGAGTATGAAGTGACAGATAGTAGTGGCCTAACAGATAAAGGGTTGATTACGGTTAATGTCACATCGTTCAATGATAAGCCCGAAGCTGTTGCTGAGCAGCTGGTGACGCAAGAAGATACACCTATCCTGATTCCAGTTTTGGCAAATGATAGGGATCCGGACGGTGATATTTTAGAGATAGAATCATTCACCGCTCCTGCAAATGGAACGGTGGCTATCGAAGGCAATGCTCTGCTCTATACACCAAAGCCAGATTTCAATGGACCTGATCCATTTACCTATACGGCAACGGATGGTCGGGAGTATGCAACGGCCACGGTTCAACTTCAGGTTATTGCGCAACCTGATCTGCCGAAGCTCGAGACAGATAGCGTGACGGGAGACGAAGATACGGCCATACGCATTTTGGTGCTCATCAATGATCATGATGTAGATGGTGATTCATTAACCGTAGTTTCCGTAAGTATTCCCGCCAATGGAACGGCAACCATCGAAAATGGCGATACGATTTTGTATCAGCCAAATCCGAATTTCAATGGAATGGAAACCTTTATTTACACCGTCACGGATGGGACGCTTTCGCAGGAGGCGGAAGTTATGGTTCACGTAAGAAATGTAAATGATACTCCAATAGCCAATGATGATGCTGTTTCTGGCAGAGAAGATAGGCCAATATTAATTGACGTTTTGCAGAATGATCGAGATCCGGATCCAGATAGCGAGTTAACCATTGTCAGCGTTAGTACAACAGCCAGAGGTAGTACCGTTAGCCTTAACGAAAACAAAATTGTCATGGTTCCACCTGCTAACTATAGCGGAACCGAGACTTTTGAATATACGATTAGCGACAATCAGGGTAGCCAGGATACGGCCACTGTTACAGTTACGCTAGATCCAACAGATTGAATCCTCCATGAGGTAATTGACCAGCTGCTCAACACCCTTGTCAAACTCAGCCTGTCCACGCCAAATCTTGGTCTCGACAACGTAGCGTTGTCCTTGGTAAGCGACAATCAGGTCCAGCCGACCTGGACCAGAGGGCACTTCTGTAAAGACGTCACCGCCGACTTGGCGCACCAGGATGTCTAGGTAGGCGCTGAGCAAATATTGGCCAGTCACCTCTTGGGGCATATTTGTTACCTTAAAGGCTTCCCGTCCCCGCCGCTCTATAAATTCACGAAAGTGGGAGAGGATGGTGACTATCTGAAGTTCATATTGGGTAGCCTAGGGACGAAGTCGTGGCCGTTGATTGCATGTTTGCGCTGAGGTCTATCGGCTTATGAACCAGCCGGAGACACCCCAAGGCCAACGGGATCGGGTACTCGTTATTTTGCTTATTGGATACGGCTTGCGAGGCTCGGAGTTGGTCATAGTTGAAGACACTTTTGTTGACATCAATTGGAGGGCTATTCGGGTGTAGGCTGTATCCAAATCACGATGCCTTGGTTGTCCAGATTGTCCCATGCTTCGAGAAAATCAGGCTCTAACATAACTGTCGGCTCCGTTTGCATGGGGTCAAGAAAGGAGATTTGCCCACCTGCCAGGCCGGTGACGACCACAGCATGGAGGCCAGCTACACCATCTGGTAAATCCTCAGCTTGTAGGAGTGTAATCACTGGCCAGTTATGTCTGACTAAAGTATGCAGCCGCTCAGCAGAAGCATTTTCAAACCATACAGCATGATAGCCCATTGCCTCTAAACCGCTGACCACATTTTCTGGTAGCGTTCCCAGCAAAGGCATTGTACGAAATGTTTTAGCGCAGTTCCGCAAAAGTCGCACACATGGCTATACCGGCACGGGATGTGCTCCCTGGACAGCTGTGTGTGACTTTTACACTATTGCGTTTTAGCTAACTCGCTTTCGTCATAGTCATGCCCTATAAAAAGGCAAGGACCATCCGTACACAGGCGGGAAGGCAGGTATAAGGAGTCAACTGCTGATAATGGGGAACGGAGAGGGTCATACGGTGGAGACGAGGGTACCTACTTTTTGTCGGATGGCATCCAGCGTCGTTTCAAGGTCAGAGAGAAGCTCGCCATTCTTGGCGTAGTCAATATACCCTAGCGGCTCTTCAATTTCACGGACATGAATCGCAACCCGCCAATCGCCGACTTTGCGACCGTCATCTTCTTCTAGATCATTCGTTTCTAGCTGTTTGGCTTTGATCAACACCGCATCGCCCAAAGAGTTGAGCAATAACTTTAACGCTGTTTTTTCTATGGTGGCCTGATCCGGGTACTTAGGAACAATCCGGATCACATCATCGTCCAACTCCACCATCACTTCAGAGCCAGGATGCAGGCCGTACTGGGTGATGAAGGGCAACGGAATCTGGAGGCCATTGCCATTGACAAGTTGTTGCAAACGTTCCATGCCAAACCTTCTTTCCAAATAGAATTGACAAGCCAATGTCCGAACCAATCCTCAGTAGCTTAACATGCAATCAGCTGCACAACAGGGAAGGAAATTCGAACAAAAAAATTCAGAGATTGCGCAGATTTTGTTCCATATGCATCTGGGTAATCTTCGAATCCCTGTTGTTTTCAGGACACACCGCAGTCGTTTTCAAACGGAGCAAATTATAGTGAGTATTTCTAGATTCGTTCCTGTAGTCGTTGATTATACCATAGTTCCTTCACTTTGGTAGGTTAATCAGATTGGCAATCACCATAACCGCCCCTCAAGCCAATCTCTCCTCAAAAAACGCCCCAATCCTCACCAAATACACGTACACCCGCTTCCCTCCCTCCTCCAACACAAACTCCAACTCCTCCACCGGTAGCTTCCCATAGACCTTGGGCCGCGCGTGAAAGACCACAAAATAGCCTTCCTGCTGCCCTTCTGTATCCAAATAGTCGATCAGCTGCTCGATACCCTTGTCAAACTCAGCTTGCCCACGCCAGATCTTGGTCTCGGCTACGTAGCGTTGCCCCTGGTAGGCGACAATCAGATCGAATCGTCCGAGACTAGCAGTGCTAGGTTTAGGATTATTCATTGAAAAGAGTTAGAAAATCAGCTGGCGTTAAAATTGAGATAGAGCGAAATGGATGTAGGCTCTGAAGATCATCATCTCCACTGACAACGGCATCGGCTTGACCCGCAACAGCCACCTCTAGAAATTTGTTGTCTTTGGGGTCGCGACAGTCGTTAATTGACTCTCGGCATTCTACGGCATCACCACGTAGTAAAATGAGGCTCAGAACCGTTTGGATATCCTGCTCGCTCAACTCGTACTTGTCCCGAATCCGCGGCCGATTGAGTACATCGACCAATTCGTTTAAGGTGCGATCATCATAGAGAATGGTGTATGTTCCGTCGCGTAAATGTTGCAGAACACCCCCAACCCGCCCCTTGGGCCGAATTACGGCACTGATCAAGATATTGGTGTCGAGGACAACACGCATCAGTCGTTTGAGTTAGCTCGGACTATGGCCAATTCCGCAGCGATATCAGCTTCTACTTCGTCATCACGATAGGAGGCATTTTGGGTAGCCATGCGAGCGGTCAATTTATCAAAGCGGCTCAGAACCTCTTCTTCGGATTGCC
>JBCCHB010000024.1:0-126705 GCA_039028975.1 Chloroflexota bacterium
TCTTTTCTAAGTCAAATGAAGTTTTGCTAAGACCAGAATTCAGATGGATTTGAGCTCAAAATAGCTGTATACCATGAATAGAAACCCGCTCGGTTTGAAGCAAAAGAGTTAAAATGCACCGCGTTTGATCAAAAATAAGGTGGGAAATTCCAAGAAGGGAGGATATCCCCATCTTCATGAGGGCAAGCTTTGTCTGGCTATCTGTACCAGAGCACAAAACTCGGCAGTTTGATTTTCGTCAGGGTCGGGGGAACCTTGCTTTTGTTTGATCCGTTCATATGAGTGCCGTATTTCAACGGTTCGATTGCATAGACAAATCAACCACTAGCATTCAGCTCTGCAAGGTCGATGAATCATTCCTGCAATATGAGAATGAGATCATGAACGATTTCTGGGCTGCGCAATCACACTTGAGTGTAATTCCCCGGAGGCAAAGATGAAGAAAATTACTTTCACCGTTTTTTTCGCTGTTTTGGCTACTGCTGGATTGCTGATATACCCTCTTACCATCCAGTCTACCTATGCCCAAGATGATGACAGTGGTGATGTTGTAACTCAACAAACCATTACGGTCGTCGGCTCTGGCACTGCTTCTGCACCTGCCGATTCAGTTACTGTCCGCGTCGTTGTGGGCGGCAATTCAGTGAGCTACGGTCCGGAAGGGCCTAAGTTTTACCCCTATGATGAGGAGAATTTGGAGATTCTCAGCGATGCGCTTATCACGCTGGGAATTGATGAAGAGAGCATCCATACCAATGCCTTTGGCCGTGCCGACTACAACCCTGGCAGCGGTGCTGGCGTGGCTCGCTTTGCCTATGATGAGCCGCAAAACTTGAACTCCTTTATGAAGTCCCTTTTGGAAGAGCTAGACGAGAAGCGCGGTCCTGATCTGCATGGGATGGCGGCAGTATTTCAGGTAGATGACTGCTTGGCGCTTGAGGCGGAAGCAATGCAAGCAGCGGTAGACAATGCCCAAGAACGAGCAGTCATGATGGCTGCTGTGATGGATGCAGAGGCCAGTAAACTTCTGTCAGTAAGCGAATTGAGTGGAGCAAGGGGAGCTACATTGGGACCAGCCACCGGCAATACCTGTGCCAGCCTTGAGCGATCCGTCCACCAGATGGGCTTTAATCCTTTTGCCGCTGGCAGTGGAGGGGAAAATTCTCCTACGACAGTTGAGGTTTCAATTGCACTTGAGGCAACGTTCGGAATTCAATAGCTATACTGCGGTCGCTTTCAAAACCGTAGTTTTCCTTTACTCTACCAGAGAGACCAAACTACGGTTTTCAAACGGAGCTGAGTATAACATTGGATCGAAAGCAGTACATGAACCGATTTGAAAAATAGTTGCCCGTTTAGCTCCTCACCCGAATCTGCTCTAAGATCGTCGGATCCTGAATTTCATGATCGCGGGCCAGCAGAATAACTTTTGAGATAATCTCAGCCGTTTTGGGATCGTCGTCGATGAAGGGCAAGAAGAGATGGCCTCTGTGCTGAGAATGGACAGGCACAATGCAGACGTAGTTCCCCGGTCGCTGGTGGACCACGCCGCTGGCAAGATGAACCGAGTATTTGCTCATGGTACCATCGATCAGGACATGGCTCTTGGTCACCTCTACTGACTCTAAACCGAGCAGATTGGCCGTCTCCCGAACCAAGCTAGCGCGGATTTCGGTCGTTGATGCGGACGCTTCTGGATCGATACCTCCTTGGTGAGCCACGCTGACAATTAGATCCACGTCTCGCATGACTTCGCTGAAGATTCGGGGGGGAATTTCGCGCAAGCGGAGTGGTACCCAACTGTTGCGCGACGTGAAATAGATGCTCTCAATGGTCAGCCCCTCAGCATCCAAGGGTGTATAGGCTCCGTATTCTTGCCCGATCCAGGCTGTGATACCCTCTGCATGAAATGTTTTGTTGATTTCGTCATCGCCGCCTGAGGCAATCCATCCCCGTTTCCCCAAAATCGCGGTCGCTTGGCGGGCGTTTACTTGGTGTCCAGCATAGCGGAGAGAGCGAGTGCCAGCCTCTTCTTCCGCTGGTGTAATGATGTAGAGTTCGCGAAAGATCTGCCGAAAGGGTTGAATGCGTTCATAGACAAAGCACTCCTGCTGCCAGATGTGCCATTCACCCGTTGCGTAGATTTCGTCAGGATGGGCTAGGCGCAGGTGGGCATCATCTTTGAGATTGTACCGTTGTCCGTTGGCATCGAGTAAGCGTAATCCACCGTCGATAGGATAGCCGATTGGTGTGCTCTTTTGCGTACCTGGTTGCTTCTTATTCTGCTTCTCATGCTGCTTCACAACAACAAAGACCAGATCTTCAAGCATAGGACGTAGAATGGGGTGCTGAAAGAGAGTCACAACTTCTGCCCCCTGGAAGAGATCACCACGACACATGGCTTCTTCTAGGGCTTGGCGCATTCGTCTCGCCTGCTGCACAATCTCCTTCTTGCGGTTGAGCAAGGCCACCACATCTGGCTCTTTCTTGGCTGCTTTGGGGATATGCTTAAGAACTCGACCCTTTTTCATAATCTCAACCACTGGCTCGCCTATCTCATTGATGGAGAGAGAGATAGTGGTCTCCCCAAGAGAAACATCGACTGGTCCGTCTAGTAGATCGGCCACGCTCTGCCGTTCCATGGCCCACTGTAGCCGTGTCGCGTCTGGGTAACCCGCCGTACGGGCTAAGTTCTCCATGCCAATGCCGACGGCCAGCTTTTCACTAGCCCGACGCTGCGCACCAAATTTGCGGCCCGACTGTAAAAAGGATTGAAAGATCTGATAACGGTTGAACAGGGCCTGGTTGAGGGCTGGTGATGCGGGCAATGGGAGAAGTCCTAAGGCGCGTACTGAATCCTGGTGCCGCTTCTTATTGATGCGTTCTATCAGGATCTTTTCACCTACGTGACCCAACATAGCCTTGGCAAAGAGCTGGCCGCGCTTGTGCCCCGTGCCAGAGCTGGTAAATTTGGCTGCATCGTAAAGCTTCTGCCACCGTTCGTCTCCCAAAGCTCGGTGGACTAGATGGAACCAGACCACATCCACTGCACCGTCCAAAAGCGCTTGACTGTCAACCGATGTTCTGCGGTGAACGTGGGCCTTCCATGCCTCGCGAATTTCATTAGCCACCTCCCAGTGATCGTCTTTGGTGTGGGCATGAAGCCACCAGACCGCATCGGCAAAGGCTGGCCAGGACAACGCCTCTTGGATATGCTCGGCCCACTGGGGTGCATAGAGGGCAGACTCAATCAACAGTTCCTCCGGCAACGCGAGGGAGCCGATCTTAGGACCAATCAAGTCCGGTGTCTCCTCCTGCAGGGGAAACGTAACCCGTAGCAGATGAGTATAGATGCTCTGCTGACTCGTATCCTTACGATAGTAGCGGCTCCGTTTGATGCTTTGATGGGAAAGAGCTTTTAAGAGAAGCCAGAATTCGGTGGCCCCGCCTGCATAGCCCAGCGAGAGTGCGGGTTGGGACGCGGCTGTTTCCACTTCTCCGCGCTGTAGTTCGACTTCGATAATCCGCTTGCGACATCGATCCACAACGGTTTGAAGCTCTGGATCACCTGGGTCGTCTAGATCGAAATGGCTGGGTTTAAGGGTGCTCAACTGGCGCAGATCTGAGAAATAGCGACCATAATGGCCATCTTCCCGATCACCAATCAGGAAGTCGAACAGATCTGCAGAAGATGCACCACCCACTCCATAGGCGCGCATAAGAAGCTTCAGACTGGGGCGTTGGCGCGTCAAGCTTTCTACGCCCGGCTCGTCGATCCAGCGCCAGAGCCGCCAAAGCCGGGCATGATCTTCCCCGCTCCAAACATGAATAAAGTTATCCTGGCAGAACTGTGCCACATAGAGCCAACCCTGCCATTGATCGGTCGCTCTCCATCCAGCTCTATTCTCCTGATCCGCCTGTTGAACCAGATAGAGGCTCTGTTCAACGGCATCGAGGATCCGTTCGATCATCTCTGTCGTAACGTCTAGCTGTAGAATAAGCCAGTCGATAATGTCACGTGTTAATCCAGGATAGGCTCTCTCCCCCTGATCTGCGGCAAATGGGCCATAGAGTTCGCTGCAAATTCTCTCAAGTTGTTTTCCAGCAAGGTGCGACTCGTGTTTTTCTGTCCCCAAATAGCGCGCGGAACGACTAGCGCTATAACGAGCTGCATACGATTGAAAGAGCAAAAATTCACGACCGTTACGTAGCTCATTAGGACGCTCTGCCCACCACTGCTGCCAGAGATGGCTCAGAGGAATCTCCGGCAGTGGCTCACCGGCTCTGTAAAGGCGGTTCCAGCCGCCAAATCCCCTGGTTAAGTTGCCGAGAAGCTCTTCCCATTCGTTCCCAGCCCAGTCAAGTTGGCCCACCGGTTCATTGGCATGGTCCTCAATGAGCTTAGGCAACCCTTTGATGTACTTGATCCCTAATGATTCTTTTTGAGGGAGCCGTCTCTTAAAGAGTTGGCTAAGGAGAGGTTGCGGGCTGAGTATAGGATGGGGCATCGGCTCAAGGGGTTGGGTACGTTCGGCAGGGTCAAATAGCCCCAGCCCATCTGTGAGGGTAATGGGTGGTCCATCTGCCTTGAGGATTGTTTCAATCAACTGCTCTTCAATTTCATTGCAGTTACCCGCTTTGCCTTTTCTCTTTCTTTTGGTCGATGAAGAAACCTGCTTTTGCCGCCCCCAAATCTCTTGGGCGCGCTGCTGACACTGGGCAACCACTCGCCCCTGATTCACCAGTTCGGATAAGAGGGCCAAACCTGCCTGCCGTTGCTGAGCATTCTTGCTTTTGTATAAGCGCTCACCACTAGCCAGCACCTGCTTATCATTCTGGCTTAAGAGTAGCGTCAAAATTTTTTGCCTGAGTGTGCTGGATCTTCGGGTTAAGTACCGTTCCAACGCGGGAGCTGCTTTGGGCGGCAGAGGCGCTTCTTTTAACAGCCCATAAGCCTGTTCCTGAACCCAGGAGCTACGGTCGCCAATGCCCCGCAGCAGTAGGTTATACTCTTGAACTGAGAGTGAATCTCGGCGCTGTAAGGCTCTCATAAATGCCCCCCGTCCATCAGCACTCATGATGTCCACATACTCATAAAGGATGGGCAACGTTTCGTCCGTTGACACCGAAAGCATAATATCCGCAACAGCCGCTTGACTGGCTTCAACTGAATGCCAGGACCATAAGGGTGAAGTCAGCTTCTGTGCTTTGGCGGGAAAGTGAGGGATTACCGCTTCAAGTTGCATCAACATCTCTTGGTGAGTCATATCGTAACGCTTGGTTCGATATTGGGTTAATCCGTGCAATGCGGTCGCCGCCACCAAGAGGCTGGCATCATTCAGGGCTGTCAGCAAGGGGCCGTCTACCAAAGTCTCATTGACTTGCCCCAAGAAATAAGCCGCCACATAGCGATGAAGCTCTGACTCGCCCCGGAGCAACATTTGGGCCTGAGGAATAGCCAGCTCTAGATCGTCAAAGCCCAAGACGCACAGGGCCAAATAGGTATGCTCTGGTTCACTTTTATCTAGAGCCTGAAGGCACGCGTCTCTATCAGTTAGAAACATGTAGGTTTGGTTCAGCAATTGAGCGACATGCTTCTGACCTTCTACGTCATATTCAAGGGCGAACCAGACGCAGAACGCACGCAGTACAGAGCTAAAGCGAATCAGATCGTGCTCAAGTATCAGCCTAACCATGCGACGAAATGCCAGAGGATGAGCTAGATCCACGGCCTCTAAGATGGACTGCCGCAGCCCCTCCTGGCGTTGTGCAGCCAGCAGAAGAGACTCTATCGCTTCCCAACCGTCTGGCCTGTCTGCTAATAAGAGCGTCTGGATCACAATCGGCCCAAAGGTTATATTGGATGCTTGATTGCGAGCCGTGGCCACCAGCGAGTGGAAGATGGCTTCCGCCGCGTCCCCACCCTGATGAATGGTAGCAGCAAGCAGCATACTGATTTCTGTGCCATGCCATGAACTAAGCTCACTCGACCATTGGGCCACCCAGGCAATATCTTCTTCGTATGGCCCCAACTGTTCAACGAGCATAACCAGCCAATGGACCTGTTTAGACGCATAGAGTGATGGGTGCTGGGGTGCACGAAAAGCTCGCTGTCTGCCATAAGGAAGAGAAAGATGAAAGCGCCAAGCGGCGTCTATTTCATTGGGGCAGCGCGGAAAAAGGGCCGTAAAGAGCTGAAGACGCTCCTCTTGTGAAAGATTCGTCAGTTCATCTGCGCTTATTCTTTGAGAATGATGCCTATCATGGTGGGTTGATTCGTCATCAATCCGCAAGAGCTTTCGCCCTAGTAGGTTTAACTTTTTGGGCAACTGGGCTGTCCGTTGGGCACAGATTTCGCGCCAATTCTCAATCTGGAAAGGTTGTAAAGGCGATTCATGATTATGTTGGAACATGGCTATTTTCCTCAAGGATTCGAGAATCAGTAGTCCGCAGTCGTTTGGTCGCTTCGTCCAAAGTCGGCTCTGTCGACGTCATTCCGATTGTGGTCTCCTGAGAATAGATCGATATGTGTGGATTTACATGTAGGGCGGATCCTGGGTTTGGGCATAGTTAGTCGATCGCAATCCTGAGTCTAAAGTCGACTCTCAACAATCGAAAAAAGAGGGCATCCCCATCTTCATGGGGGCAAGGCTTCACGGGAATAGGTGCTTTAGGAACGGGAATTAAATAACTTGAGCACTTGAAGGGGCTACACCCGATTGAAACGCGCAAGTAATTTACAACTCATTCCTTATCTGACCATGGATAGCTCCTATTGAGTGGAGCGTTTAGCCACCAGCCAATGCAACGAGACGAAGCAGAGTGATGGTTGAATTCGGTTTGATGAAGAGTTCCTCATTGAGATCTGCGTATTGGATATCGTCAATGAAGAAAAAGAAGAGGCCATCTTGAAGAGCCTGCAGCGCGTTGGCCACAGCTTCTGCACAGTCAACGGACTGTTGCTCTTTTCGTGTTTCAACAAAGATTTTGCCTTTGGCCGAACCCTGAACGATCTGTGAGGCCGTCATCACTTGATAGAAACGGTGCTCACTCTGACGTTGCTCAAATGCCTGCACTTCTTCTATCACAATGTGAGAAATCAGATCTCGCAGCCGAATCAGGCCAGCTTCTTGCTGTAAGGTTGGTGGATAAGAGAGTGGTGTATCAGATACAAGAGGTTGTTGTTGTCCCAATCTGCGGGCATTGATTAGGAGAGATGTATTCATGGCTTCCTCGCAGTCTAAACGGTATGGTTAAATCTGTGTAAACAAATTATATAGCACATCCGTTCTTTTCACAAATTGGAATCAACAAAAAATTTCACGGTGGACCCACCTGCTCATGTCAGAAAAGCGAAAAATATATAATAAATATTTCGATAAAATGTCATGCAGCTGAGTATAAAGCCCACTACACTCCCAATGAAGTTAGCTTTAATAGAAATATATCTATCATATCACCGTCATTCTTTTCACGATGATAACGATTTATTTCACGATAAGACCCCCATATTGCCCAATATATTTCACATGAAAGGAGTACGATTCTATGTAAGCGTTCAGCCCCTTGAGCCTGTCGAAGGGGCGACCGGCTTTGACAAGCTCAGCCTAACATGGGGGGAGTGAACGGTTACGATTCTATATACGTCTTTATGTAGGTCGCATACAGACTCCAAATTAACCAAAGCAAATGGAACCTATCAAAAGGTTGATCATTTTATGCCGAAACTATCAGAAAAACGCTCAAGTCACAGAATAATAGAGAAGGATGATAGAATCTTCAGTCGATTTAGGGTAAGTGGATCTCTTACCATATCGGTATAAACGAATCATACAGCGACATAACAGCGGCATATATGGCTAGACCTCTATACTCAACTCCGATTGAGAATGGCAGTTTATAGTCCGTCAAGTACGGTATCGGAAAACTACCGTGTTCAAAACGACCGCCGTATAGCCTAACTTGAAAACAACCGCAGTAAAGGAGACTATCTGTGTCTGAACTACCCCCGAACTTATCAACACTGGTTGACTTATTGCAGTTTAGGGCTTCCGTACAGCCCCACCAGAGAGCATACACGTTTCTTATTGACGGTGAACTCGATGCGGTTCATCTGACCTATGCAGAGCTGGACGCTCAGGCTCGCATGATCGGCGCGACCCTGCAAGCCAAAGGCTTGGCGGGGGAACGCGCGCTCCTGCTTTACCCACCTGGGTTAGAATTTATTGCAGCCTTTTTCGGCTGTCTCTACGCTGGCATCGTGGCCATTCCCACCTATCCGCCCAAACGCAACCGTCCGGATCAGCGAATGCAAGCCATTGTTGCCGATGCCCAAGCCACGGTTGCCCTCACTACAGGTGCGATGTTGGCGAATCTAGAAAGCCATCTGGCTCACGTGCCAATGTTACGCGAGATGCACTGGTTGGCAACTGACGAGATTGAGGATGCCTTGGCCGCAGCTTGGCAGGTACCATCAGTAGATGGGCAATCATTGGCATTTCTTCAATATACGTCTGGCTCTACCGGGACTCCCAAAGGCGTGATGGTTAGCCACGGCAACATTTTGGCCAACGAAGAGATGATTCAGCATGCATTTGGCCACTCGGAGCAGACCATCTTCGCTGGATGGCTGCCCGTCTTTCATGATATGGGATTGGTTGGGAATGTCCTCCAACCACTCTACCTCGGCATTCCATGTACGTTAATGTCTCCAATAGCATTCCTGCAAAAACCGGTTCGCTGGCTTCAGGCGATTTCACGCTACAGTGCGACCACAAGTGGTGGCCCAAATTTTGCCTACGATCTTTGTGTACGCAAAGTGACGCCAGAGCAGTGTGCCGATCTGGATCTGAGCAGTTGGACCGTCGCCTTCAACGGGGCAGAACCAGTGCGTGCCAAAACGCTTGAACGCTTTACCAAAGCCTTTAAACCGTATGGCTTCAGCCCCGCAGCATTCTATCCCTGCTATGGCATGGCAGAGACGACCCTATTTGTCACAGGTGGTTTGCAAACAGAGCTACCCATTACGACTCATGTAGACCGGGCTGCCTTGGAAGAAGGTAAGATTGTCACCACGCCCAGCAATGAGCAAGAGAGTTTTGCCCTAGTCAGTTCAGGGCGACACTGGTTGGACGAAGAGGTTTTGATTGTTGATCCAGAGACTGCTGTGCCATGCCCGCCCGATCGAGTCGGTGAGATCTGGGTCAGTGGCGAGCACCTGGCCCAAGGCTACTGGCAGCAGGAGGAAGCCACGCAAGAAACCTTTGAAGCTCGTCTCGCCCATGCTGGCTCTGGGCCATATTTGCGCACTGGCGATCTTGGTTTTCTACAAGACGGGGAACTCTTTGTCACCGGTCGCCACAAGGATCTCATTATTCTGAATGGCCGCAACTACTATCCGCAAGACATTGAATTGACGGTAGAAGAGAGCCACCCAGCTCTGCATCGTGGTTGTGGTGTGGCCTTTAGTATAGAAGATGAAAACACAGAAAAATTGGTAATCGTCCAGGAGATTCAACGCACCTACCTACGCAACCTGGACTCAGCCGGGGTCTTCAAAGCCATTCGCCAAGCCGTGGCATATGACCATTCCCTGGAAATCGAGGACATCGTTCTGCTCAAGACCACGGCCATGCCCAAGACCTCGAGTGGTAAACTGCAACGCCGTGCTTGTCGGGCTATGTATTTGGCCGATACGCTCCAAGAGATCGCTCGTGAGCAACTTCAGCCACAAGCAGCGACGAGCAATCTTTCGGGGGTTGATGAAACCGCTGGACAGGCAGAAGCATCAATAGCTGAGGCTCCTGTAACCGATGCTGCTGTAATTAATGCAGCGGTAGTTGATGTCCCTGTAGTTGATGTCCCTATAGTTGATGCCCCTGTATCGGCGGACCCAGAAACGAACGCTCTGAATGTGGGAGCAACAAGTACCGGCATGGAATTTAGCCTAATGTACTTCTCCAGTCAGGAAGCTGAATATACCACCGATAAATATTGCCTATTTGTTGAGGGCGCTCGCTGGGCCGATGAGCACAACTTCACGGCCATTTGGACACCCGAGCGACACTTCCATGCCTTTGGCGGTCTCTATCCCAATCCGTCAGTGCTGAGTGCTGCCTTGGCCACAATCACCAACCGCATTCGCCTGCGCGCCGGGAGCGTGGTCCTGCCGCTGCACCATCCAGTACGTGTGGTCGAAGAGTGGGCCGTTGTAGACAATCTCTCCCAAGGGCGGGTGGATTTGGCCGTTGCCCAGGGCTGGAATCCAAACGACTTCATCCTTGCACCCGACAACTACGAAGACCGAATTGGGCATTTACTCTCGGGCATAGAGACCATGCGCCAACTCTGGCGTGGTGAGAGCCTGACCTTCCCCAATGGCAAAGGTGCCGAAACAGATGTCCGGGTCTATCCACTGCCTCAGCAGCCCGAACTGGCCATTTGGCTGACTTGTAGTGGCAGCATCGAGCGTTTTGTCGATGCGGGGGCTGCGGGTGTCAACATCCTAACGGCGCTTCTTTTCCAATCGGTTGAGGAATTGGCCGAAAAATTGGCCGCCTATCGCACCGCTCGTGCCGAAAATGGCCATGATCCCACCACTGGCCATGTGACCCTCATGCTGCACACCTTTGTGGCCGAGGATATGGACTTCGTGCGCGACACGGTCCGACCGCCTCTGATAGAGTACTTAAAGACATCTGTCAATCTTTGGCGTCATGGTGCCAAGAGCCTAGATGATCTGACATCGTCCGAGCAAGAGAATCTGCTGAACTACGCCTTTGAGCGCTACTTCCGCATGAGTGGTCTCTTTGGAACGCCAGAAAGTTGCCAGCCCATGGTAGAGCAATTGCAGCAAGTCGGTGTCGATGAAATTGCTTGTCTCTGCGACTTTATACCCGACACGGATGTGGTTCTGAACCATCTACCTTCCCTAGATCGCCTGCGCCAACTGATGAATGCTCATGACTCGGATGCTCATGACTCGGATGCTCATGACTCGGATGCTCATGACTCGGAAAAAAGTGACAGGATTCATGATTCCGTAGCCCAACGTGAGCCAGAGGTTGCAACAGCTCAAGAGGCGGCCGTTCAGGTAGCACCAACCAATCTCCATGTGAACCAATTGAATGGTACAGGTTCAACGGCTGCTCCGGAGGCAGAATCGACGGTTGGCTCGACGGCCCCAAAGCATTCAGACACGAATGTGCCTTCGTTCAACGAGCGTCAACTACTGCGCCAAATCCAAGGCTACTTGCGTCAGCGTATTGCCCGTACCCTATCGCGTTCCACTGACGAAATTGACCTTACGCGCGACTTCCGCAGCCTTGGCGTCAACTCGTTGAAGGCCATTGACTTGATGAACGGATTAGGTGAGGAAGTTGGTGTAACGCTCTCTCCCACAGTCTTATTTGAGTCACCCACAATCGGTGAACTGGCCCAATACTTTGTCGATGAGCATGGCCTGCTTTGGCACAATTATCTTCAGGACAGTGACATCCAGAGTCGTGATATCCAGAACAGCGACAACCAGAGTTGTGACATTCAGAACAAAGAAGATAACTCTTCAGCAGACCACACGCTAACGGAAGTTGAGCTAACAAAAGCGGTATCACATGGGAGCATAGATTCCGACGATCAGGCAGCCGAACGCGCAGGAGATATGGCGGTCATCGGCCTAGCTTGTCACTTCCCACAGGCCAGTAACCTGGAAGAGTACTGGAGCTTATTGAGCGAAGGTCGGTCCGCCATTCAGGAAGTTCCAGCGGACCGCTGGCCAGCCCAAGCCTACTATGACGCAACAGGCCAAAATGGACGCAAAACCTACTCTCGCTGGGGCGGCTTCCTAGATGATTTAGATCTCTTTGATCCGAACTTCTTCGGTATTTCACCCCGTGAGGCCCGGCTCATGGATCCGCAGCAGCGTATCTTTTTGGAGGTGGCTTGGCAAACAGTGCAGCATGCCGGTTACGCACCCCAGGCAATTCCCCAAACAGGAGTCTTTGTCGGCTGTAGCAATACCAACTATTACGAACGGATTCGTCCGCAATTGACCGTCGAAGATGCCAGCGCCGGTGTCGGCAACCAGAATGCCATCATAGCCAACCGTGTCTCGTACCACTTTAACTTTAACGGTCCATCACTGGTCGTCGATACCATGTGTTCGTCGTCGCTAGTTGCGCTACACCTAGCTCGTCAAAGCCTGCTCAGCGGTGAGTGCGAGACTGCCCTGGTTGGCGGCGTCAATGCCTTACTCTCACCCGAGTATTACGTTGCAATGAGCCGCATGAAAGCCCATTCCTTTGATGGTCGATGTAAGACATTTGACCAGGATGCAGACGGGATTGTCTTTGGTGAAGGGGCAGGTGCAATCTTGCTGAAACCATTCGCTGCGGCCCAGGCTGACGGGGACACGATTTACGCTACCATTAAGGGCAGCGCGGTCAATCATGGTGGGCGGGCCAATGGACTAACAGCACCCAATCCCCGTGCCCAGGCTGAACTCGTGGCAGCCGCCCTTGAAGAGGCCAATGTAACGGCGGATTCTATCTCCTATGTTGAGGCCCACGGTACCGGAACAGCGCTAGGGGATCCCATTGAAATTGAGGGGCTGACTCAAGCCTTTCGCCGTCAAACGGACGCGCGCAACTTCTGCGCAATCGGTTCGGTCAAGACCAACATTGGTCACCTGGAGCCAGCCGCCGGAATTGCCGGTTTGGTCAAAGTGGTTCTCTCGTTACAGAATGAGGCCCTACCGCCCAGCCTGAACTTTAGCCAGCCCAATCCACTGATTCCCTTTGCCGAGAGCCCATTCTATGTGAATACAAAATTGACCCCTTGGGCCGCAACAGATGCGCCTCGGCGTGCAGGCTTGAGCGGCTTTGGCATCGGCGGTAACAACGCTCATATCATCATTGAAG
Organism: Chloroflexota bacterium; assembly: GCA_039028975.1. Lineage (GTDB taxonomy): Bacteria > Chloroflexota > Anaerolineae > Caldilineales > Caldilineaceae > JAHBNG01. Next base: position 12,918 of record JBCCHB010000024.1, read on the forward strand.
AGGCCCCTGCCTCATCAAAATCGGCCTCATCAAAAATCGGTTCGACGGCCGGTTTGACTGGGGAACGAGCCTCAAACGAATCAGCTATGCAAGATAAGGATGGCCAGCTACTCACCTTGTCGGCCAAGACGGAGAATGGTTTGTATCAGACGGTGGCCGACTATGCCCAATTTTTGAGCCAAACGCCTGCCGATCTTGCCGATATCTGCGGCACGAGCAACGTCAGCCGAGCAACGCTACCTCATCGTCTGGCGATTCTGGCACAGAGCAAACCTGATCTGCAAACCAAATTAACGGCCCTAGCTTCGGGAGAGCAGGTTAAGAGCACACGCATGGGGATCATTCCTCAAGAGACGCCACCACTGGTCTTCCTCTTTACCGGGCAAGGTGCCCAAGCGCCAGACATGGGACGACGGCTCTATGAGACGCAACAGGTTTTCCGCAGTACACTTGACAAGTGCGATGAGATCTTACGGCCCCATCTGGATCACTCTCTCATCGAGATTATGTATCCGCAGGAAGACGAACAGGCCGAGCTGATCCATCAAACCAGATATGCCCAACCGGCCCTCTTTGCCCTTGAGTACTCCTTGGCTCAAATGTGGGCATCTTGGGGGATCGTCCCGGACATGGTGCTCGGACACAGCTTGGGCGAATTGATTGCGGCCTGTGTTGCAGGCGTATTCGACCTGGAGGAAGGGCTGGAATTTGTGGCAAAGCGCGGGCAACTTATGCAGTCCCTGCCCGATGACGGTCTCATGGCGACGCTCTTTGGACCTTACCAAACCATTGCCAATCTAGTCGCACCCCAGGCAGAAAACGTCTCAGTGGCCGCCATCAACGGACCCACAACCTCTGTCATTTCTGGTGAGACCATGGCCGTGAACGCCCTGCTAAAACAGGCAGAGCAAGAAGGCATAGATTACCGTCTGCTTTTGACCTCTCATGCCTTCCATTCACCACTGCTCGAGCCAATTGTGGCCGACATGCTTGAGCTTGCTCAGACGCTCCCTAACCGAGTTCCGCAGATTCCGCTGATGACGAACCTCAGCGGAAGACCCTGGCCCGAAGGCATGGGGCCTGATGCACAGTACTGGGTCAATCAGATGCGTAGCCCAGTCCAATTTGCGGCAGCCATGGAATACTTGTTCCAGCAGGGATATAGCCACTTTCTGGAAGTTGGCCCAACGCCGACCCTACTCAAGATGGGCAAGCGCTGTGCCGACGAGAATCGAACGCTGGCTTGGTACCCAACATTGAACGCAAAACAAGATGACTGGCACGTCCTTCTCGAAGCCGTCAGCCAGCTCTACGTTCAGGGCTTTCCAATTGAGTGGGAGGCATTGCACGCAGGTCATCCCTATCAGCGGGTTGCGCTGCCAGCCTACCCATTTGAACATCGACGTTTCTGGGCGGATCTACCAACAGCCGCTACTCGAGGGCCTGACCATGACACGGCACTGGCGAATGATGGCCTTGAAAAGCAGAGCGATATGAAACGACTTACCGCGCAAACAGAGTCGGATACTTTAATTTCTGATATGGCTTTACACTCTCAACCAACCAGTCATCAGCCAGGCACCGCGACGCAACCCATCGCTATGGCCCAATCAACCCCGCTCGACCAACGCCAATACGTTTTGGACGAATTGAGTCAATTGATGGCCGGACTGTTAGAAGTGGACCATAGCGAAATCAATATTCACCAATCCTTTATGGAAATGGGAGCAGATTCACTCTTGTTGATCAACGCGGTTCATAAGATCGAAGCGCAATTTGGGGTACGGATTAAGATGCGTCAATTCTTTGACGAGATTCCAACTCTAGATGCCGCTGTCTCTTACATCGATTCCCAAGTGACCCTGGATCTGTCGCCAGCGATTGAGCAACCGACTGTGCCAGGAGTAGAATCAACGCCTATGCAACCAGCAATGCAGGTGGCTGTAGAGGACCAGGCTGGTGTAGTCCAAGACGCAGTACCCCAAACAACTGGAGTCCAGCCAGCTATGCTCCAAACCGGACCGACTCAAACAGCATCCAACGAGTTAACGACGCTCTTTGCCCAGCAGTTGGCCATCATACAGAGTCAGTTGGACTTGTTAGGTCAGCGGCCTGCTGAGCAAACCACGCTTCCACCAGCAGTGGCCCCTCAGCAACCGACTGACCATCAACCGACTGGCCATCAACCGAGTGGCCATCAACCAACTGTGGGGCAATCAACCCAGCAGAATCAGCCCTTGCCCGCTGTGATGCATAATCATAGTGGCCCAGCTAAGAATGGTGCGATGACTCACCCAGCTACCACCTATAGCAACGGTACGTCAGCCAATGGGAATCCCCAAGGGGATCCACTTGTCCCATCGCCCCAATCCAGCCAGAATGGAGCCGATGGAACCAAAGCATTTAGTTCGCTCCGGCCCAAGGACACGTTGACCGGACTGACTGAAGAACAAGAGACATACCTAGCGGTCTTTCGAGAGCAGTACATCAAAAAGACCGCTCATTCCAAGCGCATCACCCAAATGCACCGCTCCGTGTTAGCAGACAATCGAGCTTCGGCCAGCTTCCGACCCTCGCTCAAGGAGTTTGTCTATCCAATCTCGGCGACTGGCGGCAAGGGCTGTCGCATCTGGGATGTGGATGGCAACGCCTTCATCGATATCTGTATGGGATACGGGGTCAATCTCTTTGGCCACAATCCATCTTTTGTTGAAGAGGCGCTTGAGAAGCAGCTTAAGGAAGGGTGGGTACTAGGCCCCCAGAGTCCACTAGCAGGGGAAGTCGCTCAACTCATTCATGACCTAACAGGCATGGAGCGTTCAGCCTTCTGCAACTCCGGCACGGAAGCGGTAATGACAGCCATCCGGCTGGCCCGTGCCAAAACCGAACGAAACAAAATCGTCATCTTCAGCGGCTCTTATCACGGGACTTTTGATGGTATCTTGGCCATGGCAGACCCCAATGATCCGCTCTCAAGCCGACCTGTGGCATCAGGCGTTACGCCTAGCTTGATCAACGATGTGATGGTTCTTGACTATGATAAAGCCGAATCGCTAGAGCTGATACGAGACCATGCCCATGAAATTGCTGCGGTTTTGGTCGAACCCGTCCAAAGTCGACACCCGAATTTGCAGCCACAGCACTTCCTGCACCAACTGCGCCAGCTTACGCAGGAGCACGATGTGGCGCTGATCTTTGACGAAATGATTACCGGCTTCCGAATCCATCCAGGCGGTGCCCAGGCCCACTTTGGCATTGCCGCCGACTTGGCCACCTACGGCAAGGTTGTAGGCGGCGGGTTACCCATTGGCGTGGTTGCTGGCAAAGCGGACTACATGGACCGGCTGGATGGTGGCATGTGGCGCTTTGGTGACGACTCCTATCCAGCCGTAGATACGACCTTTTTTGCCGGTACCTTCTGCAAACATCCTTTGGCCATGACCGCTGCCCATGCTGTCTTGACCCAGCTTAAGGAGGAAGGCCCAGCGTTGCAAAGCGCGTTGAATGAGCGTACGGAGCGGCTGGCAACGACCTTAAACGATTACTTTACCCAAGAAGAGCTGCCGATTTCGATTGTGTACTTTGGCTCCCTCTTCCGCTTTGACTTTCGACAAAATCTCGATCTCTTCTTCTACCATCTGCTGGCCAAGGGCGTCTATGTTTGGGAAGGACGCAATTTCTTTCTCTCCACAGCCCATACAGATGAGGATATCGATATCCTTGTTCAGGCTGTCCAGGAGAGTATTCTCGAGCTGCGGGCCGGTGGCTTTTTGCCGCCTCGGCCACCCCATCTGCCCAGCCCGCCTCATGTGCCATCGCCGCCTACCAATGGTCTACGCAGCGACAACTATAGGGAGCAGGTAAATGCCGTTCCCTCTGTTGAATCGGTTGCTCCAGATACGTCAGGTGCGCCGGTTGCCACGGTACGGTTGACGGCAGCTCAGCAGCACTTGTGGATTCTTGACCAGATTAACCAGAGTGGCTCTGTGGCCTACAATGAGTCTCTGCTGATGAAGCTGGACGGAGCGTTGGTCATCGAGCAGATATCTGCGGCGCTTCAGCAAGTTGTTGCTCGCCACGAAGCCCTGCGAACAGTCATTGATGCATCTGGAGAAAGTCAACACATTCTACCGACCATGGACGTACCCATGACCGTGGTTGACTTCGTAAACCCAGACGCGCAAGGGCAGAAGGCGGCTTTGGAGCAGTGGCTAACCGAGGAGAGCCGAAAACCCTTTGATCTGGTTCATGGACCCCTGATGCGAACCGCTATGGTCAAGGTCGCTGCCGACCAACATCTCTTCTTGCTAACGGTTCACCATATTGTGGCTGATGGCATGTCGGTGGGCATTCTGTTGCAGGAGATGGTTCAAGCCTATGAAGCATTGGGCCAGGGCAATATGGTCCAATTGCCTACCCCAATGCCCTTTTCCGATTATGTTCGACGCCAACTTGCCGCCCGGCATAGCCCAGAGATGCAGCAACACGCAACATACTGGCACCAACAATTTGCTCAGGAGCCACCCGTTCTTGAGTTACCATCAGACAAGCCACGCCCACCGGTCATGAGCTACCAGGGGGGGCGCCACTCCGCTATCCTGAGTGGCGCATTAACTGAGGCATTGAAGCGCTTCTGTAAGCAAGAGCGGGTAACGCCCTTCATGGCCCTCTTGGCTCTGTACACGCTTCTCCTGCATCGCCTCTCGGGTCAGGACGATCTGGTGGTTGGCTTTCCGGTTGCTGGTCGTGGTGAAGGAGAATTTGAGAGCTTGGTGGGATACTGCACCCATATGGCACCCATACGCAGTCAGTTGGTGGGCAACCCATCCTTTGCTGACTACCTGAAGCAGATCCGTGACTTGGCCCTGGATGCCTTTGAGCACCAAGCCTATACCTTTGCCTGGCTTCTGGATGAGCTGAAGATGGAGCGGGACACCAGCCGGCCGCCGCTCATTACCGCTGGCTTCAACCTGGATTCATCTGTAACGTTACCAGAGGTGCCAGGGCTACAGCTGGCCTACCAGCCTATGCCGCTCAAGCAGGCCAAATTTGATCTGGATCTGAATGTGACCGAATCGGCAGGAGAGTTGTTCCTCGATCTCGAGTACAACAGCGACATCTTCCTGCCCGAGACCATTGCCCGCTGGATGAACCACTTTGAGTGTTTGCTCAATTCTGTTCTGACTGACGTAACTTGCCCAGTTCAGCAGGTGGCGTTGTTGACGACCCAAGAGCGAGACGAATTAATTTGGGAACGCAACCAGACAGTCATGCCCTTCCCTCAAACGGCCACCTTCTCGGAACTGTTCGAAGAGCAGGTGGTTCGCACGCCGGACCGGATTGCCGCCGTCTGTGGCGAGCAGAAGCTAACCTATGCCGAACTCAATGTGGCGGCAAATCGGCTGGCCTACCAGCTAGTGAAAGAGCAGGTTGGCCCCGAAGTCGTTGTGGCCTTGCTGGCCGACCGTAGCTTGGAATTTCTGATTGCCGTTTTGGGAATCTTTAAAGCTGGGGGAGCCTATCTGCCCCTAGACCCACGCTACCCCGCGGCTCGTATCGGTCAGATTATCGAGCAGAGCCAAGCGCCCCTTGTTCTAATGACTAGCAAATTCTCTGAACGTGTGGCCGAAAGTTTGGCTGGGATAGCCAGTACCCATAAGCCCGTCGCTCTAGATATCAACCAGTTGATCGAAAGTGAAATCTCAAGGGAGAATTTGCCATCACGTGCCGAAGCCCAGACATTGGCCTACGTTATCTACACATCTGGTTCTACGGGCAAACCCAAGGGAGCCATGGTCGAACAGGTGGGCATGATCAATCATCTCTATGCCAAGATCAACGATCTCGACCTAGTGGCAGAAGATATCATTGCCCAGACTGCTTCCCAATGCTTTGACATTTCGGTTTGGCAATTTCTGGTAGGGTTGATCATGGGTGGTGAAACACGCATCTATGATGATACGGTTGCCTATGACCCACCTGAATTAATTCGCCAAGTTGCCGACGATCAGGTGACCATTTTAGAGACTGTTCCATCCCTCCTGCGGGCCATGTTAGATGGTACATCGGCTGATGGCATTCAGCTTTCGACAGATGGCAATCCAGAGACACAAAACTCAAGTGTACAAAACGGGGGCTATGGCGCACTGCGGTGGCTGTTGATTACCGGTGAAGCAGCACCGCCAGAGTTGTGTCGAGTGTGGCTAACCCAGTATCCAGAGACGCCCATGCTGAACGCCTACGGTCCCACAGAATGTTCCGATGATGTAACCCACTATCGCATCGATACCGTGGCGGCTACGGACGTAATGAATATGCCCATCGGACGCCCTGTTGGCAATATGCAGATGTATATTCTCGACGAGCATCTAGAGCCAGTTCCACAGGGTGTACAGGGTGAACTTTATGTGGGTGGCATCGGCGTGGGCCGTGGGTATCTGTACGACTCGGAGCGAACAGCGGCAGCCTTTATGGCGGATCCATTCCAGCCTGGGGGCCGCTTCTACAAAACGGGTGATTTGGCTCGCTATCTTCCCGATGGCAACATCGAATATCTGGGACGCATCGACTTCCAGGTTAAGATTCGAGGCTGTCGCATTGAATTGGGAGAAATTGAGACGGCCCTCACTCAACATCCTCAGGTTCGTGATGCAGTGGTGACCGTGCAAAAGAATCCTGCGGCTGACAAGGTTCTGGTAGCCTATGTGACCAAGAGCATGGATACCGAGGCTCCCACTATTCCAGAGCTGCGCCGCTTTATGCAAAGCAAGCTGCCCATGCACATGGCACCTTCTTTCTACCTGGTACTAGAGCAACTGCCCTTGACGCCAAACGGAAAGATTGATCGTAAACGGCTGCCTTTGCCCGACTTCGACAGCATGGAAGAGCGAGCCATCACACCGTTAGAATCCGACACGGAGAAGCTGCTTGGGGCACTCTGGGTAGCGGCGCTGGGCATAGAGAGAGTGGGTCGCCACGACAACTTTTTTGCTTTGGGCGGGGACTCAATCATCGCCATTCAGATTACTCGCAAGGCAGCGGAACAGGGGATATCGATTTCGCCGACCCAACTCTTCCAGTATCCAACGATTGCCGAATTGGCGTTGGTGAGTAACGATGGCCCCCTGATTGAGGCAGAACAGACGCCCGTGGTCGGTACCGTCGAGCTAACGCCTATCCAAAAGTGGTTCTGGGACCAGGGGTTGGCTACGCCTTCTCACTACAATCAGGCGCTGTGGGTGCAGATAGATGGCCAGAAGCATACCAGCCAGCCGCTGACCGTAGCTAACTTAGAAGAGGCCCTACAGCAGATCGTCCTTCATCATGATGCTTTTCGACTACGATTCTATCAGGAAGATGGCGTGTGGCAACAGGTGAGCGGGCCAGTTGATGAGCCGTCTCAGCTCGTGACTGAAGTCGATTTGAGAACCCTATCGCCAGAAGAGCAGACGACCCCGAAGCTGGTGGTTGCCGACGCCATGCAAGCCAGCTTGGACCTAGAAAATGGACCGCTGCTTCGTGCCATTCTCTTTCGCACCGACCAGGGTGATGAGCTCTTGTTGTTGGCTCACCATTTGGTTGTTGATGGGGTCTCCTGGCGCATTGTACTGGAAGATTTAGAACGATTGTACAAGCAAGCTGCTGCAGGAGAAGAGCTGAGTTTATTGCCCAAGAGCACCTCCTACCAACTGTGGGCACAAAAGCTGCAAGCGTATGCCCACAGTTCGGCTGTGCTCGAGCAGCTGCCCTACTGGGTAGATCAATTAGGGACCACCAAGCTGCCAGTGGATCACTCAGGAGAGATGGCCTGTAACATTGTATCATCCGAACAGAACGTGACCGTTACGCTTGATGAACATACGACCGCTCAGCTACTGCACGAGGTGCTACAGCCATATCGAACCAACGTCCAGGAACTCTGCGTGACAGCGCTTGGACAGACTCTACAGGCGTGGAGTGGTGCACCATCACACCAGATTGATTTGGAGGCTCATGGCCGTGAAGCGCTCTTTGACGATGTGGATCTGACCCGCACGGTCGGATGGTTTACCAGCCTCTTCCCAACTCAATTGATGGTGAAGGAGACAGAACCAGGGGAGGCCATTCTAGCTGTCAAAGAGCACCTGCGTACCATACCTCAAAATGGCATCGGCTGGGGACTGTTACGCTACCTTAGTCCATTGGCACAGCAGTTGCAGGAGGCTCAGCCTTCTCCGGTTGTATTCAATTATCTCGGCCAGTTTGATCAGCTCTTTGATGAATCGGAACTCTTTGAGCCACTGCTGGCAGAGACGGGGCAGATCCAGTCACCTGAATCAGAACGAACCCATTTGATTGAAATTAATGCCATGATTGTCAACAAAGAACTGCGAGTGACCTGGACATACAGCCGCAACATCCACGCAGCCGAGACCATGACTCATCTTGCTGATAGCTTTATGAACAACTTACAGGCGCTAATTGCCCATTGTCTTTCTCCAGAAGCTGGTGGATACACCACTGTGGACTTTCCTTTGGCCAACCTAAGCCAAGAAGAGCTTGCCCACCTGGCTCAGTTGATTGAAGAGAGCGATAGCCTGTCAATAGTCACTGCCGCTGAGTGAATAGTAAGGAGTAAGGAGTAAGGAGTAAGGAGTAAGGAGTGAAGAGTAAACAGCATTGTTACTACCCTGCTCATTGCTTACTGTTCACTGCTCACTTCTTACTAACGAAGAGAACGAGGAAATGAACTTATGAGAATAGAAAATATTGAAGACATTTATCCACTTTCACCCATGCAGCAGGGCATTCTGTTTCATCACCTGTTGGCACCGGATGCGATGCTCTTTACACTGCAATTCAACTGTGTTCTCCACGGTCCATTAGAGAGCAGTGCCTTACAACAAGCGTGGCAGCAGACAATTGTTCAGAATTCAATTTTGCGCACGGCCTTTTACTGGGAGAAGCTCCACCAGCCGATGCAGGTTGTGCGTCAGCAGGCCACCCTGCCTTGGCATTTGGCAGATTGGCGCACCCTGAATACGCAACAACAGAAATCTGAGTTGGCCGCCCTGCGCAAGCGTGACGCCGCAACAGCTTTTGATCTGGCACAGGCTCCTCTAATGCGAATCCACCTGATCCGCACGGAAGAGGAGACCCATCATTTGATCTGGAGCTATCATCATCTGCTGCTAGATGGTTGGTCCACTTCGCTCGTATTGAATGAAGTATGGACTCGGTATCAAACGATCACGGCTGCCGACGGGTTCACGGTAAGCCCAGACCAAGACGCTGAAGTTCATCTACCTGCCATACCCACACGGCCTCCATATCAGCGGTACGTGGCCTGGCTACAGAATCAAGAAACGACTGATGCAGAAGCGTATTGGCAGACCACTCTCCAGGGGGTAAAAGAGCCAACCTCGTTAGGATTCGGCCAGCCAGCCACTAACAAGCGTGGTGGGCAGTTTACGTACGCAGAAGAGCGATTTGTCTTGGATCAGGTAACCACAGACAAACTCAATCAGAGTGCGCGCGACCATGGTTTGACGCTCAATACCTTCTGCCAGGCAGCCTGGGCGATCCTGTTGAGCCAGTTGAGTGGACAGTCGGATCTGCTCTTAGGCATCACAGTCTCAGGACGGGAAGCAGAATTGTCACAGATTGACCAGATGTTCGGCGTCTTTATTAATGCACTGCCCATGCGGGTGCAGATTCCGAATCAGACTTCAGTGCTAGATTGGCTTCGGCAGATACAGGAGCAAGCCTTTGCCATGCGTCGCTATGAGCATGTGCCACAGCACCAAATTCAGAAATGGAGCGCTATCCCACAAGGGACCCCCCTCTTTGAAAGCGTCTTTATCTTTGTCAACTACCCAATGGATGGGGCCAACGCTGGGGCAAATTTGCATATTGATGAAATAGAGTTCGTTGAGCAGACCAATACGCCGTTGACGATTGCAGCCTATCCGGAAGACGGCTTGCACTTTTTGCTGAATTACCAAGAGCAACGCTTTGATGCGCAAGAAATTGTCCAGGTGGGCGAGAAGCTCTGCGCTCAGCTTACAGCGATTGTGGATAATCTGGCAGCCTCTGTTGATACCTTGGTTGATAAACAGGATAGCCCATCGGCGGCATCAGTGACCAGGGCGGAGCCTGAAATAGTGATTGAAGCAAAGATCGTCGCCCCTTTGGATCTCATTAACGATTTCAATACAGTACTTGGGTGAAAGCTCACTAAATCTAATAAATAATTAATTTGTGAATTGTTGAATTTGTGAATTGTTAATGATTTCAGGTCCAACAGGATCTCATGTGGTTGACACTCGTAGTTGACACTCGTAGGTCACTTTTGAAAAGTGACGGGATTCCACCGAAGCAGGCTACAAACATGCGTATTTTCTTGTCAACCACATCAGATCCCAAATCTAATAATTAATTTGTGAATTGTTGAATTTGTGAATTGTTAATGAAATGTGGTGGGTCGCCTGAGCTGATTCCAAAGAACAAGACTCTGCGACTAATCGAGTCATTAACAATTCAACAATTAATTATTCTAACCCGCTCTTTGAAACTCATCAAGAGCCTAAAGGATATTTCTTATGTGTGGTATTGCTGGTTATGTCGAACTGCAACGCCGGGAGCAGATCGATCCACAGATTCTTCACCAAATGACCAAAACCATTCGCCATCGCGGTCCAGATTCTGTCGGTTACTGGGTTGACGACCACGTCGGCCTTGGGTTTCGTCGTCTTAGCATCATCGATCTAGAGGGAGGCGACCAGCCGATTCAGAATGAAGATGGCTCGCTAATTTTGATATGCAATGGGGAGATCTATAACCATCGGTCGTTGCGACAGAAGCTCATTGCCAAAGGTCACAGCTTCCGTACCCACAGTGATGTAGAAGTGTTGCTTCACTTGTATGAAGAGCACGGCGTGGGCCTCTTCGAACACCTTAATGGCCAATTTGCCTTTGTACTTTATGACCGTACCCAGCAGCAACTCCTGATTGCACGAGATCACATGGGCATTGCGCCACTTTACTACACGAAAGTAGGTCACCAGCTGATCTTTGGCTCAGAAATCAAAGCCATTTTGGCTCACCCAGCCGTGCCGCGCGGTATAGATTTCACTAGCTTGGATCAGATTTTGTCCTTTCCAGGTTTGGCTAGCCCACGGACCATGTTTGAAAACATAGAGAGCCTACCCAATGGACACTATCTGTTGGTGAAGGATGGGGACTATTCGACCCGAGAGTATTGGGATCTGTGCTATCCAGAAGAGGCTGAAGCAATCTATGATCGCTCGGACGAGGAGTACATCGATGAATTGAGCCAGCGCCTGCTTCGATCTGTAGACTATCGACTTCAGGCAGACGTGCCGGTGGGCTTCTACCTGAGTGGGGGCCTGGATTCATCGCTCATCGGGGCGCTGATTCAGAAGGCATCACCTGACTTACCCCGGCGCTCATTTTCGATTCGATTTGCCGAGAAATCTCGAGACGAATCCAAGTACCAAGAGATGGTGACGGCATTCGTCAATACCGAGACGCATCAGGTACCTTTCGATGGCAATGCAGTGGCTGACCGTCTGATAAAGATGATCTACCATGCCGAATGCCCCGTTAAGGAGAGTTATAACACCTGCTTTTTGGCGCTTTCAGAGGCGGTGCATGCCCACGATTATAAAGTCATTTTGACAGGTGAAGGAGCGGATGAGATATTTGCCGGTTATGTAGGCTACCGCTTTGACGCGATGGCCAAACGAGGAAGAGGGCCATCTGGCCAGATAGACGGGGAGGAGGCAGCGCTCAATGAGCGGCTGTGGGGCGATCATCAACTCTTCTATGAAAAGCGTCATGCCGACTTTCGCGCCACCAAGCAGGCTCTCTATAGCGTAGCACTCAACCAGGATTTTGCTCACTTTGATTGTCTGAACTTTCCGCTGGTCAACAAAGCCAAATTGACCAATCGTGACCGTCTTCATCGCCGCTCCTATCTTGATTACAAGCTGCGCATGGTCGATCATTTGCTGATTGAGCATGGCGATCATATGGCCATGGCCAACTCGGTGGAAGCCCGTTATCCATTTCTGGATATTGAGCTGGTAGACTTTGTGCGTCAGATGCCGCCTCATCTCAAATTGAATGGGCTAACAGAAAAATATGCCCTACGCCAGGTGGCCGAGCCGCTTCTACCCGCACCCATCGTTCGGCGCGAAAAATATGGCTGGCATTCGGCAAGTGGTGCCGAACTGCTGAAGCGGAATCTGGAGTGGGTCAATGATCTGCTCTCAACTGACCGGATCCAAAAAGATGGATACTTTAATCCAGATACAGTTGAGCAGCTAAAGAAAAAATATACCCAACCGAATTTTCGGCTCAACTTGCCCTTTGACGATGATTTACTAATGACAGTATTGACTTTTAATTTATTCACAGATGTTTTTAAGCTTTAATTTCGTAGCGATTCAGCCATCAGCTACTCAGTCGGCCAGCCAGAGCGATGGCTATACTGCGGTCGTTTTGAAAACCATAGTTTTCCAAAGCTTTACCAGACTAACCAAACTACGGTTTTCAAACGGAGCTGAGTATAGCTGACAAGCTAAAATGCTGACAAGCTGAAAGGCTGACAAAAGGAGAAATAATAGACATGGTTAAAACGTATATTTTAGATAAAGCACAAAATCTACCATTTGTTGTTGAAAGTGTTGTTGAGAATGATGGAGGCGCAAAGGCCACTATAGAGGATCTGCTTAAGTGGTACAACGAAAATCCAGACTTTCTAGCAGAAAAGCTGCGCATTCATGGTGCCGTTCTGTGGCGTGGTTTTGGCATCAATTCATCGCCCCTTTTGGAGCAGTTGGTCCGCAGCATGTCAGGTGAATTAATGGACTACGTGGATGGCAACTCACCACGAACCAAGGTCCAATCTGGCGTATACACATCGACCGAGTATCCGTCAGAATACTTTATCTCTCTCCACAACGAACTCTCCTATTCGGAGAAGTGGCCGAAGTGGCAATTCTTCTGCTGTGCAACGGCTCCCCAAGAGGGTGGAGAAACACCATTGGCCGATAGCCGCGCGCTCTTACAAAATCTCAGCAGTGCAACGGTCGAAGCATTTCGGGAGAAGAAAGTGAAGTATATTCGCAACCTGCACGGCGGTCGCGGCATGGGACCTTCGTGGCAGAAGACATTTGAAACTGAAGACCCTGCCGTTATCAGCAACTACTGCCAAGAGCACAACATGGAGCACGAGTGGTTATCCAATGGCAGCTTACGGGTAAGCCACGTTCGCCCAGCGACGATTATTCACCCCGAAACGGGCGAAGAAGTCTGGTTCAATCAAGCAGATCAATTTCATCCATCGACCCATCCCAAGGCCGTTTATGATAGCTTGCTCATGCTTTACCAAGGGAAGGCAGAAAACCTTCCTCAAAATGCCACTTTTGGTGACGGAACAGCGATCGAGGAGTCTATGTTGGACGAGATTCGTACCGTTACCCGCGAGCAGATGGTCTTATTGCCTTGGCAAGAGGGCGATCTGGTCATGGTGGACAACATGCTAATGAGCCACGGTCGTATGCCCTTCAAGGGGCCGCGAAAAGTACTGGTGGCAATGTCCCCATTTTGATAGAAAGTCACCGCATTGATAGAAAAATGAGGCTTTTGCCAAGAATGTACCGTTGAAATGTCGAATTTGATAGGTTTTAATTAACAGAGCAAATGATTATAAAAGACCTAACGGAATTGTAAATGGTGAATTCTTAATGGTGAGTGGTGAATGAGCGGGTTGGCAGCACAGACACCATCATTCACCATTCGGCTAGATTCTAAAAAGCAGGAGCATCCCCCGATGGAACATAAACACATTTGCCGCTGGGTTTCTGAGACAGCGGCCCAATACCCAAACAAAATTGCCATTGAATATGGCCCGATTTCGTTGACGTATGCCCAGTTGGAAGAGGAGACCAATAGACTAGCCAACTTCCTTCAAGCCAGCGAGATATCCCCTGGTGCCATTGTTGCCACCTTAACCTTCAATGCACTGGAAAATGTCATTGCCCTGATTGGTGTACTAAAGGCGGGTGCCGTCATTATGCCTTTGGATGCCAATATGCCAGCTGACCGGCTGCAAAGTTTGCTGGCTCAGGTACCGCCGGCATTGCTCATTACCCAGCCGGGTGTCATTGCCCAACAGGGGATGAATATGCCGCTGCTCTATCTTCAAGAGCAGCCAGATCACCCTCAAGCCTTACCCGGCTACTTGGACTTTAATCAGACGGCAGCCGTGAGTCACGAATCGCAACCCGATGACATGGCTTATATCTTCTTTACATCTGGCTCGACTGGCGCGGCCAAAGCCATTATGGGACGTTTGAAAGGAATCGACCACTTTATCCGCTGGGAAATTGAAACCCTAGGATTGACGACTGCTGCGCGCGTCAGCCATCTGACCTCGCCAGCCTTTGATGCCAGCCTACGCGATATCTTCACCCCGCTCTGCGCGGGTGGCACTCTCTGTATTCCTGAAGACAAAGCCAGCGCTCTCGACGTGAACCAGTTGGCCTCATGGCTGGACCAACAGGAGATCACTCTGATTCACACCGTGCCTTCGCTCTTGCGGGCCGTGCTGAATAGCGACCTTTCGGCGCTTAGCTTTGCCAATTTGCAGCATATCCTCCTGTCAGGTGAGACGCTGCTTCCGTCTGATGTGGCAGGCTGGCAGATGTACTATGGTGATCGTGTCCAGTTGGTGAATCTGTATGGACCGTCTGAGACAACCATGACCAAATTTGCCTACTTTGTGCAGCCAGAAGACAAAAACAAGCAAACGATTCCCATTGGGCAGCCAATAACCGGTACTCGTGCCATCCTGCTCGATGACCAAGGCAATGTTTGCTCACCAGGCGAGCTTGGTGAAATCTATATACGTACACCCTATCGAACCTTGGGTTACTACCAAACACCTGAATTGACGGCTGCCTCCTTTGTCCCGAATCCATTTAACAACGATCCACTGGACATCGTCTACAAGACAGGCGATTTGGGCAAACTCCTGCCTGATGGAAATTTTGAGTTTATCGGACGCAGAGATCATCAAGTTAAGGTACGTGGCGTGCGCATTGAGCTGTCAGAGATCGAAGCCATTCTCCATCTTCATCCAGATGTCCAAGATGGGGTGGTTACTATGCGAGAAGATGCCCAGCAGATTCCCTATCTCTGTGCCTATTTGGTACTCACCAACGGGGCCACTAGCGAAACAATTAAAGCGTATTTGGCCACTCAACTGCCCGAATACATGCTGCCTTCGGCATTTGTTAACTTAGAGGCCCTCCCCCGCACGATTACCGGTAAAGTAGATCGCCAAGCCCTGCCTGAACCAGGCCAGGATGACGCCAAATTCGTTGCGCCACGAACGTCAGTGGAGGAGGCACTCGCCGGTATCTTTGAAGATCTCTTGGGACTAGAACAGGTGAGTATCCACGGCGATTTCTTTGAGTTGGGTGGACACTCTCTATTAACGTTGCAGGCGATTGCTCGCATCCAACAAGCCTTTGACATTGACCTGTCCCTAGAAATCTTCTTTGACCACTCGACAGTCGCTGGGTTGGCAGAGAAGGTTGCCGAACAGCAGGATGAGCTAGCGCGTACGGCGGCGCTATTAGAGCAAGTGAAAGCCCTTTCTGAACAAGAAGTGGCTGTTATGCTTCAGTAATTTGTGTAACTGTTCAGTCCTCTGAGCTTGTCGAAGGGGCGATTTGGCTTCGACAAGCTCAGCCGACAGGCAGGGGGCGTGAACAGCGACTAATTTGTTGAGCCTTGCGTAGCATTTTGGAAAATACTTAATTTATGTTTGCGAAGCAGTCGCCTGCGACCATTGTTGAATTTGTGAATTGTTAATAATAAAAAACCACGAGTCCATATGCTACTTTAGGGCAGACATAAGGAAACTATCATGACCCCCGAATTGAATCAAGACATTGCCAACCTTACCCCAGAACAGCAGAAGTTGTTTGCTAAATTGCTGGAAAAGGAAGGCCTAAAGGCACCAAGTGGCCCTATTGCAAAAGCACCCATTTCAGGGACACCCATTGCAACGGAGCCATTCACAAAGGTAATTGGACCGCCGTTACTTTCAGAGACAGGAAGAGAAGCAGCCGAGAAGTCAGAAAAAGCCCAACTATACCCACTCTCGTTTGCCCAAGAACGGCTCTGGTTTCTGCATCAGCTCGATCCCCATAGCCCCGCTTACAATGTCTTTGTAGGGGTCAAACTAAAGGGCAAGCTGGATGTGGTAGCCTTGCAACAGTGCTTGGCCCAAGTGGTTGAACGACAGACGGCGCTGCGTACACTCTTTACTCAGGTAGAAGGCGAACCTCGCCAGCAGCTTATGCCAGATCATGAGCTAATCCTACGTCAAGTTGATCTGCAAGATATGGATCCAACCGACCGCAAAGCTGAAGTTGAACGTCTGGCCCGTAAGGAAGCCCAGCAACCATTTGACCTAGCTAGTGGTCCCCTCTACCGTTTTACACTCCTCTTGATCGAGCCAGATGAGCATATCTTCCTGCTCAATCTCCATCATATCATCAGCGACCGCTGGTCAATTGATCTATTTTTGCAAGAGGTGAGTCAGCTCTATCAGCAGGCCCTAGAAAGCCCCATCCTGACCAAGTCGATGTCGGCATCTGTGCTATCGCCCCTGCCCATCGGCTATGGCGATTTTGCTCGCTGGCAGCGCGAGCGGTTCACAATAAGCAATAGAACTTCTCGTCAGCTCGATGAAGGTACGCCGTCTGCGCAAATCGGCTCAACAATAGAGTCAGCATCCGATGAACAGGTGCAATACTGGATGACCAAGTTGGCGGACGCGCCTGATATTCTGGATCTTCCCACGGATTACCCACGGCCACCCAAGCAAAGCCTGGCTGGTCAGACCTATAGGCAAACCATCCCGTCGGATCTCTACCACTCTCTAAAGAACCTGGGCCAATCGGAAAATTGCACCCTCTTTATGACCATGCTTGGGGCAGTCAACCTGCTCTTGCAGGCGTACACCCACAAAGAAGACATGCTCATTGGTTCACCGATTTCTGGGCGAAACCGACATGAGGTTGAAAACTTGATCGGATTTTTTGTCAATGTCATGGTCCTGCGCACCGATCTCACTGGAAAACCAACGTTTCGAGAACTCTTGCGTCGGGTTCGCGGCACCGTGCTAGAAGCCTTTGCCCACAAGGATGTCCCTCTGGAGATGTTATTGGAAAACCTCACCTTCCGCCGAGATCCCAGCTATTCACCTCTGGCCCAGGTGGGGTTTAGTTACCAAAACGACATTGCCAGTGAGGGATCATTGCCTGGCTTGGAGATCGAACTCCTGGACTTCACTGAAGAGGCAAGCAAGCTGGATCTGACCTTCTTTGTCGAAGAGACCAACGATGAACTGGTGCTGGCCATTGAGTATGCTACTGCTCTGTTCCAAGAAGCAACCGTTGCCCAGATGGCTACCCACTTCATAGCTCTGTTGACCAAGATTGTTCAGCAGCCAGACGCTTCATTAGCCGAGCTGCGGTCCGACATTCAGCGGCCAGCGGGTACAGTCACCATGAGTGAACGTGCGCTCATGGCCAATGATGGGAGCAATGAACCAAGCAGCACTGCCCAAGATGCATCCACTGATTCCGCAACGGACTTGGTGGAAGAATTAGAAGCTCGTTCCAACCTAACCCGTAACCAACTGCTCATCTGGATCGGTCAGCAGTATCACCCTGACGTACCTATGTACAACCTCTGTTGTACGGGTACCATTTCTGGTCCCATTGATCCCGAACTGATGAGGCAAGCGTTCCAGGCCCTGGTCAATTCGGTTGATGTCTTGCGGACTGTCTTCTACGAAGAAGATGGCATCCCCCAGCAACTTGTACAAGAGCACCTGCAATTTACACTACCCTTTATCGACTTTTCGGCAGAAAGCGACCCGGAGCTAGCCTGTGAAGCTTGGCTGGACAAGGCCCGCCATCATCAGTTCGATTTACACCAATGTTCTTTCGACTCTGCATTGCTCAAAATTCAGCCTGAAAAATTTGTCTGGTATATCCATCCCCATCATATTATCAGTGATGGCTTTTCCAACATTCTCCTATTAGGCCATCTTGATAAGCTATATCAAATGGCCTGTGCGGGTGAGCTGCCCAACAAGCTCGATCTGCCAACCTTTGCCGACTATGTCATTCAGGAGAAAGCCCAGCGGGAGTCCAAGCGTTACGCTAGTGCCAAAGCATACTGGGCAGAACAGTCTAGCCAGCCCATGGAACCGCTCTCCTTCTACGGACAGACAGCCAACCACCAAGTTGGACCGACCACGCGCGTCGTCCACTCTCTGGGCGAAGAGCGCAGCACACGCCTCAAATCTGTGGCCGAGCAAGATGAGGTCTTTAGTGGTAATTTGGATGTTACCCTTTACACAATTTTTTCAGCTGTCTTGCTAACGTACCTACATAAGCTCTCTGGAGTCACAGAGTTGGCCTTTGGGTCACCCTTTCACAATCGACGGGGTGTGACCAAAGAGACGGTGGGGCTATTTATGCACGTCTTGCCAGTTCGAGTGGCCCTGGATGAGGATGAGACCTTTCTCACCCTGCTCAAGAAGATATCTACTTCAACCAGAACCACGCTACGTTATTCTCAATACACAGCCACCAACCCCATGCAACAGCGGGCTTATGAGGTAGTCCTCAACTACCATAATATGTCCCTCGGCACCTTCAATGGGTACCCAGTAACGAATGAAGCTGTCCATGCTGGCTATGGCGATGAGAGCCTAGGCGTAAGGGTCATGGATCTCAACGATTCAGGTACATTAACGCTTGAGTTTGACTTTGACAGCGAGCTCTTCCCAGTCGACGTTCAGCGTCAGGCGATTGAGCACTTTGTACAGGTTATCGACGCATTTATTGGGGACAATCAGCAGCCGATTGCCCAAGTTAAGCTCTTAACCCCAGCAGAAGAAAAGCAGATTCTGGTCGACTTTAACCAGACGGCCCACCCAACGCCACATGATAGACTTATGACCCAGCTCTTTGAAGAGCAGGTGGCCCAAGCCCCCACAGCGCTTGCAGCCATGGATCGGGGTGAGTCAATAACCTATGCGGAGTTGAATGCCCGAGCGAACCGCCTGGCCCATCAACTGCGGAATATAGCGCTTCTAGACGACAATATTGGGTATAAGTCCCCCAACAGTTACGCGTCAAATTGCGTTGGTCCGGAAACTCTGGTGGCCATCTTCGCCCCGCGTAGCGTGAATTTCCTAACAGCTATGTTGGGTATCTTTAAAGCCGGTGGCGCGTACTTGCCCTTAGATTTGGCTCATCCGTCAGCCCGCTTGGCTCAAGTCATTCAACAGAGTGAATGCCCTATGGTGCTGGCTGCCCAGGAATCACTCGGCCAGATTAGCCAGGCGTTGGAGACACTTCCAGCCGATAAACGTCCACTGGTCATGACGATAGAATCCTTACTCGCCGTAGAAGCTCCGACCAGCAACCTGGAACCTGTCTCCACACCAGCCAATCTGGCTTATGTCATCTACACCTCTGGCTCGACTGGCTTGCCCAAGGGGGCGATGGTGGAACAGCGAGGAATGCTCAATCATCTCTGCGCCAAGGTGGAGGATTTGACGCTGACGTCCGAAGATCGAATTGCCCAGACGGCCTCCCAATGCTTTGACATATCCGTTTGGCAGTTCTTGGCTGCCTTGGTTGTTGGGGGTAGCGTACACATCTTTGACAATGAGGTTGCCCATCATCCTGTTAAGCTGCTAGAAGAGACCGGAGCGCAGGAGATTACTATTCTGGAGACGGTCCCCTCGTTGATGCGAGCGCTTCTGGAGGATGGGATGGCTGTGGCCCAAAATGATGCCTGGGCGGAACAAGGCGACTCAGCGGAGCAAGATCACTTAGCCCGTCTGCGTTGGATGATTCCCACCGGTGAAGCACTGGCTCCGGATTTGGCTCGGGAGTGGTTTGCCCGCTATCCAGCTATTCCGCTGCTCAACGCTTATGGTCCAACCGAGTGTTCCGATGACGTGGCTCACTATCCCATCTTTGAGCCACCTTCCTTGGATGTGATCAACATGCCCATCGGCAAACCTGTGATCAACACCAAGCTCTACATCCTAGATTCCCAGGGAATTCCGGTTCCTGTTGGTACGCCAGGTGAATTGCATGTAGGTGGCGTAGGTGTAGGTCGTGGCTACCTGAACGACCCAGAGCGTACGGCGCAAGCTTTTGCGACAGACTCATTTGAAAGGATGTTATCTGAAGTCGAGTCATTGGCAGAGGGGCCATTTAAAGGGGAGCAAGCTCGCCTCTACCGCACAGGAGATTTGGCTCGCTTCTTGCCTGACGGAAATATTGAGTTCCTCGGACGCATTGATCATCAAGTCAAAATCCGTGGCTTTCGGATCGAGTTGGGCGAAATTGAGGTGGTTCTACGTGAACACCCGGCTATCCAAGATGCTGTGGTGACGGTGCATGAAGAGCATCAACAAAAATATCTGGTTGCTTACTATGTTGCTGACTGTGACACGGATGCACTAACGATGGAGGATTTACGTTCGTTCCTGGGGGCGAAGCTACCCGATTATATGATTCCCCCATTTATGATTTCTCTCGAAGCCCTACCACTGACGCCCAATGGCAAGATCAACAGACGGGCTTTACCCACACCGGGCGAGATGATTGAGAACGTTAAGGCTGCCTTTGTGGCACCGCGCGATGACTTGGAACGATCGCTAGTGGCGATTTGGGAAGAGGTGCTCAACGTACAGCCCATCGGCATCCACGATAGCTTCTTTGATCTGGGTGGCCATTCCCTGCTGGCCGTACGTTTGATGCCCAAAATTCAGCAGCAAACAGGGTGGGATCTGCCCCTCTCTGCCTTACTCGAGGGTGGTACGATTGAACAACTCGCAGAGCGACTACGTAAGGAAGCAGATCAAAGTGAATGGTCACCTTTGATTCGACTTCAGGCAGGTACGGCGGCACGCCGACCCATCTTCTGCGTGAATCCGGCTGGGGGTGAAGGACTAGGGTACTATGAATTGGCCCAGAGTTTGGGTGCAGAGCAACCCTTTTATGCTCTGCAAGCGCCAGGCCTATATGCCAACCAGACGCCATACACAGATATCCCAGAGTTGGCTGCCTACTTGCTAACCGAGATACGAACCGTGCAGCCCCAAGGACCATACTATCTGGCTGGACACTCATTTGGTGGTCCCGTTGCCTTTGAGTTGGCTTGTCAGCTCCAGCAACAAGGGGAAAGCGTGGCGCTTCTAGCTCTCTTTGATAGTGCGGCACCTGTAGTGGGCAATCGTACGGTTGAAATCGAACGGGATCTCTCTGACGATGTGAGCTGGTTAATGGATGCAGGAAATCTGTTGGCTCGTTTCTACGACAGGCCGTTCACCTTAGTAGCAGATGAACTGGCTTCATTGGTACCCGAAGAACAGATGTCTGCGTTCCTACAAGCCCTTAAGAAGGACTCGCTTGTTCCCGAGGGTACGGACCAGTCGTTTGTCCGTGGCCTGATCGAGATCAACAAAGCAGCCAGCCAATCCATTGTCAAGTATGTGGAACAGGTGCAGCCCTATGCTGGCGATATTGTGCTCTTCCGTGCCTTAGAGCTGACCGACGACGATTTCCGTTCTTGGGAACGCACCCTGCAAGATGATCCAACCCTTGGTTGGGGTCAGTTGGTAAACGGCAAGATTCAGCTCGACGATGTGCCTGGCGATCATATCTCCATGCTAAACCAGCCCTACGTGGAGACGTTGGCAGCCCATCTGCGTCGATATCTGAATGATGAATCCTAAAATCATTCACGGTGTTACGAGAAAATAGATATCTCAGAGACACGTGGTGCATGGTGCGTGGTGCGTGTACTTACCTAATGCACTCCTTATGCAGATTCTCCGTTTACCGTAGCCCATCCTTGTAGGGTGGGGTAGATGGGTAGCCCAAGCACCCGGCCCTACAAGGACGGGCTACAAGGACGGGCTACAAGCGTCCCAGCTATCTGAATAAGGTTTAATCAAAGTCAATAAAACCGAGCAGTGAGCACGCCCCGTGCGGATTGAATCCACGAAACCGGCATAGAGTGTGCTCATTAGGCCTTACACGTTTTGTTTGTCGGATAGGCACTTGCCGCCATAATACCAAAACATTAAGTTGGAGAATTCATAAAATGACAGCGTTCCCAAAAGGGCTACAACGCACAATCACTCCGTGGCGCAATTTGAGCCAGGAGGGTATCTTTTTTGTCATCTGGGTAGGACAGTTGGTCTCCTTGATTGGGTCAGAATTAACGACGTTTGCACTGGGAATCTGGGTCTTTCAGACGACCGGCTCGATTACCGCATTTGCCCTCATTGCACTCTTTGCCACGTTGCCCAGTCTACTAATCGCTCCTGTGGCAGGTGCGCTGGTGGATCGGTTTGACAAGCGCAAGATGATGTTGATCAGCGACACCATAGCTGGCCTGAGTACCCTCTGCATTGCCATTCTATTTTTTAGCGGACGTTTAGAGATCTGGCATATATATGTTAGCGCTGCCCTCAATGCGACGACCAAAGTGTTCCAGACACCTGCCTACCAGTCGGCCATCACCATGCTGATTCCGGCCAAACAACTAGGCCGAGCCAATGGCATGGTGCAGGGCGCACAGGCGGTTGCCCAATTGCTTGCCCCTGTTTTGGCTGGTTTCCTCGTGGTTACCATCCAGGTGGGTGGTGTCATTCTAATTGACTTCATCACCTTTTTCTGCGCCATGCTTACCTTGCTCATCGTTGCGCTACCATCAACAGCCGCCAAGCGTTCACCCCTCTCGTCATTTAGAGAGCTTTTGGAAGAAGCGGCTGCTGGCTGGAGCTTTATCACGGCTCATGTCGGGCTGCTGGGCATCTTCATTGCCCTAGCAATTAGCAACTTTACAACGAGCTTGGCTGCGGTCTTGGTTACGCCATTGGTTTTAGCATTTGCGCCAGCCTCTACGCTCGGGGTGGTTCTCTCTATTGCTGGTAGCGGGATGTTATTTGGTAGCCTCTTTATGAGCGTGTGGGGTGGTCCGCGTCGACTAATTAATGGCGTGCTGGGCTTTGGGTTGATTAGTGGCTTTAGCTTCATGGTTGCCGGTCTACAGCCATCTGCAGCGTTGATTGCCGCCGCCGGATTTGTCATCTTCTTTGATGTGGCCGTGGTCAATAGTTGCAATCAGGCCATCTGGCAGCGCAAAGTTCCTCAAGCGTTGCAAGGCCGCGTCTTTGCACTATTACAGATGGTTAGTTCTGCGTTGGCCCCGCTGGCCTTTCTGGTTGCCGGGCCACTGGTTGATCGGTGGTTCGAGCCGCTCTTGGCTGTGAACGGTCCTTTGGCGGGGAGTATCGGTCAAGTCGTCGGAATTGGTGCAGGCCGTGGAATTGGCTTGCTCTTTATCGTCATCGGTATCGTCAACACCGTGATCATACTCATTGGCTATCTACATCCACGAATTCGTAACGTTGAAGCTGAAATGCCCGATCAAAGTGAGGAATCGGTTAGTCGGTTAGCCGGTTAGTCGGTTGGTCAGCTTGTCAGCCGTGTAGCAGGTAGGGGCAAGATGTACCTATCCTCTATGCAAACTACCTAACATCCTAACCTGGACAAGCCAGAATGGTGAATGGTAAATGATAAATTTTGAATGGTGAACAGATTGGCTTCCAAGACGTCTCCATTCACCATTCGCAATTTTCTTGCCCAACGTGCATCAAGGCATTTGGTTAGGTACTAAAGGGCAGAAACCATAAGCATAGTTTTACCCAAAAAACGCAAAGCGATCAATAATGGCAAATAGCGCAATCAATCCGAAACAGATAGCATGGTATACTGACATGCCGGAAATGAGCCGGTTGCTCAGGCTATTTCGAGCACCCAATGCCCATTACGCACTTAGTCCATCAAACACCCAAAATGGAAATTATAGATTGGTCAATCATCACCGAATAGAGGGTGTAAATGCCAAGCGCACGTCCACACTCTGGGATCGATGCAAACCTGACCCGCGATGGATGAAAGTTTTGCGCGACATGTGGCAAAACCGAGTTCAGATGCTTATCCTGCTGCTGTCGATTACGGCAGGTGTCATGGTGACGGGCATCAGTATGGGTCTCAATATCGTTCTCAGCCGTGAGGTGAACGGGCAATATGCCTTGGTAAACCCCGCAGATATCATCATCCGCACTGAATCGTTTGGACAGGAGTGGGTCAAAAGCATTGAGCGCTTGGATATCATCGGTGAAGTTGAAGGCAGGCATAGCTTATCTGTACAGATTCAGGCCGGTCCCGATGCGAAGCGAACCCTCATTTTGTATGCCATTCCTGACTTCAATGAACTCCGCGTCAGCCAGATCAAATCTGAGACTGGCGTTTGGCCACCGGAGAAGAATGAAGTATTAATTGAACGTGCTTCCGCCGACTTTGTCAATGCCAGGCTGGGCGATCTGCTGTCGGTAGAAGTGGCAGATGGCAAAAAGCGTGTACTGCGTGTCGCGGGTACTGCCCATGATCTCACAGCGGCCCCTTCTGTCTTTTCCGGCATTGGCGTCGGGTACATCACGCTGGATACGTTAGAAAAGTTGGCGCAAACCCATGAATTCAATGAGTTCTATATTACAGTTAGCGATAAAACACGCGATTTTGCCTATAGCCAGCAAGTAGCAGAGCAGATTCGCCGACGATTGGTAAAGAGCAATCGCGCAATCTTTGATACGATTGTCAATCGCCCCTATGAACATCCAGAAGCTCGTCTAATCACACCCTTGGCGCTTATCTTTGCGGTGGTGGGTACACTGCTGCTACTGATGAGCGTCTTTCTGATTGTCAACGTCATCTCTGCCATCCTCATGCAGCAGGTGCGTTCAATCGGTGTCATGAAGACATTTGGTGCGAGAACGACCCAAATTATGGGACTCTATCTGGGCATGATTGGACTCATCAGCATTATTGCTCTTCTTGTTGCGTTACCGTTAGGCATCTATGGACGACAATTTCTATCGGCCTACTTTGCCAGTTTACTGAATATTGATATCACAAATTTCGCAGTCCCTTGGTCTGTATGGATTTTCCAGCTCTGTATTGGTCTAAGTTTACCTCTGTTAACAGCACTCTACCCGGTCATTTCGGGTACCCACATGACCATTAAGGAAGCGTTGAATCATTATGGACAGGGAGCAGGTGCTGCTGGCAGCAAGTGGGCTGGGCAGATTTTGAGTGCATTGGTGGGGTTTTCTCGCCTCCTCTTGTTGGCCTTACGAAACACCTTTCGTCGAAAAGGGCGGTTGATCTTTACGCTGGCTCCCCTGGTTGTTGGTGGGGCGATCTTTATGACAACCGTGAGCATTCAACAATCCCTCAGCCATACATTAGATAGTATGCAGCGTTATGGCCAGTATGATATTGAAATCAACCTGAGCCGGCCCATAGAGACGCGGCGGCTTGCCCGTGAGGCATTTCGCATCACCGGTGTGGAAAGCGTGGAAGGGTGGCGAACTGCTTCAGCGTACCGCATTCGCCCTGATGGCTCCCAGAGCGTACAGTTTAACGTCATCGCTCCTCCCGCCGATACTGAACTCGTTACCCCCACATTAATGGAAGGACGCTGGCTCCATCCTACCGATCAAAATGCCATTGTGATCAATACGGAATTGGTCGGTCTGGAGCCGGGCATTCAGGTAGGCGACGAGATTCTTCTGAATGTTGCCGAGAACAAAAGCACGTGGAGAGTGGTCGGCGTGGTGACGAGCCAACTCTATGGACCGCTGATCTATACGCATTTTGATGATTTAACCAACGTCATTGGTGGCTCACAACTCGCTACACGGCTGGCCATCAATACCACGAATGACGAGGGCCATAGCCAGAACCAAATCCTCAAAGAGCTACGGAATCATTTCGACCAATATGGGTTACAGATCAGCTCTGCCCAGACGGCTGAAGATGAACGAGCCAGGCTAGATGCCCAGTTTGAGATTCTTCTCATTGCGCTGGCCGTCATGGTCGTTTTGCTAGCGGTTGTGGGCCTTCTCGGTCTGGTCGGAACGCTCAGTATCAACATCTTGGAGCGCTGGCGTGAAATTGGGATCATGCGGGCGATTGGTGCCTCTAACGGTTCATTGCTAAAGATGATTATGGCCGAAAGTCTGGTCATTGGCGCAATTAGCGGGGTCATTGCGACTGGTGGGGCATTTCTGATTAGTCGGCCGCTCAGTGACGCCATTGGCTATGCCTTTGCTCGTGGCCCCCTTCAATATGCATTCCCTGCTAGCAGCATTGGCCTCTGGTTTATTGTTGTGGAACTTTTAGCCATGCTTGCCAGCCTTATTCCCATTCGTAGTGCCCTACAGATCAGCGTCCGTCAAACGTTGACGTATGAATAGGCTAGGACTTACACAGTTGAAGGTGGCTGAGCTTGTCGAAGTCACCAGCTATCACCCTTCGACAAGCTCAGGGTGCGTAACGCCAATAGGCATCGTCAGAATTGTCACTTCAGTAGGCCAAACTCTTTGGCCAGCGCAATTGCCTGTGCTCGGTGGCTTGCCCCCAACTTGGCAAAGATGTTGGAGATATGTCGCTTGACCGTGCCGATGCTGATGATTCGATCCTCAGCAATCTGCTGATTGGTCAAGCCTGCCGCTACTAGGGACAAAATTTCCTCCTCGCGTGAGGTAAGCGGTTCAAGTAGCGGATTGGCAGGTGCTGCAGCGCGGCGGTTGTTGTCATTGTGCCCCGTTACCGTTTGTGTATGGGA
This sequence comes from Chloroflexota bacterium, assembly GCA_039028975.1. GTDB lineage: Bacteria > Chloroflexota > Anaerolineae > Caldilineales > Caldilineaceae > JAHBNG01. The sequence continues at coordinate 39,738 of JBCCHB010000024.1, forward strand.
AGCAGCTTCGGCAAGTTGTTCCTGTTGCATAAATGCAGTCAGTAAGGTGTTCACATATTCGGGCAAGATCCCTTCGTCTTTCGCCAGCAGTAGCAACTCATGGAGTGCAGCCCCTAGATCCACAAAGGTCCGAATGTACCCTTCTTCTTGACCCATAGCCAATGCGCTAGAAAAGCTCTCTACTGCCTGAGCGGTGCAACCGCAGAGCTTTAACCGGATGGCGTTTAGGCAGCGGAGCCAGATGGCTTGCCCCTTCATTCCTCTCTCGTCAGCCAGGTGAATTAGATATGTGAGGAGCGGCTCAATCGATTCCAGTTTGCCAGGGTCTTGCTCAATCCATGCTTTGGTTATCCAATATGCTATGTGAATGGTGCGGATACTATTGACGCGAGACGGCATCTGTTCTAGATCGACAGGGGTGGCTCGAATCCACTCAGCCGCGCGGGCCAATTCTCCGGTCTGAATAAACAACCTAGTCTCCAACAGTGAGACCATATCATATCCAAAGGCAGGGTCATGGATAGTCGAAACGAGTTGCGTCATCTCTTTAAGTTTGCTCAGCGCCTGGTTTGCCGCTTCAACGTCATTATCAACCAAGGCCAACTCTATCTGTCGGTGGTAGGCACCAACCAGCGTGTCGCCAATACCCGCTTGCTCGGCCAGCTTTAGGCCGATAGTGCAGTGGTAGCGCGCTTTATCAAGTTGATTCCACTCATAGTAAAGCTGACTTAATCCGATATGGATCTCACCTGCAACAGGAAAGGGAGGCCGGTCCGGTCGGACGGCAATATCCAACGCCTCGTCCAAAAGCTGCTTGGTTCGTTTTAGCTCTCCAAGAGAGTGGAGCATCCCACCAGCCCAACGCATGGAAGCCAATTCACTGTATAGATCACCGGCCATGCGGCCCAAGTGGCTTGCTTCTGTAAAGAGCTGATAGGCACCATGCAGATCTTCTTCGTCAGCCAGGGCAACTGCCATCTGGGCACGGATCATAATGCTTGCTACATGCTCATCCTCTGAGATGGTATGGAGTGTCTTTCGCAATAGCTCTTTGGCACCAGCCACGTCTCCATTGATCCGCAGAAGATTTGCTTCAGCTACTGCTAGCAGACCATAGGCAACATCTGGCAGGTCGGATGCTTCGCGCAGTGCGTTCAGATACGGCTCGGCCCCTACTAGATTATGGGCAATCAGATTCGAGAAGAGACCCGCCACCAAAACCAAGGGATAGGCTTTGCTGGTTGCCAATGGGATCTTGGTGAGCCAGCGACGGACTTGGGCAAAAGCTGCCTGTTTGACCAATAGTTCGGTGACAAAACTATTCATCAGCATGGCGGCTTGGTCAGGTCGACTTGCGAGAAGCGCATGTTCTATGGCTTCATCCAGCAGCCCATTCTGCTCAAACCAAGTTGATGCCTGTTCATGAAGACGCAGGACGGCGTCGCGTCCTTGCTGCTGTTCAACCATCTGCTCGAGCAGGTCCCCAAAAAGACGGTGATATCGATACCAACGACGTTCGCTATCCAAAGGAATAACAAACAAGTTGCGTCGCTCCAGCTCTTCCAAGATAAGTTGACTGTCGCTGCGTTGGAGTAAGGCGTTGCACAGTTCGGCACATATTCGATTCAGCACCGAGGTCACCAGAAGAAACTCCTGAAAGTCATCAGGCTGGGCTAAGACGATCTCATGGCTCAAGTAGTCGGCCAGATGACGATCCGAACCAGAAAGTGAGCGGATTAAGGTGGTCGTGGATAGAGCTTGGGGACTATTTTGCAGTGTCAGCGCGGCGAGTTGTAGCCCAGCAACCCATCCCTCCGTACGAGCCTCCAGTTCCCTCACATCTTCTTGTGAGAGCTTCAAGCCCATGCGTTGGTTAACAAATTCAACAGCCTCATCCAACGTAAAGCGCAGTTCATGGACCCGTACCTCGTTCACCTGATTACGCACCCGCAAGCGAGCTAAGTTGATGTTTGGCTCTGAACGGCTGGTGACAACCAAATGAAAGTTAGCTGGCAAATAGGGCAACATGCGCTCCAAGCCTGCATGAATGGTCGGCTCTGTCAGGACATGAAAGTCATCTAGCACCAAAATCAGAGGTGAATCTAAGGCTGCAACTTCATTAATAAAGGTGGCAACCAAAAGATCCAGCGATTGAGGTTGGGCGGAGTTGAGGAGCGCGCTTGTACCTTCTCCAAATATGGGAAAGACAGTCCGAATTGCAGCAACAATGTAGGTAAAGTAGCGTTCCGATTCATTGTCCAGTTCATCTAGGGAAAGCCAGGCGATTTTCCGGTCGACATTGGAAATCCAGTCGGCTACCAAAGTCGTTTTGCCGTAGCCTGCCGGTGCGCAGACAAAGCTAAGCGGACGAAAGAGGCCCACATTGAGACGGTCTCGGAGGCGCGGGCGCAAAACCAAATCTGGCTGGGGTTGAGGTGCATAGAGTTTGGTTTGGAGGATTGGTGTGTTCATGGGGTTTGGACTGTGGGATCTCTTTCTGAAAAGAGCAATCGCATATTTGGTCCCCTATGTAGAGGCACAGCCGCTCAAAGAGTGGCAGATGAAATTAATTCTTTAGCCCACTCAGCATCCTGTGAGCGTAATTGGGGTGAAGGAGGCTGGGTGTAGTTGATAATCAATCGGTATCTTGCACGCGTATAGATATCCTGTAATAGTCCTCCCAGATCGACAGATGGTTCCAAATCATCGGGCAATAGTGGTAAGGGAAAGACCGGTATTGAATCGCGTACATTAAAGATGTAGAGTAATGCTTTACGTCGGGTCTCTTTGCGATGGATGAAGATACGGTAATCTTTTGTTTCGCCTTCTTCGGTATAAGGCATTGAACCAAAGGCTCTCAACAGATCAATCTCAACAAAATGGACATCCGCATCCAAAAACGTCTCTCTTTTTTCCAAATAGCTACGGCGTTCTGTACCAGCGCGTTTGTTGGTGTGAGAAAGTAGCTCAATTACTGTAACAACCTCGCCTGTCTCAACCAATCGAATCGATAGGTAAGGCTCTTCAATAGTCTCGCGAAATGGCAGATCAATTTCCAGTGGCATGGCGTGAGTTGCTGTTGGTTTTACTGCAACTGCACCTCCACCAACTTCCAAAACGGTAATGTCTGGATAGCGCATGGTGATTGGCTCATCCGGCATTTTGGCTATGTACGTGTGCGTTTCTACATCCACAAAATAACGCGGCGCCAAATCTGGTGATAAAGCATCCCCTAATGCAGTAATTAAGCGTGTATGAACACCGCGCCAAAGCTGTCTGTCTTCAAGCCATGGATTCATACCAGGAAAGGGGTAGGACATGTTGTCGCTCCTTCGAATGAAATTCAGTAATGCATTATACTGCAGTCGCTTTGAAAACCGGAGTTTTCCGCAGCCTCTACAGGAGGGACCAAACTCGGGTTTTCAAACGGTTTATCGTATAGTAAACCATTTCATCTATCTGTACCCTTCTAGCCCCAGCCGCGTATACTGCTCTTCCGGCGCATCATTCCGCTTCATCCATTCTACCATATACTTAATCATTCGCTCCTCAACTTCTTTGTCCTCAATGGGATTCTCCATGCCTGGATCAGTCTCTAAATCAAAGAGCAGGGTGCCATAAGAGTGGGCTGGCACGTGGGAGCGTCCGGCCACCTTCATAGTGCGACAGCCTTTGGTAAAGTTGAACGGCTCCTGGAGTTGAATGTCCTGCAATTCGGACGGCTCAAAGCGGTGTCGCATGTGGGTCGGCATGAGGGTGTAGTCATAAACGGGTGTATTGTCGGGCTTGACAGGCGCACGCATGTAAACGTAGCGTCCATCGGTTACGTTGACGTGTCCGCCGTGGATGCCATAAATAACCGAATCATGGGTGTGGCCATTGTGGGCAATAGCGTTGGCTAAATCGGCTCCCTGCATATCAGATGGCACGTCCACGCCAAAATAATTGAGTAGGGTAACGGGCAGGTCAATCCCCTGGGTTAAGGAGTCGCAAGATTCCCCGGCCCGCTTGGTGCGCGGATCCCAGATGAAGAGTGGTGTGTGGGCCACCTCATTATAGAAAGGCATGATGATCTTGGCCCACCAATCATGCTCACCCAGCATAAAGCCGTGGTCTGTATTGACGATGAGCATGGTATCATCCCATAGATTCAGCTCATCCATCAAGTCCAGCACTTTGCCCAGGTACTCATCGCACATGGAGAGGAGTGCAGCATACTGGTATCGCATGTGCTCAACCTGCTCTGGCGTCTCGGCAACGCGATTGTAGGGCGGCCAGTCGAAATGAGGGCCGTCGTAATCATGAGGATAGAGATCTTTATACTTTTGCTGGGTAAAGAAAGGCTCGTGGGGATCAAAGGTCTCTAACTGTAAAAACCACCTATCTTCCTCGGCATTAACGCGCATAAACTCCATGCCATCCACAAAAGTCCTGTGTTGAGGCTGAGATTCGACAGTCGTCATATACTTGCGATTGACCCAATCCTGCCGCCACATGCTATTGACTTGGTTGCCATCTTTGGCATCCATTTTGCGCTCCGTCACCGTCTTGGGGATCTTCGGAGCAGCTACCTCGCCATGCCATAGGTCGCCCTCCTGCCCACGCTGAAAGTGCCAGGTCGAGTAGCGCTGATGGTAGGTGCCGCCGCCATCTTCAAAGTAGTGCTGATGATCAGTAGCGAGATGGGTGTAGGCACCGTTATTTTTCAGAATTTCGGGCATAGAATCATCAAAGGGTTCCAGCGGACCCCAGGAACGGTGGAGGAAGTTATAGCGCCCCGTGTGTAGCTCGCGGCGCGCCGGCATACAGGGCATGGAACCAACGTAGCTGTTGTTGAATTGCACCGTCCGTTCGGCTAGACGCTGAAAGTTGGGAGCGTGAGTCCAGTCACAGCCATACGAGGGGAGCATATGACGGTTGAGGGAGTCGAACATCACCATAATGGCTTTCATTTGGGGAGCCTCCTTTAGTATAGTTAAACTGTCTTCGCTAAATTATGCAAACGTTGATAGGCAGCGAGAATTTTGACGGTCTCCATGTCATTGTTTTGAATCTTCCGTTGATAGTGGTCAATGGTTTTTCGTAGGTAATCTAAATGATCGCAGCGTGTTAAGTCCCACATCACGGACCCTACTAGCGAAAGCAACTGATTAGCCGTACGCGATACGTGTAAGATTTCGTAAGATCTTTTGTTCTCGGTGACTAGCTTTTCATTGATCAACCCAAAGCCGTGGGCAGAAAGCACCTCGCGCACTTGGTAGTTGTGGTGAATAGGGCAAAGAAGAAATTCGATCCCTTGGTTAGGTTGTCGGCCGATAAGTGCTTCGACGAACTCAATCACCTTGTCACCGCCGACACCTGCAATAATGACCAATTCTTTTCGCCTGAGCAACGGGTCATTGCCTAAGTTGAGTTGTGCAACATCTGTGCAATGGATATGCCATCGACTGCAATCTGAGCTTGGTGGAAAACATTGCTGAAGCTTCATCTCTAACGCCGCCATCAACTGGGGTACAATATCAACAAAATGGATATGTCTGGCTGCTTGTCGAGCAAGCAGCGTCATACCCAGCAGCCCATGATCACAGCAGCAATCCCAAATGTGCTCATACCCTTCATCAATCATTTGTTCAATCTGCTTTAGTCGATGGCCAATTTTCATATACCACTCTCCTCACTACCAAAGTAGAACATTATCTCGATCAGTACACACCTCCTTACCTTGAGACTGTCAATCATGAAATGGTCGTCTGCGACAACAGGACGCCCATGAATCATACTATACGTATATCTATTATTGTGGAACGGCCTAAATCCGATGAGCGTTGGTTTCACGGATATGTTTTTTTAGGTAGACGGTGAAGGGGGTTCCACCTGTACCAACCTCTCCTTGACTGTCTTTTTGCCCTGGCTTGAGCACATACATGGCCGCGTACTCAATATGAAGCTGGCGAAACGCCTGCAACCGCTCTAGACATGTATTGTACGTATCACGTAGCGTTGGATGAGAGCCAGCACGTGTTAAGACAAAATCCCGCACAGATGGCCCCATCTCCAAGTGCTCGATAAAGGCCCGATCCTGGGTGGGCATGTAGTATCGCATCTCCATCAGATAGGCGCGCATCTCATCATATTCGTGGGCAACGCCTAGCACCGCGTCGAAGCAGTAGATCACGCTGCTCTGTGCGCCGGTCTCACCTCGGAACTGCTGGGGCTGCCCCCCATACGCATCGACTCCTTCATAGATCATACCGTCGGGCAGCAGCGGATTGGCATACCAGCCAAACATGTAAGGCCGTACGCGATGGTAGTAGATATCTGGCTCGCAGCGTTCGGGCATACGAGCCAACACACTACGCATGGTATTAAGGGTCTCTGCCATTTCAATAAGGCATGATTCGAGGGTGGACACATCATCTTGAACGACGGCCTCCTGAGCAGGCTGCAAGCGCTGCAATGCCCGTCCCGATTCCGCCTCGATCTGCACATGAATCATGGCAAACCACTCTTCGTCCATGCCTCCGAGGAAATTCTGGATCATGGTGAGATTGCTCACGTTAAGGGGGCCGTTGGGATCGTGTCGCCGCCAATTGTTGAGCACCTGGGAGGCGTAGGTCAACGTGGGCAGTCTCATCAACCGCTGGCCTGCTTCATACCAGCCCACAGCCAACGATTTGGGCAGAGAGGTTGCGATAGGATGGTCCGGCGCAAAGACGTAGAGATTTCCCATCATCGAGAGCAGACTCACAGCTCGCTCCATTTCGCGGGTAGATTTTAGCGCTTCGGTTGGGAAGCGGGGGAGCGCTTGCACGGTCGGTCGAATGTAGCGACTGAGGGCTAGCTTGGAGAGGTCAGCGGCCACATCTTCCCATTCATCGAATGCGGATGGCAAGCGCGTAAGCGGATCTGGATTGGGCAGAAACCCTCGGCTAAAGTCGCGTTGGTCAAAGGCGCGAGTAATCTGTTTTTCGTTGATCATGGTTTTATGTTTGCGTTTAACTTCTGGGCTATATATTTTGGGTTAGGAAACCAATTTTGAATTGTCCGTCTTTAGTTGACGCAATGTTAGCCCACTTTTCAAAGTGAATGGGTGACCAAAAGCACATCGTCTATTCATCAGTAGACCAATAGTCAGCAAGCGATTCAGCCTGCAATAGCACTTTGTTGACAGATTCTGTATATTCACCCGTAGCTGGATCGTCAGGCGGATACTTATGTTTCCGCAGAATGCGCTTGACTAACACACGTAGCTTGGCCTGAACGCTCTCTTTATATTGCCAGTCGATTGATGTGTTGCGTCGTACGCTATCAACAAGTTCGTGGGCTATGGTTTTGAGGGTTTCATCACCCAACACGCCCTCTGCCGAGGGGTTGTCGGCCAGTGCATCGTAAAAGGCCAGCTCATCCACACCTAGATTTAGTTCTTCACCCCGTTTGTCTGCCTCGCGCATCTCTTGCGCCAGCTTGATCAGTTCTTCGATCACGCGTGCCGAATCGATCAGTCCATTCTGGTAACGGCGCACAGCATCGGCTAGCATCTGCGAGAATTTGCGGCTCTGGACCAGATTCGTCACCGTGCGATTCTTGATTTCATCGTTGAGTAGACGTCTGAGCAATTCTAGCGCCAAGCTTGGATGTTCCAGATTCTGGACCTCTGCCAGAAACTCATCCGACAAGATCGAAATATCTGGCTTTTTAATGCCAGCAGCATCGAAGACATCAACGACTTCCCCAGAGATAATGGCGTCGTTGATGACTTGGCGAATCGCGGTCTCGACTTCCTCGTTTGTCCGTATCTTTTGCTGTACGTCGAACTTAGCAAAGCGGGCCTTGATGGCCTGGAAGAAGGCAAGGTCGTCTCGCACGTCGTTGGTTGCGGGGTGCGGAACCGACAAGGCAAAAGCCTTTTGCAGACGGACCACGTTTTGCTTGAAGCGCTCTATGCCATTACGGACCATCTGTCCATTGTCATCTTCTTCGCTGAGGCCCGCAATGTGATTCGCCGCACCCAAGATGAAGTTGAGCTTATGTTTGGGCTGCAGCGTGAAGTAGCGGTGGTAGTCGAAGTTGCCAAACATATCGACAATCACTTCGTGCAGGTCTAGCATTTTGGCAACGGCTTCTCGCTGTTCATACGCCAGCTCGCCTTTGCCGCTACTTGCCGTGTAAACAGCCAGCGCCTTTTTTAAATCTTGGGCAATACCGATGTAATCAACAATCAAGCCACCATCCTTATCGCCAAAGACACGGTTGACGCGGGCGATCGCCTGCATTAAATTGTGTCCATTCATTGGTTTGTCGATGTACATTGTATTGAGTACGGGAGCATCGTAGCCAGTCAACAGCATGTCGCGTACGATAATTAACTTGAGTGGATCGTGGGGGTCTTTGAGGCGGTCGCCAATGGCTTTGCGTCGAGCTTTGGTGCGAATGTGCTCCTGCCAGTCGAGTGGGTCGCTGGCTGAGCCAGTCATGACGATCTTGATGGCTCCTTTGCTATCGTCTTCGTCATACCACTTCGGGTGTAGCTTGACGATCTCGTTGTGCATGGCGACGCAGGTGCGGCGACTCATGCAGACGATCATGCCTTTGCTCAGCGCAGCGGTTTGGCGCGCCTCGAAATGGGCAACAAGATCAGCCGCGACCTGTTCCAAGCGCGACTGGCTGCCTACGATCTGCTCTTTGTTTGTCCATTTGGTGAAGCTCTTCTGGCGATCGATTAGCTCATCGCTTTCGGTGATATCTTCAACCTGCTCATCAAGAACGCGCTGCGAATGATCAGAAAGCTTGATTTGGGCCAAACGGCTTTCGTAGTAAATGCGGACCGTTGCGCCATCTTCGACCGCCTGCTGGATATCGTAAACATCGACATAGTTGCCAAAGACAGCCTGCGTGTTGGCATCTTCGCGCTCGATAGGTGTACCGGTAAAGCCAATGAAGGAGGCATTAGGCAGTGCATCGCGCATGTTGCGCGCAAAACCATCGACAAAGTCGTACTGACTGCGATGCGCCTCGTCAGCGATGACCACAATGTTGCGTCGGTCGCTCAACTGCGGGTAGTCGCTACCCTTTTCGCTGGGTAAAAACTTTTGAATCGTCGTAAAGACAATGCCGCCCGAAGCCACCATCAACCGCTTACGCAAATCTTCACGATTGATAGCCTGTGTAGGTGTTTGTCGCAAGAGCTGCTGGCAGTTAGTAAAGGTCTCGAAGAGCTGCTGGTCTAGGTCGTTACGGTCAGTGATGAGCACCACTGTCGGGTTATTCATCTTTTCGCTCAACACGAGCTTACCAGCATAGAAGACCATGGAGAGGCTTTTGCCGCTGCCTTGGGTATGCCAGACCACGCCCGCCCGTCGATCGCCAACGGGCTGATCTTTGACTGTCGGCAGACCATAGACGGCTGGCTCCTCACCTAAAGTTTTAGGGGCAGATGCAGACGCACGAATGGTCGACTCGATGGCGCGGTTGACGGCGTAATATTGATGGTAGGCAGCAATCTTTTTTACAACACTAGCGGAGGCTGAGCTTGTCGAAGCCGAAGCGCTGGCCTTTTCAAAAACAATAAAGTGGCGGATAACGTCGAGCAACGTCTCTTGGTGGAGTAACCCCTGAATCATCGGCACCATTGCGCTTTCGATGTTAAGATCGACCAGTATCTTCCCATCCGGTGTCTTCCATTCCATGAAGCGGTTATATTCGCTAGAGAGTCCGCCCACTTTGGCAAACCAACCATCACTGATAATCATCAACGCGTTGGGTACGAAGAGTGTCGGAATCTCCTGCTTATAGGTTTGTAGCTGATTGTAGGCCGCTAGAATATCAGCTTCTTCGTCGCTGGCGTTTTTAAGTTCGACGACCACCAGCGGAATGCCGTTGACAAAGAGCACAATGTCGGGTATGCGTCGGTTGTGGCCTTCGGTAAAGACAAATTGGTTTACCGCCACAAATTCGTTGTTGCTGGGCGTCTCCCAGTCGATCAGCCAGATCTTATCGGTTTTGGATCGGCCCTCGCCGACACCAAATTTGATGTCGATGCCGTCGACGAGCAGGCGGTGGAAGACTTGGTTATTCTCTAGGAGGCTGAGCATATCGCCGCGCAGCACGAGGCGCAGGGCTTCTTCGTGCGCGCTGGGCGGCATGTGCGGGTTGAGGCGTGCGATGGCTGCACTGAGGCGCTCGCGCAGGAAGGGGTCGCTGCTGTTGCGTTCCTTGGTCGGGCCGTCGAGCAGCGTTGGGCCGTGCAGGATGGTGTAGCCGTTCTCGTCGCGTAAGACGTCAAGGGCGATCTGTTCGATTTCGGATTCGTACAATGCTGTACTCATGATTACCCCTAAACCACCAAGCCTCTCAACTTGCCTTCCATGACGCGAAATGTCTCTTTTTCGAAGGCAAAATCTTGGGAGCGGTTGATGATCTCAAAGTTATACTTTCCGCCCTTGGTTTTCTTGTAGAAACAGAGGACAGCGTTGGTCTCATGCGATTCTTGAAAGAAGTGAATAAAGGGCGATAGGCAGAAGGCATGACCCATGACTTGGGCATAGACCGCTGTAGCGTCAAAGTCATCTACAATATCAATATAGTTGCTCTTATCAAGCTTCAATAACTCTTTGCGCCCGTCCAACGAACTGCCGTTGAAGATTTCGCAGCGCGGCCAGAGCGGCGTCTGGGCATCATGATAGCGGAAAATTTTCACCTCTTCCAGACGGATGAGCTGCCGCAGAATGCGTTCAAGCTGCGGATAGAGCGTCTCGTAGAACTCTTCCTGTTGTGCGGTCGTTTTGGCTGAGGCATGGGCAAAGCCGTTACGCTCCTGATTGAGCACTTTAATATCGGCCAGAACGGGCAGCGGGATGATGGCTGCACAGTCAAAAGGGATGCTGTTTTTGATGACGTGATCGAGAATATTCTCGGTCACATCCAATTTACCCCCAAGTCGATCACCCCAAAGTGTTTTCCACTTGATGCCAAGCCCCTTGAGATCGAGCTGACGGTGACGGGCCTCCGCTACAACCAAACCAAAGAGCAGAAAGACAATCGATTCCCAGCAGGATTTGAGCAGGTCAAGGCGGTGGTGGGCGTTCTGATAGTTATGGGTTGCCTGATAGAAGTAGTAGGCGATTGGCGCTGGGAACAGATTTTCAATGCGGGTCAGGCTTATTTTTGGATCGGCGATATAGCGTTCCAGCGCTTCCAGATACCGCTCATAGCCCATCTGGTAGAGCACATCGCTTGCCGGAAAGCTGAACTCCTCAATCTCCACCGGATAGTTCTCTTCCAGCCACTGATTGAAGTCGGGGTTATCATCAAATGCAACGGGCAAACCTGCACTCATACGTCGATTTCACCTCGCATGAGTTTGGGTAGTAGGGTGTCGCGAGTTTTTGCAAGACCAATTGATTCTTGCCACGATTCTTCCTGACGTAAACGAAATACCTGATTCACTTCAGTAAAGTTGATTACTAATTCTTTTGGCGGCAGCACGAATTTAGGCTTTTGCAGACCAGCAACCTTTAACATGTTTACTGTTGTACCGTTTGCAAAACCTGTTATCTGATCCCGTATTTTCAGTTCCTTGAGCAGGAAAAATATAAAATCAGAGGTAAGATAAGAGTTTGCTTTGGGGCGAACTCTATAAATGTGATGGCTGTATATTCCATAATCTCCAAAGAAGTGAGGAATTATTGCACCGTAGCCAATTAGGAGGAACTGGTGCCCTTGTTCAGTGTTGGTGACGATCAAGTCACCTGGACTGACGACATGCTTATCTTTGTAATCACCTGAGTAATATTTAATACCCTCATATTTGTAGCCACCACCTTCGTATACCGAATTCAAGTTATGCATAGGAACTGCATCACCATCTTCAAGGTATTTTCCCCGATAGCTTAGGCCACGCAAGGCATCTAATTCGTCTTCAAAAACCGCCACTCGCCACCCAGCTGGAATCAACCCCAACTCGCTCTCGACCATCTCCCCCGTTGCGCCCGGATAGTTGAAGTTGACAAACCACTCCTTGAAGATCGCCTGCGCCATGGCCTCCAGCGTGGCGTTGGTCTGGCGGTTGAGTTCGATTTTGTCGTCGAGTGCAGAGAGGATCGCAGAAATCCGCTTTTGTTCTACAAACGGAGGAAAGTCAATTTTGACCTTTCGTAATTCGGACTGCTTGATACCAGTAACGGTTGTTCCTGTTTGGCGCTCAAGCAATCGTTTTTGACCAACGGTAGATTGAAGAAAGTACTTCAAAAAATCGTTGTCTAGAACGTCTTTTTTCCCTCTGAGTGTTACAAGCCTCTGTGCCAAAGCCACCTTTTCATATCTTAATTGTGCAACTTCTCCTAGAGGTGCTTCGGTAGTTAGTATAACATCACCTATTTGGGGCAATCCCCTCACCATCCATGCATAATAGTCTGCCTCATCAATAAATTCGTCTGGCTTTTGAATAAATCCTTGTTTGACTATTTTTGCTGTTATAAGTGGAATTCCGCTAGCTGTCTTGCGCGGGGTTTTTCCACGATAGTCGATCAGTGTATCCAGCACATCTTCAAGGCGTCGTGACGACCATTGAGCAATACTCATCCCTGCTCCCCTTGAAGCTCTGTTTTCGCCTCATCCAACCCCGCCAACTCGCGCTCAATCTCCTCAATCGACGGCAGGCTGGATTTGAGGTCGTCGGGCAGCGACTGGGTCAGTTGCGTTTCCCATTCCGCAATCCCCATGGGCTGGGTATAGCCCCGCAGCGCGTATTCGGCAACCACCCGCTCCTTTTCCTTTACCAGCAGCAGGCCAATGGTCGGTTTGTCGTCATTGTGGCGCAACACGTCATCAACTACATTCATATAGACGTTGAGCTGGCCAACGTGGGCTGGTTCCAGTTTGCCAGTCTTCAGGTCAATCACCACAAAGCAGCGTAATTGTAGATGGTAAAAAAGCAGATCAACATAAAAATCGCTGTTGCCAAGCTCCAAGTGGACTTGCTGGCCAACAAAGGCAAAACCAGCACCTAACTCCAAGAGAAACTTTTGAATATGCTCGATGAGGCCCTTCTCTAGTTCTGATTCGAGCCGTGGCGGTGTGCTGCCGAGAAAGTCGAAAATGTAGGGGTCCTTAAAGATCTGCATCGCCATGTCCGAGTCGGCAGGTGGGAGCGCGAGATTGAAATTGTTGATGGCTTTGCCCTGCCGATCGTACAAGCGCAACTCGATTTGATGTACCAAAATCGGCTGCGACCAGCCCTGCTCAACGGTTTTTTGTGCGTACCAGAAACGCTCTTCTCTGCTTTTGAGCTTTTCCAGAAGCGCCAGATTGCTGCGCCACGGGATTTGTGCAATGACCCGTTGCACAATTTCCTTCTCTGGCCACGCAGCGGCAAAGGCGCGCATATATTTTAGATTGCGTGGTGAAAAACCCTTCATCTCTGGGAAGGCAAGCTTCAAATCATGAGATAGGCGATCAATTACTTTGGCACCCCACCCTTCGCTATCCTGTTTTTGCAGAATGGCTTGCCCCATTTCCCAATAGAGCAAGATCAGCGCGGCATTCACGCTGAGAACGGTGCGCAAGCGAGACTCGTGAATTTTGGTCTTTAGGTCGCGCAACAGCGCTGCATAATCAGCAGGCATATTCGCTAGAGTGTCCGCCACGGGGAATAGTACATCCTCCTTTTCTTTCCCTAATCTCAGTCGCTTATCCTTTTCAGAACTCATAGCCGATCCCCTTCAGATTCGCCCGAATCGTCTTTTCTAGTTCGGCCCCTTTGGCAAACTGCTCAGCCAACTGCTTGGTTAATGCATCCATCTTCTCTTCAAAGGGGATGCCATCGTCTTCTTCCTCTGCCGTGCCAACATAGCGACCGGGCATGAGCACATAGCCGTTGCTGCGCACCTCGTCGATTGTGGCCGCCTTGCAGAAACCGGCTTCATCTTCATAAATACCGGCGGTGTTGCGCCAGTTGTGATAGGTGTCGGCAATAGTGACGATGTCATCGTCGGTCAATTCGCGGTTGCGTCGGCTGATCATGGTACCCATATTGCGGGCGTCGATAAAGAGGATCTCGTTGGTACGATTGCGGAAGCGAAGATTCTTTCGATTGCGCGAGAGAAACCAGAGACAGGCCGGAATCATGGTGTTGTAGAAGAGCTGGGAGGGCAGCGCGACCATGCAGTCGATCACGCCGGCCTCAATCATCTTTTGGCGAATCTCGCCTTCACCGCCCGTATTGCTATTCATGCTGCCATTGGCGAGCACAATCCCAGCACTGCCATGGCTTCCCAGCTTGTGTAAAAAGTGCAAAAGCCAGGCGTAATTGGCATTGCCTGTCGGTGGCACGCCAAACCCGGTCCAGCGTATATCTTCGCGCAACTGTTCGCCGCTCCAGTCGCTGACGTTAAAAGGTGGGTTGACAAGAATGTAATCGGCTTTGAGATCGGGATGTTTGTCATTGAGTAGCGTATCGCCTAGCTCTAGCTGGGCATCAATGCCGCGGATGGCTAGGTTCATCTTCGCCAGTCGCAGCGTCGTCGGGTTTGACTCCTGGCCATAGATCGACAGATTGTTGATATTACCCTGATGCTCTTCGACAAAGCGCTCGCTTTGCACAAACATGCCGCCGCTACCGCAGCAGCCATCATAGATGCGCCCTTTGTACGGCTCTAGCATCTCGACCAGCAGCTTGACAATACTCTGGGGCGTGTAGAACTGACCGCCTTTCTTCCCTTCAGCGTCGGCAAACTGCCCTAAGAAGTATTCGTAAACGCGACCCAACAAGTCCTGTGCTTCATGACCTTCCTGATTAAAACCGATTGTGCCGATCAGATCGATAAGCTCGCCTAGCCGCTGCTTATTCAGTTCGGGGTCTGCGTAAATTTTCGGCAGCACGCCCTTGAGTGAAGCATTGCGCCGCTCGATTTCGTCCATAGCTGTATCGAGTAACGTGCCAATCGTTGGCTGTTTTGCATTGTCCTGTAAATACTGCCAACGTGCATCTTCTGGCACAAAGAAAATATTGTATGCGAGATATTCGTCAGGGTCTTCAGGGTCCGCCCCTTCAAATTCACCTTCACCGGCTATCAGCTTTTTGTGCATATCGTAGAAGGCATCGGATATATACTTAAGAAAGATAAGGCCGAGGACGATGTGCTTATATTCAGCGGCATCCATATTGGCACGCAGCTTATCTGCGGCAGCCCAAAGAGTTTTTTCTAATTCGTGGTTGTCGGCCATTGAGGGCTTAGTCTATCCTATCAATTGATATAGTACTGCGATTGTTTTGAAAACAGGTGTTTTCCTGTGCACTACCAAGCAAGCCAAACACCTATTTACAAACAAAGCTGAAGATAACTCGGTTCTGCACAGTGATTGTATCGAAAGCAAACCGAAGTCGCAAACCGTTATTGTGAGACCTACAAACCCAGTATCTCACAATTTGCTACGCAAACAGAACCCTTGTTCTGTAGGGTAGCACCCCCCTGAATTTGGCGAAGAAAACGAAAATGTCTACCCTCAGAGCTATCAAACTTGTGTAGGGTAACAAAATCTCACAATAGGAAATTGAGTCCACTGGGCAAAATATTAAGCAATCGGTGTTGGAGTGAGCTATTCATCCACCCATAGATTAGAGACAACAAGCATAAAGCAAACACCTCAACTTACACAAAGCAACTAAACTTTCGATGTTTTCCATAATTATGTCCTCCCCCAAACCCGCCAGCGCAATGGTTGATCCCCTAATCGAATTCGCTGTACAGCCAGTGCTGCGCTCACCAGAATCAACAGTCCCCCAACCCATTGGATGGTCGATAGCCGCTCATTCAAAAAGAGAACCGACCAAGTAATCGCCAGCAGCGTCTCCAGCGGCATGAGGAGCGACATCTGCCCGCTCCCTACCCGCCGTACCGCAGCGTAGAGCAATAGCCGAGCTGCATAAGTGGAGATAACGCCTAAGAGGATAATATAGAGCCAACCCTGAATTGATGGCATCTGAAGCTGGCCATCCTGAACCCACCAATACCCAGCAATCACCAACAGCATTACCGTCATCACATAGCGGGTCACAATCTGGGGATCGTGTTTGCGCACCAGCGACTGGGTCACCACCAACTGGCTAGCAAAGAGCATGACGGCGCAGAGAGCCAGAGCGACACCAACCATATCCGGTTCGCCGCCAGGACCAATGAGCAGGTAAAGCCCCGTCATGGCGAGCAGCAAACGAATGAGCTTGCGCTGGGTCAGCGGCTCGCCAAAGAACGCTAATAAGACCACGACAAAGATGGGCAATGTAGAGAGGACCATAGACGTCATGGATGCGTCTAGACGGGCCAAGGCAAAGAAGAAACAGATCATGGCCGATCCATTGGCTAGCCCAACTATGCAGATTAAGCCAAAGCTCTTTAAGCGGACAGCCTCCATGCCACTCTGGTCATTCTTGGTTTGGGGAGGGAACAGAACACCGGTTAACCAGATCAACATGACCGCACTTAAGAAACGCCAGACCAAGAGTTCTGTTGGCTCTATACCGGAAAGGATAGCTGCCCGGCCCACGACCGGTGCCACACTAAAGGAGAAGGACGCGCCGATAGCCAAGAGCCACCCAATCCACCATAGCTGATTCCGCTCTGGTATTTGATTGGTCGGTGACTTGTCTCTGGGCAATTGGGCCGTTGTCGATTGAATCGCTGATAATTGAGAAGCAGTGTCAGAACTAGGCACGTTCAGTTTTTTTGACGTCGTTGTCATGTTGTGCTCGATGTTTGAATGGTTCTGCGTAGTAGTCGTTCGCAACGATAGTAAGTACCCGGGTATAAATAAACTGGTATAACCTACAGGTGATAACCCTAAAAAATACCGAGAAACTGTTGCTTGTTGAGTCCCATAAAGTCATGTCAAGAAATAGTCCCATAAAGTCGTGCGTCTCGCTGTTGCTCCCAAGAAAAGGGAAGGGCAAGTTGGAAAGGAGCGAAAAGAGAAAGGTCAGAGATATCGCCCATAATAAGCGACTTGGAAAAGCCCTTGAGTTCTTTAGTCGAAATCAAAGAGCCAGCCTCGTCAAAAAAGAGTAACTTGTGGGAATCAGCATCGAAAGAGATTTCAAGTTGATGTTGTTGCAACTTGTAGCCGACCGAGTAGACATGCCCCCCAAGAGAGACGGTACCAGATTGACTGACTTGGCGGAACCAGCGACCATGTTGGAGGTAAGCATAGATACGGTGTAATTGGAGCATCTCTTCTTCAAAGTTCAGATGATAATGTCGTCCAGAGTGAACGGCATCAGGATGTGCAGCTAAAGGTGGCTTCCCGCCAAGAGAACGACAAGGCAGATGCTGATTGAGAAAGTCCAGCCGTTTATGAAGGGCATCGTAAAGAGATGACCACTCAGGAAAGGTATGGCCCTGGATAACCTGTTGATACCAGAGCTGATGAGAGCGTTCAGTCATGCCTTGATCTTCTGGTTGTTTGGGCCGAATGAATGATAAAGAGATGCCCAAAGCGATGAGCCATAAATGAAACCGAGTTGGGAAAGGAGATTTGCTCTTGTTATTATAGAAAATGCTGTCGTGATCAACTTGTAAGGCATCTGGCATCCCCCATTCCATGAATGCTGTTCGGAGGGCTGCTTGATAATCTTCTGTTTTAGCATGGCGTTCAACTCGCTCTTGACCGAGATAGCATGGATAGCTGAGAAGGCGAACATGGGAGAAGCGATCATTGAGATCAATTAACGTCACAAAACCAACATCAGGTATTTTTTCATAGCCACGTGCATCCATTTCCCATACCTGATGGGCAGATTCGACCTGGATTCTCTCACTGGCTGGCAACGAGACCGATGGCATCCTTCGACCCACTAGACCCTCATCTGACAGAAAGCGTCCTATGGCCGTCCGGCTTGGTAAATCCATTTCTTCAAACGCTGGATGTCGCTTCAACTCGGCTAGCAGTGTCGTTGGACCCCAGCCTGGATTCTCTAATCGCCAGCATCGGAGCGTTTCCGATACTTCCTTGGGTAAGCTACTCAATGCTCCTTTTGCCGGGCGACCCATTTGTGATTTTAATCCAGCTCGGCCTCCCTTCCCACCTTTTAAACGCCATTTTTGGATTGTACGTTTTTGCCAACCCATTCGTCTCGCAATTCGCCAGGTCTCTTCACCCTTCTCATGGGATTCTAGGATTTCGATTCGGTCCTCTAGCGTTGTCCTTTGCATTTCTCCTCCTAACATTTCTTTACCGATATTTAGGAGAAATTTTACACCCTTTTGTCCGCACGACTTTATCGGACTCTCTACGTACATGACTTTATGGGACTCAACATGCTTGAGTACTTATTGCTCTGTAAATTAAGTTTGGCTCTTAATGGATTTCAAGGAGCTGATTGAACGCCAAAGTTAAATATTAATTATTGTTTATTCAAAATTAATTATTCAGACCTCTTCTGACTGAGACATTGCCAATAATTAATAATAAATAGCGAATAATTAATAATTAATGGGGCTGTTATTCCGAGATCCTTGGAATCCAATATGTTTTTGCCATCACCCCTGGCCCCTCTCCCGGCCTGGGAGAGGGTAAATGGCTTCCTTCCCTCGCATGTGGGGAAGGGCTGGGGATGGGGGCCAACTATGCTGGATTATTTACTTTACACCCTACTTATGAGTATTACCCTTATACGCCATAAGGGGTGCCTACCGCACTGCGGTTTACTGAGTATAGCATAACAACATCTTATGGTATATTAATCAAGCACTGCGCATATTTCTTGGAATGGTTATTTTGGAATGGTTTAAAGGAGTACATGGGGCTTTATGATTCAAACAATTGTAACAATCTTTCTTCAACTGATTTTGGGTATGATGGCAACAGTTGGCGTCTATTTTAGTGGCATTGGGAACGGCTGGGAGTTGGTTGCCTTCCCCATTGTCCATTCGCTTGTTGTTTGTCTGGTTGGTGCTCTGATTGAACGGCTATGGGGAGGGGAGAATCCACCGCTGCTGCGCCTCTTTCTTGGTGCGCTAGTCTTGAGCGCTATCGGTGCTGCGCTCTTGCTCATTCCACGTGCGTGGGGGTTTCAGGGGGTATTGATGCCTCTTGTCGGTGCGATCATTGGGTATCAGGTGATGTCTTTCGTTTCGGCTCGCTCGAGTGTAAGTTAATACACGCACCACGTTTTCACGTATATTTGTCATTTGGGAATCACCTTATCGGAAGGGGGTAAATCATGAGTCGTTTGAGTCATTCATTGTTGATTGAGTCTGCCCGCGTTGAGTCGCTTCGCTGGTTCAAGCAGCGCCAGTTGCTGTATATCATTGTCTCGCTGATCGGCGTAGTCTTCTTGACCCAAGTGGTTGCGCTTGTCTTTGTTGGTTCGCTAGGCTTTATCATTGGGGTTGAACGAATGGTAGCCGTGGCCTCGGACACAAGTACTGCCACATCTGAAGAACTGACGCTATTTTTGATTGCAGCCTTTCTGCCATTCTTTCTTGTTGGCTGGATTTGGGTGGGTTTCTTTGAGCGGCGCTCCTTTTCAAGCAATGGCCTCATTGCAGCACGCCCCTTCTTGGCCTACGGGCGAGGATTACTCATTGGGCTTGGTATGCTTTTAGCCGTGATTCTCATCATGTCTGCCATGGGCTATGTGGTTATCGAGCAGCCTTGGAATCAACTTGCTATTGCCAGCGCCTTGCTGGTCTCATTGGGGTGGATTGTGCAAGGGGCAGCCGAGGAGTTCCTCATACGTGGATTTCTCATGCAGATTATCGGTCGTCGCTATGGCATCATTGCTGCGATTACCGTATCATCAGTCATTTTTGCGGTTGCTCATGGTGCCAACAGTAACATTACGTTTTTGTCAATCGTCAACCTGACCCTCTATGGTGTTCTTATGGCACTCTACGCACTTTGGGAAGGAAATCTGTGGGGTGTATTCGCCATCCATTCGGTTTGGAATTGGGCACAAGGCAACCTCTTTGGCTTTGAGGTGAGCGGCAATCAACTGAGAAGCGGCATTGTACTAGACCTAGGCGAAAGTGGTCCTGACTGGCTAACGGGTGGTCCATTTGGATTGGAAGGTGGCATGATCACATCAGTGGTTCTGCTGGCAACAATTGCTATTCTGCTAGCGGTTGTTTTGAGGGAGGGTGATTCAGATCAGCCCCAGGCTGACCAGGATGCTGAGGATAGCGAAGATAATGGGCTGGTGAATCAGATAGATGAAGAGTGAACGCTTGCCCAACCACTGAAGCATATTGGGCGGAAAAAATTCGGATAGATCAGGTAAAGAGAAGGTACGGCCGTCTTCACTATAAACAAAATTGCCAATGGCAATCCCCAGTAAGACGACACCAAACCAGGGAAAGATCGGAAAGAAATCAACCGCAGCATACCCATCGGGCCGCCAGCCCAGCCAGACAAACCAAATATCATCCGCTCTAGCTGGCATCAAATAGTAGCCGACCATGTTAAAGAGCAGCCATAGTCCAAGATTGATCCAGCGAAAATTCAGGAACGGATAGGATGCGATAATCGAAAAGCCGATGAGGTGAAGGACACCAAAATCGACAGACCCGGTACCGCCAACCGCTACGGAAGTAGAGACGACCATGCCCCAACCAAAGACCCACAATCCTCGCCAAAGTGATTTGCTAAATCCAGAGCGACTTTTGTATACCCCTTGTTGATCGCCAGCATTGCCAAACTTCTCCCAAAGCCACGTCGCGCTCAGCACTATCAAATAGACAATGGCAATCACCCGCTGCAATTTCCCAATTGGCTGGCTAGCCATAATGGCGATGAATAGGGCACTCGGTACAATGAGGAACCATCCGTAGGGAATCACTTGAATCCACCAAGGCTTTGGGGTAGAATCGCTCTGCTTTCGCTTTGGCCTTCGTGTTGCCTGTTTATTTTGCGCAGCTTGGCGTGCCGCTATGTGGCTGACAACCAACGAGACACCCACCAACATAACAAAGTTACAGGCAATGGACCGCTGAAAATATTTCCAGAATGGGCTGATCAATGTCTCGAACTGAACATAGCCAAAGAAATAGAGGCTCCATAGAAAATGATAAATGATCATCATGACAATGGCGATGCCGCGTAACGTATCGATTTCCCAAAACCGTTGTTTCATTATCTATCTCGATTG
Organism: Chloroflexota bacterium; assembly: GCA_039028975.1. Lineage (GTDB taxonomy): Bacteria > Chloroflexota > Anaerolineae > Caldilineales > Caldilineaceae > JAHBNG01. Next base: position 60,874 of record JBCCHB010000024.1, read on the forward strand.
TATTTATACTTGGCTCTGGTTTTCAAAGCGACCGCGCTATAACTCTTTGGACATTCGGATCGTCATAAGAGCAAGATGTATCTTGCTCCTACGACAACCGTGTCAACGCCTTAAGACCCTGAAGAACCTTATATTTCGCGTGGGTGAATTCAGACTAAGAAGCCACCTAATTTCGTTTCCAGGTACTCCATGATCCCCTCTCGGGCACCTTCTCTTCCCAGCCCACTCTCTTTCATGCCACCAAAGGGAGCTGCTGCACTAGTCGGATTGATGTCATTGATGCCGATGATCCCAAAGTTTAACCCCTCGAACGTACGCATGGCATTGGAGAGACTTTGGGTATAAATGTAAGCTGCCAATCCATAATGGGTATCGTTGGCCATGCTCAGAATATCATCACTATCATCGAAGGGAATCACTGCGGCGACTGGGCCAAATGTCTCTTCCCGATAGATGAGCATCTCTGACGTGACTGCGCTAAGGAGAGTTGGTGCATAAAAGTACCCATTGGCTAGCCCATTCTCGGTAAGCCGCTTTCCGCCATTGTGGAGAGTCGCGCCAAGCTGAACGGCATCCTGTACCTGGGCATCCACCTTAGCAACGGCAGCTTCATTCACCAATGGACCGATGGCAACGCCGTCATTCATGCCATTCCCTGCTACCATACGCCCTACCCGCTGGCTAAATGTCTGGATAAAGGGTTCCAGTATGGCTTGATGAACAAAGATACGATTGGGGCTAATACAGGCCTGGCCAGTATTCAGAAACTTGACTAATGACGCTCCCTTGGCTGCATGAACCGGATCTGCATCATCAAAGACAATAAACGGGGCATGCCCACCTAACTCCATTGAGATGCGCTTGAGTTGGGGTGCCGCATCTTGGGCTAACTTCTTGCCCACCGCGGTCGAGCCAGTAAAGGTAATCTTTTTGACCAAGGGGTTGGTGCAAAAGGCGTGGCCAATGGGTTTGGGATCGAGAGCGGTGACAAGGTTTGCCACACCGGTCGGAACGCCTGCCTCCTCCAGAATCTTGAAGACAGCCAGAGCACAGAGAGGGGTGGCCTCGGCTGGCTTGAGTACAATCGTACAGCCAGCAGCCAGGGCAGGTGCTACCTTGCGAGTGATCATGGAAATGGGATAGTTCCATGGCGTTACAGCAGCCACGACGCCGACTGGCTGATAGTGGACCATGAAGCGCTGATTGGCTCGAGCTGATGGAATTGTCTCACCATAAACTCGTTTGGCCTCTTCGGCGAACCAGAGCAGAAAATCCGCGCCATATTGGACCTCATTGCGGGCTGCTTTGAGGGGCTTGCCCTGCTCTCGAGTCATTAATTGCGCCAGCTCTTCCTTATGTTCTATCATCAGTTGATAAGCTCGGTACAGAATAGCCGAACGCTCATAAGCTGTGGTGATAGACCATCGCTTAAACGCAGCGTGGGCTGCCTCGATGGCTAAATTGGCTTCTGCTTCATGACCATCGGCTACTTGACCGATCTCTTCACCGGTAGCCGGATTATAGACAACAAATGTGTCTGCTGCTCCGCCCCATTCTCCATTAATAAACATATGTTGAGTCTCATGTCCTTGTCTAAAAGAGATTAAAGCTCAAACTACGACTTTGAAATTGAGCTAAGTATAACAATTATATCTGGCATAGAGCTAGTCCCCTAAACCGTAGAGCTTACTCAAGCAATTCTTCCCAAAACCGTAGCGCCTCCTCGACCCGCGCAGGTTGCTGAGAGCGGTCTTCCAAACAAACGGCCGTTATCCCTGGTGCAAAGAGCGGACCAATGGGGGCAATCGCTCGCTCCACGAGCTGAGTGTAAAGGTCAACTTTCTTTCTGCGATCCGATTCATCAACACACTCCCGAAACAGGGCCAAGAAACCTGGATCCTGCTTCTCTAGCAGACGAATGGCCACTTTCTCACCTTGCCAAGGTAGATTTCGGATCTGAAAGTATTCTCGACAGATACTGCCAATGCCACCCATCAACATCATGTCTACGGCTGTTTCGTAGATTGGATCGTTTGACTGAACCATGCGCCTAATATGGTAGAGACCCACATTTGGCCAAAACCAGGAGGCGTAACGTGCTTGATCTGAAACAGGGTTCAACCACTCAGCAGTCTTAGAACTTTCTGCAATATACTGTTTGGCCTTGGTCAATAGACCAGTCTTGTCATAAAGAATCTCGCCCAATTTTACCTTTTGTAGAAAGTAGCCCTCCATTGAGGTCGCGGGAACAGGTTGAACTTGAGCTAATAACTCAGTGACCATAGAGGTCCTGTTAATGACAACGTCCGCCATCCGTCCGTCAATGTGAGTCATCATCTGAAAGATCCCCACAGGAATCTGGTTGACCAAGATCAGCAGGTCATAGTCGCTGATTGGGGAAATGGTATCCGTTGCCCGCGAGCCAAATGACAGCAGTCCATCAACGAATGCTGAATTCTGTAGGCGGGCAATCAGATCATCGAATCGTAAGGTATGAGAAATACTCTCTTTGGTGAATATCATTGAATCTATCCTTTCCGCAAAAAATTAAGTGTAGTCTCACCAATCAAATACACCCGACTTCTGAGAAGTCGGGTGAAATCAGAAAAATGATAGAATCGTATAATTGCTACACAAAACTGAACTGTTTAATTCAAACCGTCCCTATCCATTCCCATCCTGATTTTTGGCAATCGAGTTGATTTCATTCTCCGACAGCCCGGTTGCCTTAGCAATCAGGGCTACATCCATGCCCTGTCTCAACATATTTTCGGCTACAGTAGCAATGCCTTCTTTACGCCACTCATCGGCCACTTCGCCGACAACGGCCTCAGCCGAGACTCGCTCATCAAAGATGTCAGCCAAACGACGTGCCCAACCAGGAAGTAATTCGCAATCGATTGTCTCGTTTATGGTATAGGTCGTTGGATTTTCCTGCTCGTCCACTCGATAGACGTGAATGCATTTGTTTGGTTCATCTACATCCCAAACAATGAGTGTACCGTTATCAAAGTATTTGGTTCTCTTTAATCGATCTCTCGTGCGTGTATTGGATGGCGAACGGGATTCGATAACCAATTCTGGACGTTTGGATAAGAGAGGTCGATCCCTGGGGCCATGGGGGGTAAAGTCATTATCTAATCTTTGCCAGGAGATTAATGCTGCGTCGGGGATGATCTCATTTCCACTATCCAGTACGCACTCGGTGCCATCTGGCAACACCTGTCCCCAATTTGCCTTACGTGCTGGAACACTTAACATGTCTTGTATATTCCCCAATACCGTTCGTTCAAATTTATCCGCCATAGGTCGCCACACGATCCATCCGTTGTATAGTTCAACTGCATAGCCATTCTCCAAAATCTCTTCCATGTCTGCTACCCGATATCGACCCAAAGGACGTCCTTCAGCCTCCAGGGGATCGTCTAACCAGTCAGACGTGTCCAGATGGCTTATCGTACCGTTTTGGCTGACAGTTGATGGATGTACTGGCGGCGTGCTGGATGGTGGAATAGATGTCTTTATAGTTGTTTTTGTTGCCCCCATTCTTCTTTCCTTTATAGAGAATTTCCATGTCCCACTAGTGAATAGACATGGTAGACATGGTAGACATGGTAGACATGGTAGACATGGTAGACATGGTAGACATGGTAGACATGGTAGACATGGTAGACATGGTAGACATGGCTATACTATGGACCTGAAATCATTATAACACACGGATGTTAGACTACAAGAGCATTGCTGTTCGGGAAAGTATCGTGGAGCGCAATTGTTAGCAAAAACGATCAATGCATGCACAAATCTGTATCTTCTCAATCATGATGCTCCAGAAAGTAGGGATGGACCTTCACCCTAATCGCCCACTCATTCCATTCCTGCGCCAGTGTCTTGACATGATCTGGGTGTTCTTTGGCAAGGTTGGTAGTCTCGCAGCGGTCCTGCGCCATATCATAGAGTTCCCAATTCTGGTTGGGATAGCGGCTGTTTCCGCGCAATAGCTTCCATTTTCCTTTGCGGATGGCGCTGGCTTCAAAGTGATCAAAGCAGAGAGTGCGAGAAGGTAAGTTCTCTCCCTGAAAAGTGGGCGTTAGGCTCACCCCCTCCTGAGGATGAATGGCTTCGCCCTTCATTGTTTCAGGATATTCGGCCCCAGCTATTTCGCAGAGCGTAGGCATGATGTCAAAAAGATGGATGGGATCCCGAATCCAGCGGTCTGGTTGACGAATCCCGTCGGGCCAGTGGGCTAGGAATGGACTACAGTTTCCCCCTTCGTGGTTGTAATGCTTGTACATGCGGAGTGGTGTGTTACTGAGACAGGACCATCCGCTTCCCACCGAGTGATATGTACCTGGACCGCCAACTTTTTGCAGTTCCTCACCTTGATGGAGATGGGTGACGCCTTTGCGGCTGAACTCGTCAAAGCCAAAAGGACCCCACTCGTAGCACGCCCCATTGTCGCTGGTAAAGATGATAAGTGTGTTGTCTAATTGCCCCTTTTCCTCCAGGAGATCGATGATGCGGCCCACACCCCGATCGATGTGTTCAATCATAGCTGCGAACACAGCCATGCGGTAGGTTAGATCCTCCTGGCGATCTGCTGGCAGCTCATCCCACGCTGGATTCTGCTTACCGCTGTATCCATTGGCGATGTTGTTGTCTTCCTCAATTGGAATAAGCGAACGTTCTGTAAAAGCCCAGGTGTCGGTAGCCAATCCGGATTCTTTTTGCCGTTGATACCGCTCTTCACGCAAGATATCCCAGCCACAGCGGTAGATGTCCAGATAGGAATCTCTGGTCTCGGTTGGAGCGTGGAGTGGGAAATGGGGAGCAGAGTGGGCCAGGTAGAGAAACCAGGGTGCATCGTCCTCGTCGGTATCGTCAGTGGCTTGATTGAGAAACTCAACCGCATAGTCATTGAAGGCTTCCGTGGCAAAGTAGTTCTCATTTGAATAAGAAAGTTCGGCCACACGGGATTCCGGTAGGCGATGATAGTGCTGCTGCTCCCACTGGGGCGCGCTATGACCTTTGACAAAACCGTAGTATTCGTCAAAGCCACGCGTTGTAGGATCCAGCTCATCTCCCACATGCCATTTACCCACTCCATAAGTGCGATACCCGGCTGTTGTGAGGACTTCGGCCAGTGTGGCACAGTTATTATTTAAACGGCCCAAGTAGGCTGGTCCCAGTTCTTCCGTTCGATCCGGCCCCGTAAAGTTGGCGATCCCCGCTTGATGGGAATAGAGTCCCGTTAGAAGAGATGCACGAGATGGACAACAGCGAGCCGAGTTATAACTTTGGGTGAATCGCAGTCCATTGGCGGCCAGCCGATCCAAATTGGGGGTGCGAACCTCGCCTCCATACGAACCAAGATCAGAGTAGCCCATATCATCAACGAGGATGACGATAATGTTTGGTTTTTCCATAGGATTTTTATCTCAAGTTTGGGTAGTATTTTGATGGGAGCACTTTGGGGGCGAGAATGCATTGCATTGGGGTACGTGCCGAATGCAGTGCATCGCATTCTTCTTCGCTTGCCCCGAAACTTAGATGCTCGCTATTTTGGTTTCTGATTAGTACCGAGCCAAACCATATCTTGATACTTTGGGCAAGAAAATTTTGAATGGCGAATTGCGTTTTGCGAAGCAGTCGCTTGCAACCACAGTGAATAGTGGATGTAGATGTCTTGAAAACGAACCCGTTCACCGTTCACCATTCACCATTCACCATTCACCATTCTCGCTCGTCCGCGTTGAGATGTTATCCCATCATACGTGTAAAACTTAAGGATTGATGACTCGCTCTAAGTGCAACGCACAGAGAAAAGGTTCTCTTTATGAGCGATAGTCAAGAAGCCCCGTACGTCGCACTTTTTGCTTACGTTAACAAATATGGGTGTCGTATTCTTTACTGTTATTCGAGAGTAGCCCAAATTAAGTGCTACCGTCAAACTTATAGTGCTGTCGCCGTTCCTGACATGTACGTATTGATGGCCCCAATGATCAACTCAATATCCAGCTTCGATTCAGCCAGCGGTGCTCGACACTCCGTTCCGTTGACAATGCAATCATGGAAATGTCGCAGCTCCCGTATAAACGCACTTTCCCAATCGATGTGTGGCTCCTGTCTGTAGGTCGTCCCTCTCTCGTCAATGCCTTGGATCATCACAGTGGCCAGAATGCCTTTTGAAAAACCCGTGGGGTACGAGACAATCACCCGCTTGGCATCGCCGTAGACTTCCAGCGTCTCCTTAAAATCCCATAGGTCGGGCAGGTCAATCCACGAAGCAATCGCGCGGAAGCCGTCGGCATACTCCAACGTTGTGGACCAAGCTCTACCGCCGCTCCAAATTTCGGTGCTCACCACTCGCTTGGGCTGACCAAGAGCGTGGCGCATGGTATATATGTCGTGAATCATGCTGCCAGAGAGGCCAAAGAAGGCCCGTTCCACGTGGGCTGGCACATCACCAATAGCCTCTTTAACAGACGCGGTCCTCGCTACATTTCGCTCGTTTGCAGCACTTTGGGGAATATCGTTAAAGCTCTCGACTTTGAACTGACGAACGTGCAGGTCATTATGGGGATGGAGGTGGTTAACTTGGACGAACTGGATATTCTCCATGCTCCCGATTTCGCGTCGAGCATATTCATAGCCAGGATCAAATATCTTCATATAGCCGGATTGTCCTACTTTGCCAGACTTTTGGCAGGCGTTGGTCATGGCTGCGATCTCCTCTAGGGAGAAGCAGACTGGCTTTTCCACAAATGCGTGCTTCCCAGCGTTAAATGAATCGATGGCAATTTGTGTTTTGGGATCCGATTGACAGAGTAAGACTGCGTCCACATCGGCGGACAACAGATCCCGATAATCGGTCACGTGCTTGGGGATGTTAAACCGATTGGCTACATACTCGGCTGCCCCCGCTGAAACGTCACAGACGCAAGTGACGTCGAAGAGTTCCTGTAATTCAAAGAGATTGGGCATGTGATGAACTTGGGCAATGGCACCGCAGCCAATGATGCCCATTTTTACGCGAGTCATTTTGGTTTCTCCATTTGGTTAAAAAGTCGTTTGGCTAGGAAGTCTTTTGGTCAGAAAGTCGATGTTCAGTAGATAGCAATCTAATTGAAGTGGGTCAAATTGACTTTGGACTAAGTGACCAAGCGACTGGGGACTACAGCCATTTCTAATCTTCAGCACCTATTTGGTTTTCAATTCGCTGTCTATGTCGGGCTTCAGCCAACTCAACCAAATATACATTCCATCCAGCTTCAAACTCAGCAGTGGACGTATCAAAGACTGCGGGGATCAGATTAGCCCAGGTATGGTACACGCCTAAACCGTGGGCCAGGGGAGCAATTTTATCAGAGCCGTACGTTACGATAGCGTATTCAATCATCGATTCAGCCAGCATGTAAGCGTGCATCATCTCACTGCGTTTGGGCCATGCGTTGGGGTCCGTAGCAAGTAGGGCACCCAGATAGACTGCTGTCTCTTGGTAACTCGATGAATCAAATCGTTCAGCAGCTTCTTGGTGCCAAGGAGAGCGGTACCCAAGCAGCTCTTTTTGCAGCCAGCCATTGAGCGCCCAAGCCACCCGTTCCCAACGATATTGGTAGAATTCTCCTTTTGATGCCACCGCGCTACGGACGCTCATGTAGACTAAACGCTCGATCATGAGCTGTGCAAGCCACTCTTCATCGCTGTAGTTGGCTGGGATTCTAACGGCCAGCGGAGAGGAGATTCGCTGACGAAGACCGACTGATATCTGACTCGTAACGTCTCTTGGGACCGAGATAAAGGTCAATTTGGTCCTGCGCCCGTCTCTCAAGTCGCTTTCAGTTGGCTCAAGAGGTGAATTGATTTCTAGCATCTGTTGCAACCGAACGTAGGCCCGGTCTACCTTCGCAGCAACGGCCGTAATCTGCTCACGCTCAATCGCTTGAAATTCAAAACGCAGATTTTCGGTTTCCAGCCAGCTAGTTTCACCCAGAAGAGTATCCGTTAGTTCGGCGGGTCCCCATACGTCACCATGCATTTGATAAAATCGGTTCTCTCGATACGTGCCATAGTGCCAACGTTCATCAGCCGGATCTTCGACAAGAACGGTTGCTACCGCTAGCGCATTATAGAGTTCAACCGACAAAAATTTCTCACGCTCTATTGAGTTAAAGAGTGACGGATCGGGTCGTCCGAGCAACAGCGAGTGATCTTCTGCAGAAGCGGTGGCATTGTTCATTTGTCCCTGACAGCACTTTTGGGCCACGCTTCGCACGAAGGAATGATCATAGATGGCCAGTTCACGTAAAGCATCAGAGTTCCCCAAACTTGTTTCAGCCAACAGCTGGCCTTCAAGCGCTAGAATATCCCGAATACTCTGTTGTTCGAGTATCTGCTTCTGCTCTTCCAGCATTTTCGTTTGCAGCTCAGGATGGGGAGAGAAGCTGGCCACGGCTGTGAACATGACGGCTATCACCGCCACTCCCCGCAGAATCTGGTAGAGAAGGAGCCGTTCAGGTTGGCTATGAGACGTGACTACTGGCCTATTTGTCTGCGTGTCGGCGACCAGAGCATTTTGCAGAAATTGCTCTTCTCCAACGTGCCAGTCTAGGGATTGAGAAGGGTGAGGCATTACTGAAAGAGAGTTTTGGCAATGATCTGGATACCCGCCAGCACCTTTGATTCAATCGATTCATCACCAGAGAATTCACCGAGAGAAGCGTACTCGCCATTGGATAGGGTATACACTTCTACAACCTTGGTGCGCGGATTGGTAATCCAATATTCGGCCACACCTGCCTGTTCATATGAGGTGAACTTGACAACCCGATCCAGACGAATGCTGCTGGGTGAAATGACCTCCACCACCAAATCGTGGGCACCCTCAAAAAACTGAATCGGTGTTTGTGGCCAGCGGTCAGCTCGTACAAAGAGGACGTCGGGCATGACCGGACGGCTCTCTTCTGACAGATGAACTTCAAATGGGGCGACTAATACAATCCCTAGTTGATTTGCTTTCACAAAGTTGCGCATTTCACTAGAAATTTCTGTTACGGTAAATTGATGTTGTGCGTTTGGTGCGTTTGCCGCGTATAGTGTTCCCTCAATGATCTCATAGCGACGACCGTCATCGGGTAAGGCTAAATAGTCTTGGTAAGTCCAGCGTTTCTGAGTGGAGTCGACTTTAGGTTCTACAATTGGTTTTGTCAGGACTGCGTCCGTCATGATGTCACATCCTATTGGTATCCTGCGGCCGTTTTGAAAAGAAATGTTTTCCGAATTTCTACTAGGGAAAACAAACACCTGTTTTCAAACGGAGCAGAGTATAGATTAGATCATCTATAGTGTTCTCACAGCCACAATTATATAGCACCCACTGAGGGAAAGCAATCGCGCTTAAAACATCTTTGATCAAAGACCCTCTTTCTGAACTGGAATAATCTGTCTATCAGAGTTTGAGTCCACCTTGCGTCAACCCCTCAACAAAACGCCTCTGTAGCAACAAAAAGATGATCAACACTGGCATGATCATCATAACCGCGCCTGCACTAGTCAACGCCCAATCCTGACCAAAACGCTGTTGGAAGTGGTAATAGCTCGTTGTAACGGGCAGCATGGCATCATCTTGTAAAAAGATGAGTGCTACCTGAAATTCACCCCAGATTGCAAGAGCCACCACAAGTCCAACTGTTAAGAAGGCTGGCCACATAAGGGGTAGCACAACTCGTGAAAGCACCTGCCACTCATTTGCTCCATCTACACGCGCAGCGTCTTCAAAGTCATGTGGCAGGCCCACCAAAAATGAACGCAATAGGAAAATAGCAAAGGGTGAATTGAGCGCAATGTAGATAATCATCAAGCCCACGCGACTGTTGAGCAGCCCCAGGTTGCGCCAGAGAATAAAGAGCGGAATTACGTAAAGCCAAAAAGGCAAAGTGGAGATCGTTAACATATAGACCATGTACCAGCCACCACCAGGTGGTTCCAGTCTAGCCAAGCTATACGCTGCCATGCCACCGAGAAAAAGCACGCCAATAACCGTTCCGACTACAAAGATCAGGCTATTAGTCATGGTCGTGGCAAAGCCGCCCTGCACCCATGCTTCTGTGAAGTTTTGCCAGTGAAACGAGGAGGGAATTCCTAAGGGGTTGGATCCCATTTCCAAGTTGCTCTTGACCGAATTGAAGACGAGGACCGCCATAGGCCCCAAAGAAAAGAACATGAGGATGATCAAGATAGCGTAATGAAGCAGTGAGTTCTGGTGATGTCTGTTTTGCATATGGAATCTTTCTCTTGGCCTAAGTTCAAAACTACTTCCGGAAGCGATGTGAACAATCTGGTCGGTGCTCCTCCACAGGCAGCCACAGAAGCCAGTTGCTTTTTCTACAACAGTCCTAGGGCTAGGCCTCCCAGCCTCGTTGGCGCATAATGGCAAAGACTGTAGCAATTAAACCAGCAATGGCGCTAATCGTAATACCAATGGCAGCTGCATACCCAGCCTCAAAGCGGCGAAACGCCTGTTTATACAGATGAGTTGCCACCAGTTCCGAAGCGCCTGCCGGTCCTCCTTCAGTGAGAATCCAAACATAATCAAAGCCCAAGAATGACCAGATAGCCGTCATCATGACCATGAAAAAGATAGTTGGTCGAATGCCCGGAAGAGTGACATGGCGAAACTCCTGACGACGATTGGCCCCGTCTATCTTGGCCGCATCATAGAGGTCAGCTGGGATATTTTGCATGGCAGTCAGAAAAAGAATCATTAGAAATCCCCACCAATGCCAATTGTCCGCAAACATGATAGCTGCTAGAGCCGTATTTTTGTCACCCAGATAAGCGTGATCCAAACCAGGAATACCCCATTTGGCCAGTTGGGCACCAAAACCTAAGGTAGGGTTATAGAGCATGCGCCAAATAAAGGCGGCGACTACGCTAGGTAGAATATAAGGTACAAAGTAGGACGTACGTAAAATCATGGCTCCTCGCCGCACCCGAGCCAGCATGGAGGCCACAATCAGCGCCATAATAAAGGGAACTGTAACAAAAAAGAGCAACCACCAGATGTTGTGGCGAAAGGCAATACGGAAATTGTCGTCTTCAAAGAATAGCTCTTGAAAATTCCGCAACCCCACAAATTCGGCTGGGCCATAGCCCGACCATTCCGTCAGCGAATAGTAAACGCCCGACAAAGATGGACCCACGACCACAATCAGATGCAGTAGCGTGATCGGGGCAATAAAGAGCCAGGGCAAGATCCTTTTCCGAAATCGATTACCGCGAAACCGTGTATTTGGTTGCTGGCGAACTGCCATATCACTGGCAGAAGTCGTGCTAGTCGAAGCCAAGAGAGATGTCCTTTCGCTCAAAGAAGGTGAAGAGGTGGAGGGATAACGAGATGAAGGGGGAGCTCAGTCATCTTGTCAACCCCTCACCTTGTTATCCTATCATCTCCTACCGATCAGGAATCTCCAACGTCTCACCAGCCAACATCTCCTCCTGGAAGATTTTGTCAATCTCGGCCATGTATTCTTCTGGCGTCATGTCTCCAACCCAAACCTTTTCGATCTCTTCATAGAGGAATGTATCTGTCTTGGGCGGCCAGAAGGTCCAAGCAGTATAGCCATAGCGTCCTTCATCAGATGCGACGGCCATATCAGCAAAAATAGCTGCCATGCGCTCATCTATACCTTCGAGTTGAGAGGTATCAATGCGAATGGGGGCCGGTGCGCGTCGGCATTCCGCGTAAAGTCTCGACTGAATCTCTGGCGAGAAATAGTGAGTCAAAAATTCAGCGGCAGCTTCTGGGTTGGCTGAGTTCTTGTTGATGGACTGAGTACCACCCAAGCCGATACTGTATATATCTTCGCCAGTGACAGAAGGCATGGGAACCCAATCCCATTCATTGCCATGGTCGGTCTCCTCGCCAAAGTAGTCAGCCTCGCGACCGTAGAACCAAGTGCCTTCCATGTTCATGACGGCCTTGCCTTCAGCAAATGCGGTGCTGAACTGGGTAAAATCTGCGGCCAGGAAGTTCTCAACGCTGCCCATCCAGTGACCTTTTTGCATCATATCATTCAAAATAGTAATGCCCTGAACAAAGTCTGGATCGGTCCAGGAAATTTCACCCTTGAGAGCCTGGTACGTCTTCTCTGGGCCAGCTACTTTGTTGATGAATTCGGTAAAGAACCACTCATTACAGGCCTGACACTGTCCGGCCTGACCAGCAAATGGGATCACCCCTGCTTCAGCAATCTGATCGGCTAAAGCAATCAGCTCATCCATGGTCGTGGGCGGTTCCCAACCATTCTCTTCAAAAACAGTCTTGTTGTAGTAGAGAACGATGGTTTCCAGCTCTTGAGGAAGGCTGTAGAGTTTACCTTCAACTCGGCCCATATTCAATGCCCAAGGAACAAATAGTTCATCCCATCCAAATTGATCGACAAAGTCATCCATCGGGACAACCTGACCAGCCAGGGCCAGTTCAGCCACAAACGCCGGTCCGTTAGTCGGAATCAGGTCTGGGCCTGCGCCACCTGCCAAAGCTGGCCGCACAGCATCGTTCACATCGGCCTTTTGCTCGGCAGTGACTTCAATTGTTTCGCTCTGTTCATTGAAGGAATCGACAGCTACCTCAATTAGGCAGGTCGAAGAGTCATTGGTTCCCACCCACATGGTAACTTGGGTCTTTTCACCTGCTGCACCACCACCATCAGTTGGGGCAGCCGCGGGGCACGCCACCAACAGAAGCGATAGAGCAGCTAGTACAAAAACCGCACGCATTGATAGATTCGGGATTCTCACTTTAGTTCCTCCTGTAAAAGTGTTTTGATATACAACGAAGACTCAGATGTTCAAATACTTGCGAACAAGATATCCCATAAAATCACTTAAGAGAGGGTAAAGAGACCGCCTCAACTCTCTTCACTCTTTATGGTTCAACTTATTTGCTCCTTAGGCTACTCAGAATAAGCCTCATCAACTGTCCGCGAACCAAACTCATTCCACACATCACCAAACTCAGCCAAAGTGCTGTAAACGCTGGAAAGAGCGTCCCACATGGCGTTACGGGCTTGGATGACGGTTTCTTGATCACCCGCATCGAGGGCCGCTTTGACGGCTTCAGCCTGTTGACGAACTGTCTCCGTATGGATCTGGGCAGCTTGGCTAAACGTATCCGATGCGGCAACGCAGCGATCGACCAGTTCCGCAGTGGATGTAGTGCGATCTGGTTCTAGATCATACGAGGTGTTAACGGTGAAGCGAGGCGGTTTTTTATTGCCGTTATCATCCCACATGGTATGGGTAGGTTGTATGTGGGGCGTGACCGAAAGATACATAATCACCTCGTCTTCGCCCACATTTTCGACGGAATGCCACTCATCTGTCAGGGCAATGCACATTTGCCCGGGACCGAGGGTGGCTTTTTCTCCGTCAACATTAAATTCAGCTTGTCCTTGGAGGATGAGGAAGATCTCGTGGCCTAGATCATGGGTGTGACCTTCGTTGAACTGGCCGACCTCCATTTTGAGAAAGCGAGAACGTATTTGGGGAGTGACAAGAAGATTTTTGATATCGGTGCGGAAGTCATAGACTTGGAGGGCCATAGTTTGGTTCCTTTTGGCTAAAAAGTCATCGTTTGGTCTCTAGACTAGGAATGAGTTGTAAATAATTTACGCGTTTCAATCGGGTGTAGCCTCTTCAAGTGCTCAAGTTATTTAATTCCCGTTCCATAAAGTAATTCTGTTACCAGAATTAAGGTTCCTCAATCAATCCTTTGCCTTAACTTAGGGTCTAGATAATCCCTCAGCGCATCCCCAATCAAATTTGCCGATAGAATCGCAAGGGTAATCGCTACGCCAGGAAATACAACCAACCACCAAGGTGGACGGAACGCAGCGGCCAACACCCCACCCAGCATATTGCCCCAACTGGGCGCTGGCGGTGGAATGCCCATGCCCAAAAAACTCAACGCCGATTCAGCAAAGATGGCCCCGCCCAAATGCAATGTCGCCACAATTAAAATCGGAGCCACACACTGAGGAGCAACATGCTTCCACATGATCCCCCAAGTCGGCACCCCAATACAACGGGCTGCCTCCACATAAGATGTCTCCTTGATGGTCAAAACAACTGAGCGGGTAATGCGCGTGGCCGATGGAATCCGCGTCACGGCAATGGCCACAATCACCGTCGTTAAGCCAGCACCCAAAGCAACCAGAAGCAGCAACGCCAAAATCAAGCCTGGAAAAGACATGAGAATATCAACTAGGCGCTGACTAATCAAGTCAAAGCGTTCGCCTAGGTAACCACTTGCCAATCCCCAGATAAACCCTACAGAGTCACCAATCAGAACAGCTGTAAAAGCAACAATCAGTGTAATGCGTGTGCCAAAGATAATCCGGCTCAACACATCGCGCCCCAGCCGGTCGGTGCCCAATAGATGTTCAGCGGTCGGGCCTTCCTCTAGGTAAGTTGGCTCTAACGGATCATGGGGTGAAATCTGCTCGGCAAAGAGCGCCACTACAATAATAATGATCCAAACCAATATGGAGACAGCGCCAATGGGTGACGAGCGCATAAAACCGCCAAATCCATCCACGGCGCGCCGAAAAAGTCCTACCGTCCGCCGTATGGACGCGCCATCACCTTGACTTGACAGGGATTTACTTAATTGGCTCATAAATTACTCATAGTGGTTGTTCTGTAGCTTCTCTTATTCATTAATATCAAGGTCGGTATTTCGTAGACTATACTAATACAGTGTACTCAAAATTTTGCACCATTCGGATAGGCTATTGGTAGACCGTCCTTGCAGGGCGGTAGACGTCAAGAACCTGTGAGTTTCACTTGGAATAGGTCGAGTTCGACCTTTCCCGCCCAAAATGAACGGCCTACGGCTAAAGTATTAAAACTTAGGTACAGTGCACTAACCCACCGACCGTTAGCTACGAGCCATCAGCTACTGATACCGAATCCGCGGGTCTACGAAGGCATAGCTTAGATCGACAATGAGGTTGATGAAGACGAAGATTAGCCCATAGATGAGCACGAGATTTTGTATCATCATCCAATCTCGCTCGGTGAGTGCTTGCACCAAAAGATTGCCCAACCCTGGTATGCCAAAGGCTTTTTCCACAGACACAGCGCCGCCGAGCAGACCTCCTAAGGCGAGTCCCGATGTGGTGATCACGGGGAGCATGGCATTTTTGAAGACGTGACGCCAAACCACCAATGAATTGGCTAGACCTTTGGCGCGTGCGGTGCGGATATAGTCTTCATATAGCACCTCCAATGCGGCAGAGCGAGCCATACGTGCCGTCACCGCAGCTAATCCTGCCCCGAGGGCAAGAGAGGGAAGCAGGGTAATCTGCAAATTACCAATGGGGTCATCCCAGAACTGGATGATGGTCAAAGGCGGACGCCATGTAAAGACCAACACGGTAAAAAGGACAATGAGGAGACCAAGCCAATAGCTAGGAATCGCGATGAAGAGAGTCACTGTAAACCGAGTGACGTAATCCATCATTGAATTGCGCCACATGGCACTCAACATCCCTACCGGCACCCCAATCAGCCAGGAAAAGAGTACAGCCAAAATCGCAATCTGCGCGCTAATTGGGCCTCTCCGCTTTATCAGCGCGCTAATTGGCTCCGTTGTCCAGAACGAGGTTCCCAAGTTACCCGTTACTACTTGCCCCATCCAATCCAAATATTGCATATAGTAGGGTTTGTTCAGTCCTAAGCTCTCACGCAGCGTATCCAGCTCTTCTTCGGTTAGAACGTGGGTCCCGCCCGTCGACTGATCGGTGACCATCCGTAGCGGATCCCCGGGTAGGATGCGCATAGCGACAAAGATCAAGATCGTTACCCCAATAATCGTCGGGATAGCAATGAGTAAGCGGTTGAGGATATATCTGGACATATTGTATCAAGAGATGATTGAAATGAATAAGATGAGTAGGATGATTGAGATGAACATGTTCATTCCTTCATCTTCCTCACTCCCTCATCTTATTCACCTTGTCATCTTGCCATCTTAAGCTTGGTCCATCCAAACAGTCTCGATGCGTGCCCACTGGGCTACGACGCGCTCATCTAAAGCCAGGCCGTGAACCCGTTGGTTCCACATGGGTAAGTGGAAGGTGTAACCAATCAGATAATCTGGCGGATCTTCGTCAAGAATATCCATGGCCTGAGCAATCATTTCACCCCTTGCGGCTGGATCCAGTTCATTGTCAATCTGATCCAGTAGGGCATCGAACTCGGTGTTGGAGTAGCCGCCAAAGTTTTGGGAGCCACCCGTTCGCCACCACAGATTCCCCTTGGGCGACATATCGGTCAGGCCGTGGCCACGAGTGTGAAGCATCATCTGATAGGTGCCTGCTGCCTGCTCTTCGCTGAGCAAAGCCCGCTCGATGATGCGGATTTCAGCCTCAATCCCAATATTGCGCATGAGCATATCTTGGAAGGCAGGAGCCAGTAGCTCTGCTTGTGGGCCGGCCGCGGCCAGCAGCTCTACGCCTTGAATCCCGTCTGGGAATCCAGCGTCCGCAAGTAGCGCTTTGGCCGTCGCAATATCTTCTTCCTTGTCTTCACGGTAGCCAGGAAGCCCGGCAATGGCATCTGGTGTCGTGGCATACTGATCTCCAAAGGGAATCCAACGAGTCAGGTTGATCTGCTCTTGGGTCGAGAAGGCGCGTACCAGATTCTGTCTGCTGACGCCCAGGTGAATAGCTTGGCGCACTCGCGGATCGTTGAATGGTTCTGCATTGGTGTTGAACATCACCCAGTAAGCCCCTGTACTGGGGAACTTATTGACATGGATCTCTTCCCGATTCTCACCCTCTTGCCACGTCTCGAAGGCGACATTCCAAGACATATCCGCTTGGTCAGTCAAAACAGCCGTGCCTCGGTCAGACCAAGCAGGAACATGCAACATCTCTAGACCATCTACATAAGGCAACTCAGAGTCCCAGTAGTTCTCGTTGCGCTCAAAGACCCACTTCTCCGCTGTGAGATGTTCCACAAATTTGAAGGCACCCGTACCAGGGGCAATCGTCTCGCGCAGGTCAAAGTTGTTCTCTTCTAAGCTCTTCTTGGAGTAGATGACGTAGTTGTTGTCGCTGGCCAATAGATCGATGAAGTAGGCGCGTGGTGCGTTGAGATTGAACTGAACCGTCAGATCATCCACAGCCTCCACGCTATCAACCATGGTCAGATCACTCTGGAAGCGACTCACAACACCTTCTGGCGGATTCAGGATGCGCTCAAATGTGGCAACCACATCCGCAGAGGTGAATGGCTCGTCATCATGGAAGGTAACACCCTCACGCAGGGTAAAGGTGTAAGTCAACCCATCTTCGGATGCTTCCCAACTGGCAGCCAGATCGGGGACAACAGTACGCAAGCCATCTACTAGATTCCGGCGCACTAAGGCGTTATACATCATGCCAAGGACGTGGTTGCCCCCTCCCTGGTGGGCATCAAAGTGAGCCATCGTTACGCCAAAGGCCGTACGCAGCGTCCCTCCTCTTTGGGGCGTCCCTTCGGGGCGCATCATTCCACCTTCCCAACTAGCAGGACTCATCTCCGCTTCAGAAGCCATACTCTCCGAGCTAGTTTCTGGCTCTGCTTCTGGTGCGGCTGGGGAAGCACAAGCAGCGAAAAAGGTTGCACCAGCCGTTGCACTGGCAAGCTGCAAAAAGGTCCGTCGTGAAATGTTTTTCCTCTTTGGGCTGGGGATTGAACTTCGGTGTTTCTCATTCACAATGTTTTCTCCTTTAGAGATATCGTCGGGTAGATATCCTGGGACAGATAAGTGTGACATGTATACTATTGAACTTGTTGGCAAAACCGATTCAATAATCTATACAGTTACGGACACAGGGTATATAAATATTTATGGGACGTTTTACACAAGGGGGTGGGAAGACTATTACAATGTACTCGAAGTTTTGATAATTTAGGCTCCCATCCCGGGTACCTCTGGGTGCCTTCCCCCCAAAGTGGGAGAAGGGAGCTTGGTTCCCCTCTCCCAGGCTGGGAGAGGGGCCAGAGGTGAGGGTGAAAAACGCTGGTTCTAATGTTGCATAACTTAGCTTACAATGCACTATACTCAGCTTAAGTCAAAAACGGGCGTTGGTCACTCAGGTAGGATTTGAGGGAAATGCCTGTTTTCAAAGCAACGGCAGTATACAAGCATTATACGGTTGCTTGATATAGTTGTCAAACGGCAAAAAAATGTCAAGCGGGATGTATATGTAAAATCCGCGGCCCTACCGACCTACCGACCTACCGACCTACCGACCCTACCATGTCCGCTCCTTTAACAGCTCCTGAATGGCCTCCTTGGGGACTGGCAGCTCATCCATATGACTCTCCAGCCAGCGAGAAAAGTCCGCCTCAATGTGATCTTCCCAACGGCGGTCAATTTCGCCAGACGTGTAGGTGCCTTCTGCTAGCCGCTCCTTACCAAAACGATCCCGTAGCTGCACCAATTCCGATGTCTTCACCACCTTCTCTACCAAATGAGGGGGAATAAAGACGACACCGTCTGGTTTTCCCAGTACCACATCCCCAGGCATAACCGTGACCTGTCCCATCCGCACGGGGCAGTTGACGCCCATCAACATAATCGTAGGCGATGCGTAGGATGGATGAGTTCCGCGGAAAAAGCTAGTAAAGCCAGGCATCTCTTGTATCCCATCCACATCGCGAATGGCTGCATCATGGACCACGCCATTGCCTGACTTGGCGAAGATGCTGGCCGCCAAGTTATCTCCCATGACTGGCCCCTGCTCGATCTTGCCGTAGACGTCGGCCACGTAGACATCACCTGGCACCAGCATATCAATGGGCCAGGAGATCTGGTCTCCCACGCAGCCAAGTTCCGCGCCCTTCTCTTCCATAATCGTACGCATTTGAGGGCGACGCGGCATATACATGGCAGTTAACGCTCGGCCGACTAACACTTCTCCGGGATGGGTACAGAACCAGCCATCTTCATATTGATGATGGTAGCCATCCCCACGCAGGATGCCCCACGCCTCAGTAATGGTCACATTTTTGACCCGCTGGATCAGTGCATCCGAAACTTTGGGGCGACCATCATCAAAGCGGTCACCGGTCCATTCGCGAGTATAGTCGGTTATCTCATCGGGAGATTGGTTGAGGGGAGCAAATTTTTTCATGTTGCGATTCTCGAAGAGTTAGCGTGACCGAAAACGATTGTTTCCTTAAATTGAATTGTGGAATCACCTAAATGAAATTCAAATGAATACCCAGCAATTTTACAACTGGAGGAGTCCACAGTGCAACTATACTTGGCTCTGGTATAGGTGGCACGGATCCCAATAGAGAACTTACATCAACCTATCTGGAAATGTAATCATTCATGCCCCCTGAGCCTGTCGAAGGGGGATCAGCTTCGACAAGCTCAGCCTACGTGGGGGAAGTGAACGACTACCTGGAAATCGGGAACTGAAATGATCATGAACTCGTTGAATGAATACGTTGGTAGAACCAAATTGGCTAAGCAGAACCAAATATAGTACATTAGTATCCATCTCCATTAGGAATGAGTTGGAATTAACGTGTACGTTTCAAGCGGGTTTAGCCCGATCAAATGTTCAGGTTATTTCGTTCGCGTTCCTTACACACGACCACAATATAGATTATCATGAATTGGCGTAAGTTCTTCCTCCAACTTACAATTTTTTCAGCTGGGCTACTCATCTTCTTAGGCGGTGGCTATTATTGGCTTCTATCTGATTTACCATCCATTCGTGCAGTAGAAACCCGGCGTTTACGTCCCAGCACTCAGATCCTCGACCGCCATGGCATACTCCTCTATGAAGTTGTTGATCCCAATGCAGGCAAGCAAGTCAATCTAGTTCTCGATCAACTCCCGCCGACTTGTGTTCAAGCAATCTTAGCTACGGAAGATAGCCGCTTCTATAACCACCCCGGTATTGATCTTGTGGCGATTCTACGGGCGCTCTGGCAAAACGCCCGTGCCGGCGTGCTCCTAGGCAATCCAATTGTAAGTGGAGGGAGTACCTTGACCCAACAGTTGGCCCGCAACTTGCTGATGGAGCCAGAAGAACGCTACGAGCAGACCGTACGTCGCAAGATACGAGAGGCGTGGCTGGCGTGGCGGCTAGAGCGTCGCTACACGAAAAATCAAATCCTGGCTCTCTACCTAGACCAAGCGTACTATGGGAACTTTGCCTATGGGCTAGAAGCGGCATCCCAGGTCTTCTTTGCCAAGCCTGCTGCCCACTTAAGTCGAGGTGAGTGCTCGCTATTGGCTGGTCTCATCCAGTATCCATCCGGCTATAATCCATTAATTGCTCCTGATGTAGCCAAAGCTAGGCAGCTGACTGTGCTGCGTCTCATGGAAGAGTCTAGCTATATTGACGCCCAGGAAAGGAGCCAGATTGCCGCTGAACCCTTGCGTTATCGCTCCAACCTCTTTGAAATCGAAGCACCCCATTTTGTAATGTATGTGCAAGAACTCCTAGCAGAAGCATTGGGAGCGGAACGCTTACGCGATGGGGGACTGCGCATTACAACAACCCTCGACTTGCACCTCCAACATGAAGCTGAACGCTCCATCACAAACCAACTTGCTCGACTCAATTGCCAAGCACCCAGCCGTTGTCAAGACAATATCGATCCCAATCGGCGGGTTGACAATGCAGCCGGGGTCATCTTAGATGCCTCTACCGGCGAAATTTTGACGATGGTGGGCAGTCCAGATTACTTTGATGAGAGGATTCAGGGTAACGTTAACGCCACACTCACGTTGCGTCAACCAGGTAGTGCCATTAAACCCTTTACGTATGCCGCGGCCGTGGATCCCAAATGGAAAAGCGTAACGAATCTATCCCCCCTAACGCCAGCTTCAATTTTGGCCGATCTACCGGTCAGCTATCCTGTCAAAGAAGACGATGGCTCTATTGCTCCATACACACCTGTGAACTATGATCGGACGTACCATGGTCCCGTTAGCGTGCGAACAGCCCTTGGATCGAGCTACAATATTCCAACCGTCAAAGTGCTCAATCGCATTGGCGTGAAGACGCTTCAGCGCATTGCCAACCTGGCTGGAATTGATTCCTTCAGCGGAGAACATGGTTTGGCCCTGACCTTGGGTAGTGGCGAAGTCCGACTTCTGGATCTGGCTGGCGCCTACGGCATCTTCTTGAACGGCTATCCCCTCAATCCGACCGCCATCTTAGCCATCGAATCGATTGACGATCCCCATTGGCAGATAGATTTGGAGCATCCCAACTTGTCCCGCCCCAGAAAAATAGACGACGGTCTGACTTCTGGTGCCGCAGAAGCTAGAGAGGTGCCTCAGCAGAATGAAGTGGGGTCAGTTATTTCCCCCCAAGCAGCCTACCTAATCACCGATATTCTTTCGGACAATCAGGCGCGTACGCCCGGTTTTGGGGTTAATTCGGTACTCAAGTTGCCCTTTCCGGCAGCTGTTAAGACAGGTACGACAACGGATTGGCGAGACAATTGGACGATGGGTTATACCACAGAGCGCATTGTGGGGGTGTGGGTAGGGAATGCCGATAACACGCCCATGCTCGATGTCTCTGGCGTAGACGGGGCAGGACCTATCTGGCGCGATCTCATGAAGGCAGCCCATAACGAACCGCCCCCTTCCTTTACCCAGCCTCCAGGGGTTATAGAGCGTGCGATTTGCACGCCAAGTGGTCTTCTACCCACACCCGTCTGCCCTATGGTGCGCCGGGAGCGCTTCATTGAACAGAGCGAGCCAACCCGATACGATGATCAATTTGTGGCCATCGACGTGGATCTGGCTACCGGCTTACGTGCATCGCGCGGGACGCCGAAGGAACGAATGGCGCAACGAGTTTACTGGATGCTGCCAGCAGAATACCGAGAGTGGATGCTCTCGAACGGTATCGAAACGCCGCCAGCCTACCCGACTCAGGATGAGATTGTCCATTCTTCACCTATCCCTAGCAGCGAACCGCTAGTCCTAAGTGTGCCGGCGTCTTACAGCGTCTTCCGCCTAGCCAATGGTATTCCGGCAGAGCATCAGCGCATTGAACTAAGCGGCTTTGCCAACACCGATAGCCCTTGGCAGACATTGCGGCTGGTGAAAGACGGCACAATTATCGGTAGCACCCAAAATAGTGATCACCTCAGCAGTTGGTGGACTTTGGAAGCAGGCACCCACCGTTTCTGGATAGAAGGGGAACCGGAAGAGGGCGGCGAGGTGGTTCGTTCCCAGGAATCTGTGGTTGTGGTAGAAGGATAGAATTAGAAATACAGTCGTTTTGAAAATTAGGTGGTTTCTAAAGTAGCCGTTCACGCCCCTGTCGGCTGAGCTTGTCGAAGTCGAAGCACCCCTTCGACAAGCTCAGGGGGCTGAACAGTTACTTTCTAAAATACTACCGGAGATACCAAACACCTATTTTCAAACGAAGCTATGCATAGAAATGTCCAGGAGTAAATTCAACCGAGGATTATTGGAGTTCTTATTATGAAGATTTTTACGCGGGTATTCGTTTTTATTGCATTCATTCTTTTCAGCGCTCTTTGTTTACCCGTCTCGTTATTTGCCCAATCGGCCATCCCTCCTCTGCTGCTGGAGACCATACCAGCCGATGGGGCCGAGTGGGATGGTGGCCCGGTGACGTTTGTCTTTGATCAGCCCATGAGTTCAGATGGGGCAGAGCACCTTACCATTCGGCCATCCATCTCTGCCAATGTGACAGTTGAGGAAAATCAGATTACTTTTACACCGATCATACCTGATGAGCTTGAGGCGGGCCAACGCTATGGGTTTACAATCAATACCTTGGCGACTTCAACAGAGGGGACTCGGCTCACGACGCCAGTCAACATAAGCTTGGTCGGAGAGACGCCTTTAGCAGTCACATCCACCGAACCGAGTCCAGACGTGCAAGGGTTCAATGTAACGGCACCGATTGTGATTGTCTTCAATCAGCCGGTGGTTCCGCTGCTCGGGGTTGATGAACTCTCCGATCTACCAACGCCCTTAACCATTGAACCAGACATCTCTGGCACGGGAGAGTGGCTAAACACTAGCATCTACACATTCCAGCCCGATCAACCATTAGCTGGATCGACAGAATACCAAGTCACCATTGGTGGGTTTGAAACGACTCAGGGCAAGTCACTCGGTGAGCCATACCAGTTCCGTTTTACAACCGAAGCTCCTACAGTCGTCTCCATGGATCCCATTGGCGCGGGTCAAGCCTTTCCACCAGATACGGTCATTAAGCTAACCTTCAATCAGTCCATGGAGCCACAGAGTGTAGAATCAGCATTTTCACTGGCCAGAAGTGTGAACGAAGGAGGGGAGACAGAAGAGGTTTCAGGGTCATTTGGCTGGGATGAGGCCAGAACCAGCATGGTCTTCACACCCACACAGCCCCTGGGAATGCGGCAGGTCTACATCTATAACATCACAACAACGGCCGTATCCGAGGTCGGCTCTCCCTTATTTGAAGAGGCAGGTGCCATATTCTCCACCTTACCTCTACCCAAAGTTCAATCCACCATGCCCACAGACGGCTCTCAAGCCGTCAGGCCAGAGCAAGATGTGCGGATACGCTTCAACGTACCCATGAGCCGGACCAGTGTGCTGGCCAATATCCATGTCACCCCCCTGCTCACTACAACCCAGGTCTTCAGCAGCTACAACAGCTATGATAAATCGGTCAACCTTATCTGGCAGAAGGAGGCCAATACGACTTACACCGTCACCGTTGACGGGGCCACGGTCGATCCATACGGCAATGCCATAGGTGACGACGTATCCACCAGCTTCACCACTGGAGACTTTCAGCCTTGGGTCCGAACCAGTTTAGAGAATTTTACCCATTTCTCAGCCTACACCACCACTCGGGTTGGCATTCTTTACCGCAACCTGGAGAGTCTGGACGTGCAGCTCTATCGTCTGCCACCGGATGAGTTCTTCAGGCTGAGTGGGGATAATGCCTATGATCTTTGGGGAAAGTACTCGATTCCGTCACCCGATCTCAATCGGGTTTGGGAGCGATCCTACACGGATCTTGCTGAGCGCAATGAGACAGGTCAAAAAGTCATTTCCCTACTTGATAACGACGGAAATCGGCTCCCCCCCGGCATGTACCTACTGGAAATTGCGCTGCCTAATTCAGTGGATGAAGCGAGACGCTATGAGCAGAAGGTCATCTTAATCAGCAGCAGCCACCTGACCGTAAAAAAGGGCAAAGAGGGCGATAGCCTTGCCTGGCTTACCGATCTGCAAACAGGTGAACCCATCGCCAATCGGTCCGTTCAATTCTGGGTTGAGGGTGCGCTCAAGGGAGAAGCCCGAACAGATGAGGAAGGCGTGGCAGCGCTTGAAATCAATTTTGACGACTCAGAGCAGTATGACAGCCTGCTTGGGTTGACGGGAGTCCCTGGGAATCCCACCTTCTCTGTTGCCTCTACCGCTTGGAACGATGGCATCGGCGTCTGGGAATTTGGCTTGAATAGCGGGTACTTCAGCAGTGACTACGTGACCCACTTCTATACCGAGCGTCCCATCTATAGGCCAGGACAGAAGATCTACTGGAAAGGGATCATACGCGCGCGGGATGGCAATGGCTATGCTCTGCCGCCAACCGACCTACCTGTCCGGATTGAGATTTACGATGGTCAGGGCAATATCCTAACCAATGAAACCATGATGCCCAACGAGCATGGCACCCTTCATGGAGAATTTGAGTTGGCAGAAGAAGCAGTCACCGGCTTCTACAACATCAATATCAGCTCGGAGGTTGGACAATCCCAATTGTATGGCGGAACTTCCTTTCAAGTTGCTGCCTACCGCAAACCCGAATTTGAAATTAGTCTCACCACCGAAAAACCCGAATACCAAGAAGGCGACACCATCAAGGCCACCCTGGAAGCGCGCTACTTTAGCGGTGGCCCCCTAAGTGGTGCGCAGGTAACGTGGCGAGTTTTGGCTGAACCCTACAACTTCCGCTGGGATGACCAGCCACCTCGACGATATTACAGCTTCCGGTCATACAATCCCGATGAAGATGATTATGATCCCTTCCGCAGCCAAAATTTTGGTGGCGTACTTCAAGAAGGAACGGGAACAATCGGCCCTGATGGCACCTTTTTAATCGAATTGGATGGGGATCTGAGCAATAGCTTTAGCAGCCAACGCTGGATCATCGATGCCACGGTCCAGAGCAGTACCAACCAATTTGTCAGTAGCAGTGTAGAGGCGGTAATCCACAAGAGTGATTTCTACATTGGCATTAGCCCTCAAAGATATGTAGTCAAGAAGGGCGAAGAGAGTACGGTTGATCTGGTCACCCTGACACCGGAGCAGACCTTCTACCCCAATGCTGAATTGGAGATCATTGTTCAGGAATTTAAGTGGAATAGCGTCTATGAAAAAGGAGCCGATGGGGCCTTCTACTGGCGCAGTGAAGTTGAACGGGCGCCCATTCTCACTGAAACCATTCGCGCTGACGACGAGGGGGCTGCGGCCTTTACTTGGACGCCAACGGATGGTGGTTCCTTCCAAATTGTAGCTCGGGGTGTGGACCAGCCGACAAGCAGCGCCGGTTTTGTCTATGTCAGTGATTTTGGTTCCTACGTTGCCTGGCGGCGAGAAAATCATGACCGCATTGAACTTGTGGCGGACAAGGAGGTCTACAATGTGGGTGACGTGGCCCAAGTGCTGATTCCCAGTCCCTTTGTGGGTCCGGTGACTGCACTGGTCACATTAGAGCGGGGTGGTGTGCTGGAGAGTCAAGTGATCACGTTGGAGAGCAACTCAGAGACGTTAGAGGTGCCGATTACCAACGACCACATTCCCAATATCTTTATTAGCATCCTTTTGGTCAAAGGGATAGACGAAACCAACGAATTTCCAGCCATGCGTATTGGCTATGCGCAGCTACAGGTGGACACAGCCGAGAAAGAGCTAACGCTGACCGTCGAAACGTCTGAACCCGAAGTGCGCCCAGGGGATACGGTAGACTACACCGTTCTTGTAACGGATGCATTTGGTGAGCCGGTTGCCAACACAGAGGTGAGCCTAGCCCTGGTCGACAAAGCTATTTTCGCCCTCTCTGACGCGGAACCAACGCCCCTTGTCAATATCTACTACAGCCCGCGAGGCCTCGGCGTTGATACGGGTGTACTCCTCAACATCAACCAGGATCGGCTCTCTCAACAGTTATCTGAGGGAACCAAAGGTGGTGGCGGTGGCGGCAACGGTGGATTGGAAATTCGGGGTGACTTCCGGGATGTGGCCTTTTGGGCCGCCGATCTTGTGACCGGTGAAGACGGTCAGCTTGGCTTTACGGTTGACCTGCCCGACAACCTGACATCGTGGCGCTTGGTGGCGCGTACTGTCTCGGACGAAACGCTCGTTGGCGAGGTAGAACACGATCTCATTGCCACCAAACGGCTGCAGATGCGCACGCTGCTCCCTCGCTTCTTTACGGCTGGGGATCGGGTTCAGATTGGTGCAGCTCTGCTCAATTCAAGTGATGCTGACCTAACCGATGGGCGGCTGACCTTGAGCGTTTCAGGAGCCACCATCGCGGGTGAAAATACCAGCGAAAGCATCCTTGATGAACTGACCTTGCCTGCCAGCACAGAGAATCGTTATGACTGGACCATCAATGTGGATCCAACTGCGTCTAGCGTCAATTTCCTCTTTGCTGGCGAAGCGGGTGGTCTCTCCGATGGCGTAAGCATTGAGATTCCGGTTAAGCGCTTTGTCACCAAGGAAACAGTCGGCACGACCGGGGCCGTAGATGGGTTGACGCGTGTGGAAGCCGTTCGCTCACCAGCCGATGCCCAGGGACCCAGTGATCTCCTGATTCAGGTCGAGCCGAGCCTAGCCGCGGGGATGCTGGATGGTCTGGACTACTTGGAACACTATGAGTATGAGTGCAACGAGCAGACGGTCTCCCGCTTCCTGCCCAATCTCTTTACGGTGCGCGCATTGCGTCTGCTGGAGCAGGTCAATCCGACCTTGGAAGAGAGCCTAGAGCGGCAGCTTGAGATTGGCGTACAGCGGCTGGTTAATCGACAGAATCGCGATGGGGGCTGGGGCTACTGGCCAGGTCAAGAGAGCACCCCCTTTGTCAGTGCCTATGTTCTGTGGGGGCTGATTCATGCTCAGGAGATGGGTCAAGCCGTACCAGAGTGGACTACGAACCGAGCCATTGCCTACCTAGAGGGTCAGTTCAGTGCGCCCTCGGAGGTCGATAATGATTGGGTGCTCAACCAGATGGCTTTTGTGCATCTTGTTTTGTCGGAAGCAGGCGTTGGTGATCCAGGTCGTGCGAGTGCCCTCTATGACGTTCGGGATCGACTACAAAATTACGGTAAGGCCTACCTAGCCATGGCCTTGGGTGAGATGGCGTCCAATGACGAGGGCATCTATGAAACGGGAGCCGATCCACGAGTGGAGACGCTGTTGGATAATCTATTCGGTACCGCAGAGCTGACGGCCACCAGCATCTTCTGGAGCGAGCCAACCGTCCACTATCGAACCCTCAATACCAATACACGTACCACGGCGATTGCGTTGGCTGCATTTAGCCGTTTGGCCTCCGATGATCCCATGCTGCCCCAGGTAGTCCGTTGGTTGATGGACGCTCGCAAGGCCGGGCGTTGGGCCACCACGCAAGAGAATGCCTGGTCTCTGATTGCACTAACGGACTGGATGCAAGCAAGCCGTGAGTTAGAGGCAGACTATAACTGGCGCGTCTCACTGGACGGCGAAGAGGTTGGTGCTGGGACATTCGATGAAAGCAACTTGGCAGAGAAAGTGCAGCTAGAGACCCAGGTCTCCAATGCCATTAGTGAGCAAGCTAGCCTGCTCCAATTCGAGCGGGACAATTCGTCTGGCCAGTTCTACTATACAACCTACATGCGCTACTATCTGGATGCATCCAAAGTCGATGCTCGGGAGCGAGGCATCGTCGTATCTCGGCGCATGGAGATGGATGGTCAGCCTGTGGAATCAGTACAGATAGGTGATGTTGTAACCGTAACGGTGACGTTGGTGGCGCCCACGGATTTGCATCACGTATTGGTTGAAGCGCCCCTACCGGCTGGTATGGAGCCAATCGACCCAACCCTAGCAACTGAGAGCGAAAACGTTGATCGGCCTGGGCAAGTACACAACCGGAGAGGCTGGTGGTGGTACTGGTGGTCTCCCAATTACGTGGACATTCGAGATGACAAGGTAGCCTTTTTTGCCACCTTCATACGCTCTGGCACCTATGAGTACCGCTTCCAAGCTCGGGCGACCGTTCCCGGCGCATATCAGGTTCGGCCCGTTTATGCAGAGCAGATGTACTTCCCAGAGGTTTGGGGGCGTGGGGACGGGAGTCTTTTTGAGATTAGGGAGTAAGGATTGGGGCTAACAGCCACTTTTCAAGCGGCTGTTAGCCGATAGAGATACTGTTCCTTAACGTGCCTACGCCATCACTCTCTCTAGATCCATTTGGTTCTCTGGCAATAGCTGGGCGACAAGGAAATCTCGCAATGGCTGATCGTGTTCTTCTGCATGATATTGGGCCATAGAACGTCCGGAGCGAGTTCGATAGACATTGGCTGTTCCTTCAAATGAATACATGCCAAATAGGTCTTCGAGAATATGGTGTTCAGCCATGAGGGTCGTGCCAGAGTAACGACGGATTATCGGATGCAAGAAGGCATTGGTGTAGGCTGTTTCGTGGTTGGGATGGCGCTGAATGGCGAACACATCGCCATCCCACGGTCCCCATTCAAAGGTGATGGTGTAATAATGGGGATGGTCTCTAAATTCACTTTCGGTCAAGACATAGTCAACGGGTAATTCCTCGTAGTATTGCGCTTTTTGGCTCTCTTCATCCACAGTCATCACATCGCAAAGATACCCAAATTGTGTCCATAGTGCGGATGTTCGACAGGCGCGATGTTGGATTGCTTGGGAAATCGTCTCGACATTCAGTGGCAGTCCTTGGCTGGGTAAGGGTTCCCCCTGGTAACGCTTGTTTAGCAGATGATAGAGTGTGCGAATATTGTAGCGAAATCCGTCAATAAATGCAGAACCAGCTCGCTGAAAATCCCTGGGTTGCATGAGTGTACCAGCAAAGAACATACCCGGAACATTGACCGACTCCCAGGAACCAGTTAAGGCCGGGAACCGATCATCGATCACCAAGTCTGGCATACACGTGCTGTCAAAAATTGCTCTGTTGAAGCTGAAACCCGTACAGCGAATGACTCGATCATAGATGATCTCCTCAACTTCCCCATCAGCATGTACATATGCTACTTGAGCTACATATTTTCCATCTTCCATCGAAATCTCGTTGATGGTGCAATCCAATGCCCCATGCAATAACTTGAGCTGATACGAATCGAGAATCCGTGTGTAATTGGCACGAAGGTGTCCAGGATGTCGAGTATTCCAGGCGAATCTCGTTGTTTGGGGACTGGCCAAGTGGATGAGTGCAGCTGTATCCAGGATATTGTCTGCGATTTCATAGGCCGAATTTCCCTTGCCAACGATTAGGACGCGTTGTCCCGCAAAATCGTTTGGATCCATTGAGACAGTACCGTAGCTCTCTGTCACCAATTCAATTCCAGGAATAGCGGGGATATACTCTTTCCCAAAGCCAGTTGCAATAATCAGACTCTGGCAGCCATAGGTGTTGCCGGCCATATCTCGCAAAACAAAGGTGCCATCGACCTCTTTCCTAATTTGAGAAATTTTCGTATTGTATTGGATTTTGAGCCGATAGTTCTCCGCAAAATCTCCAAGGTACTGCACCAGTTCTTTACTTTCTGGATAGAACTTCTTGCTATACTCTTTAAATTGAAAGCTATAATCATCCGTTAATAATGAATTCCAATCCCATCGTAGCAAGATCTCTGGATCATCATAAATGTTATGGACTTTGTTAAATGAGATCAATGTGCCTGTACGAGGAAATTTTTCGAAGAAGCTACCAGCACTATCTTGTGCCTCAAGAATCAAATAATCATGATGATTCTGTTCTAGGAAATAACCTAGTTGAATTCCTGCTGGTCCTGCTCCAATGACTAAATAATCATGATACACGTTTGCACTCATGCTCTATCTCTCCATTACGTTTTATATTTCAAGAAACAATTGGATACATCAGGCCAACTGTAAGATGTTGATGTCAATATTTTTCACTATCCATCAAAAATCCAGATCAATAGCTTTCCTGACAAAGTTTTTCCGTACGTAATCGTAGCTAGTCAGCATTTCAGCTAGTCAGCATTTCAGCATTTCAGCTCTTCAGCTCTTCAGCTAAACCACCTGACTAACTGACTAACTGACTAACTGACTAACCGACCTACTGTCTTCCGGGCTTTG
Source organism: Chloroflexota bacterium (assembly GCA_039028975.1). Lineage (GTDB taxonomy): Bacteria > Chloroflexota > Anaerolineae > Caldilineales > Caldilineaceae > JAHBNG01. Next base: position 91,286 of record JBCCHB010000024.1, read on the forward strand.
TCTATCGGCCAGGGCAGGCAACGTGGCAATAAATAAATTTCCCATTAACCCGATATTAAAGATAATTACCGAACCAATGACGCCCAGGTGGAATAAAAAGACGCCGCCAAAAATTGCCAATCCAGGGATAATCGCTGTGGCAAATCCTGCACGCATATTGACGTCAAATGAACGTGCTAGGTCGAACAGCTCGGGTAAACGCTGTAGCGCACCATCCATAAACACAATTTGGGCAGTATCAGTAGCAATTGTCGTCGCTCCACGTAGAGAGATCGAAACTTGGGCCTTCTTCAACGCGATAGAGTCATTGATTCCATCCCCCACAAAGCAGACTTTGCGTCCCTCACTCTGCAACTGCTCGACCAGTTTGGCTTTGTCTGCGGGCAAAGTGTTGGCAAAGTAATGCTCAATACCGAGGGACCTGGCTAAGTTACGAGTTGGCTGCTCTTGGTCCCCGGAGATAATATATAGCCTTTTGCCATGCTTGTGCAATTCATCGACGACGGCTTTGGCTTCCGGTCGTATCGTAGGTTCCAGCTCTATCGCGCCAACTAGTTGGTCGTCTACAGCAACCATGACCAGTGAATGGGCCTGGGCATGACAGTTGTCTTGGATCTTCTCAACAGATGATGGAATCGAAATTCCTTCCAGATCCATAAAGCGATCACTCCCCACACGAATCAAATGTCCGTCGATTCGGCCACGTATCCCATAACCCATCTCATAACTGGCCTCATCGATATCGAACAGGGTCAGACTACGCTCAGCAGCAGCATTCAATATGGCCTGAGCAATGGGATGGCTTTGGCGCTGTTCAAGGGCTGCGGCATAGGCCAGTACCTGCTCTTCACTAATTTTCTCTTCATTAACCTGCTCTTCGGTAGCTTGATGCTCTTTATCGATGCCCTGAAGAGTATAAACATGGGTTACATTGGGCATATCCAACGTCAGGGTGCCAGTCTTGTCAAAGACAACTGTGTCGATCTCATTCAGCAATTCCAAGGAACGGCCATCCTTGACCAGAATGCTCTTACGTGAAGCCAGGTTGAGGTAGTTGAGCATGGCAATCGGGCTAGTGATCTTGATATTGATGCCAAAGAAAGAATTGGTAATGGCAGCCGCACTCTCCATACCCACCGTTACGGCCGCTAGCGCAGAGCCTAGAATGGTCGGCCAAAAGGAAGCCAAGGCAACTTGAAAAGCTTTCGTTTCAATCGACATCTGATAGCTGGCCGTATTATTCAAAATGTCACCAATCTGCGCGGCCAGCGTGGCCTCTCCGGCCTTCTCAACGCGAATGTGAACCTGCCCGTTCAGAACAACTGTAGCAGCCAGGACAGCGTCACCAACGCCCCTCTCTGCAGGTTGTGATTCGCCGGTCAGTCGGTGCTGATCAATGGATGCATGGCCACGAGTTATCACGCCGTCGATGGGAATCATCTGCCCTGCACCAAGCACAATCGTATCCCCCACTTCAATCTGCTCGAATGGCACCTCAACTTCTACGTCATCAACGATAGCCCAGACTGTACGTGGCTGTTGACCAAAGACATTGACCAGATTCTTATGGGAGCGATCCTGGGTGATGATGATGAGTTTTTCCGACAGATAGAGAAAGCTTGAGGCAATACCACCGGCCACGAAAAAACCGCCCCCCCAAATAAGTAGTGAATTCGCTATGCTTAACAAATTCAATTGAAATCGGGCGCGCATTCCGTTTCGATATGTGTAGACAAGTCGCCGGAGCAGTGGCCAAGTCAGGAAGAAGACCAACGGAATACAAAGCGTCTGGAGCGGCAAAAAGACAAGCCGTCCAGTGATGGCTAACCCTGTTGTAAGCACAGATACGGCGATATTGCGGTTCAGGGTTTTCTCATAAGGAGTGATATCCAATCCGCCGCTTTCCTCAGTCATCTCAACCAGTTGCTGGTTGCGTGCTGTACCAAAAAGCGGGTCAAAGTTGGTCCGCATCCAAAGTTGATAGCGGTCTTCCACTTTTCCAACCCGGGTACTAAGTCTATTCGCGTTCATCTGGAAGCGTGATTTCCAGCTTGCTAGTGTGCTGAAAAGAGGCCGTGAACGTGTTAACTTTCGCTGCCTATTAAGTGAGTCGGATTGAGCAAGTATGTCTACTAACGTCATTGAATTCATTCCTATCATTTTCAATCAATCGATATTGGACAGCGCTTCTGCCAACCAACGACTATGCGGCTCGGCCAGCATGGTAAAGTGATTACCAGGCACAGCGACCACCTTAACGGAGCCGGCTGCATACGCCTCCCACCCCCAAGCCGCGGTTTGATTACTCATTCTAGCCCGTTCTATTGCGCGGTCTGCAGATTGCTCATCCGCCTTAAACAAGCGAATCGGCACAGGATGAGTTGACGGTGGGCAATACTTGAGTTGTTGGTTCGCTTTAAAGACGGCAACCATGCCGCGCACTTGAGTGACATCACTGTCAATCGGCAAAATATCTGCGGCTTCCAACGCGGCTTTGAGTGCAAGAATTTGCTCTTCGGCTGGTAACTCGACAAGTGCCGCTATGTTCAGGTCCACTTCTTGTGCTGCCATTGCACTCAACTGAGCGGCAACGGTAACCAATGAGGCGGCTTCATCGTGCTGTTCCTGCCGTGCGGGAACCAGCGGCGGTGCAATCATGTCAATGATGGCCAGGGGAGCAACTGTTTCGCCAGCTTGTACAAGCTGTTGCGTCATCTCAAAAGCAATCAGTCCCCCTAGAGAATGTCCGGCTAGATAGTACGGGCCACAGGATTGTACAGAACGGATTTGAGCCAGGTAGTCCGTCGCCATGGCCTCAATCGTGGTGTGAGGGGCGCACTGCCCATCAAGACCACGTGTCTGCAGACCGTAGAGAGGCTGCTCAGGACCTAGATGATTGGCCAATGCATAGAAGCCGAAGACATTGCCACCGGCACCGGGCAGACAAAAGAGGGGTGGCTTTGTACCCCTTGGTTGAATAGCAACCAAAGACGGTTGCTCCATCCATGACTGCGAAACAGATGCCCCCACTTCAGTAGTCTGCTGCTCGCGCAAGGCCCCGGCAAATTCAGCGATGGTGGGGGCCTGAAAGAGCAGAGATATCGGGATCTCTTGCCCGAGCGCTTGGTTCAGACGCGCCATTAATTGTACCGCCAACATCGATTGTCCACCAATCTCAAAAAAGTTGTCGTAGACGCTGACGGCCCGGCTATCTAAAACACGCTGCCAGATGCCCAGCAATTCATGTTCTAAAACATCACGGGGTGCCACTAACGCAGTTGAGCGCTGTACGACATCTGGTGCGGGTAGGGCATTTGGATCAACTTTACCATTGGCCGTGCGAGGAAAGGCGTCTAGCGGCACGAAAAAGGCTGGAATCATATAGTCCGGTAATTTCTGTTTAAGATCCGCGCGTAAGGTAGCCGAGAGCGCTTTCCCTTTTGCTACAAATCTTGGTACGTAGTAGGCTATCAGGTGCTTGTCAGCACCCTCACCACGAACAATGACTACCGCAGCTTCTATGGATGGATGCTCGTTTAGCAGCGCTTCGATTTCGCCGATCTCGATGCGAAAGCCGCGGATTTTCACCTGCTGGTCAATCCGGCCTAGGAATTCAATAGCGGGTACATTTTGGTTGCGTGCGGATAGTCGACGTACCAGATCACCTGTCTTGTACAGCTTGCCTTCACCGAATGGGTTATCAATAAACGCAGCCGAGGTTAAATCGGAACGGTTAAGGTAGCCACGTGCAAGACTAGGCCCACCAATATAGAGTTCGCCAGGGATACCGTCTGGCAGCGGTTGTAGGTGGTCATCAAGGATGTAGAGCTGCTTATCAGCAACCGCACTCCCAATCGGCGGCGACTGGTTAGGCCTCGGCGTGTAATCGCTATAATCCATGATCGTGGTGCAGATCGACACCTCAGTCGGTCCGTAGAAATTCAAGAATCGATAGTCTGTGGACCAGCGACGGACCAGTTCGGGGGGACATGCTTCCCCACCAACCATCACGGTCTGCAAGTTGGGTACGGTCTGCGGATCCATGGTAGCCATGAGCGTTGGCACCATGCCGAAATGGGAAATTTCAAGATCGTTGAGCAAAGGTACCAAATTTTCCGGAGCAAGTGGCATCTCTGGTGGAGCCAAGACCAGCGTTGCGCCTGCGGACCAAGCTGTTACCAGATCAGAGATCGAAACATCAAAATTGAGTGAGACGACTTGTAACAGGCGACTATTTGGCTTAAGTCCCAAGATGTCGACCTGTGCCTTTGCCAAATTGGCGAGGCCACGATGTTCATTCAGCACACCTTTGGGTTGACCAGTTGAACCAGATGTGTAGATGACATAGGCCAAATTATCCGGCTGCACGCCACTCACCGGATTCTCGGTTGACTGTTGGTTCAGTCGGGCGGAATCTCGGTCAAAATAGATGACGGACATCTCCCCAGAAAAGAGCAACGCGTGTTGGCTGAGCGTCAGGATAACAGATGGGGCAGCATCATCCAACAAAAAGGCAAGACGCTCCGGAGGATAAGCAGGATCGATAGGCATATACGCGCCACCAGCCTTGAGGATCCCGAGAAATCCAATGGTCCATTCGATTGAGCGCTCTACACAGAGACCAACAATCTTTTCTGGTCCGATATCCAGGGATTGCAGAGAGTGGGCAACTTGGTTGGCCCGTGCATTAAGCTCTGCATAGGTTAAGCAGGTTGCAGAGTTGCCACCTTGCCACTCTCTATCAAAAAGCACAGCTACAGCATTGGGTGTACACTCTGCCTGAGCCTCAAAGAGATGGTGAAAACAGTTCGCCTTGTGTAAATATTGTTCGGTCGGCGCATTCCAGTCGATTAGAATGCGGGTGTGCTCTGTGGGGGTTAGAATAGGTAGTTCGCCGATCGGTTGTGCCACCTCATTGAGGCCCCAATCTACAAACCCTGCTAACAGCGTCTGAAAATGGCCAGCCATCGCTCCAATCGATGCAGGCATAAACAGATCGGTGTTATAGTTCCAGTAACAAGCCATGCCTGAATCGTCGGGCTGAATAGCCAGGGTAATATCAAAGTGGGCAAAGGAATAGTCAAGGTCCAGTTCTTCAACCACTAATCCAGGGATGTTGATAGATGCTTTGGGCGTATTGGCAAACTGGAAGAGAACCTGAATCAGCGGTGAGTGATTGTGCGAGCGCTCAGGGCTAACTGCTTCAACTACCTTCTCAAATGGGACATCCTGATAGCGATAGGCATCCAAGGTTGTCTGCTGAATGCGAGAGAGTAGCTCCCGAACGGTGGGGTTACCATTCAAATCTGTGCGCATGACCAACGTGTTCACAAAAAAGCCAATCAGCGGCTCAATCTCAACGCGGTTACGGTTGGCAATTGGTGTCCCCACGGCAATATCATTCTGACCACTGTAGCGCCCAAGGAGAAGCGTATAAGCAGCCAACAGGATCATAAATGGAGTCGTTTCGGTGGCAACACTCAACTGGGTGATGCGCGCCATTAAGTCAGCCGGAAGATGAGATTCATAGACGTCCCCTTGGTAGCTTTGTACAGCCGGGCGCGGATAGTCCGTTGGCAACGGCAAGAAGGCCTGTAGCCCTGATAGTTGCTTCTGCCAATAGGCAATTTGCGTCTCCATCTCTTGATCACCAAGCCACTGCCGCTGCCAGACGGCAAAGTCTGCATATTGAATCGGTAACTCGGGTAGCGGTGAAGATTCACCGCTACTGTAAGCCCGGTAAAGCTCAGACAATTCGTGAAACAGAATGCCCGTTGACCAGCCATCAAAAACAATGTGATGCAAAGTCAAGAGCAGAACATGGTCGCCGCTTGATAGCCGCAGCAACTTGGCCCGAAAGCTCGGTTCTAGCGCAAAAGCAAAGGGCGTACGTGCCTCTTCGTTAGCAAGCCGATATATTTCCGTTTTCGCTTCTAGTGGATTGACCGCGCTGACTTCAAGTATAGGAAGCGTGAAGCTCGCTGGCTGAACTACCTGAGCGGGTTGCCCTAGCGCTATGTCGCCACTGACCATTTGCTCAACTGTTGCGGAATCTGTATTTGGGACAAACGTTGTCCGCAGATTCTCGTGCCGCGCTACAATCTCGTACAGGGTTCTCTCAAGTGCACCAATATCTAGCGACCCCTGCAATCTGAGCGCAATGGGCATATTGTAGACGCTCTCGACATCGACCAGTTGCTCGAAGAACCACAGGCGTTCTTGGGCGTAGGAGAGGGGCAGCGATGTAGTGTGATCGGTTGGTAAGATTGTCGGTGACTCTGTTGGTTGGGCTGTGGATTTGTCGATGTTTAACGCAAGATCGATTGCGTTGGCCAGAGCCGATATCGTCGCGTTCTCAAAGAGTGTGCGCACCAACAAGTCAATTGCAAAGCGCTGGCGAATACGGGAAACCACCTGGGTAGCCAGCAGAGAATGCCCGCCCAATGCAAAAAAATTGTGCTCGACTCCTACCTTGTTTAGGCCAAGTAAGGCACACCACATTCCCGCCAATATCATCTCCGTTGGCGTCGTTGGTGGAATATATTCTGTTTCGGCGGACAGCGTACCCGTGTCCGGCGCAGGCAAGGTGCGGCGGTCAACTTTGCCACTGGGCGTGAGAGGCATGGTCTCTAGTTGGACAAAATACGCGGGGACCATGTAATCGGGTAGCTGTTGGCTGAGCGCATCACGTAAGCCTGAAATATCCACCTTATTATTGCCCACAATGTACCCAACTAACTCTTTGTTGCCTCCACTTGCTTCATGAACAACAACCGCTGCTTCGCGCACAGCGGGATATTGACTTAGCTGTGCTTCAATTTCACCTAGCTCCACGCGGAAACCGCGTATTTTCACTTGCGTGTCAATGCGACCAAGAAATTCGATGTTGCCATCCGGTAACCAGCGACAGAGATCTCCGCTCTTGTAGAGTTGACCTTCACCAAAAGGATTCCCAACAAACTTGGCTTGGGTTAATTCATCTCGGTGCAAGTAACCCTGAGCAACCACATCACCCCCGATGTGTAATTCACCGTTTATACCAATCGGGACAGGCTCTCCGTGAGAGTCTAAGATGTAGAGTTCGGTGTTGGCAATGGGATGACCAATCGGCGGCAACGTTGACCAGGTCATCACATCATCAGCTAGTTTGTGGGCTGTGACAACGTGGCTCTCTGTAGGGCCATATTGATTTACTAGGATACATCGGCTGACACGAAACCATGTGCGAATTGCTGCGGTAATCTGAAGTTGCTCGCCCGCGGTCATCACTTCACGCAGCGTTGGCGGCATTTCCCCCTCGGCAACTTCGGCGAGCTGTTGCAAGGCAATGAAGGGCAGAAAGAGACGCGTGATCCGTTCTGCCCGTAAATAGACCAACAGGGCATAGGGATCGCGCCGTGTCTCTTCATCAACGAGTACCAATGTGCCACCGACACAGAGCGTAGCAAAAAGCTCTTGCAACGAAACATCAAAATTCATAGGCGCGAATTGCAGGGTGCGCTCAGGTGCGTAACTTTCGTGCGCTTGCCAAGTGATGAGGTTACACAGGGTACGGTGGGGAACTGCAACTCCTTTGGGTTGTCCCGTCGAGCCAGATGTGTAGAGGACATAAGCAAGATTTGTCAGCTCACAATCGACAGCGGGATTGGTTATCGAGCCGGTTGCGATTGCCGGATCAACGATGATGGCCGCAGTTGTAGGTAAAAGCGCCAATGTACCTTGACCAACCACTAACATATTGATTTTGGCATCGTCCAACATAAAGCGTAGCCGTTCAGCAGGGTAAGTGGGATCGAGCGGAAGATAGACGCCGCCAGCCTTGAGGGTAGCCAGCAAAGCTACCACCATCCCTATTGATCTTTCGACAGAGACACCAACCAGTGAATTCGGCTGAACGCCTTGCGTGATGAGGTGGTGGGCCAACTGATTCGCCTGCTTATTGAGTTCGCGGTAAGTAAGCTGCTCCTGCCCGTAGCAGAGAGCAACCGCGTCAGGTGTACGGCTCACTTGTTCTTCAAAGAGGTGGTGGATGCCCTTCGCTTTGGGGTAATCCATTGCAGTTCCACGCCCCAAACTTAGCAGTTGCCGCCGTTCCTGTTCTGTTAGTAGCGGAAGTTCGGCAATCGATGCCAAGGGCTGTTTGACAATGCTATTCAGCAATGTCTGAAAATGGCCCATTAGCCGTTCGATCGTTGCTTTATCAAAAAGGTCGCTATTAAAAATACAGTATCCTTGAAGATAACAATCCACTTCCCAAAAGTGCATTTCAATATCGAAGCGTGTAACCTTAATATCAATATCTGACAGGGACACGGATAAATCGCGCAGCGCAAATGCCTCCATAGGCGCATTTTGCAGAGCAAACATGACCTGAAACAGCGGGCTGTGATTCAGACTGCGGCTTATTTGTAACTCTTGAACCACTTGCTCAAATGGAATATCTTGGTTGGCATAGGCGGCTTGGGTTGTTTTTTGAACCTGAGCCAATAGCTCTACAAAGGTTGGTTCACTGGAGAGGTCCGCCCGTAGCGCCAGCGTATTGACAAAGAAGCCTACCATCGGCTCGACCTCTTGGCGGTTGCGGTTGGCAATGGGCGACCCCACTACAATATCCGTCTGCCCACTGTAGCGCGATAGAAGCACTTGAAATGCCGCCAGCAGCGTCATAAAGAGCGTGGCCCCTTGCTGTTGGCTCAACGCTTTCAACTGTTGGGTCAGTTCATCGTCCAGAGTCAGCGGCATCACATCCCCACGAAAGCTCTGCTGTGCAGGACGCGGACGGTCCGTCGGCAACTGCAAGAGCTCTGGCGCACCCGCTAATGTTCTCTGCCAATAGCCTAACTGCTGGTCTAGTACCTCTCCTTGCAGATAATCCCGCTGCCATACGGCAAAGTCTGCATATTGAAGAACGAGCTCCGTGAACGGAGACGACTGCCCTTGGCTGAACGCCTCGTATAGTCCAGCCAACTCGCGCAGCAGAATGCCCATCGACCAGCCATCAATGGCAATATGGTGGAAGGTAAGTAGTAAAATATGTGCGGCGTCCATTGTCCCGTTTTGTGGACTCACGCGTAGGAGGGTGGCCCGCATCATTGAATCGCGACTCAAATCGAAGGGATGCGTGGCTTCTGCAATGGTAAGTCGCTCCACTTCGGCTTCTTGCATCTCTGGCTCAAATCCACGTAGATCTGTAAGGGGCAGTTCAATGGGTAGCTCAGTATGAATGAGCTGATAAGGTACCCCATCTTCTGCCGCAAAGGTAGTACGCAGACTTTCGTGGCGAGCTACAAGGGCCTGCAAGCTCTGCTCCAATGCGTCAACATTCAATGGTCCTTCCAGACGCCACGCCTCCGGCAGATTGTAGACGGCGCTGCTACCTTCTAGCTGATCCAGGAACCAAAGTCGCTCTTGGGCAAAAGAGAGAGGCAATGGTGCCGTGCGATCAACGGGCTGGATGGCTGTAGATGGCATTGGCGCGGTCGTACGCAGAAAATCCATCAGATCGGCTTTGTGCTGGCGCAGCAGGGCACCCAACTCCGGCGTCAGGGCACCCTTGGGCGCGTCATAACGCAGCCTATCATCATCCACCCATAGATGGATATTCTTCTGTTTTAGATCTAAAAGTAAGTCAAGCGTCGTGTCCATTTTTTGCTCATCTAATAGGGTGTCTCAACTGTGAATCTGTCCAGAGCCATTCCAAGACCCCCCATTCACTCTTCACTGTTCTAGCGACCATACACTTTTGTACAAGAAGTAAACGGTCTCCGAAATTGTCATGACCGAGTGTAGTTATTGGGCATCCAAACTGTGGATTTCCGACAACAACTTTCGGAAATGACAATCTGAGAAGCCTCATTTCGGAAACTGTACGGTGACTAGTTAACTGTTCACTCTCCACTCTCCACTCTTCGTTAAATCATCACCAATTCATAGTTAGACCATTGGGGCTGTACCGTGTTCATGCGCAGCAACATACCGTGGCAATTGGTCGCGTTGTGTTCCAGACTCTGCGAGTCCATGTGGGGAAGCTGGGACTGCTCATGATCAATCTGCAACATGATATCTGCCGCTGGCTCATGCACATAGCCATTGCCATTGATGGTGCCATTCACAGCACCGTTCACAGCACCGTTCACAGCGCCATTGAGAGACGCTCGTTTAGGTGCGTTGGTAAATTCTTCAACCAAAGAAACATATGGCCCTGGCACCCGAATAACGTAGCTGCGCTCCCCCTGTTCTACGAGCTCAATCTGCTGGAATGGGTAGCTGCCTACCATAAAAGGCGTGTTGCTATAAAAGTAAGGCTGGCTCAAGAGATCGATCTCAAAGAGCACCCGAACATTCTCGTCAGCCCACCATTCCTGAGATTGGACAAAGTCAGCCAGCAGCTCCTTAAAATGTTCACGATGGACGTGGAGGGTAAAGTGAACCATGCGCCCAAAGAAGGCATGATCGTAATAATCATCCTTTTCGGCGGCATTGGTGCTCAGCTGGCTAATCGGTGACTCTGGATGTGCCTTCAAATACGCTACAAAGGCCATGAATAGTTCGTTGTAGTCAATCTGCTTGCGTTGATGCAAGTAACTTGCTACGGCTGACAAAGTCTCCATGTTGTGGAGCGTATGCGCAGCACAGTAGAAGCGCACCCCAGCCTGATACTCTTCGTGGGTGACATCACCCGTCTCGATGATGATGTGATGTTCGCCAATACCCTCGTCGGCCACCCGCGTGACCAGACCAAACTCCTCATGTCGATGATAGAGGGGGGTATTCTGCAAAAGGAGATGTGGATAACAGATAATTGTACCTGAATTGGCCGCGCATAAGGTATGAATGCCTCTTTGGAAGGAGGCAAAGGTCTCGCCAGGCAGCGGCCAGATCAACTCGGTGTGAGAGCTAATTCCCTTATCTTTGAGAATGTCCTGCATCTCGGTGTACGCCTCTAGCTTGATGTTACGCCGATCAACCTTATCCAGGCTCACTTCGCTCATCGTTTGGAGCGAGACGGGCTGGCTTGACACCACACCCGCCTTGTCGAAGATCTCGGTAATGGTCGTGACTTTTTCTGGTCGATTCTTGGAGGCCGAGAAATAGACGATGGAAGGTGTACCATAGGTTTGGGAACAGTCTGCCATATGTTGAGAAAGCCCAATGTCTCTGGGCAACATGCCCCAATTGGCGTCGGCGAGAAAGATAAACATGATGCCATTGCGTCCGATCCAGGTAATCTCCTCTCGGAGGCGGTCCTCGCTGAACTTATAGACCCGATCATTGTTGGCGGCACCCCAGAAACAGAAGGCACAACGGAAGGGACAGCCGCGGTTGGTCTCATAAACAGTCAGGCTATAATCCCCCTGCATCAATCCATTCAGGAAGGGAGAGGGAATCTCATCCAAATCTTTGATGCGCGCCTGCTCCGGGTTGGTGATGAGCGTGCCGTCGCGGAAATAGCTCAACCCTTTCACATCTCCCAGTTCTGGCTGGCTGCCGTTGCGCATATCGGTTAGGGCTGCTAGATAATCAGCAAAGCTCTTTTCTCCCTCCCCATTACAGAGAACAAGATTTTCATATTGGGGGTCTAGATATTTGTGACCATGATGCATGACCTGTGGCCCCCCTAAAATAAATTGGGCATTGGGTTTGCTTTCCAGCAAAGGGGGGAGAATGCGACGCATCAGCCCACTATTCCACACGTATGTGCTAAAGGCATAGATATCGCCGTCACTGTTAATCAGATCGCGCACAATGGTCTCGGGCGCTTTCTTAACCGATTCCGAATAGTGCTCAAAGGTGTAGGCTTGCTTAAGGGCCGAATCTTTATAGGCATAGCTCTGTAAATAGCCCGCCACCAGTGGTAACACGCGTTCATAGACGGTCAGCTCAACAAATGTAACTTTTTGTGTCATGGTCTTTCCTATTATTTCTTTCTTCAATCGGTTCCCTAAATCTCGCCTGCTTCTCGTTCCTCATCATCTAACGACGAGGAGACATTTGGTGCAACCAATAAATCCACAAGCTCAGCCTGTTCTGCAATCGTCGTCTTGCGGAAGAGGGTATGCAATGGCAGAACTATCTCGTAGGCAGCACGAATGCGTGAGACGACTTGAGTGGCCAGCAGTGAGTGCCCCCCCAAGTTGAAGAAATCATCCCGTGTACTGATCAACTCCAGCTTAAAGACTTCTCGCCAAATAGCTGCTAGTGCCTCTTCCGTCTCCGTCTTGGGTGCCACATATTCTTCCTGCATGTCGGCAACATCTGGCGCTGGTAACGCCCGCAGATTTACCTTACCCGAAGGGGTGAGGGGCAAGTCGTCTAAGGCAATAAAGGTGGCCGGAACCATGTACTCGGGGATCTCCTGTTGCAGATGGCCGCGAAGATCTTCCATCTCTAGAGAACCATTTTGGGCAACGACATAGGCTGCTAGATATTTACCGCGGGGGCTATCAAAGGCCAGCACTGCGGTTTCGCGCACGCCATCATGTTTGATCAACGTTGCCTCGATTTCACCCAACTCTACCCGGAAGCCGCGGATCTTCACTTGGTTATCAATGCGGCCTAAAAACTCAATATCTCCACTGCGCGTATAGCGACAGAGATCACCTGTGCGATAGAGCATCCCTGTATCAAAGGGGTTAGCAATAAAGTGATAGCCGGATAGATCTGGTCGATTGAGATATTCCCTGGCCACTTGGACGCCGCCGATGTAGAGCTCGCCAGGAACGCCTATAGGCACGGGTTCTTGGTCACGGTCTAAGATATAGATTTTGCTGTTGGCAATAGGCTTCCCGATGGGTGGTAAAGTAGGCCATGAATCGACTGGCCCTGTCAGCGTGTAGGCAGTTACTACGTGGGACTCGGTCGGGCCGTACTGGTTAACCAACGTGCAGTCTGGCAGGCGGGTAAACAGATCGACCATAGCGGGCGTCATTTGTGGTTGCTCACCGGCTGTGATGATTTCGCGTAGGCTTGTCGGCGGGTCCTGTTCTTGGGCAATGGTGGCCAACTGGTTAAGGGCTACAAATGGCTGAAAGAGCCGCTCGATCTGATGCTTGTTGAGGAAGGCCAGCAATGCATCTGTATCTAGGCGCATTTCTTCAGTAATCAGATAGAGCGTGCCGCCTGCGTGCCATGTCGAGAAGAGCTCTTGGCACGAGACATCAAAGCTAATCGGCGAAAATTGTATGGTCCGAGAATGCTGAGCCTGCCCTTGCTGCTTCTGCCAGTGCATCAAGTTAACCATGGAGCGATGAGGCATAGAGACACCCTTGGGGTTGCCCGTGGAGCCTGAAGTGTAGAGCACATAGATCAAATTGTCAGGCCCTACATCCACCCGTGGTTTTTCGCTGGATGCTTGGCTTATCTGATCCCACTGGCTGTCCAAAGAGAGTAATGGAGTCTGGGTCGAGGGTAACATTTCTACCAAGCTCGCTTGCGTCAATAAGAGTGCAACTTGGCTATCTTCTAGCATAAAGGTGATGCGTTCTTGGGGATAGGCTGGATCAAATGGCACATAAGCACCACCTGCTTTCAGGATACCCAAGATCCCGATGACCATCTCCAGCGAGCGTTCAACACAGATCCCAACTAATGTATTAGGGCCAACGCCCAAATCTCGTAGATGGTGGGCTAATTGGTTGGCGCGATTATTGAGTTCGCGGTAGGTTAATGTCGTGGTGTTCTCAGCGTGATCCCCTACATCAGAGACCACTGCCAATGCATTCGGCGTGTGGGCAACCTGTGCCTCAAATAGATGGTGCAGACAGGCATCTTGGGGATAGGCGGCATCCGTCTCATTCCATGCGTAGAGAAGCGTCTGACGTTCATCCGCTGTTACCAAGGGAATCTGGCCAACCTCTCTATGGGGATCGGCGATGATGCCTGCAACAAGCGATTGAAAATGAGCCGCCATACGTTGAATCGTCTCTTGGTCAAAGAGATCAATATTGTAGACAAAGCTGGCCTCAATTGTGTCTTGCTCTTCCCGAGTATGTAATTCTAGATCAAAGCGCACCACCAAGTCGTCTAACTCCTGGGGCGAAAGCTGGAGGCCACCTACCAACTGTTGGGGCGGTGGCAGCGGCTGTTGCAGTGTAAAAAGAACCTGCACCAGCGGCACGTAACTCATCTGCCGTTCCAAATTCATGGTTTCGACCAACTTCTCAAAGGGCAAATCTTGGTGATCAAAGGCTTCTTCAACAGTCTCACGCACATCTTGCAGCAACGTTGCAAAGCTGGGCGAATCGCCGGCCGGTGTCGATAAGTTAGTACGCACTGCCAGCGTATTGACAAAGAAGCCGAGCAGCGATTCCAACTCTTGGCGACCGCGGTTGGCAATGGGAGACCCCACAACCAAGTCCGCTTGGTCCGTATAGCGATAGAGCAGCACGTTGAAGGCGGCCAGTAGCGTCATATAGAGTGTAGCCCCTGATTCCCGGGCCAGCGAGCGCAGTTTCTCCGTCACATCCTCACCCAATACAAAGGCCACGCTCCGCCCTTGATAGCCTTGGACAGCCGGACGTGGACGGTCTGTAGGAAGGGCCAATAATTCAGGTGCATGGGCTAGCTTGGTCTGCCAGTAGCTCAACTGCTTTTCTAGCGCAGCCCCTTGCAACCAGTTGCGTTGCCAATGGGCATAGTCCACATACTGGACAGGCAAATCTGGCAAAATTGGAGGAGCGTCTTGGCTCAACGCATCGTAGAGCGTTGCCAATTCCTGGACCAAAACCTCCAGCGACCAGCCATCAATTGCGATGTGGTGGATGGTCACCAACAGTAGATGATCGGTATCGCCCAGACGCAATAGCTGTAAGCGCAGCATGAGATCCTTTTTGAGGTCAAAGGGGCGCAGGGCTTCTGCTTTGCTCAGGCGGGCAACCTCTTCCTCTCTGCTTTCTGCTGGTAGTCCACTGAGATCAACAACGGGTAGATCGACCGTCACGTATGTTGCCACAAACTGGCGTGCCTCATCGCCCCCAGTAATATAGACGGAGTCGTAGGTGGTGCGTAGAATTTCATGTCGCCCCACAATTTCTGCAAAGGAGTGTTGGAGGATGGCAACATCTAGCAGCCCCTCAAATTTGAGCGCGCCTGAGACATTGTAAGCACTGCTACTTCCCAATTGGTCCAGAAACCAGAGACGTTGTTGGGCAAAGGAGAGTGGATAGCCCTCGGCGTGATGATCAGGTTGCTGGTCGGGTTGCTGGGTAGGCTGGCCATTCTGTTGGCCGTTCTGTTGACTACTGTGATGGCCATGCGTTCCATGCATCCCATTTTTCCCGTTTGTTCCGTTGGGTTGCGTGGAACGTGCAATTGGTTGAATCGGAACATGGGTCAGCGACTCTTGTGCCCCCCCGAGGAATTGTATTAGTTCAGCCTTGCGCGTGCGCAACTGTTCTACCAACTCTGGTGTCAACATCCCTTCTGGTGCGCTACAGGCTAGTTGGTCACCTTTGAGCTGGAGCTTTATATTACACTCTTCCAGCTCAGCTAAAAATTCAGGCAAAAGTTTCACAGTAGAATTTCCTCTCGTGGTTCTGCACGTTCCGCCTCTTGGGCTGTAGTGGCATCCGGCACAGTCTGTAAGCGCTGGGCTGTTTTGAGCAGGTCAACGCGCTCTGCTAACAAGGCAACCGTCGATAATTCAAAGAGAGTGCGCATGGGTAATTCAATACCAAATTCAGCATTAATGCGTCCTACCACTCGCGCAACCAAAAGAGATTGCCCCCCCAAGTCAAAGAAGTCATTGTGGATGCCGATCTGGGACTTGATTGGCGCGCCATTGCTCTGTTGGCCCAGAACGTCAGACCAAATGTCAATAAGCGTCGATTCTGTATCTGTCTTCGGTGGGGCAATAGATATGCTCACCTGTGATTCTGTCTGCCCTAGCTTTGTCAGTGCATTCCGATCCACTTTGCCATTCGCAGTCAGTGGGATCGAATCCACCGAAACAAAAGTCGCCGGAACCATGTAGCTAGGCACCTTCTGCTTGAGGTAGTCGCGTAGGGTTGCAGGGTCGCAAGGTTGCAAGGTGAAAGAGTCAGCCTCATCGGGAACGTTCGCTACTAAATATGCCACCAATCGCTTCTCATCCGCCCTGCCTTCAACCAGGACCACGCTCTCTTGCACCGCGGCATTTTGATTAAGCACAGCCTCGATTTCTCCCAACTCGATGCGAAAGCCACGGATCTTGACTTGGTTGTCGGCTCGACCTAGATACTCGATCTCCCAGGTTCCATCCGCACGCAACCGATAGCGGGCCATATCGCCAGTGCGATAGAGCTGATTCTGCCCAAATGGGTTCTCCAAATAGCGTTCAGCCGTCAACTCGGGTCGATTCAAATAGCCCTGACCAACACCGGCACCGCCCACATAGAGTTCCCCCGCTACACCAATCGGGACGGGCTGCTGCGCTTGATCGAGCAGGTAAAGCTGCAAATCGGGGATGGGTTGCCCAATGACGCTGGCCGTGCTGGCCAAATCTGCTGCGGAAAGCGGGCGGTAAGTGACATGGACTGTCGTCTCGGTGATGCCATACATGTTGACAAGCCGGGGCGTTTGGTCGCCATATTTGTCAAACCAAGGGCGCAGACTTTGGATCTCCAGCGCCTCGCCACCAAAGATGACATAGCGCAGCTCTAATCTCTCTTTCAACAGCGGATCATCCGTCTTCTGTTGATCTATCCCGATAAGTTGGCGGAAGGCCGAAGGTGTCTGATTGAGTACAGTTACCTGTTCGCGCACGAGCAGCCCATAAAACTCTTCGGGGGAACGGCTGACGGCATGGGGAACGATCACCAGGCGACCACCATAGAGCAAGGCGCCCCACACCTCCCACACGGAAAAGTCAAACGAAATCGAGTGGAAGAGCGTCCACACATCCTGCTGACCAAAGTGGTACCAAGCTTCGGTGGAACTGAAGAGACGAGTAACGTTACGATGGTGAATCAAGGCACCCTTTGGGCGACCCGTTGAACCTGATGTGTAGATGATGTAGGCCAGTTGATCCGCCGTTACCTCACTAGAGGGATTCTCGGTGGGCAGCTTGGCAATGGATGGGGCATCGCGCTCCAAACAGACAACCTGGGTATCGGAGAGTGGTATATCTGCAATAAAATCACTCCGTGTCACAATGGCTACGGGCTGGGCATCTTCCACCATAAAGGCTAGCCGCTCTTGGGGATAGGTAGGATCCAGCGGAAGATAGGCACCACCAGCTTTGAGTATTCCCAATAGTGCGACCAACATCTCCGTCGACCGTTCTAAACATAGCCCTACAATCGACTCATGACCAATCCCCAATGATTGGAGATAATGGGCCACCTGATTGGCTTGTTGGTTCAATTCTAGATAGGTGAGCGTCTGCGCTTTGAAGGTCAGTGCGACCGCATCTGGGGTCTGTTCAGCCTGCATCTCAAACCATTGATGCAAACAGCGCGTCTCCAGCTTCTGCCCGGTCTCATGGGGCGGTGCATCCCAGAGAGATAGCAATTTTTGGTGCTCTGACATAGTGAGCAGGGGCAATGCCGAAAGCGTTTGTGTAGCGTCGGCGACAATGCTCTCCATCAGCGTTTGGAAGTGACTCAGCCAACGGTCAATCGTGACCTCATCAAAAAGATCGGTGTTGTAATCACAATCAAGCTGCAGCGTACCATCAATCTCGATGGCGTTGAATGTCACTTCAAAAGGTGCGGCCTGACGGGGCTGCCACGTTACATCAACCTCTAGCCCGTGCCAGGAGGACAAATCGAGGCGTTGATCCATGTTAAAGGTGGTGCGGATAAGTGGCGCACGCTCGGTCTGTGACTCTTCTTGTAAGCGTTCTAGCAGCCAGGCAAAGGGATACGCCTCATGCTCAAAGCCATCCAGAATAAGTTTGCGCGTTGCTGCTAGATGTTGGGCAAAGGTGGCAGAAGAGTCAATCGCCGTGCGAATGGGCAGCAGATGAGTTCCATACCCAATCATCCCTTCGCTTGCGCTGTCGAAGCGACCACTAACGGGTGTCCCCACCACCAAATCGTCTTGGTTGGCCAGACGATGGAGCAACGTGGTGTAGGCGGCAAAAAGCGTCATAAACAGTGTACTGCGATGACTGCGTGCCACTTTTTTGAGCTGAGTGACCAATTCCTCACCAAGGATCAGCGATTGGCGAGTTGCCGTGTAGGTGGGCTGGGCTGAACGTGGACGGTCTGTGGGCAAGTCCAGTGGCGGTGGCGATGTGGTGAACTGCTCGTGCCAATAGTCGGCATGTAGTCGCATGGCCACACTATCACGATGGGTGAGCTGAACTTGAGCAAACTCTTGGAAAGACATGCTTGATGGGAGGTTGGCCACCACGCCACCATATGCCCCGTTGTAGAATGTGATTAACTCATACAGCAGCACAGAAAATGACCAACCATCAAAGACGGTATGGTGCGCCTTGAGTGCCAACAGATGTTCGCCTGCATCCAGTTTGAGTAAACTTGCGGTAAAGAGTGGCCCCTGTTGCAGGTCAAAGGTGCGGCCACCCTCTGTCCGGAGCCATTGCCCGATGGATTCATTCCGTTCTGCTGTCGCTAGCTCTGTGTAATCAACGATCGGCAGCGCCACCGGGGATGGCGGGTGAATAATCTGTTTCATACCATCATCACTAAAGGTAGTGCGCAGTGCATCATGGCGAGCCACAACCTGATACAGTGCTTGCTGGAGTGACGGCAGATGGATCGTTCCCCGCAAGGTCACCGTAACAAATTCGTTATAGGCCAGCGATTCCATCTCGCCCAGTTGGGCCATCAGCCAGAGTTGTTGTTGAGCCGATGTGGCGGGAGCGGTTTCACCCCCACCTAGCCTCCCCCAGTTTGGGGAAGGAACCGACATCTCATCGACGCGGTCTCGGCTCCCTCCCCAGTTCGGGGAGGGCTGGGGTGGGGTAGCCTGGGGCGAATCAGCATCCGTCTGTTCTGATCGCGCTTGCGACAATCTCGCTTGACACAATTTGCGTAGTGCATTCATCTGTGGGAAATGGGCCTCTACCGTGGCGTCCTCAATGCCTGAATCCACAAAACAGGCGATTTCGGTCACACCCATCTTTTGCAGCTTCTCCACAATTTCGGCACAGCTCTCTGGTGTACCAATTAAGGCCCGCTCTTCCACATAGTGCTCGTAGACCAAGTTGAGAAACTCGTCCTGCTGCTCCTTGCTCAGCTCATCAAAATTGTTCTGTAGACCCATATTTTCCGCCATACTTTTGAAGAGCCCAATGGTAGAGCGGAAGTAGTCACAGAGCGGCTGGCGGGCCACCGTTCGAGCATGGGCCAAATCATCACTAACGAAGGTGTGCATCAATACAGCTACCTCGCCCGTGTCTGGATCATGACCCATAGCGGCACGGGCCGTACGATAACGTTCAATATTCTGGGTTAACTCTTCCAGACTTTGCCCCATTAGATTTGTGAGAATACCAACGCCTAGTTCACCCGCTTTGACATAGGTGTCGGGATTGTTGACAATGGTCAAATAGAGCGGGAGTTCTTTCTGTACGGGCAAGGGATAGACATGGATGGGCGTCTCGTTGCCTGCGCCATTGGTAAAAGTCTCAGCCTCACCCCGCCAAAGCTTGCGAACTGTCTCGATCGTATCAAAGGTCAGATCCCGATGTTGGCCAAAGTTCTCTGGCGCAAAGATAAAGTCATTCGGATGCCAGCCCGATGCCATGGCCAGCCCCACCCGACCATTTGAGAGATTGTCCACGACAGCCCATTCCTCAACCACGCGCACCGGGTGGTGAATCGGTAGCACAACGCTGCCTGCCCGTAGCTGGATATTTGTGCTTTCACGGGACAAAGCCGCACAGAGAACTGATGGGTTGGGGGAAAAGCCACCAAACTCATGAAAGTGACGCTCTGGGACCCAAACAGCACGAAAGCCATTGGCATCGGCGAAACGTGTACCAGCGATCAGCAGATCATACTTTCCTGGCGCATACCTCGCATCGTATAGGCCAAAGTAGTAGAAGCTAAAGTGCATCTTGCCCACAGGGTCATTCTGCTCGCTAGAAGGAAGTGTAGCCTGCCGTTTGGACGGCGGGTTAAACGCTGCAGCATCTGTTAGATTTATAGTGCGGTTGTGGTGAGCACCAGAGTTTTCGACATGGCCGTAGTCAGAGTCTAAGCTCCGATTCTCGTACAGAGCAGCGTGTAATTTTGGTGAAGTCACAGACGCTGTTGTGGCTGAAGCTGTGGCTGTTGAAAGGTTTCGGTGCATAGCACTTCCCCCACCCGATGCTTTGCTACCGGTGGGGGCTGGTGCTAAAAAATCGCCACTCCGCAGCTCTTCTACCGTCTCTTTAACAGCCTGGATAAAATAGGCAATGTCCTCGTCTGTGTGGGCCATGGACAAGAAGCAGTTGCGCCATTCCCACATAAAGATGCCTTTTTCCAGTAGGTGGAAGAAAAAGACATCTAGGTTGCTCTTGAATCGGAAGAGAAAGAGAGAGCCCCAATAGACAATGCTGATCGGCACTTCCTCAGCCTTAAAGTAGTCATTCAGGGTATCAGCAAAGTTAGCCGTACGTTGATTGAGCTGCTCATACGCCTCCAGCCCAATTGATTTGATATGGGTAAGGGCTGCTTTGGCAGTCGCCATGGCCAATGGATGCTTGCAGAAGGTGCCGCCAAAGAAGATCGTTTCTTTGCTGGGGTATGAGTCGTCCCCATAGCGCCAAACACCCCCGTCGATGTAATTCATGATGGAGGCTTTACCCGCGACAATCCCTATCGGCATTCCACCCCCAGCAATTTTGCCATAGGCGGCTAAGTCAGCCTGCACGCCAAACCAAGCTTGCGCGCCCCCTGGGTGGATGCGGAATCCGGTCACCATCTCATCGAAGATCAGGACAATGTCGGTCTCTTCAGTTAACTGGCGCAGTGCCTGCACAAACTCAACGGGTTGCAGCTCTGGGCGACGACTCTGAATTGGCTCGACCAACACGGCCGCCAATTCATGGGCATGAGCACGAATAATCTCCAGTGAATCCATGTTGCCATATTCGAGCACCATTGCATCAGCCAAAATATTCTCAGAAATACCAGGGAAGAAGGTTATGGCCCGAGGATCATCGTTGCCATCGGTGGCCATGCCCAGCGTCATGTCTGAGTGTCCATGATAGGCACCGCCAAAATGAACGATCTTTGTACGTCCCGTGGCGGCGCGGGCCAGACGAATCGCCGCCATCATTGCCTCTGTTCCAGAGTTGCAGAAGGTGACCCGTTCCATCCCAGTTAGCTCAGTAACTAGCTGGGCAACTTCGCCCGTAATCTTGAGCTGTGGCCCAATCTCAACACCAAGCTGATGTTGTGCCAACAGTGCTTCCTGCAGAAAAGGCGGTGTATGCCCAAAGAGCAAAGTACCAAACCCCATTGTCATATCAATATAATGGTGGCCATCAACGTCCCAGAAGTGTGCGCCTTGCGCTCGCTCTCCCATAATGGGGTAAATCATCTCTTTGATAGAGGAACGGAAACCCACAGAGACACGGCTATCTGCCAATACCTCACGGTGCTGTTGCGTCAATTCTTTAGAGGTATGTGTACGCTCGTTGTAGCGGGCAATTAATGCATCGAGATGAGCCTGCTGCCGAGGGGATAGGAGGCTTTTTTGGGTCTGTGTTGGTCGCCAGGGGCCAACCGTTTGTGGTTGTTGCGCTCGCGGCTTTGTTGGTACGGCAGGGTTTTGCTTAGGGCCGGGCGAAGGCTCAGACATAGGCAGAGCGGATTCGGATGCGACCGTCCCAGCAGATGTTTCACTCGCCCCGTTACCTGCTGGTTGGTTCTCAGGGAGGGGTACATTTGGCACAAACGCTTGGGGAACAGAAGCCGTTCCCTGCAGTAAATTTAGCTGCTGCGTCATCAGTTGGCCAAGCATTTGTAGTTGGCCGTTAATGATTCGTTCCCGTTCACCGGCATCAGATGGTGGCAGTGCCATGGAAGGCGGTGTCATGGAATGTTGCCCAGGCATTGCCGCTTGAGCAGCCGCTGGCTGAGAAGCGACTGGATGAACGGCAGTTGGCTGAGTGACATTGGGAACCACAGCTGACCCGTTCGACGGGTGGAACGAACCATTGGTCCCCCCGCTGTTTGTTTGCGTGCTATTTGTTCCGGTGCCATTTGTAGCTATTCTGTTGGCCCCAGTGCTGTTGGCCCCTGTCTCATGGATTGCGACACCATTCGTCCCCCCAGCATTGGTTCCCAAACTGCTTAGGCCTGCACCGTTGACGGCTTCATCATTCCTCTGCTCGGCTTCCCCCCAGCCGGCGGGTAATTGCTGCTCGAGATAGGTTGCCAGATCTGTTACAGTAGGCAGTTCTTCAAAGAACTGGCGGACGCTGATTTTGATGCCAAAGCTGCTTTCAATTGTCCGCACAGCATTGACCAAGGTGAGCGAGTCCGCGCCCAACTCGATTAAGGGAAGATCTACTTCAATTGCGGTCGGATCCAACTTAAGTGTCTCCCCAACAATCTTTTGCAGCTCAGCCTCTAATTGGGGGTATCGAAGTGGAACCTCATTCGTACTATTTGTCGCTTGCATATCTGTATGACCATTCATATGTTTAATAGTTTCAGTGCTCCAACCTAGCCCATTCTGGGAAGTACGCTGGAAGGTGCGCTGAAATGGATAGGTAGGAAGCACCACGTGCTTTCGCGAGTACCCCTCTTCAAAACCCGCCCAATCAACGACGGCACCGTGAGTATAAAGAGTGGATAAGGTCTCTAATAGTGTGGGCCATGCATCCTTGCTGCTGGTCACGGATGGTAGCCAATGAGCCTCAAGGGCAGCATCTTCACTAATTTGTTTACCTAAAAAAGACAAGACAGCCCTGGGACCGATCTCTAAAAAGAATGTGTAACCCTGTCTTAGCAGCTTTTCAATGCCGGAAGAAAATTGGATGGTTTCCCGCGTGTGTGCGCGCCAATAGTGGGCATCAAGAAGCGTTCCTGTAGGCAGCACTTCGCCCGTCAAATTGGATACCAGGGGTATCTTCAATGGCGCAATGTGTTGCTGCTCGGCAAGCCGCTCAAACTCGTCCAACATTGGCTCAAGCAATGGTGAGTGAAAAGCGTGAGAAACGTGCAGAAGTTTGGCATCAATCCCTTGGGATTCTAGCTTCTCAACAATGGCATGCACGGCTTGTCCTGCACCAGAGATAACTATGTTTTGTGGGCCATTCAACGCGGCAATCGCGACCTGATCCGCATAAGGTTCCATTGCCGCTGCGACTGTTGATTCGGAAGCAAAGATGGCCGCCATCTCCCCACCCGAGGAAGGTGCATCGAGCGATGTCTGAGGCAGTGCCTGCATCAGGCGGCCACGCGCCGCGATCAACTGCAACCCTTCTTCAAGCGTAAAAGCTCCTGCTAGGCAAGCCGCCACATACTCCCCTACGCTATGCCCCATCACCACGGCTGGCTCTATCCCCCAGGACTGCCAGAGTTTGGCTAGTGCATACTCAAAGGCAAATAGTGCCGGTTGAGTGTACGCCGTCTGTGACAACATGGCCGAGTGATGCGGTGAGATCGCTCTCTTGTTGGCATTCGTTTTTGCGTTGCCAAGCTGCTCCGCCGCAGCCGACTCTTGCTGTAGCGCTGCGACTTTTCCGCTCTGTAACTCAGCACCAAACATGATGGGCAGGATTGATTCACCCAATAGAGGCTGCAGGATTTCATCACATTGCTCGAGCAGTTGGCGAAAGGTCGGCTGCGTCTCATAGAGCTGACGTCCCATACCTGCAGTTTGTGAGCCTTGACCGGTAAAGAGAAATGCTAGCTTGGGCCGCTGACCAGGTCGAATCTCGCCGGTGATTATATTTGGTGTCGCTTGTCCTGCTGCATAAGTGCGCAAGGCTTCAGCGGCTTCTGATGCAGATTTGGCGGTGAGAGCCAAGCGCCGGCGAAAATGGGTACGTCCACTATTTGCCGTAAACGCCACGTCAGGCAAGGAGGTGCCAGACTCGATAGGTTGTGTCTCCAAAGCGTCTGCATATGCTTCTGCCAGTTGCTGCAAAGCGGCTGGATTTTTAGCGCTCAACGCCAGCAGATGCCTAGGGCGTTCGGTGGAGCGTTCGCTTGGCTCAGTTGGCATGGCGGAAGTCGAGGTGGCTTCTAACAAGATATGCGCATTGGTACCACTAAAGCCAAAGGCACTGCACCCAGCCAACCGTTCTTCGCCATTCCATGAGAATGGATGCTCTGGGATACGAATGGGCAGGGTCTCCCACGGAATATAGGGGTTGGGTGTCTGCACGTGCAACTGAGGCGGGATCTGCTCATGCTGCATAGCCAGCACCACTTTGATGACGCTGGCAATCCCGGCTGCTGCCTCTAAATGGCCGATATTGCTTTTGACCGCGCCCAAAGTAAGCGGTGTCGTGCGCTGATGGCCAAAGACACTACCGATGGCGTTGACCTCTATGGGATCCCCCAGCGGCGTACCCGTGCCGTGGGTTTCGATGTAGCTCACTTGTTGGGGTGCAACGTCTGCAACACGGAGCGCTTGGCGCAGCAGCCTCTCTTGTGCTTGCTCATTGGGGACCGTTAATCCGCTGCTGGGGCCATCGTGGTTGATGGCCGAACCTCGTACCAATGCCAGAATCGGATTGCCATCGCGTTTGGCATCTGCTAGCCGCTTGAGGACGACCATGCCGCAGCCTTCACCACGGCCATACCCATCGGCAGCGGCATCAAAAGTTTTGCAGCGCCCATCAGGCGAGAGTGCTTTCATCTGGCAGAGCGCGATCATATTGCGTGGCGAGAGCATGAGATTGACACCACCAGCCAAAGCCAAATCGGATTCACCCAGGCGCAAACTCTGGCATGCATAGTGGAGGGCAACTAAGGAAGAAGAGCAGGCCGTATCCAATTGAATGGCTGGACCTTGCGCACCGAGTATGTAGGCAATGCGCCCCGCGGCCACGCTGCGGGCATTGCCTAACACAGAGTAGGGACCAATGTCGGTGGTGGCTAAGGTACCACTTGCTTGCAGGTGATCATCCGCGCACATGCCGATAAAGACACCCGCTAAGTGATTACGCAATTGATCGGGTGCGATCCCCGCATGTTCCAGGGCCTCCCAACAGACTTCCAACAGCAACCACTGATGAGGGTCCATCTCCTCCGCTTCGCGAGGTGATATGCCAAAGAATTGAGGATCGAAGCGGCTGATTTGCTCCAAAAAACCGCCCGACCGCGTATAGGTCTTGCCTGGGTTATCTGGATCAGGGTCATAGTAGGCATCGATTGGCCAGCGCTCGATTGGGACTTCATCTACGGCATCCTGACCATTCGCCAGTAGCTCCCAGAATTCAGCGGGTGTATTCGCACCGGGAAAGCGACAGCCGAGACCAACAATCGCAATTGGCTCAGCTCCATCATCTGAAGATGGCCTGTCCTGGTCTTTGGCAAGATCTTCTCGCCGTGGCAAATGGCGATGCTGGGCACGATTCGTTGGTTCACGCCCATCTGGTTCAAGAATCCCGTTGCCCAGCGAATCGGTGAGAAGATAATCAACCAATGCTTCGATGGTGGGATACTTGAAGGTTGCTGTGCTATGCAGCGTAATTCCTAAGCTCTGGTTAAGACGATTGAGCAGATCGATGGCTTGCAGCGAACTGAACCCCATTTCAAAGAAACCTTGCTGTGGGGCAATATCGGCTGGCTCTCGGTCCAACGCCAGGGCCACTAACCTGCTGATATGGGCGGATAACTCTGTCCGTGGCTCATGGCTCTGCGCGATTTGCGTCAGCAATGAGCTACCTTGAACCGCAAGCAGAGCCGGAGAGCTATCAGTTGGAGTACTATCAGTTGGAGTACTATCAGTTGGAGCGCTATTAGTTGGAGCGCTATTAGTTGGAGCGCTATTAGTTGGAGCACTATTAGTTGGAGCGCTATCGGCCGCAGCAGCATTATAATGAACCACGTGCTGGTGGTTCTGTATGTCAGCAGTTGGCGTCACGGCCTCATCGTACTGTCCGTCACTAAGCCCCATACGATCCGCAAGCGAGGCATCCGATTCGTGCCAATAACGCTTGTGCTGCCATGGGTAGGTAGGGAGGCGAACAAATACGCATTCGTCATGATAGCAAGCCCCAAAGCCAACGGTCTCGCCAGCAAGAAAGCGCTTTTGAAGGAGAACAAGAGAAGCGTCTAGCGCTTCTTTACTCTGCTCCGGCCCCTCAAGGATTTGGTCCTCAACCTCATCCGAATTCTCTAGAAAGGCACTCAATTGGGTGCTCAACTCGTCTTTAGATGTCACCAGAAAGGCCAGCCGATGCTCATGGTGGGTTCGATGGACGGAGGCCGAATAGCAGATGTTGGCTAATGACAGTTCGGAACCCGCTTGCAGCAAAAAGTTGCGCATCCGCTCAGCTAATGCGGACAAAGCCTTTGGGCTGCGAGCCGAGAGAGGGAATAGGTATGGTTCAGTGATGCTGTCTACGTCATGGGTGGTTTCAATTTCACTAGCGACAGGTTCATCAACGACAGGTTCGTCACCAGATGCACCGCTGGCTCTATCCGTGACATCAAAATGCGGTTGTAGTGGTGCCTCACTGAGTACTACGTGAGCATTGGTTCCGCCAATGCCAAACGCATTGACGGAGGCGTAGCGCATTTTGCCCTCTGTCGGGGCTGGCCAGGCTTCGAGCTTCTGGGGAACCTGCAGGTCAAGCGCGTCCAATGGTATCTTGGGATTGGGCGTCTGAAAGTGCAAATTGGGTGGAATCTGCTTATGTTCGAGGGCTAGTGTAGCCTTGATTAGGCCGCTGACACCGGCAGCAGCTTCAGCATGACCGATATTGCTTTTGACCGATCCAATATAGGTTGGAATATAAGCAGAAAGCGCGTCAGCGGGGCGATTCATGCCAATGAGTTCACCCAGTGCATTGGCTTCTATAGCATCGCCGATGAGTGAGCCAGTGCCTTGGGCCTCGATGTACTGAATTTGCTCGGGTGCAATGCCAGCCTGTCGACAGGCCGTCAGCATCGCTTCTTGCTGTGCTACACCATTCGGGACAGTGATCTCGTCGCCATGTCCATCATAGTTAATGGCACAACCTCGAATAACAGCATAGATTGAATCGCCATCTGCTTGGGCCTGAGCGAGTGGCTTGAGCAGAACAACCCCTGCGCCTTCACAGCGAGTATAGCCATCAGCCTCAGCATCAAAGCTCTTGCAACGACCATCAGCGGCCAAGAGAAAAGCCCGGCTCATGCCAATGGCCACTTCTGGTTTGAGGATGACGTTGACACCGCCCGCCAACGCCATGACCGATTCTCCCTGCCAGATGCTTTGGCAAGCCAAACTTACAGCGACCAATGAGGAAGAACAGGCCGTGTCAATGGGAAAGCTCGGTCCTTTTAAGTCGAAGAAGTAAGAGAGCCGATTGGCCAGCATGCATGAGGCCAATCCCAGCGTCGTAAAGGCATTTAGCTCTTCCCGCTCTGTAGCACTTAGTTGAATCTCACCATAGTCATTACGCGCCACACCAATAAAGACACCCGTTTTTGTGCCAGCAACCCTCTCGACAGGTACGCCGCCATCCTCCAATGCCTCCCAGGCTACCTCCAATAGGATGCGCTGTTGTGGATCCATGCGGGCTGCTTCGTTGCGGCCTACGCCGAAGAAAGAGGCATCAAATTGATCGATCCCATCGATGAAGCCTCCCCACTGGCTATAGAGCTTACCCGCTGCGCTTGGGTCTTCATCATAAAATGCCTGGCGGCTCCAGCGATCAGGTGGGATTTCGGTAATCGCATCGACCCCATCTCGGACGAGTTCCCAGAACGCTTCGGGGCCATTGGCATCGCCAGGGTAGCGGCAGCCGATCCCGATGATGGCGATGGGTTCACGTTCCGAGGATAGAGGCTGTTGAATTGGTCGTGGCATCCCTTCTGGCACTACATTCATATGTTATTGCTCACAGCCTCGTCTTGACCATACCCAGCTTCGTTTGAAATCGACTGCACGACAAGTGTCTGCTTCATCATCTTGACTCCATCATCTTGACTCCCTCATCGTGACTACCACCTTACCGATATGCTTGGTTCTTTTCATATAGCGGAATGCATCGGCGATTTCCGTTAGGGGAAAGATGCGTTGCGGCAAGGGTTGCAATTCCTGCTCTGCAAAGAGTTGGCTAAGATTCTGATAGAGTGAGCAGATTATTTCTGGACGCTCGTCAGCAGCCTGCTGTAGATCGATGGCAAAGAAGGTCAGATTGTTGCGAAATGGATAGAGTTCAAGATGGTGGTTGGCGTAAATGTCCTGTTTACCTAATTCCAGAAAACGGCCGAACTTAGCTAACAGTCCCAAGCTTCTGATCTGAAAGTCACCAGCCAAAGAGTTGAGCACCACATCAACGCCTCGCCCTGCCGTACTATCCATTACTTCCTCGGCAAAGGTCAGCGACCGCGAATCCATTACATGTTGGATCCCGATTGAGTGCAGATACGCTCGCTTTTCAGGATTGCCTGCCGTGGCAAAGATCTCGGCCCCAATGCGCTGACTTAGCTGTACGGCGGCCAACCCTACCCCACCGGTTGCGGCGTGAATGAGTACCCGCTCATCCGCGCGTAACCGCCCCAATTCAACTAGAGCATAGTAGGCAGTCATAAAGACGCCTGGAATCGTTGTCGCTTCTGTCCACGAAAGGTGATCAGGCTTGTGGGTGATGAGATGAGCTGACGTCGTCGTATAGGAGCTAAAGGAGTTGGGCACAAAACCCATCACTTCATCCCCTATACGAAACCCATCCACACCTGAACCCACACCAACAATGGTTCCGGCCACGTCACCCGTGAAAGCGATTGGCTCGTCTGGCAAACCAGGATAAACGCCTAGGACCATCATGACATCGCGGAAGTTTAGCCCAGCAGCCTCGATTTGCACTTCCACTTCACCGGGGCTAGGCGCACGTCGTTCCATGGGTGCAAGGGTAAGGTCGTCTAAAATACCTGGCTCTGGACAGACCAAACGCGCTGGTATGTCCGGTGATTCGAGCGGCTTGGTTGGTGCTGACATGGTTACTTGCATTGTTATGTTGCTCTATGCGCTCACTTTGGCGGCAAAAAGATCAACCAACCCATCGATATTCTGCACATCTGCCAAAGCTGTGCGCGGTATCTTGATGCGCAATTGACGCATGGAGACAGAGACCACTTCTACAATATCCAGGCTGCTTGCACCATACGCAGCCATAGATTCTTGTGGATCAATGGTGGTATCGTCAAGGCCATCGATATTCTGTTTAATATTACGAATGATGGTGTTCAAAATTTCTGTGCGTTCCATTATTTGACTCCTGTCTTTTTATTTTAGCGCAAATAACTACTTTCGATTCGTTCAGCCGTTTCGGGCTGATTGAAGCTCAACTTATGCATGAGATCCTCACGCGAGACCGCTTCTGCCAATGCCTGGCGTCGGGGCAGTGCCAGCGATTCTTTGAGTAATTCCAACACGTGACGGGGTTTTTCGGCCATTTGTTGCGCCAAGTCGAGTGCAACCTCCATCACGTCTTCACCTGGAACAATATAGTTAAACAAGCCGCGTCCATGTAGCTCGCGCCCCTTGTAAAACTTAGCGGTTAGCATCATCTCCCCTGCAAAGTGGGGACCCACTAAGTAAGGCAGCAGGGTTGTTCCGCCCATGCCTGGCGTAAAGCCCATATGAGCGAAATTTGCGCTGTAGCGGCTGCTTTCAGATGCCACCACCAAATCACAATAGAGAGCCAGCATCAGCCCTCCACCAATCGCATGACCGTGGGCGGCACAGACGACAGGTAAGGGAAAATCCAGCAGTTTCCGAGGTAAGATCAGGTGCCGATCATGAAACTCGTTCTTCATGATCTGGTGTAGCATTTCGAGAGTGCCGCCAGCGCAGAAGACATCTTCTCGTCCGGTCAGAATGACAACTTTTAGGGCAGGATCGTCTGCCAGCGTGTCAAGGGCATCGCTCAACTCCTCAATGACGGGAACTGTCAGACGGTTTTGCGCCTCGGCATCATCGACATTGAGTTCAAGAATCCCTTCTTCCAAAAACTGGCTTGTTACGCATTTTGGCATTATCGTTACCATCCATTTCGAGATGTTTTCAAAACGACCGATCTTTTGGACGATATTTCGCCCACCATTCGGGTGTAAATCCTTCTGCAAATTCTTGGAGAGCTTCTGATACAGCGGGTTGCGCAAGCCATGCTTCGATTTGGTCAGCGGCCAGCACAGTTTGTTCCGAAAAATTCGCCTGTTCTAGCTTCAAAAAATACCGTTTGCTCTCTGCCACTGCGGCGGGTGAGGAGCGAAAGAGGCGTTGAATTTGTGTCGAAAGAATAGAGTGCAAAGAGCTGGCATCTTCACTACTGGTATTTTCACTACTGGTATTTTTACCAATGGCTACGTCACCAGTTGCTTTACTCTCTACTTCGTCAACTAGGCCGAATTCTTTTGCCTCATCCGCCTGCAAGGAACGGCTGCTCAACGTAAGGTAGCGCAAACGGGCGAGAGACATTCGACGCAGCAAAAAGGGGCTAATCAATGCTGGAATCATGCCGATAATTACCTCTGGCAATATAAAGGTCGCCTTGGCACTCGCTAATACCAGATCGCAAGCTGCAACCAACCCCACGCCCCCCCCGCTCACTGCGCCCTCAACCCAGGCAATCACCGGTTTATCTAGTTGGGAGATAGTCGCCAAACAGTCTGCCACATCGTGTAAAAACCCTTGTCCAAGCTGGCGGTTATCCATTGCGGCCCATTCGAGATCCAATCCCTTGCAAAAGTCGGGGCCTTGCGCCTGTAGCACGACTACGCGGCAATTGGCTTCGGAATTTGCCTCTAAAAGTGCCTGCCGCAATGCGCCGATCATGGCCGTATTGAGGGCGTTGCCTGTCTCAGGTTCAGCTAGCGTTAACCAAGCCACACTTGCGTCATATTCAACGTGAACTGGATTAGCTCCAGCGATACTGGCGCTCATAGCCTTCAACTTTCTCTAGTACCAAAAGCTCTTGTCCCTGATAGCACTCTTCATAGGTACCATTTAAGAAAGGTGTCTCTGGCACGTAATCACCACAGTCCAGTAAATCTTGGCGGGCTAGCTCGTTGGCCTCGTAGGCTGCAACCGAAAGCCGCTGGCGCTGGTCAAGATGCTGCTCTATTTGAGCGGCGGGGACTCGTTCCAATGCATGTTCGCCAATCGTGCCTTTATAAAATTCCCCCTGACAGCCGGAGCCGTAGGCAAAGAGTGAAATCGCATCACCAGCAGAGGGCGCATGGGCTGAGCTAAGAAGGCTCAAAAGACAAACAAAGGTAGACGCGCCGTAGGAGGTACCGATTCGTTTGGAAAAACCGAGGCCTGGATCAACTTTCTTTTGGAAATCTGCCTCCACGATCTCGCGCTCTACAAAGTCTAGGCGATTCAACATGGATTGATGCGCTTGTAAGGTGATCCCAGGAAAAGGTGCGTGATAGATATGTCGCTTGAAATCAGCATCGTAATCAACTGCACCCACTATGCTTTCGTAGTGCTCAAAGGCACCATCCAGTGCATCTAGGTAGGCATACATGCTCTTTTCGCCGTTGGTGATTTCATGGCGGACGGTGGGGCGAAACGTATCGTAAATCTCATGGGTCCAATAGCCAGCTTCGCTCAAGTTCAACGCCAAGACTGCGGGTTCGGCACTGACAATCATGGCAACCGCACAGCCGCCCATCATTGGCTCATGTACGGTACTGGTGCTATTGCGGCTATAATCGCTGCTCACTACAAGGGCTTTCTTGCCGGGGCGAATCCCTGCCTGCACCCAAGAGGCTGCCATCTTTAGCGCACCGGTGCCACCATAGCAAGCGTGCTTCATTTCAAAACTGCGGCAATTTTCAGGCAGATTACAGAGTCGATGTACCCAGGTAGAAATGGGCTTTCCGTAGTCGACGGCGGATTCTGTGCCAACTATTAACAATTCGATGTCTTGCATCTCTTCTGGCGACAATAGCCGTTTCACCGCATTAACAGCCATGGTTACTGCATCCTCATAGATCGGGAATACCGAACGTTGATGGCACATCAACTGCTC
The DNA here is from genome assembly GCA_039028975.1 of Chloroflexota bacterium. Taxonomy (GTDB): domain Bacteria; phylum Chloroflexota; class Anaerolineae; order Caldilineales; family Caldilineaceae; genus JAHBNG01. Next base: position 123,378 of record JBCCHB010000024.1, read on the forward strand.
TGTAATATACAGAGCGTCGCTGCCTCTGGTCTCAGCAAGTTCCAGCAGTTCGAGGTAACAGCGCCCTGCATACAGATCTAGTTTTTCAATTCCAATACGCATGCAAACATTCCTCTTTTCTGATAATCAGTAAATCGCAACGAACTCAGATCTTTGTCATATCGATGAACTGATAGTGGCCCAATCCTTAAAGCCGTCTGTCGTTAAATGTTTTGCTCTCATAGGATTCCAACCAGCAGCGTTTACGCTGGAAGGGATAGGTAGGTAGGGCAACTTTTCGTCGGCGATTGCCCTGCTCAAATCCCTGCCAATCTATATCTTTTCCAGAGACATACAGCGCGCCCAACGTATTGAGCATTATCTCCCATGCTGGCTCTTCCTCATCGAGTGAAGCAAGCCAAGTCCCGCTCTCCTTGGGTACACAGCGCCGTCCCATACCGATTAGCGTATCGGTTGGCCCGATCTCTAAAAAGGTTGTTATGCCTTGCTCACATAGGGTGGATATACCGGTAGCAAATTGTACGGGTTGGCGGATGTGGTCTGCCCAGTAAGCAGCATCCGGTGCGTGGGTGAGTAATTGCCCTGTTAGATTAGAGACCAAGGATATTTGAGGTTCCGAATACGTGATAGATTTGGCAAAGGTAGTAAATGGGGCAATCACCGGATCCATCAAGTGAGAGTGAAAGGCATGGGAGACATTCATGGATTGCGTCATCATGAAATCATCTTCAAGACGCTCCAGCACACCTTGCACTGCCTCTTGTTCACCCGAAACGACCGTCTGTTTGGGGCCATTGACGGCTGCAATGGCCACTTTCCCACTATGACCATTCAATGCCTCTTTTACGTGAGCCTCGTCGGCAAAGACAACAGCCATTTCGCCGCTTTGGGGCAAGTTCCCCATAAGACGGCCCCGCTCGGTAATCAAGCGTAGACCATCTTCTAAAGAGAAAACACCCGCAATACAAGCTGCCACATATTCCCCCACGCTGTGGCCTAAAACGGCATCAGGTACAATGCCCCACGAGTTCCAAACTTTCGCTAAGGCATATTCTAGGGCAAATAGTGCGGGCTGGGCATAAGCCGTCTTATCAATTTTTGATTGGCCAGAGTGCTCTGTTGCCTCAGCCCTATCCGTCTCTTCGTAGAGTAGGTTCAACAGAGGTTCTCCCAACATGGGATGCAAAATTTCGTTGCATCGGTCAAGCGTTTGGCGGAAAACTGGTTGGGTTTCGTACAGCTCACGTCCCATGCCCACATATTGTGACCCCTGTCCGGTGAAGAGGAAAGCCACTTTGGATGTGTTCTGTACTTGCGCTGTCTGGGTTTGGTTTCCTTCATCATCAGCTAGAAATCTACCCAGCTGCTGCTGCAACACAGCAGGAGAATCCCCACGGATGGCTATGCGATGGTCAAAGTGAGCACGACCGCTGTTGGCCGTGAAGCAGAGATCGGCGAGTGTGGTCGCATCCTGTTGAGCAGTGGTCTTATCAGTCTGCTCACGGGCAAGGTAATCACAATAACGAGTAGCCAACTGTTGGAGGGCAGGCTTGCTTTTGGCACTCAGCGTCAGAATTTGCTGTGGTCTTTCCAGAGTGGTTTTTGTCAATATCTCTTCGGCTCGACCTACATGAGTAAAATTTGGGTCAGCAAAAATTGAGTCAGTAATGCTTGGGGTAGAAGCGCCGAGTATGACATGCACATTGGTGCCGCCAAAGCCAAAAGCGGTTACGCCAGCCATCCGAGGTGTGAGCGAGCAGGGGACTCCGTTGCGCGGGATGATCAGTGAACCCAGTTCAAGTTCAGGATTGATGTCGGTCAATTGTGGCTGAGGCGGCACCATCCCATGTTGCAAACAGAGCACACTCTTAATCAATCCAGAGACGCCGGCTGCGGCTTCGAGATGGCCGATATTGGCCTTTACCGAGCCAACGGCCCGCGGTCGGGAAGTGTCTGTCCCGAAGATTGTGGCGAGTGAAGAGACTTCAATCGTATCGCCCAGGGGCGTGCCAGTACCGTGTGCTTCAATATAATCAATGTCCTCGGCACTGACTCCGGCATTTTTGAGTGCCTGCTGAATCACCGCCTGCTGTGCCACCCCGCTAGGCACCGTCAAACCCATGCTACGACCATCCTGATTCACGGCTGAGCCACGGATGATGGCCAGGATGCGGTCGCCGTCGCGCTGAGCCACAGAGAGACGTTTCAAGACAACCATGCCACACCCTTCGGAGCGGCCGTAGCCATCGGCGGCTGCATCAAATGATTTACAGCGCCCATCGGCGGCCATCATCCCTGCTTGGGCGTAACTGACTGTCCAGCGTGGTGAAAGAATCACATTGACGCCGCCTGCCAGTGCCATATCGATCTCCTGCAAACGGAGGCTTTGGCAAGCCAGATGGATAGCGACTAACGCTGAGGAGCATGCTGTATCTATGACCATGCTGGGACCGCGCAGATCGAGCCAAAATGCTAGACGATTAGCAACGATCCCACCATTGACCCCACTCCCGCCGCGGGCTGGGGCATCGACCAAGATGTCTGCATAGTCCGCGGAAGTTACTCCCACATAGACACCGGCTGGGCTACCGGACAATGCAGTCGGTGCAATGCCTGCATTCTCCAACGCTTCCCAGCCCACTTCCATCACCAGCCGCTGCTGCGGATCCATTGTGCAGGCTTCACGGTAGGGAATGCCAAAGAAGGACGGGTCAAACTGATCAACCTGATCCAAGAAGCCGCCACGTCGAGTGTTCATTGCATCTTCCGACTCCAAAGGCGCTTCGTAGTAGTCGTCAACCGTCCAACGGTCAGAAGGAACATCGCGAATAGCAATCTGCTCGTTGAGCAATAACTGCCACAGCTCGGCAGTGTTGTTGGCACCAGGGAAGCGGCACTCCATGCCAATGATGGCAATGGGCTCGCTGTGGACATTTTTTATCCCCTCAAGCTGCACCCGTGCTTCTTTTAGGGCGCTCAAAACACGCTGGGAAGTAGATGGTTGGCCATTACTTTGCACTAGATTCTCCACATTTCTCTCCGCATTCTCTCTGTATTTCTCTCAGCGATTTTCTGCAATAGCGTTTGAAGTCGACTTAGGAATGGACCGTAAATGACTTAGATGTTTCCCTACAAACCGCACAGGACTTGCTCCCTACTCATGTTCAAATTAATCAATTCTCATTCCTGTTGAGTCTCACTAAGTCATGCCGGAAATCGTCTCACAAAGTCGTGCCAAACTGTTTACATAAGATGTAAATAACAGTATTAAGCCTCATATCGGCCAATTATTGAGCCAATGCGAGCCGCTGTGGCGAGAAGTGCGCAA
>JBCCHB010000025.1:0-126502 GCA_039028975.1 Chloroflexota bacterium
CTCCCATCGCCTTCGTCTGCAGAGATTGTGTCAGTGATGGTGCTCGAAGAATCGATGTCTACCGTTCCTGAGATATCAATCGTATCCGAAATATCCACCGTCTCGGTGATGTCAGTTGTGTCGTCAATTTCTGTGACGCCGGATTCGTCGTCGGCATCGCTATCCTCATCACTCCCATCGCTTTCATCTGCAGAGGTTGTGTCCGTGATAATGCTCGAGGAATCGATGTCTACCGTTCCTGAGATATCAATCGTATCCGAAATATCTACTGTGATGTCAGTTGTGTCGTCAATTTCTGCGGTGTCGGACTCGTCGCCTGCATCGCTACCCTCAGCCTCTTCATCGCCTTCGTCTGCAGAGGTTGTGTCCGTGATGGTGCTCGAGGAATCGATGTCTACCGTTCCTGAGATGCCAACCGTATCCGAAATATCTACCGTCTCTGTGATTTCGGCTGTGTCGTCAATTTCTGTGATGCCGGATTCGTCGTCTGCATCGCCATCCTCATCACTCCCATCGCCTTCGTCGGCCAGGGTTGTGTCCGTGATAATGCTCGGGGAATCGATGTCTACCGTTCCTGATATGCCAACCGTCTCCGAAATGTCTACCGTCTCTGTGATATCGGCTGTGTCGTCAATTTCTGTGACGTCAGATTCGTCGTCGGCATCACTACCCTCATCACTCTCATCGCCTTCGTCTGCAGAGGTTGTGTCCGTGATGGTGCTTGAGGAATCGATGTCTACTGTTCCTGAGATACCAACCGTATCCGAAATGTCTACCGTCTCTGTGATTTCGGCTGTGTCTTCAATTTCTGTGACGTCGGAATCCTCGTCTGCATCGCCATCCTCATCACTCCCATCGCCTTCGTCGGCTAGGGTTGTGTCCGTGATAATGCTCGAGGAATCGATGTCTACCGTTCCTGAGATATCAATCGTATCCGAAATGTCTACCGTCTCTGTGATGTCGGCTGTATCGTCAATTTCTGCGGTGTCGGATTCACCTGCATCGCTATCCTCAGCATCCCCATCACCCTCGTCGGTGGAGGATGTTTCGGGACTAATAGACGACGCGTTTACATCAATGGCGTCAGAATCATCGTCAGCTTCTTCATCTGTTGAGACGGTATCAGTCATAGCTGTGGAAGAATCAATGTCGACTGTACCCGAGATACCAACCGTATCCGAAATGTCTACCGTCTCTGTGATTTCGGCTGTGTCGTCAATTTCTGCGGCGTCAGATTCGTCGTCGGCATCGCTCCCCTCATCACTCCCATCGCCTTCGTTGGCAGAGGTTGTGTCCGTGATGGTGCTCGAGGAATCGATGTCTACCGTTCCTGAGATGCCAACCGTATCCGAAATATCCACCGTCTCTGTGATATCGGCTGTGCCCTCAATTTCCGTGGCGTCGGATTCGTCGTCAGCATCGTCGTCTGCATCGCTACCCTCATCACTCCCATCGTCGTCGGTAGCAGTGATGTCCGTGATGGTGCTCGAGGAATCAATGTCGACTATACCCGAGATGCCAACCGTATTCGAAATGTCTACCGTTTCAGTGATGTCAGTTGTATCGTCAATATCTGTAGCGTCAGACTCATCGTCGGCATCGCTATCCTCAGCACTCTCATCGCCTTCGTCGGCAGAGGTTGTGTCCGTGATGGTGCTTGAGGCATCGATGTCGACTGTACCCGAGATGCCAACCGTCTCCGAAATATCCACAGTCTCCGTGATATCGGCTGTATCGCCAATTTCTGCGGCGTCGGATTCGCCTGTAGCGGATGTGTCAGTAATGGTACCTGAGGAATCGATGTCTACCGTTCCTGAGATGCCAACCGTATCCGAAATATCTACCGTCTCTGTGATGTCAGCTGTATCGTCAATCTCTTCTGTGGCGTCAGACTCATCGTCTGCATCGCTATCCTCCGCAGCCTCATCGCCTTCGTCTGCAGCGGTTGTGTCAGTAATGGTGCCTGATGAATCGATGTCTACCGTACCCGAGATGCCAACCGTCTCCGAGATGCCAACCGTATCCGAAATGCCTACTGTCTCGGTGATGTCAGTTGTATCGTCAATTTCTGCGGCGTCAGATTCGTCGTCTGCATCGCTATCCTCAGCACTCTCATCGCCGTCGTCGGTAGCGGTTGTGTCCGTGATAATGCTCGAGGAATCGATGTCTACCGTTCCTGAGATACCAACCGTATCCGAAATATCCACCGTCTCTGTGATTTCGGCTGTGTCTTCAATTTCTGTGGCGTCAGAGTCGCTGTCAGCATCGTCTTCCTCATCCCCCTCGTCGGCAGAGGTTGTTTCGGGGCTAATAGACGAAGCGTCTACATCAGCAGAAGTTGTGTCCGTAATGGTGCTCGAGGAATCGATGTCTACGGTACCCGAGATACCAACCGTATCCGAAATATCCACCGTCCCGGTGATGTCAGTTGTGTCGTCAATTTCTGTGACGCCGGATTCGTCTGCATCGCTATCCTCATCACTCCCATCGCCTTCGTCTGCAGCGGTTGTGTCAGTAATGGTGCCTGATGAATCGATGTCTACCGTACCCGGGATGCCAACCGTATCCGAGATGCTAACCGTATCCGAAATATCCACAGTCTCTGTGACATCGGCTGTGTCTTCAATTTCTGTGATGCCGGATTCGTCGTCTGCATCGCCATCCTCCGCAGCCTCATCGCCTTCGTCGGCTAGGGTTGTGTCCGTGATAATGCTCAAGGAATCGATGTCTACCGTTCCTGAGATACCAACCGTATCCGAAATATCCACCGTCTCGGTGATGTCAGTTGTATCGTCAATTTCTGCGGTGTCGGATTCGTCGTCGGCATCACTACCCTCATCACTCCCACCGCCTTCGTCGGTAGCAGTTGTGTTCGTGATGGTGCTCGAGGAATCAATGTCTACCGTTCCTGAGATATCAATCGTATCGGAAATGTCTACCGTCTCTGTGATTTCGGCTGTGTCGTCAATATCTGCGACGTCAGACTCATCGTCTGCATCGCTATCCTCATCGCCGTCGTCGGTAGCGGCTGTACCAGTAATGATGCTTGAGGAATCGATGTCTACCGTTCCTGAGATGCCAACCGTATCCAAAATGTCTATTGTCTCGGTGATGTCAGCTGTGTCGTCAATCTCTTCTGTGGCGTCAGACTCATCGTCTGCATCGCTATCCTCCGCAGCCTCATCGCCGTCGTCCGTAGTGGCTGTGTCAGTAATGGTGCCTGAGGAATCGATGTCTACCGTACCCGAGATGCCAACCGTATCCGAGATGCCTACTGTCTCCGTGATGTCAGCTGTGTCGTCAATCTCTGTGACGTCGGAATCTTCGTCTGCATCGCCACCTTCATTACCCTCATCGCCGTCGTCGGTAGCGGTTGTATCGGTAGCGGTTGTATCGGTGACGGCACTTGAGGCATCGTTATCAGCAGAGGTAGACGATTCCCCATCTGCATTGTCTTCTGTAGGCGCGTTTGTGTCAGTTGAATCAGTCTCGCCGTTTGACTCATCGGTGGTGGCCTCATCTTCCGTGCTTTCTTGTGAAACGAGGGCGGCCGTTGATGAATCACTTTGATCCGCTGCATCACGCTGACCTCGATTGGTGAAACCCAACCAACCAAGAAGTAGGATTAGTACTGCCAGACCGATGTAGACAGGGCCCCAAAATTTTCCTTTCGGGAAATTATAGTTTGTCGATGTTGATACGATGCGGCGAAAAAGTGATGGCTTGGGTTCTTGTCCTGACCCATTCTGTTTTTCTGACACTATGTGGACTCTCTTGCTACGTGTAGGTAATTTGGATGATTATAATGGTTATTTGGCTACCGTTCATGACATCAATTTCTATTTTCGATGTCTGTTGAGTAGAGATCAGGGGGACGAATACAACAAAATTCGCAGTTTTAATCTGTTGATTATACAGGATGCAAGAGCTTGTTAACAAACATTGTTAATCACACGTGCTATAGATCTTAAGATAAAGTTTTTCCATCCCTATGAAGTTTTGGAGAGAATGGGCAGGGATTAGAGAGATTTGTCATCCCTGTAATCAGCGAAATCCCTTTCATAGCCTTGAACCATTGTCTGGAAATCTTGTTCTCAATATCTAAAAGTAGGCTATAGAGTCATCCCATAGATGGTAGCCCCTTGCCCCTCTCTAAGTTTGGTAAAGCCCACATGTTCATAGAAGCCAATGGCCCGATGATTATTCTTTCCCACACCTAAGTGGACACCTTCAATGTTTAAGATGCGCATCTGTTTTAAAAGCCTATCCACCAGCTTCCGCCCCCACCCCTCTCCTTGTCCTATGGGTAGGATATCAATATGCAAATGAGCGGGGTATCCAGCGAAATCATTTATAATGGTGTGACCGCGATGAATCGAGCGAATCATATCGGCATCTCTGCTCTTATCGCCTCCACGGGGGTATGGGTAGCGTGCGCGAAGGGACGGAAACCACTCTTTTTCGCAGAGATGACCGAACATTTCCGTATCGCGCACGCCTAAAATATAGCCACAGCATTGGCTATTGCCGACCAGAACAAATGCCAGTTCGGGTTCCAAAACGGCATAAGGCGCGGCATAGTAATGACCGATTAGATCTGGATCGGTGTAGAGATGGGTCGCATCTTCGCCACTATCTCCCGTCTCTAGGCAGATCCGATATAGAGAGGTCAGGTCTGTTGGATGATAAGGTCGAATTTCAAAAGTCATACGCTATTTTGTCAATTTTTGGTTCTTCTTCTCAAGTAATTTTGCCCAAGTTTCGTCATTTTCTATCGTCAAGACTCGGAAAGACTCTGCATAGGCCATCTCAACCTGCTTACCTCTTTCAGCCGCTCGATTTCTCATCTGTGTTTCCAGCTCTGCCCACTCACCTACTTGGCTAACATGCTTCTTAAGTGCCTCAATTTTGAGATCGATGGTATCGCTAATGTTGATAAAGGTGCTCCCTTCACCCCAGGTTGAAATGTAGACTTTGCGTACCTTGTGGGCTGATAACCCCTCCTCTTCCAGTTCCTCAAAGAGATTGGGCTGACCAGCAGCAGGGAAAACAGCATCTACGGCCGCACCACCTACTGCTCGGTGGTCAGGGTGATTGATGCCTCCTCTTGGTGTAAAGAGCAGGGTTGGATCCCCGCATATGACCACTTCGGGTTGGAATCGACGAATCTCGCGCACCACCCGTTTGCGTAACTCCATGGTGTTTTCCACCATACCATCACCAACACGGAAGAATGTAACGTCCTTTACCCCTACAACCTCTGCTGCGGCCAGGGTCTCAGCCTCGCGGATTTTCGCAGCTTCGGCCTTGGTCATACCCGGTTTGGCGATGCCTACATCACCACTTGTGACCAGGACATAGGCGGCTCTTGCGCCATCTTTAACCCACCGAGCAATGGTCCCAGCACAGCCAAATTCAATATCGTCCGGGTGGGCAAAGACTGCCAGTACGCTCTCGGGGGTATATATGTTGTTCGTCATCTCAATGTCTCCATATTGTTTATTATGCGCTATTAGCCATGGCTCCATAGGGAATCCAAGGATATCACTGGTTTGGAAGGTCCATTCACTTGAAAAATTGTTCCACTCCGTTGCCAGATCCTGGAAACGCTTATAGAGCATCCATCATTACTGTATCAGGACGGCCACCAATCGAAGGTGGTGCAATTAAGCGCAATTGTTGTTCTGTTATACTTGGGTAGTCCTCGGCACGATAGTAATTTTGCGACCAAGACGAGTGACCAGGGCTGTATTTGTATAGTAGCGCGCGTCGCTGATGTTTGGCCTGCCAAGGCATGGTGCCATGAATCAAGGCTTCTGTGAAGATGAGCGCATCGCCTGCCTCAACAGCAGGTTGACGTACATAGTGAGCGTTCCGCTCATATACCTTCACATCTTCTGGCAGATTGTCCACAAAGTTGCTCTTATGGCTGCCAGGAATGCAGGCAAACCCGCCATCACCTTCGTGGGCATGGGTTAAGAAAAAGGTGCAGACGGTCAATCCATTGCGCATGATACCATCTCGATATTTGTACCAATGATCGGCCTCTCGATCTGTTTCGCCACCATGCAAACGACCAGCGCGCCCTCCTTCAGTCATAAAGATGCAATAGTCGTGATCAATGCGGACTTTGGGGCCAAGTAGTTCAAGCAGATATGGCATAATTTTGGGATGATCCATGAGCGCTTGGAATGATGGCCCCCATTGGGAAACTTGGCTGGTGCGGCGGATTGCTGAGTCCTCGCCGTTGCTTGGGAAGGCATCATCTGCCTCTTGGTTCATGCGCTCTACTTCACTTTCACTCAGCACATTTTTGATAACGATATATCCTTCAAGGTCGAAAATGAATTTTTCTTCTGGTGTCATATGCGTCCTCCTTCATATCAACAACGATTTCTCACCCTATCAACAGATTCCAGAAGCCTAGTTTGGCTGAGGCAAAAAGCCATCAGTACTATACCATTTTTTCGGTATAGTCCGATAAATTCGATGAGTATGTGGCGATGCTATCCGCCAGACATCTTGCCCAGTGGATTCTAGAACGCCAAAGTGTCAATCCAGATGCGTTTCATGGTAAGAGTTTGTCATGCTAGCTTAGGGCGACGAGTTGACCGAGCCGCTTTTGACGAGGGATGGAGGACATTATACAATCCAGGCGGTTACTACACAGTATATGTATGGTATGGCCTAGCTGCTAACCATCTATACTCAGCTCCGTTTGAAAACAAGAGTTTGGTCACTCTGGTAGAGCAGCGGAAAACTCCTGTTTTCAAAACGACCGCAGTTTAATTGAGAGATTTGGTTTGTCAATTCATAATGATAGATATCCAGACTTTTTATAACGAACATCCAATCAATGAGTTTGAAATTCTCTCTAAAGTAGAGGCTAGGGGGAAATCTCTTGATGCTCTAAGTCCTTCCGATCTCTATCCTTATGATCAGGATCATTATGGTGGATTAGCTGCAAACGATGCTCTAGCAACGGCACTCTCTATCAGTTCTCATAGTCACGTCTTGGATCTTTGCTCTGGCATGGGTGGCCCCGCTCGGTATCTGGCTGCCAAATATGGGTGTCGGGTTCATGGTGTGGAGCTAAACAGCTCTCGAATTGTGGGAGCCAGAAAGCTAACCGAATTGGTTGGATTGGCGACACAAGTGACCTTTTCCCAGGGAAATGCTTCTGACCTGGCTTTGGATTTAGAGGGTTTTGATGTCGCAATCAGCCAAGAGGCATTTTTACACATTCCTCAAAAGGAAGCGCTGTTGGCCGGTATTTTTAGAGTTCTTGCACCAAGCGGTCGGCTCGGTTTTACTGATTGGACTGCGTCACCAACGTTAACAGCAACCCATCGAACTCGATTCGTTGAGACATTTGCGGCCCAACGGATTTTGGGTCAAAAAGAGTATTGCGATATCCTTGACGCAGCCGGATTTAAGGAGATCGAAGTGATTGATCTATCGGCAAACTGGCGGGTTTTGCTACATGAGCGTCTCGAGATGTTTCGTTCTCTAGAAGCTGAAACAGTCGCACGTTTTGGTCAGGAACGTCATAATACATATATAAGAAACTATGAGTTTTTTGTTGCTTGTATTGATGGCGGAGATTTAGGCGGTTCACGTTTTGTTGCTCATATCAATTCCTCATGAGCCAGCCCTAAGGATCGAGAATTTAATAAAACGTAATGGAAGATCTCTCGGGTACTCGAGATGACAGGACTGAAGTTTTGGGTTTTATTTGATCTTGATTCCTACTGGCTTTTCTGCAATCTATGTAATGGTCAATAGAAGTATATATAGCTCTTTGGAATCTCATGTGGTTGACAAGGAAATGCGCATGTTTGTAGTTTGTAGGTCACATCCCCAGCTTCCTGGGGACAAGCTTGTAATGTGACAAGCCTGCTTCGGTGGAACCACGTCACTTTTCAAAAGTGACCTACGAGTGTCTGGTCAAAAGAAGTATATATTCATGTATCCTACAACGAAAAGGCGAAATATGTCACTTCAAAACAGAGAGAGAGAAAAATCCTTCAGCCGTCGGGACTTTTTAATTCGTAGTAGTCTCGTGGTCGGTGCATCAGCTATAGCACCCCAATTATTAAGTGCTTGTGCCATTCCTGCACCCGGTGGTTCAACCGGTAACACAACCGAGTCAGGAAGTTCAGCAAGCCCGATTGTCATTGGCCATCAACCAGAATTGACTGGCGTGGCCTCGGTCTTTGGCTTTTGGAATGATCGAGCCGCCCAGGCTGCGGTAAAACGAGTTAACGAGATGGGTGGTATTGCTGGTCGAGAGGTTCAGTTGGTAACCCGTGATAGTGGCTCTAGCGGTGACCAGGGCGTGGATGCCATGAGGCGCCTCATTCTGGACGATCAAGCTGACTTTGTCCTCGGCTCTATCATTGCCAACATTAACAAGCCCTCCGCTGCCCTTGCCGGTGAGTTGGAGACCCTCTACTTTCCCTCAGATGACGTTCCAGTCATTGCGGGAGAGCCAGACGCTAATCGGTTTGTTTTCCGTTTAGGTCACAACACCAAGATCAAGGCTCAGGCTGCTTATCAATGGGCGCTGGATAATCTGGGCAAAAAATGGTCCTTCCTCACCTCTGACACCACGTGGGGAACCTCCCAACAGGAATTCTTTACAGAATTGATCGAGGCCAATGGCGGCCAAGTAGTGAGCGCAGTCGTCGCTCCGCTGCTAGCAGAAGATTTCATTCCCCTCTTTAACCAGATCGACCTGGATGAAACAGAGGTACTTTACCATAGCTTCTTTGGTGGCGCTGCCGTGCGCTTCAATGGCCAAGCAGCTACGGCAGGTGTCTTTGATAAAGTGAACATCTTGGCCAGCATCGGTGTCCTCGAAGGGCTGGATGCCGCTGAATTACCTGATGGACAAACCTACATCTCCGAATTTCCTCGCAGCTTGGATCAGATCCCTGAGGCCCTACGCGGCTATAATGAAGAGTTGCGTTCCCTTGTGGGCGTGGATGAGAATGGTTACGCAACGGATGGCGATGCGGTGCTGACCGAAGAACATTACTGGGTACCCTGGGTGAATATTCATCTACTCAAAGAGACCATTGAGTCTAGCGGCTGGCAGTCCAAGGATGATAATATAGCCCTTATTGAAGCAATGGAAGGTTTTGAGGCAACAGCTAGCCTAGACTACCCCTCGGGCGACTTTATCATTCGCCCTGAGGATCACCGAGCATTCCGTGACTACTTCATCGAGCAGACCGCTGGTGGTAGACTGGAAGTCGTCGCTGTGCTGCCCAAAGAAGACGGCTTTTACGATCCACCAGTCGATTACACGGCAAGCTAACGGATGGTCACTGGTCACTGGTCACTGATCACTGGTGTATAACCATCAACTGACCACATTTTTCTTATGTCAATACTACCCGCTCTGCTCAATGGTTTCGTTTGGGGTTGGATTACTGCATTGGTCGCCTTGGGCCTCAATCTGATCTATGGGATTCTTGGGATCGTGAATGTGGCCCACGGAACCTTCTATATGCTGGGGGCGGTCTTTGCCTTGATTTTACAACCTTACTTAGGTTTTGGCGGGGCCATTGTTTGTGCTGTTCTGTTGGTCGCTCTAATTGGTGTCCTTTCTGAGCGAATTGTGCTACGTCCTCTCCATGAGCAACCTGTCATGACGATCCTGGCGACGTTTGGCATTCTGCTCGCCTTTGAGCAGACAGTGGCCCTCACCTTTGGCCTCTCCAGCCGCTCCATGGCGGATCCCTTAGGAACCCAATTCCACATGGGTTCGACGACCTATCCTAGCTACCGATTGTTGGTGGCTTTGTGTGCAGTAATTAGCATTGCCGGACTGGAGTTTTTCCTGAAGCGAACGCGCTGGGGAAGCTGGATTCGCGCGGTGAGTCAGCATCGAGAGCTGGCAGCTGTGCAGGGAGTGCCTGCCCCATTGGTTTACTCATTAACCTTTGCATTGGGGACTGGATTGGCAGCATTGGCTGGTGGATTGACGGCCCCCATCATTGGCGTTCACTATTTGATGGGCGTGGATATTGTCATCCTGGCATTTGTGGTTGTAATTGTGGGCGGTGTAGGCAATCTGTGGGGTTCAGTGGTTGTGGCCATCGGCGCAGCGGGGGTAGAGAATCTGCTCACTTTGGCCACCCGTCCTACTGCAGCGCGTATGATTACCTTTCTAATTTTAGCTCTTCTTCTGGTCCTTCGCCCGAATGGGATCTTCGAAAGGCGCAAATCATGAGGAATCATTCTTGGTGGCCCATGGCGGGCTTCCTGATCAGCATCCTAATTAGCGGTGTAGGGTTGGTGCTACTTCCTTACGTGCTGCCCCAATTCTGGATCTTCTTTGCTGCCCAGATTATGGTCTGGATTATCTTTGCCCAAAGCTTTAATCTGCTCTTTGGCTATACCGGTTTACTGAGCTTGGGGCAGTCTGCCTATTTAACGTTGGGTGCCTATGGGTTTGCTCTGTTGTTGCGCGAAGTCGGGCTGGGATTGCCTTTCCTGCTCATCGGCGGTGTGCTCACTAGCGTGATGGGGGCAGCGTTGATTGGATACTTGGCAGTACGAGTCCAAGGGCACGGTTTTATTATTGTCACGGCGGTGCCAACCATTCTGTTGATACTTTTCGGTCTGGATCAGAGTTGGTTGACGGGGGGGGACAACGGTCTCAATTTGACGCCTCCGAAGCTCTTTGGACAATATAGTTTTTTCAGCCCCATCACAAGCTACTATGTGGTCTTGCCTTTCTTTGGAAGTGTGATGTTGTTTCTGATGTGGTTAATTCGGACACCGTTGGGCTACGCCTTCCAGTTAATACGCGAGAATGAAAATCGCTCCAGCATCTTAGGTTATAATGTGCTGCGACTCAAATACATTGCCTTTGTGATTGCTGGTGGGATTGCTGGCCTAGCAGGCGCGTTGGAGGCTCTCATCACTGCTTATGTTGTCCCCAACTCAGCTAGTTGGACCCTATCTGCTGATGCTGTTATCTGGACATTGGTAGGTGGTGCAGGGACGTTGTTGGGTCCAATTGTTGGGACGACTTTGTTGTTGCTGCTACGCGAGTTTTTGAGTGATTTTTGGGCTTATGGCTATCCATTGCTCTTGGGCATCATGCTTCTCCTTATTGTCCGCTTTGCGCCAAGTGGAATTATGGGGGAGCTGAAGTGGTGGAGATAGCTGTGGACAAAATTCTTCAAACCCACCAATTGTCAAAACAATTCGGTGGCGTTACGGCTGTCAATCAGCTTGACTTTGTCGTTTCCCGCAATCAGATTCGTACCATTATCGGCCCGAATGGGGCAGGGAAAACCACTCTTCTTCGGCTCATCATGGGCGAGTTAGCGGCATCTAGCGGTGAAATCACCTTCGAAGATCAGCGGATAGATGGATTGCCAAGCCACAAAATTGCTCGGCTAGGTATAGCCAAGGCATTTCAGATCCCACAACTTTTCCCTGAATTGACTGTTTATGAAAATGTCTGGGCAGCTGCCCAAAAAGGCAAGGCTAGGCTTTGGGGCGGCCAACCGTGGCGTAGATCCATGGACAAGCAAGTTCAAACGATTCTTACTCAGGTGGGCTTGGCAGGAATGGCTCAGGTTGGAGCTGGCGAATTAGCGCACGGTGATCAGAAAAGATTGGAGATCGGCCTGGCCTTAGGAGGATCTCCCAAATTGCTTCTGCTCGATGAGCCTACTGCGGGACTTAGCCTTCACGAAACCGATGCTATCATGAAATTGCTCCAATCGTTGCGAGGCCAGATTACTGTCGTTATGGTAGAGCATGACATGCGGGTAGTGATGAATCTGGCGGATGTGATCACTGTGCTGCACTTTGGCGAGCTACTGGCCCAAGGAACGCCCGACGAGATTCGAGCCGACCCCAACGTACGAGAGGTCTACCTTTCACAACATGCGTAAACCAAGGATACAATAATTGATGATTCTTTCTGGTAAGGAGATCCAAGCTCGAATAGGCAAGGAGATCATAATTGAGCCATTTTGTGAGTCCCGGCTCAATCCCAATAGCTATAATTTGAGCTTGCATGACGAACTGCTCGTCTACGATAACCCGGTGCTGGATATGAAGACCCCGAATCCCACTAAGCGCATCACAATTCCACCAGAAGGGTTTGTTTTGGCGTCACATACTCTTTATCTGGCACGAACCCAAGAGTATACGGAAACCCACAATCTAGTTCCCATGCTTGAGGGAAGGTCATCCATTGGTCGACTAGGCCTCTTCATCCATATTACGGCAGGCTTTGGCGATGTGGGGTTTAAGGGGTACTGGACATTGGAGATGTTCTCAATTCAACCGATTCGGATCTATGCTGGTGTAGAGGTCTGTCAAGTCTACTACCATACCCTGGAAGGTGAGCATATACCTTACGCAAGTGGTAAATATCAAAAAAATTCGGGCATTCAGCCCAGCCTCCTTTATATGGACTTTGCGTCCACTGAAAAGCCAGTAGACTCAGAGACCAGTAGCATCTGAAGTCAATACTCAGCGTCATTTAGTTAAGAAAATTTGAGTAAGAAGTAAGGGGCGAACAGCAAGTAGTTTCTACTGTAGACACGTTGCTGTTCACTGTTTACTGTTCACTACTATTTCCCATGCCATCACCCACACTCCTGACGGTTGACCACATTAATGTTTTCTATGAGAAGATGCAGATCCTACGTGACGTTTCTCTAGATGTGGGAAGAGAGAGTAGCGAATTTGTGGTTCTGCTGGGCCGGAATGGTGCGGGCAAAACCACTACGCTGCGGACCATCTCCGGACTGACGTCGCCGCGTACGGGAGCCATCTACTTTGAGGGAAAGCCTCTCCATTCTACCCCTCCTCATCAGATCAGCCGACAGGGCATAAGCCACGTGTTGCAGGGGCTAAATATCTTTCCTCAACTGACCGTGCGCGATAACCTTCGCTTCAACCTGCTCATGAACAACGCCTATCAGGAGCGACTGGAGCGAGTATTTGGCTACTTTCCCAATTTGAAAGATCGACTACCACAGCAGGCTGGGATTCTCTCTGGAGGGGAACGTCAAATGTTGGCGATTGCGCGGGCCTGGTTGGCTCAGCCGCGCCTAATTCTGCTAGATGAACCGACTGCAGGATTAATGCCCAGCCTAGTTTGGCAGGTGCTCGAGACATTGCGCGATATGTATGAGCAGAGTGATGTAAGCGTGTTGTTGGTTGAGCAAGAGGTAGAGCTGGCGCTTCGCTTTAGCGATCGAGCCTATGTCATGGATAAGGGTGAGATCGTCTTTGAGGCGAGTAGCAAAACGGTAACGGTTGATGACATATTGCCTCACTTTGGATTGATTGCGTGAAACGGCAAAATAGTGGGAAATTCCGGTCTATTTTTTACCTTGGCCTACTGATAATCGTTGGTTTATTCTTTGCGAATGTAGGCTGCTCACTTCGTTCCGTCACGCAGTTTTTTCAACCGCCACCAAGTGCCATAACTGAAGCGCCTCTTATTGAGGCAGCGCTATCCCCTGCGATTCAAGGGCGGCTTGTGTACGACCAGCCCAACGGCAAACTCTGGTCCATGTCTCTTGTTGCCAACGCTCTTGTTGCCCCTGGGGAGTCTGTCCCTCTATTCCGACTCCCACCAGGTACATTTGCTTTTCAACCTGTTTGGTCTGCGGTGAATCAGCAGATTGCATACGGTTACATTCAGCCAGATACGGCAACAGGTAACCTAAGCAGCGCCCGACTTTGGGTTGCGGATATTGATGGTTCCAATGCGAAATCAATTACCCATCCTGCGCCAGATTTTACTGGTACCTACCGCGATCCAGCCTGGTCACCCGACGGACGCACCCTATGGACGACGGTTCAACTTCCAGAGAAAGATGCTGCGGGGGTGGTGCGCTTCCGCTCGGAGATTCGCCGGGTCGATGTGGCAAGTGGAGATGAAACGGTTATCATCCCGAATGGTCGTGGTGCTGCCATCTCCCCCAATGGCCAATGGATAGCCTACTTGGCTCCAGGCAACTCAGGTGATGGTATGGCCATCTGGCGATCCAAGACTGACGGTAGCGATACATCTCTCCTGGTTCCGAGTGACCGATTTGAAGAGATCTATATCCCCATGCGCTTCTCACCCGACGGTCAGGCGCTGGCTTTTGCGGCTGCCGATGCACAAAATCAGCTACAGCGAACTCCAGGCCCGAAATCTAACTCTTGGTTTCCTGGCCCATTTCAAGCCCTGTCGTTTCAAACTATTCAGTTACAACGCTTAACCGCTCTCTTTCGGCCAAGGCCCGTCCATGCACATGGCCTCTATCCAGCAGATGTATGGCTGGTTGATGTGGAGACAGGGGAGCTAGAGCGATTAACTCAGCTCTCAGAAGATCACCCCACTCCGGTCTGGTCACCTGATGGGCACAATTTGGCATTTGCTGGTGTGCTTGGAATCTACCTGATTGATGTTGCGGAGCGAAGTGCCATCCGCCTTACGGATCAGGGTATCGATGGGCAGATCGAATGGATCGGCGAATGATCCTTTGCACAGAATACATCCTGTCGATCATTCACCTGCTCTTCTAGATCAGTTGAATCGACCCGAATGACTCGAATTCCTGTCTCTTCGATATCACCGTAAGGAGGCTCTCTCATCCGAGTGGTTGTACGGACAAAGTCGGCGGTGGAAAGCCACGATCCGCCACGGAGAAGGTGGAAATCCCCATCAGCAGGGCCAGTTGGATTGGTGCGTCTTTGTGCGGTGTAGGTATCTTTATCGTACCAGTCGGCCACCCATTCAAGGACATTTCCCGCCATATCAACTGTGCCGTATGGGCCACCATATTCGGCATACGTGCCAACCGGCTGAGTGTCATCTACATGGCGGTTATAGTTAAGATGCTCCGCCGTTGGCGGTTCAACTCCCCATGGATAAGGGCGACCATCAGTTCCGCGAGCCGCTTTTTCCCATTCGGCTTCAGTTGGCAGGCGGCCACCTACCCATTGGGCATACTCTGAAGCTTGTTGGAATGAAACATAGGTCACAGGATGCCCTTGACGGGATGGATTTTGCCACCTTTCATCATATGATGCAGAACATCCTCCTCCATCAACGCAACGCTTGTATTGGGCGTTTGTCACCTCTGTCCGCATGATCCAGAAGGAATCTACATCAACGAGGTGGGAGGGCGATTCGTCAAACTTTTGTTCATCAGAACCCATGATAAATTCGCCCGCTGGCACATAGACAAAGGTGATTTCATAACGAGGATCGAACCACTCCGGGCCTATCATTGGGCTACGGGGTGGCATAGCGCCCCATCTTGATTCAACTGATTTTGCGTCGCTATTATGGTTGCTTTGGTTAGCATGATCATCTGACTGACGAGTTTGCAACCAATCATCCAGCACTACAGTTGTTCTCTGCCATTGATCCGTGGTTATGGTGAGCACAAGTAGAATACCAGTCAATAAGCCACAGCCGTATTTCCATTTCATTCGATTTGTTTCATATCCTCTACGCCCAAATTACCTTTCCGACTTTGCTCGTTCTTTTGTTGGCTGATGTGGTAAGATAGTTAAGCATGATATCATGAAAAAACGAATAGATAGGAACCACAGGAGAATAGATGAATCTCACAGCACCAGAGGAAGTCGGCTTTTCGTCGGCACGATTATCGCGTATTCAACCTACTATGCAGAAGTATATAGACGACGAAAAGTTGGCCGGTATCGTCACGCTGATAGCGCGGCACGGCCAAGTGATTCACTTAGAAAAAGTTGGGATGCAGAATAAGGAAACCGACAATCTCCTCTCTTTCGACACCCTCTTTCGCATCTACTCAATGACCAAACCCATTACCAGTGTTGCCCTGATGATGCTCCATGAGCAGGCTCGCTTTCATCTAGCAGATCCAGTGAGCACTTACCTTCCGGCCTTTGAGCAGGTAAAAGTGTACGAGTACGGAAAGCTAGTTGATCCGGTGCGTCCGATGACCATCCACGATCTTCTGACCCATACTTCAGGGTTGGTGTATGGATGGGGTGATGCACCTGTAGACAAATTATATCAAGACGCAGAGCTGTTGGCGCCAAACGTATCATCTACCGAGTTTATTCAAAGGCTGGCTCAATTGCCCCTAAAATTTCATCCTGGCATGGTTTGGAGCTATAGCGTGTCCACAGATCTAGTGGGCTATCTGGTAGAGGTAATCGCGGATATGCCATTTTGGGATTACCTTCAAGAGAATATTTTTTCACCACTCGGCATGAACGACACGAGTTTTAGCGTTCCGGCCGGGAAAATAGACCGCTTGGCGACCAACTATGGACCTTGTGAAACGAACAAGATCAAGGCTATTGATCTCCCTGAAGAGAGTCAGTACGCCAAACCCATGGTGCGTCAGTCTGGAGGCGGTGGATTGATTTCTACCATGGCCGACTATTATCGCTTTGCCCAACTCGTACTTAACCGAGGGGAGCTGGATGGGGTTCGTTTACTTGGCCCCAAGACTGTTGAGCTGATGACGCAAAACCATCTGCCGTCTTATATGTTTCCCCTGGCTATTGGTGACCCAATGCCCGGCATTGGCTTTGGTTTAGGGTTTAGTGTTATTACCGATCTGCCCCTGACTCGAATGGCTGGATCCCCAGGGAATTATGGCTGGGGCGGTGCAGCCAATACGCAATTTTGGATTGATCCAGTTGAAGATTTGCTGGCCATTATCATGCTCCAATATATGCCATCGGGGACGTATCCAGTTGTGTCGGATTTTCAATCCTTAGTTTATCAGGCTGTAATTTCTTAAACAGTCAAGGTCTAGAGGTGTTTCCAGGATCTAGCATTAATATACGAATTTTCTTCGAGTTACCTTATGGAACAAACATTTCAAACCACGGTAAAGAAGCAGGGAAGTAAATTTTTTATCCAGATCCCTTTTGATCCAGATACGGTTTGGGGGGAAAAGCAGCGCCATTATGTACATGGCCTAATCCATGACTGTCGAATCCGCGCCTTGATTAAGGAAGATAGTCATGGATTCGTGATCTCTCTCGGGGCTGCTTGGCGCAGAGATAACGGAATAGATGCAGGCGACAATGTGGCGGTTGTACTGGAGCCGGAAGGGCCTCAGTTGGCAACCATGGCCGATGATATTGTGGCAGCCCTCAAGCCCGAACCCGCAGCGATTGACTTCTTCAACTCCTTAGCAACCCATTACCGCAAAAACTACGTCAGATGGATCGAAGAGGCAAAACGACCAGAGACTCGGGCCAACCGAATTCAGGAGATGGTTGAGTTGCTCAAGGCTGGGAAGCAAGCCAAGTAGATGCCTTCGCTATATACTTCGCCAGAAAAGTCTTGTCCCGACTCTTGTCCACTCTGCTCAGAAAATTTCTGCAAAGGCAGGACAGAACTTTTCTGGTCAGCTATAGTACCAATAACCTATTGATTCTTTAAATCAAATAGGCTATATTTGTTTTCAATAAAATAGCATTTTCTTTTTGCTATTGTGATTGGGCAAACGCAACGCAAACAGGGAGTGGCGTCATACGTTCTACATTTGAAAGCAATTTGCAATATCCTTTGTTTGTCATTGGCGTTATGATCATTGGCTTGTAAGCATTGTTTTTTATGGACTCTTTATTACTATCATTCAGACAACGTCAAAGGAGCATGTCATTATGAAAGTCGGCATCATCGCTGGAGGAAAGGGAACTCGTCTGGCTGAAGAAACCCAAGTTAAACCAAAGACAATGGTTGAGATTGGTGGGCGCCCAATTCTGTGGCATATTATGCGTCACTATGGTCACTACAATCACAATGATTTTGTCATTGCATTAGGATACAAAGGGGAGGTAATCAAGCGGTATATTGTCGATTATGCTTCCCTTCAAAGTGATCTGACGGTCAATTTACGCAGTGGGGATGTTACCATGCAAGGTGGGTATAAACCGGACTGGAATGTGGAACTGATCGATACGGGCCAGGAGACCATGACGGGTGGTCGCATTAAGCGCCTTGTCCCTCTTATGGGAAATGAGACGTTTATGATTACTTGGAGCGATGGCGTCTCGGACATTGATCTCAATGACTTAGTCAAATTCCACCGATCTCATGGCAAATTGGTTACCTTATCTGCCGTACGACCACCTGCTCGTTATGGCCACATGGTGATGGATGGGGACCAAATTGTTGAATTTACAGAAAAGCCTCAAACGGGTGAAGGTTGGATTAACGGTGCCTTCTTTGTCATGGAGCCAGGGGTTTATGATTACATTGAAGGCGATCACACCCAATGGGAACACGAGCCACTGGAAGGCCTTGCTAGAGATGGTCAGCTAATGGCTTACAAGCACAGCTCCTTTTGGCAATGTATGGATACCCTGCGCGAAAAACATATTCTAGAGCAGATGTGGGACTCGGGTAATGCACCCTGGAAAATTTGGGAATAGTAAAGCTTACATTCATTAAGAAAGCATAGAAATGTAGGGCGGACATCCCTGTCTGCCCACTTACAGACAGAGATGTCTGTACTACGGTTGCGGCATAGCCGCTTTTTTGTTGAGGAATTTTATGTCATGGATTCAAATTTGCCCCAGCTGCGACGCTCAGGGGTTGGATATCTTTTATTCAGTAGATAACGTACCAGTCAATAGCGTGCTATTGCTTTCAACCCGAGAAGAGGCACTCTCTTTTCCTACTGGGAACATTGCGCTGGGCTTCTGTCATTCCTGTGGATTTATTGCGAATACGGCATTCCAGCAGGAATTAACCGAATATTCATCGCGCTATGAATCGACCCAGGCATATTCGCCAACCTTTAATGCCTTTGCCAAGCGTCTTGCGCTGGGTTTGATCGAGAAGTACGATCTGCAGGGTAAAGATATTATCGAAATTGGGTGTGGGCAAGGGGAATTTCTCATCCAACTTTGTGAATTAGGTGATAATAGAGGTATTGGTTTTGATCCCGCTTATTTGGATGAACGGATCGACGTCGCCTCCAAAGAGCGGATCACATTCATCAAAGACTTCTATTCGGAAAAGTATACCAGCTATCAGAGTGACTTCGTCTGTTGTAAGATGACGTTGGAGCACATTATTGATACGGGTGAATTTATCGGTACTGTTCGTCGGTCCATTGGCGAACGCCCCGAAACAATTGTCTATTTCCAAATTCCAAATGCCAACTATGTTCTTGAAGAGATCGCTTTTTGGGATGTCTACTATGAGCACTGTTCCTACTTTAGCAAAGGGTCACTGGGCCGCCTTTTTAGGCGTAACGGCTTTGATGTGCTTAACTTAGATACGGATTACAATGACCAATATTTAATGATTGAGGCTAAGCCCATTGCAGGGGCAACTACAAAGAGCCTGAACGGCTCTGGAAGCCACGCGATGACACTCCTAGATGGAGAAGATGATTTAGCGCTACTGAAAGAGCAGGTGGACTACTTTGCCCAAAATGTGCAATCCCGCCACGCAAAGTGGAAGCAAATTGTACAGGAGGCTCGACAGAACGGTGGCCAGGTTGTGCTTTGGGGTGGCGGGTCAAAAGCCGTTGCGTTTCTGACTACATTAGGCATTATGGAAGAGATTGGCTATGCCGTCGATATTAACCCCCTTAAGCATGGTACGTTTTTACCCGTAACGGGCCAGGAAGTGATTGCCCCAGAGCGATTACAGGAAATTCAGCCAGCCCTGATCATTGCCATGAACCCCATCTACTGCCCAGAGATTCAGCAAGATCTGGATCGCCTTGGGATTGGTTCTCGTTTAATTGGATTAGAATAACTCTGCCGGCATATCTCTATACCAGGTCGTTTTATACTCAGCTCCGTTTGAAAACACGAGTTTGGTCACTCTGGTAGAGCATCGGAAAACTCCTGTTTTCAAAACGACCGCAGTATAGAAGTCGTTGTTTTTAGAAGCTATACAAAATCAGAGCATTGACGGTTTCAAACGAAGCTGAGTATAATGGAGCAATCACTATGAAATGTATCGTCTGCCATTCAGACAACACTGAAATCGCAGTCAACGTTCCGCAAGTTCCCGTCCTTTGCAATATCCTCTGGCCGTCCCGGGAAGAAGCGTTGGCAGTTCCAAAGGTTGATATTGAGCTGGCTTTTTGTCACAACTGTGGACATTTGTTCAACCCTCATTTTGATCCATCGCTGATGGTCTACACTCAAGAGTATGAAAACTCTCTTCACTTCTCTGCTCGCTTTCAAGAATATGCAGAATCTTTGGTTGCTGATTTAATCGAGCGCCATGATCTCCGGGGTAAAGACATTGTTGAATTGGGCTGTGGGAAGGGAGATTTCCTTCAATTAATCTGTGAAAAAGGCGGGAATCGAGGCGTGGGTTTTGATAAGAGCTATGTTCCCGAACCTGTAACCCTGGAGCAAGGTGAAGTGACCTTTATCCAGGATTGGTATTCAGAGCAGTACGCGGATTATGCCGCTGACTTTATCTGCTGCCGGCACGTGCTAGAACATATCGAGGATCCATACGCGTACCTTATGGAGCTAAGGCAGATCATTGGCGAGCGTAGAGATGTAACCATCTTTTTTGAAGTACCGAATGCCCTTTTTACGTTACAGGACTTGGCAATTTGGGACATCATTTACGAGCACTGTTCCTATTACAGCAAATATTCATTAGAGGCTCTGTTTGCTCGCTGTGGCTTCCAAGTTACTAATCTCTATGATGCGTACGAAGGACAATTTTTGTGCATCGAAGCCACCCCTTCCCCTGAAACTGTCAAACCGACCCTCAACCCTGCTGATCTTCTGGCCGATTTGCGCTCCTTTGCTCAACGATATGAAGAAAAGACGACCAAAGAACGGGAAACACTGGCTCGTATGGAGCGGGAACACAAAAAAGCTGTGGTATGGGGAGCTGGCTCCAAAGGCATTACATTCCTAAATATGCTTGGTCTTCAAGATCAGATCCAATTTGCCATCGACATTAACCCGCGGAAGCAGAGTATGTTCGTCACGGGGGCAGGGCAACAGATTGTATCACCAGCAGACATGGCGAACTATGAGCCAGATGTCATTATTGTCATGAATCCAGTTTATATTAATGAAATTAAGAAGACAGCCCTAGATTTAGGGGTGGATGCCGAATATATGCTGGTCTAGAATTTGCATGAAGACGGGGCCCATCTCAGAAAAGGAGGACGGGCTACCCTTCAGAATGTCAAATCCCATCTTTTTCAAAAAGAATGGGCGGTGTCAGGAATTTGTAACACCGTCCATTTTTCTTTTCCCGTATAGTTACTACATCTGTCTCCTAGAATTTTGAGCAAAGAGTAAGGTGCAAGAGTCTGACATCCTAAACCATTAATTCGGGAAGCCCCTTCACGTATATAGATTAGATATAGATGGCCAGAAAATTTTTGACCTCCCTTTTAGGGGTTTCTGGCGGACTATACAAGCTGTTTTGTTCTCTCCTAAGGATCTGAGTTGTAAATAACTCACGCATTTCAATCGGGTTTAGCCCCATCAAATGACCAAGTTATTTCATTCCCGTTCCTAAAAATTTCAGGAAATCAGACTCTCTTATTTTTACGCACCAATAGAGAAGCTTATCTCAACGAGCATTCATCACAAACTCATCATTCCCATAGATGCGTCCACCTTTGAATTCTTTTCCCAATTAGATGCGCCACTGCTTACGCTCTCTTGTTATACTCAGCTCCGTTTGAAAGCAGGTGTTTTCCCAAGCTCTACCAGAGAGACCAAACACCTGCTTTCAAAACGACCGCAGTATAGAGAGGTCATTTTGCTTCTTCTACAGGACTGAGTATAGATCACCTATGTCAAAGCAAACTCTGCGTTCACGATTGCATGGAAAGACAGATAGCACGGGTTACTATTATGTCAAACGGTTGCTCGATGTTACCATTGCACTATTCACATTGATTGTTCTGTTACCTTTTTTAGTGGTTATTGCTTTATTGATTAAGCTAGATAGTCATGGCCCTATTTTCTTTATCCAAACAAGAGTTGGCTCGAAACGACGTGTAGAAGAAGGAAAAGTCTATTGGGCACCGACCGAGTTTTCGATTGTCAAATTCCGCACAATGCGTAACAATGCAGATGAAAGCCTCCATAAGAAGCAGGTTCAAGCATTTGTAGAAGGCACTCTAGCTAAAACTGACGAAGGTAAGGTGCAAACAAAAATCTACGATGATCCAAGAATAACTCGTTTTGGTCACATCTTACGCAAAACCAATCTAGATGAGATCCCGCAGCTCTTTAATATTTTGCGAGGCGAAATGAGTATGGTTGGGCCACGTCCGGTTCCTCCATATGAAGCAGCTTACTATACTGAGCATCACTTGATGCGATTGACTGCTCTACCAGGCATAACGGGTCTTTGGCAAATTAAAGGGCGAGGTCATACAGGGTTTGAGGAGATGATGCATCTGGATCTTCTCTACATTCAAGATTGTTCATTTTGGTTTGATCTGAAAATTATGATTCAAACTATACCCGCAGCACTAAGGGGCACGACGTAAATAAAACGCCGTATAGCAATTTATGGATTGTGTCATACGGAATAAATTCCATGGCTTGTTGTAAGAGGAAAGGCGAAGAATTCACGTGGATTTAGTCATCTATTTTGACATTATTAGACGGCGAAAATGGGTAATCATACTAACGACACTTGCTACACTGATTGTAACTATCGCAGGTTCGTTGGTGATTGCACCCGTCTATGCTGCTCAATCCCAACTTCAAGTCTCCACTGCTCGTCGTGGTTCAGCTAGCTATGGCGATGTTCTTCAGGCAGAACGCATGATGAAGACGTATATTGAATTGGCCACCAGTGATGCTGTAGTAGAGGAGATTGCTAGGGTACTTAATCTGGACAAAAAGCCAAATGTCCAAGCGGAGATGGTGGCCAATACAGAGCTAATTGAATTAACTGTAAAGCATAACGATCCGGTTGTTGCAGCGTCTGTTGCCAATACAGTCGTTGAGCTACTTGTAACCCAAAGCCAGCGACTGAGGGAATTCCGTGCGTTCCCTATATCCGTGATTATTCCAGCTACGATTCCCCAAGAATCTGCGGAACTAGATTGGTCATTGACATTGGCCTTAGGCATGCTGGCAGGCCTAATGGGCGGGGTGGGGCTTGCGTTTGTCTTAGAAAATGTTGACACAACATTACATTCACCAACCCAAATCGAAGCCCTTGTCAATCTGAAGACCCTGGGTGAATTACCTTTCAATCGAGCGGAACAACCGATTGTCTTTACCAATGGTGTCTCATCTCTCTCTGAAGCATATCGAACATTGCGGACTAACCTCCAGCGATACGAGCCACTCCAAAATATTCAGACGTTGATGGTGACCAGCGCGCAAGGTGGAGAGGGGAAAACAACAACTTCTGTCAACCTTGCCATTGCTATGGCTCAAGCAGGTCAAAAGGTAGTTTTGGTCGATTGTGATCTACGTAATCCTGCCATTCATCAAATACTCAACATGCCTAATCGGATTGGTCTATCCAATGCGTTGATTGAGGAGATCCCAGCCCATGACGTATTGAAACAAAGTATCCGTTATGAGATGAAAGTAATAACTAGTGGGCCGATTATTCGTTCCCCAGTTGAGTTGATCGGCTCTTCCAAAATGAAGAACTTTCTCAATCAACTAAAAGATCTATTTGATTTCGTAATCCTAGATGTTCCCGCTGTGCTAAACGTGGCCGATGCCCTAACCATTGCCCCGGCAGTTGATGGTGTAGCGCTGGTCGTTGGTGCCAATATGGTCAACGCTACGGCTCTTACCACTGCGCAAAGACGACTAAATGCCGTTCAGGCGAATCTTATTGGGTTAGTCATAAATCGTTCAGAAGAGAAATACATACAAGGCTAGTACAGTTTATGTTAGATTCTCAGTAAAATGGCACGAAAAATAGTTCCAATCGTAAATCATGGAGTAGAAATTTCTGGAGCTAAACAGGCGGTAAGCCGCGTCTGTATTGTGAGACAGGATTACCATCCTGGTGATTCCCGTATAGAGAATCAGGCCCAATCCCTGATTGAACGCGGGGTTTCTGTCGATATCATCTGCATGAAGCGAGCTGGTGAATCGTTTACCAGTAAGAATAACGGCATTCGCATCATCCGTTTACCAGCATTAAAACGCCTTCGTGGTACCATCCTTGCCTATCTGCTTGAATACGTTATCTTCTGGGTAATTACATTTTTTGCTGTAACCATACTCCATTTTTGGCGACGTTATCAGTTGGTTCAGGTTTGCAACCTGCCGGACTTTCTCGTGTTTGTCGCTATTTTCCCAAAGCTAACCGGTGGGAAGGTTCTGGTTGACTTCCGCGAATGTATGCCAGAAATGTATGCCGCCAAGTACCGTGTGTCAATGGCTAGCCGTCCTATCCAGCTCCTGTCCTGGTTAGAACAAGCATGCGTTCGATTCTCAGATGGTGCTGTAACCTGTACAGAACAGATGCGGCAGGCAATTATAGAGCGGGGGGCGCCACCAGAGAAGATCCATGTAATGATGAACTCTGTGGATCCAGCAAAGTTTAACCACTTACTCCTTCCCGATCCAGAATCCGAGCTCAGCGATACATTTAATATTGTTACTCATGGCTCAATCATCCCCAGATATGGCCACGAAACACTGATCCGTGCCATTGCCCTTCTACGGCACGATGTTCCAGAGGTACGATTAAGAATTCTAGGTCGTGGTCAACAACAAAGAGAGATCGAGGCTCTCTGTCACTTGCTAGATTTAGATGACGTGATTGAGGTAGCCGGTTTTGTCTCTTTCGATGTTTTGATGACGCATCTTCGTTGGGCGCATGTCGGTGCTGTTACTATGGTCCGTAACCAGGAAACTGATCTGATTCATACACTAAAGATGCAAGAGTATATGATCCTGGGTATTCCTGTCGTCATTAGTCAGACCACAGCAGTTGAAGCGTACTTTGACGAGTGCTGCGTTCAATTCTTTCATGCTGGTGATCCAGAAGATCTAGCTAAGGCATTGCTCAAGTTACGAAACGATCCAATAAGGCGTTATCAATTAGCTGTTAATGCTTATGCTCGCTGTCGCCTTTATAGCACAGCTAGCCAGAAGGAAATTTTTGCCAATGTTGTACAAGAGATGATTGGGAGTAAGTCAAGAAGTTCACTCCGGCGAAGCCTCCGAAGGGCACATGAGCGGTAATAGTCAAATCGATGACAGATTATCCATACCTAGCATCCAATAATAACCGTCCATCTATCCAAATGGAGCGTCGTGTCGGGGCAAGTGAGTGGCGAAAATACACTCTTGCTATTCTTTGTGGTAGTGCTATTGGCGCATTAACCTTATTCTCTCCTTGGCTTGCCATTATGGCTATTTTGGGCGTGGCAGGGCTTATTCTTTTCTTGACGCGACCTATTACACTCTGTTACATGCTTATTGGGACCATTGTCATCTCTTCAGGAATGGAAAGAGGTGCCATTGTGCCATTGTTGAAACCGAATGAGTTAGCCCTTCTACTTGCGGCTGGAATCACAATATTGATTGCATTGGCAAAACGTTCTGTACGGATCAGTGGATCCAGTTATAGTTGGTATAGTTTTCTGACTCTTGGAGTGGGTACTGTTCTAATACCACTAATCTCATACATTATTCGTGGTGTAGATTTAAGTAGCCGCGATCTGCTCATTTTGGCTGCTCCCTTGCAATACTTTTTGCTCTTCTGGGTCTTTGCAACGCTGCCTCGTACAAAAAATCAACGGTATGGACTCTTGTTTTTGATGGTCATGGCTGGTGGTCTTGTTGCCTTCATTGGGCTATTACAAGCAGCCAATGTAGGACTTGTTGTCAATCTGTTAGATAATTATTATCCCTCTTCTCATGGAGATGTTGCCTCCGAAGCTGGGCGCGTTACATCGTTGCTGGGAGCATGGAATGCAACTGGTATCTTCCTAATGGCCGTGACATTGCTTGGCTGGGCCATTTTACCAGAATCAAACTCATCTCAGACTCGATTTGTGCTGATTGGTACGCTTTGTCTAATTCTATTGGGGCTGATTGCAACAGGTTCTTTTGCTGGAATTGGTGTGCTCATTCTAGGGTTGGCATTGATGTCACTCTTACAAGGCAAAGGTGTAAAGCTGCTCACTGGTATTCTGTTTGGCGTCGTTGTTGGCATATTGATTTTGGTGATTCTTCAACCTATTCTCGGGCCATTAATCGAACAGCGTCTAGCTTATCAGTTTGGCGGTACACAAGGGCAGAGTGGCTGGATTCCTCAGACACTCTCTTTTCGGTTCCAGGTATGGGAAGAACTTTTTTTGCCAGCTATATGGGAAGAGCCAATTTGGGGAATCCATCCAACCATTCCTGATGACTTCGGATGGCACGCAATGGAAAGCCAATACATCTTTTTGCTCTTTACAGGTGGATTGGTTGGCTTAGTTGGATGGTTACTTTGGCTGGTTGGTTCATTTATATGGCTTTCGCAGAACCGAGCTACTCAGTCGGGCTTTGCAAATACCATCATCGTTTACACCCTGGTTTTACTGAGTGTGATGACGGTTGCAGGGTTCACAAATGAGGTCTTTACTTTTCTTGGGACGATTGATTACTTATGGATCTTATTAGCCTTAACAGCGAATAGCAGTAATTCTTTAGAAGTAGTACCATGATTGACGTACACTCTGCTGAAAGAGTAGACAAGAACGATGAACGGATGAGATCCTCTCAATTAGATGGACTCGATATTGCTGCCATCTGTTGGCTAACTCATGAAGTTCGTACGGCGTCTTATGCTAGATATTTGGGCGCGACATTGTATAATATACATTATCTGTCAAATCGTCATCCCATTTATGCACCTTTCAAATATATTCCCCAGTGTTTGAAAACGTGGTTTGTATTGGTAGCACAGAAACCGGATCTGGTTTATGTCATGAATCCCCCAGTATTTGCTGCTTTGAGCGTATATATCTACTCTCTTTTGAGTAGTGTTCCGTTTATTATGGATACGCATACACCGTCCCTTTATGGTCGACGTTGGGGTTGGACACTTCCATTGCAGCGATTTCTTGCTAAAAAGGCGTTCGTTAACATCATAGATCAAGAGCGATTTGGACGTCTCTTTGATGAATGGGGAGCTCCAAGCGTTATTTTGGAACGTCCCCCGTTAGATATAGGTAGCAGGTTGGGGGCGACGTACTCTGATGCCTCGAATCAAAAAAACGCTACATTCGCATCCCATTTTCATATCGCTGTTGTAAGTACGTTTTCCAGTGATGAACCGCTAGATGTGGTCATTCAGGGGGCTGCTCGGTTGCCAGATGTTACCTTTTCGATTCTAGGAGATACGGATAAGGCTCCCAAGAAGCTGATTCAGAATTCGCCTAGTAACGTCCATTACCCTGGTTATCTAATGGGTTCAGCTTATTGGGAACATCTTCAGTCTGCCGATGCAATCATGGTCTTGACCACATTCTCCCATTCGCTACTTGGTGGTGCGCAGGAGGGACTGGCGCTGGGGAAACCACTTATACTCTCAGGACAGCCGGCATTGACTAATTACTTTACCCAAGGTGCTCTCTTCATTGAGCATGATGGAGAGTCAATTGTAGATGCTGTTATAAAGTGCCGGGAAAACTACACCCGACTTTGCGCAGAGAGTTCTGCGTTGTCTGTGATTAAACGACAGACCTGGCACGATACCTTTCGGACATTGGAGCTGACTCTGCTAGACGCCGTTAAACCTCGAAAATAAACCATGAAAGCGAATGGGTTGAAGGTGGTTGGCTTTGCTCTTATGCAGTTGCTTACTCAAAAGGTGGCAGGAATCGATTGGCGCTTCTTTCAAGGAGCCTTTCTTGTTTCCGGTGGTATGCTGCTTGCTCGGCTTTTTGGGTTAGGATTTTCCTTGATTCTTGCTCGTACATTAGCCCCGGACGATTTTGGTACTGTCCAGTATACCCTGGCTGCGGCAAATATTCTAGCGATTGGGGTCCAACCTTTTGGTCAACATGTCATGGCCCGCTTTATTAGCCATAATGTGGCTAATCCGGAACGCTTGACAGGAATTTTTCACCATGGGTGGTTAATATTTCTGCTCCTTTTGGGCATTTCGTTATTGTTGTCTCTGTTAACCGCTTGGTTTTCTGACAAGTTGGGGATGGAAGTTCTTGTCGTTGTTGGCGGCATTGCTCTCTTTTATGGGTACTGGGGGGTTTGCCGTGGCTATTTGGCCTCAGGCTTGCTTACAGCGGTTTACCTGGGCAGCAATGTGGTACAGTTTCTAGCCGTTTTGTTGGTTGTGGGCTGGTTTGAGATAAATACCCCTGCCGTAGCGCTTCTGATTTACGGGCTATCATATGTGCCTATTCTGCTGTGGATACAGGGGCAATATGGACTAACACTATTTCCGGGAAGGATAGGGTGGAATCTCCAGGGTTCCATTATCCATCAGCTAATGCGTTTTGCCCTGCCGATTACACTTTCTCATGGGGCATTTATGCTCTTCATGTCGGTCGATCTGATCTATTTGAATCAATGGGTAGCACCTAACTATGTAGGGCAATATGCGTTTGCCAAAACGCTAGCTACTGCATTCTCATTTATCCCGATGGGCATCTCAACTTTGTTAATGCCTAGAGTTGCTATGACGAAGCACGGAAACAACCGTCAAATCGTGCTTGGTTCAATTGGGATATCATTGCTGGTTAACTTGTTCTTTCTTTTTATCTTCTGGTTCTTAGTCAGCTGGTTTGTGCTAACGCTATTCGGAGACAGCTACTTGGCCCCAACCTATGTATATCTACTATTGGCTGTAGCATCGATCTTTATGGGCATTCAGAGTGTGATAACTGCCGCATATGTCGGATTGAATCGCCCTGAGATTGAGACCTTGGGCCGCGTAGTTGCTGCTGTAGCAGCGTTGCTCTGTTGTTGGCTGTTAATCCCAGTGTATGGATTAACAGGGGCGGCTATGAGTTTGGTATTTGGCGTATTGCTTTCCCTCGGCATATACGGATTTTATTTTGTAAACGATTAAATTACTGGAGAATTGTGTTGAGAAATGGTGAACGAATAAGTCAGACGAGGAGACAAAAATTTCCTCATGAGGCTGGCTCCTTTATGTCAATGACTTATTGAACCACCCTTTCCGAAGCTGGAGTAGTATGATGAGAAAACTGTTATTTGGAGGGGCCTTCGTATTTTGTGTATTGTGTCTAACTGCCCTATATCAATCTGGATATATCGTTCGGCTCCCAGGTGAAACAACCTTGCTTTCTTATGTAAACGAATCAGATAGGAGTGAGGTTTCTAGCCTTAGTGCGCTCAATACAGCATTGGTTGATCAGGTTGCAGCTTCTTTTCTAGCAAATCAGAATGGAAACAATGTGCCCCTGAATACTCAAAGTGACTTTTTGAATACTGAAGTTGCTGCATCATTTGACCTATCTGCTGTAGGGGGTGTTGCCAATGGTCGAATTGTACCACAGATGGAGGCGCTACTCAGCGCTTCTTTGGCTGGTACGATAGCAAATATCTACATTAGCGAAGGTGATTCGGTAAAGCCAGGGCAGATTCTGATGGTTTTGAATGATTCCCATCAGATGGCCGCCTTTGCTAAAGCTCAAGCTGACTACAAACGGGCTGTGGCCGAATTTGCCAAAGTCAAAGCCCCTGTTCGTTCTGAAGAAATTGCCGCGGCTGAAGCGGCTTTGGATGCATCCAAAGCGGAATTGCAGAGACTAACGGAAGGTATCCTCCCAGGACAACTTGCCATTGCCGAGGCGTCTTTGAATATGGCGCTTGCATCTAAGGAACAGCTTGTCTCTGGCCCCAAGCCGGCCGAAATTCAAGCCGCACGAGCCGAAGTAGAAGGTACAGAGTTATTTTTGAAAGAGGCTCAACGCGCCTATGATCAGGTGGCATGGCGGAATGATGTGGGTCTTTTGCCTGAAGCAACTAATTTGCAGCGAGCCACAGTTCAATATAATTCTGCTCTTGCTGCTTATCAGGCATCGCTGGCTGGTGCTACGGATGCGGAGATCTCAGAAGCCGATGCCGCTGTTGAGCGATATCGGGCCGAACTTAATATGATCCAATCTTCTATGCCATCTGATCTAGAAGCGATCTTAGCAGAGGTTCGTTTTTATGAGTCCAAACTAGAACTTCTGCGGGTTGAGCCTTTACAAGTCGATTTAGATGTCGCACAAGCCAAGATTGATGCAGAAAAGGCCAAATGTGATATTGCAGAAGCTGAGCTAGCCAAAACAGTCATACGAGCACCCTTCGCTGGGACAATCGCCATGATTGATCTGAATATTGGTGAACGCGTTCAAGTGGGGCAGCCATTGATTCGTGTGGCAGATTTGACTTCATGGCAAATTGAGACTGCTGATTTGACGGAGTTTGATGTGGCCAATATTGAAGTAGGACGTATAGTAGAAGTGCGTTTTGATGCCATCCCAAATTTAACATTGAATGGAAAAGTCAAAAATGTTAGGTTATACGGAGAGGATCAAGATGCTGACACGTACTTCAAGGCTATTATCCTTCCAGAGAAGATGGATGAACGAATGCGTTGGAATATGACCGCATATGTTACCTTCACTCCTGGTGTTGATCCATAATGAGGCGGGTAACAGTTGATCCTTTGACAGATAGCTTATGGAAAACGCTTATTGATAAACAACCTAGTAGCGTTTTTCACACGCCCTCTTGGATGCGTGTATTAGCCGACACATACAACTTTGAGATACGTGCTCATCTTTTAACAGAGCCATCATCTTCAGGTAATGTTGAGGGTGCTCCGGTTGCAGGGCTTCCGTTTTGTCAAGTTGCTGATATTCGAGGCCGCCGGATCGTATCACTTCCGTTTTGCGATTTCTACGATCCGATAGTGGATAATCCAAAGCAGTGGTTTGAACTTGTTGAGCCATTGGTTGGTGAGGGTATCCCTTATAAGATTCGTCCTCTTCATAGTAGTATTCCTCTAACAGATACTCGCTTTCAGATGGTGAACAAAGCACGATGGCATGGTCTGAAGCTTGCACCATCCCTAGACGATTTATGGCACAGCCTTCATGGATCTGTACGTACTGCAGTTCGAAAAGCTCAAAAGAACGGTGTAATCATACGGGTAGCCCAGAATGAATCTGACCTAAAGGCATTCTATCAAATGCATCTTCTTGTCCGGAAGCAGAAATATAGGATGGTGGCTCAGCCCTATCAATTCTTCTATCTTATATGGAAGGAGTTTATCCAAAGCAACAACGGCTATTTACTACTGGCAGTCTATCAGAATCAAATTATTGCAGCGACGATATTTCTGCGATGGCAGAAGACAATCTACTATAAGTTTAATGCCTCTATACCTACTGAATTGCATGTAAACCCCAATGAATTATTGCTATGGTCTGGCATGAAATACGGAAAAGAATCTGGATGTGAACAATTGGACTTTGGGTTAAGCGACTGGGATCAGGAAGGATTAATCTTCTATAAACGTAAGTTTGCTCAAAAAGAGAAACCTATACATTTCTTGCAATTTATGCCAGATGGATACTCTTCTCATGAGCTAGACAAAGTTAATCAACTGCTCCCTCAATTAACCGATTTATTGACAGACAAGTCTGTGCCAGATGAGATTACGCAGCGTGCAGGCGAGCTGCTTTACAGAAATTTTTGTTGAAATAGTTTCTTTTCAGTGGTTCATGAAAGTGGGCTGAAGCCCTGTTGTCCTATAGGTTTGTTTTAACGCATATTCATAAGTAACTATAGGTTAATGATACTCGGTAGTGCTTGTTAACTACCGGTGTGAAATTCAGAATAAGGTAGATGGCTTATTAATCTTTGACTGCAAGCATATTGTAACAGTCACGAAGGCTATATTTGACTATAATCGTTTTGTAACGTGAATCTTCAAGAGTCTATCTTGACCTATACTGCGGTCGTTTTGAATACCGTAGCGTTCCGAAGCCCTACTTTTGCGAGCAAACTACGGTCGTCAGGCGGAGCTGCACATAAAAAGAGCACGCCCAAAGGTTGAATCACATAATATAGATTCCTGAATATACACAACTCGGGAATTTTATTGTAATTTACCCTATCCCACCATATCTTGAGTATGCGCAAATACTTCCTCGGGTTAGTAAGACAGATGTTGTACGAGTTACAGCGTGCGACTAGCAATCAATTGAGGTTGTATCTGATTTTTGATATGGCGCTATCTTATAAGATCCGGCACCCTCATCCGCTGAATGCCGACTAGCTACCCCTTTTAATGGACTAAAATTAATGATCGGGAAATTGTCAAAAAAAAGTACACTTATAAACTGGCGTATTCGTAACCTTACATTATGTTTGTTTACTTTTCTATTGATCGCAGGGGCAATGGCTTCTCCATTGTTTGCACAGGTCACTGGCGAACCAGCTTTGCAAATAAAGGAGATCAATATAGAGCAGTTGCCTCTAGTTGGCATTATGATTGGTGGAGAGAATCTATCTGGTAGCCTTGATGAACTTGATTTGAGCATTCGAGAAGATGGGATTGCCCATCCTATTGTTTCAGGCAATCCGGTCAATGTCGGTTTACAAATTGCTTTTGTCATCGATCCAGCTACTGATTTATCTCAAATCGGAAATAGTGGCGACCCATTTAGATTAGA
This sequence comes from Chloroflexota bacterium, assembly GCA_039028975.1. Classification (GTDB taxonomy): domain Bacteria; phylum Chloroflexota; class Anaerolineae; order Caldilineales; family Caldilineaceae; genus JAHBNG01. The sequence goes on from JBCCHB010000025.1 coordinate 32,649, forward strand.
CATCGCTTATGGGGCGTCCTCCTTAATCGAATCTGGTATTTTGGAAGCTCGCACTGATTGGCTGGCTGCCTTTGCCCTACCTGAAACCTCAGATGCTTTTAGACGGATAACCTCCTGGCAGCGTGATCATCAGGGTGTTGTCAATACCCTCTTTCAGCTAGAGTCCACGAACTTTTCAACAGACATTTCTCTTGCGGATTCACTATCGGAAACAATAAACGATTTGCTAAGCATGGGAGCAACGAGTGACTTGGAGCGTTCTCTAATCATTTTTTCTGATGGAACAGGTTCTTTAAGCTCCTCGGACAAAGATTCCGTCATTCGTGACGCACAAGTAGCAAAGGTATCCATTAATGTCGTCATGCTTGGCGACGGTAGCACGACTTCTCAACAATCCCTAAAACAAGTTGCTGAAGCAACAAATGGCCAATACCTTATTTATGAAAATAAGGAAAGCTTGACATCAGTTTGGGATAGACTCGACACTTCCACATCTCTTTATGAATTCACTTATCGTATGGCAAGAGCACAACCAAGCCAGGTTGCTGTCTTTGCCGAGCTTGCCAATGATAAAGTTGTTCTAGCCACCGAAGACTTTCCAGTAGTCAATCTCTCTCCAGTTCAAATAGCTATTGAACAGCCAGATAGTGATGAAGTGGTTACCCGTGCAGAAAAGAATGCCGATAGCGATTTATCTGAGTGGGAACCAAAAACATTGCCTATCCAGATTGCATTTGAGTGGCCTGACGGTGTTGAACGAAGTATCCAAAGCGTTCAATACGAGATAGGTGATATGACAGCAACTCAAGATGAGCCGCCCTTCAACGTTTATGAAATACCCATTGCTGATCTGGATGAAGGAAACTATACATTAAGTATATCTGCTATTGATGAGTATGGAATTACATCTGACTTGACTCAGCAGCCCTTTCAAGTAAAATTAGGGCAGTCAGAAGTGGAACTTGCCAATAGTAATATAGCAGTAGGTGCAGGCGCAATTGAAGCAGAAGTTATCAATGACGTTACTGAAGACCCTCAATCTGTAGACGTTCAGCAAAGAGAGAATGAGCAAGGTATGAATATATTAGGCATACAATTACCTGAGACAGTTGAGATATTTGGGGTTACATTTCTGGTCAATGGAATTACTTTATTGATTGCATTGTTTCCCATTATATTTTTGTTAGCTTTACTTTTGTACTGGCTAACTCAAAGGAATGAGAAGGTAGCCGAACCCGATTATGGATATTATGAGTACGATAACAATGGGTACTTCTATCGGTTCGAACCTGCCATGGACGACATGCAGCTTACCCAACCACAAGTTAGTGCACTAGATACGGATGATGAACTGACAATGCCAGTTCAGCTACCTTCCTTTTATACAAATGCGGATGCTTACTTAGTTTATGTAAGTGGTGGCGATCACCTGCCGAAAAAGGTGCCTATAGAGGCAAATGAGCCAGTACGAATTGGGCGTAAAAAGAGTTTCTGTGATCAGATTTTGGACGACCAAAGAGTATCTAGGTTGCATGCTGTCATTACGTGTGAAGCCGGTAGTTTCTATATTAAAGATGAAGGAAGCTCTGGTGGTACGTTTGTGAATCGACGTAAACTAACAGCAACAGATAAACAACTATTGAAGCATAGCGATATTGTCAATTTTAATGAGGTAGAGTATCGTTTCGAAGTGTCATCATCCAACAATAGCCCAAACATTACAGAGCCGCTAACTGCAAATCGACCGGAGCCGCTTTTACCTAAGATCGACTTTGAATAAATAGTCATATGTTTGGCAATAGAAGGCATTCTAATATTCCTATTATTGGCTATAGAAGTGATGATGGTGTACGTGGGAAAAGAAATGATGATCGCTACGACCACTTTGTTATACAGAATCGTAACGCAGAGCCTTTCCATGTTTTAATTGTTGCTGATGGTGTAACGAGTGCTGAAGGTAGTGCGCAAGCAAGTGAAATTGCAGTCCAGGAAGTACGTCGATATTTAAGTGAACATATAGATTCATCTTCACCAACTCGCTGTTTAACCAACGCGATTACTCATGCCCACAATAAGATCTTACGAATTGCCCAAATCTATCCCGAATGGCGTACAATGTGTACGACCATTGTGGTAGCTGTCGTGCATCAGAACTATCTTTATGTTGCACATATGGGGGATAGTAGAGCTTACCTGATTCGTCAAAATTCGATTAACCTCCTGACTAGAGATCATACTTGGATCCAAGATGCTATTGATGAAGGGGTAATTACCAAAAAAGCCGCTAAAACACATCCTAAACGGCATATTGTCAAACGTTTTTTAGGAATCCAGGAAAAGATTAACGTTGACTGTACGATAGTTGCCCCGTCGCAAAATGGCGCGAGCAGTAGCAAGTTCAATACAATCGATCGAATTCCTCTTAGACCCAGCGATACAATTTTGCTCTGTACGGATGGTTTAACTGAAAAGGTTGAAGAGCAGGAGATACACAAACTCATCTTTCGCTCAGGTAAAAGGGCTCAAAAAGCAGTAGATAGCCTAATCAGGCTGGCCCTTAAGCGTAAAGAAGCAGATAACATAACAGCTCTATTGCTCATCATGCCAGATCGCTGATTCTGTATTATCAGAAGCCCCTGGTGAAATTGCTTTAGTTGATCTCCGTCATCGCTTCGGCAACTGTGTGATAGCATTTGATGACAATTTAAACAAACTATCATTGTTCAGAACTGAGCGTATCACCATAAGTTTGATTGTCACGTTTGCATGAAGCCATGACCGTGGTATCATAATCATATACGCATTGAAGAAGTATCCATATCTACCCACACAATTTTGCTCGAAAAAAAGTCTAGTACAAGATTGCAAGATGGTACCAAGAATTAGAACCCCTTTTCTGGTGGTCCATTGAATTTTAGTAGCTCAGCATCTGGGTTTCTCTTGCGGCAAATGTGCTAGTTAACGCGACCAAAATTCACGTCAGGTTTATGAGAACCGCTTTAGGAATGAGCATTCAACATGTTGTGCATCGCAGAAGTAGCATCCTTAGATGCGGGTTTGAAAATGTGCAACTAATTTACAGTCTGTTCCTTCAAGGTTTCTAGGTGATAAACCATCAACTCTAAACGCTATGGTGAACTTTTAAACCGCGGTACTAGACATTAGATATTGTTTGGTTCTTCATTGAATATGAAACACAAAGAGACTCAAATCGGTCCTTATGAAATTAAGGCAAAAATTGGTCAGGGTGGAACATCTGTTGTTTACCGTGCTGTTGATACTCGTAATCAGAGCATCGTTGCCCTAAAAGTATTAACCCCTTTATTCGCTACTGATCCTAAATTCCTCCGTCGTTTTATTAATGAAGGTCAAAATGTAAAACGACTTGATCACCCCAATATTGTTCAAATATACGAAACAAATGAAGCAGATGGTCGCCAATATATTGCAATGGAACTCGTCGAAGGCGGTTCTCTGTCGGAGCTAATCAAGAATCGCAATTCCTTATTGCCAATAGATGAAGCCCTGAACATTATTGAACAGACCGCGGCGGCACTTGATTATGCTCACGGATTGGGCATTCTGCATCGTGACATTAAGTTAAGCAATATCCTCCTTACACAAGATGGTCGTGCACTTCTAACTGACTTTGGTTCGGCGAAACATATGTATGGGGAACACACCGTTGTTACCCAGTCAGGGTTTTCTGTCGGAACACCAACGTTTATGTCCCCGGAACAGGCAAAAGGTGATCCCAATATCGACCGTCGTACGGATGTTTATAGTCTAGGAATTGCAGCCTATGCAATCTTAGTGGGTCGGCTACCTTTTAAGGCTGATAGCCAGGTTGCCTTGTTGCATAAGATTATCTATGATGCTCCGCCGCTTCCCGAACTAGTAAATCCTGATATTGCCCCTGGTATTGCATACGCTCTAAAGCGTGTATTAAGTAAAGAACCCCCAATGAGATATTCAACAGCTGGCGAATTTGCTGCTGCACTCATTGAGGGAAAGTCCTGGGTGCCTGGGACTCAAGATTACACAAATATTCCTGTTTTTCCTCATGGAACAGGTTCATTCTTTGTACCTCAGCAGCCTAGGCCACCCCAGCGGCGTTGGCTAGGTCTATTCTCTCTCTTTCTCTTATTTGGTATTACTACGTTAGGCATTATCTTAGCCCTCCTAATATCAACGAATCCGGATTTCATTACTCGGGACACTAATTTATCCACTCCTACTAGTGAATCTCCGGGCCAACTATCCGTCCCTTCTGTTGTTCCGATCAAACCAATTGTTGTAACCCAATATTCAGATAAAAATAATCAGTTCAGTATAAACGTTCCGGATAATTGGCTGCGTAGTATCAGGGAAGACTCAATTAATTTTGACTCACCGGATTTTTTCGCGCGATTGTTCTTGCAAAAGATCGACGATGTCCCCTCTGTCGATTCTCCAAGAAACGTTGTTGATGAATATTTGGCATCAACGAGTGAAACAGGTGAGACCTATCGAAATCAATCAATCATTAGTGATGAGATGCGCTCATTTGGGGATTCTACCGTTCGAGAACTAGTTCTGGATGCAACCTGGTTGGGAACGAATGTGCGAGTTCGGCTACTAGGCTTCTATACCGAAGAGGAAGGATATGTTCTCGGAAGTATCATGGAACCACAATTTAATACTGAACTTTCCTCCATCTTGGATATTGCTGCCAGTAGTTTTGTTGTGACGCCCCTTGCCGACCGCATTGGGCAGATTCCACCTGTAACTGCCTCAACTGAATATTCCCTGACGGGAAACAGTGTGCTATCTAACACACTTAGCATGACATCGAGTTTGTCGGTAAACCGAACTCCAACAGTACCGATTTATACCCCAACGCAAGGTGCGGAGGTATCACCGACTATTGAGGGTGCTACACCAGCCGTTTCGATTCCACTTAGGACAACACCAACGCCTATCGCAAGCCCTACTCCTACTTCAACAAGTACGCCTCGGATCATGAACGCGGCAACCTTAGAAGCTGAGCGAGCAAAAACAGCCGAATCACCCCCCGTAAGTAGAATCGTAGCAGAATCCTCTGTAACTGCGATACCAACTATGTCTACTACCGCAACATCAAGAACGACAGGGAATCTAACGACTAGTTTAGAAGTGGTTAGAGCAACAGACATCGCTACAAGATTAGAAGCGGCTACAGCGACCAAATCTGCCCAAGCAACGAACACTGCCACCAACGTGGCAACTCAGCCCCTACGGGCTACACAAACATCAACCCCAAAGCCGACTAATACGAGTACACCAAGGCCGTCTACCTCAACCCAAACACCAACTAAGGCTCCAACTTTGCGGCCTACCGCGACCGATACAAGGCAAGCAACACTTCAACCAATCGCAACAAATACGAATACACCAAGGCCTACAGCAACAAAGACTAACACACCAAGAGCAACGGCAACCGAGACGCCAACGGTTCCAACGTCTACCCCAACAAAAATACCAACGTCGACATCGACAAAGACGCCCTTTCCGACGGCGACAAACAGCCCTACATCTACCGATACACCCGAGCCTACGGAGACACCTGAACCGACGGATACGCCCAGGCCCACAAACACCTTAGCCCCATTTCCCAGCCCTACTTTAGGTAGTTCTGCACCTATTCCTGGTGCTGCTATTCAGCCGAACCTACCATTAAGCAATGATAGCGGTGGTGGACGTATTATCTTTGAGTGGTCATCCAATTTTGAGCCGAGGAACGGTCAGGGATATGAATTAGTCTTCTGGCGTCCTGGTCAGGCTCCTGTAGCAAATTCGTTTGGCTTGGCGGCATCTACGAATAATACATCTGTCGCAGTCGATTTAAGCGCCTTGGATAATGCACTTGGAGACCTTTTAGAGCCAGGAATTTATAATTGGGGTGTCTTACTAGTACAAAAAGACCCATATCGACGCGTTCAATATCTTGGCGGTGGTTGGCAATATGAATATATCCGCTCGTCAGGCGGTCGTTCCCGCTCACCTTCATCTGGCGAATAGAGGTGCGGGGTTGTTCACCGATCAACAAATATTCCAGAACGTATATTATCGCCTCAAGCCTTTGATACCTCGCCGTCTTCAACTCTACCTCCGACGGCAAATTGCTCAACGAAAACGTATCCGCTATACTAATGAATGGCCCATTCTCAGCCGGGCTAGAAATGTCCCTGTTGCTTGGTCTGGTTGGGCTGAACAAAAGCAATTTGCCTTTGTTCTTATCCATGATGTTGAAACTGCAGCAGGTCAGGATAAAACCAGACATCTTATGGATATGGAGATTAAGAGGGGATTTCGTTCATGTTATAATTTTGTTCCAGAACGCTACCCAGTTTCTGAGGAACTACGTACAACTTTATTGCAAAATGGTTTCGAAATTGGCGTACATGGCCTGACTCATGACGGAAAGCTGTTTCGTTCCGAACGCATCTTTATTGAAAGAGCAGTTAAGATCAATCGATATTTATCAGAGTGGAAGGCTCATGGTTTTTGTTCTCCGTCAAGTCATCATCGATTGGAATGGAACCATTTATTAAACATTGAGTACGACTCATCTACTTTTGATACGGATCCGTTTGAGGTACAGCCAGATGGGCTGGAGACAATTTTTCCAATATGGATCCCCTCGAATGTACCGGCAGCGCTGCAAATAGCAAGACGTAAGCAAGCGCTAGCTGAAGTTCGAGATCCCGATGGGTATGTCGAACTTCCCTATACCCTGCCTCAAGACTTCTATCTGTTTATTCTTTTGAAGGAGCCAACGATTGACATCTGGAAGCAAAAGCTGGATTGGATTGCAAAAAACGGCGGTCTAGCCCTATTAATCACCCATCCGGATTATATGAATTTCGATGGCATACCTAAATACGAAGAGTATCCAGTTTCACAGTATTTTGAATTTCTGGATTATGCAAAAAAAAACTATGGTGATGTCTACTGGCATACGCTGCCTAAGCATGTCGCGGATTATTGGCGTACCTGGGCAACGAGTAGTTCATACTCGTAAAACCTATCCTCTTGCTTGGTGCTGTTTGACGCATAGCTTGATATCTTGTTTGGATTCAAGTATTACGTTATCCAAATCAACCTCAGTATAATATAGATCCATCACTATCAATCATTGTAAAAAACGATACCTAGATCTATGCAAGTCACTTACAACGACATTCATATCTGGCTCACTTCACTTGACCGCTCTGTCGACGAGGCGGAAGAGCTGCGCCTCCTGCTTTCTAGTGATGAAAAAGAGCGTGCGGATCGGTTTCACTTCTTAAAGGACAAGATTCACTATACTGTTGGTCGCTCTGTATTGCGCCAACTACTAGCGCGTTATATTCAGTGCGACCCGGTTGAAATCCAATTTGACTATAATCAATATGGAAAACCCTGTCTGGCATCTGTAGCGACCACGGGTGCCAAGCTACCCGAACTGCTGCAATTTAACCTGAGCCATTCTGGGACATTGGCACTCTATGGCTTTAGCTGGGAGCGCTCAATTGGTGTCGACATTGAATACATGCGACGTAATGTAGCTTTCCTAGATATTGCTCAAGGCTTTTTTTCCCCCAGCGAAATCCAGATTTTGAACTGTCAGCCAAACTCTCAGGAAATTGCTAAGGCATTCTACAACTGTTGGACTCGCAAAGAAGCTTACATCAAGGCCCATGGAATGGGACTCTCTTTACCTCTTGACTCCTTCGATGTTACCTTAGCACCTGGAGAAGCGGCCCAATTGCTTGCAACACGCCCCGATTCGGAAGATGCAGCTCGTTGGACATTGACAGCGCTTTCGGTACCTGATGGATATGCAGCTGCAATTGCTGTAGAAGGTCAACAGTGGGAACTCTCTTCCTTTTCGTTCCCTTGATATCCCCTTTTTGATCACTCGTTGCGCAGAAGATCATCCCCGATAACCCGCCCAACGCGTAATACCTCTTCCGTAGTTATCTCGGCATCTAATACTTGTTTCATACTCGTATTGACCGCGTCAACAAAACGTTCAAACCCGATTGGCAGTCGCCACGGTACGGCATAGTCAGCCCCTGCATAGAATGACGCAAGCCGCGGGTCCAATTGCTCCATTTGACGTTGTAAGCTCATTCGTGCGGGCAATAAGTTACTCTCAACTTGCCATCTCGTCTGAACGTCTACACTGCTTAGATACTCTAAGAGCGTCAATGCCTCTCTCTGATTTTGACTTTGGGCAGAGATGGCTATGCAATGCCCAAAGAGCACCGTTGAGCGGCCTGAACCTCCACGAGGAAGGGGCGCAATGCCATATTCGACGGAGGGAAATTCCTCATCCAAGTAAGAGAGTGCCCAACTCCCTTCGATAATCATGCCAACTCGTTCTTTACCTAGTGCCTCTCCTGTCCAAACACTACCAGTCTCTTCTGACACGACAGCATACCCTTCAAGGTGTAGGCCTAAGTAGAAGTCCAAAGCCGTCAGCCCTGCCGAACTATCGATGGCCATACGTTGAGGATCCTGGGTAAATAGGGTCCCGCCTGCTTGGTAGAGAAAAGGCAGCCAACGTGATATATCTGGGTTTAGTGCCACGCCAAAAGTCGAATAGTATTCATTGGGTGACTCAGTAATCTGTCGAGCTGCGGACTGAAATGCAGCCCAATTCCAATCTGAATGTGGGTAGGGTACTGCTGCCACATCAAATAACCCTTTGTGATAGATAGTCACTAGAGTCGTGAACTCTCTTGGAATGCAATAAAGATACTCATCAACGGTAAATGCCGCCACTAACTCAGGAAATAGGTCGATTCGTAGTGCTTGTGAAAGCATATCGAGTTCAGACCCTTGAAGCGGCTCGAGCAGATTTTGTTCAACCAACTCTGGCAACGAAAAGAGATCAACCAACAGCAAATCAGGAGAATCTTCCCCCGCTAACATTGACTGGACAGTTCGCTCATAATCCGGTAGCCACTTGATCGTTGCATCAATCCGTGTCTGCTGCTGATTAAACTCATCGAGCAATATTTCCGCTAGGGCATTTGACTCATCTGTCCCTTGCCAATGAGCAAACTGAAGCTGCACTTTTTCTGCCTCTTGCCTCTGTCCGGGCCACCATATAGTTGTTGGCGAAGGCCAACAAGAACTTAGTAATACAATTAAGCTCATCTCTACAGCCGAAATAGTTAGATAAAAAGGTCTCATTAGGACTTTCAGTCTAAGAAGAATCATTATTTTGACGTAAGAGGGATGCTAAGTAGGCATGTATAATTTAGGAAGTTGTACTGTGGCCTCGTGAAAAGTCGGTACTTTCCACTACCGTATGGATGATATTTGGCCATCATCACGAATTCGTCTGTACGTGACAATCACGTAAGCGAAACGACAAATAAGGCTGCATATTTGAAAAGGATCCCCTTGATACTTAGTGCGAAAGATGAAAGAACCTAACAAACGTAAAGATCAATTTAAACCAGCAGACAAAAGCCATTACAATATTCTGATTGTGGAAGATGAAGCTCCATTGCGCCATCTACTATTCAATTCATTGCGTAAAGTTGGTTACACGGTCTTTACCGCAACCAATGGCAAAGAAGCATTGTCCATCTTCAATCGTGAAGAGATTGATCTACTGATGCTTGACGTTGTCATGCCGCTTATGAATGGATTAGAGACCTGCCAGGCAATTCGCAGTATCTCAAACGTACCAATTATTATGTTAACTGCATTGAGTCGTCCGGATGACATTGTGCGGGGCTTTGAGTACGGGGCCGATGATTACATTACCAAACCATTTACCTTCCGCGAAGTGGAGATTCGGCTACATGCCATCTTCCGTCGAATGACCTGGATTGAGAATCCACAGCTATTTCCTATTATTGCATTTGAAGGCTTTACTTTTGACAACCAAGCGCGTCAAGTTATCGTCAACGACCGCAAAATATCGCTTACGCCGATCGAGTGTAAGCTTTTGGTGCATCTAATGAATATGCCTCATCAACCTGTTGATAAAAATGCCCTCTTTCGTTCCGCCTGGGGATATGATATTAATGGAGGGCGTAATCTGGTTGAGGTGGCTATGCGCCGCCTGCGCCAAAAGATAGAAGAAGATCCATCAAAGCCAAGTTACCTGGTAACTGTACGCAGTGCTGGGTACAAATTTGTTCCACCCAAACAGGTGGAAATGCTCGCTGCTGCCTCCCCTGAGGAGTAGAGCTATCTGGCATGGCCGCTCAGGTTTTGGCCTCAATGGCTGCCGGAGAACTTGAATCATTTCTAATCGTTTTACGAGCCAATTGAGGAATTTGAAAGATATTTCTACTGCGAAAGTGCAATCTATTGGCCGATCTTGCAACGACCCCAATCACATCCGCATTGGCTTGCTGTAAATTGAGCAATGCCTGCTGAACCTCTGCATGTTTTGTCCGTTTCAAACTAGTAACCAACACAACGCTATCAACCCATATTGAAAGAACCGATGTATCTGCATATGGGACGATCGGTGGGCCATCGATTAGAATCACGTCTGCTCTTTCATGCAACTGCCCCAACACCGCCTTCATCTTCTCTGTTCCCAGAAGTTCTGTTGGCGTTAGAAAAAGAGTCCCCCCAGCAAACACCTGATCTTCCCAGAGAATGCCTGCACTAAGAAGTTGTAAATTAGGCGCTTGAGGACACCTCTTTAGCAACCCAGCTACATTCATCTCAGGGAAGCAGAGAAGATTTGTTAAGCCCCTTTCGTTACTTAGGCCCAACAGTTCATGCTGTTTTGGATAACGCAAGTCAGCATCAACAATGATGGTTTGGAGCCCCGCCTGAGCCATAACAAGCCCTAAATTTGTTATAGTGGTGCTACTACCCTCTCCATGACCAGGGCTCGCAAGGAGAAAGGTTTTGGCATCTCTCTTATGTTGATTAGGTAGCAACATCCTGCTACGGAGAAGTCTATAGTCCTCTGCTGTTCGTGAATAGATATCCCTTTTTGATTGCAGAATGCCGTTCCTATTCCTCCCAGACAAATGGACGATCTGCCCTAGCAAAGGTAAATCCACCGCACGACGCAAATCCTCGCCGGAGTGAACTGAATCATCTATATGATCAAGGAACAATGTAAGACCAACTGCTAAGATTGCTCCTACAACTAATGCTACCCATGTATTGAGCATTGTACGAGGCCGTATTGGTGTAAAACTAGCCATAGCTGGCTCAATAACTTCCAAATAACTAGCCGAATTGGTTGGTATTTGTGCGGAGCTAAGCAGTGCGCTGTAATTGGCCTCCCAATCGGTGATTAACTTTTCTAATGCTTCCTCCTCTTCCTCAGCACCCAAAATTTGCTCTGCAGAGAGCTCTGAAAAATCCAGGTCAGTTAGCTGCTTTAGGCGCCTCTCTCCATTCTGAATCTTCTGCTGCAGATTCGCCAACCGTTCCTCAACAAATTCCTGAGTTTCGGCGTTACGCTGATCCGTAACGTTACTTGGGCTAAAGAGTATTAATTGGTTGGCGACTTCGTTGGCAATTGCCTCTGCCACCAGTGGTGATAGCGCCGTGACAGTAATTTCCAATAGTTGAGTATTTCGTACCAATCCAACAGTTATTTGACCGCGAAGGGTTCGCCAATCCATATCAAGTCCAAGGGCCTGGACTGTCCCATCCAAAACCGGGAATCTCCTAGCAATATCTGCGTAGGTAAGGCCTAACTCCTGACTGGTTTGAATCTGATTTCGGTTTAGGTCGGGTGAGCGCATGGGCTGCCCAATGATGAGAGTAGTTGATGCACTGTAGACAGGGCTTTGATTGATGCTGTAGAGATAGCCAAGTAGACCTGCACATGCCACAATGCCTACAATCAGCCACCACATACGCCTAAAGGCACCAATTAAATTTCTTAATTCAATGAAATCACTCATAAAACATCTCCTGTATACCCAACGTTTATGCGGTTTGCATCATACTCATTCAGCTTGTGCCTATTTGATCCGTATCCATTCAGTTGCCTATACCCAACCGCAGTATACTCATTAAGCGCAGACCAGTCGGTATGGTAAGTGCCAGAACATAAATAGATGTTACTATCACCTGAACGCTATGAGTTATTTAGGCAGTGCATCTAAGTAGAAAGAGCCGAAGGGTCCGAACGAACCATTTGTGATAGTTCAAACCCTTTAAGAATATAGAATAATCCTCCTGGTAATACAAGCATCGTTGCCAGAAGATGAGTCGCAACTCCCAATAATAGACCTTGTGTACTTGGTACGCCGAGGAAAGAGAGCAGGTAAACAAATGCCGTCTGGTGGACCCCAATTCCGTCAATTGAGATGGGTAGACGCCGCAAAATCAAGACGCTAGGCACAACAATAAAACAGTCAAGCAATGAAATCTGAAGTTGAAAGGCGCGTGCTAATGTATAGCTCCAAAAGATTGGAAAAAGATTCTCAATAAAAGAATAGAAAAAAAATGTATACAGAAGGCCTCGTTGGGATCTGTATTCTGTATACGAATTATATAGGTTGGATAGCAACCGACCGATTTTAGAATCAGTCGCCCACCCAGGTATTTTAGGAAGCGTAGCACGTAGGGAATGCTCGAAGCTCTTACTAAGTGATAAGGCAAGCAATCCACCTACTATGATTGCAGCGATTGAAACACCCCACAGCAGACCCGTTATGTCCTCTACATAACGTCCTCCGATGAGTATACCACCACTGATAATGCTGACCACAACCATCAATAGTAGAGCCAAAATACCTAACACCCGTTCTATGACAATTGTCGAAGCGACGTCGGCCATAGAGTAGCCCGCCCGCGATACCGCAAAGGTCCGTATGGCGTCTCCACCAACGGTTGAGGGGAGGAACAACCCCAAAAAGGTCGACATTAAGTAAGTAACGGTCACCTCATAAAGGGAAAGAACAATTTGCCGCGCTTGGAGAAGAATGTTCCACTTATATGCCATCCATACTCGATCAACCATCCCAATTACGTAGGCCAGTAGCAACAGCAATGGTGAGCTTACGCTGATAGAGCGACGTAACTCATCCCAATCTGCCGCATAAGCAAGGTAACCGATTAGTCCCATTCCCAGCAAGAGCCGTACCCAAAAGAAGAGGCGTTTCATTATGCTACCTTGCTACTCATTGAGGAGCGACTTACTATCCGCTTGAGCATTGGCTTCCGGGGCTGGTTCTTGAGGCAATGTTGTACTGACGTGGTTTGAAGATTGACTTGAAGATTCATCTGAGGACGAAGAGGCATTAGGGGTATCATTGAGATATTTGATAACCCGAGCCGGCACACCCACTGCAACAGCATATGGTGGAATATCGCGATTTACAACAGCACCGGCACCAATTACTGCATACTCTCCGATTGTGACACCAGGTAGGACGGTCACGTTGGCACCCAACCAGACTCGACGCCCAATTGTCACTTGCTTAAAAGTCGTCTCTAGATTCTGATCGTAGTAGTCATGATCTGTCGTCGTAATTAGGCTTCCTGGACCGACCTGAGCCTCTTCACCAATTTCAATACCACCATGACCAAAGAGTTTCGAATAGCTGTTGAGAGCCGCCCGATCTGCAATGCTAATCCATCCCTGATTACCAGCTCGCATGTATACACCGTCCTGAAAAAGACAATGGCTACCTATTTCTACGTTGCTCGTATTTACAATTTCAACCCAACGCCCTACAATTGTCCCAGGACCGACACAGCGAAAAAGATAGCGATATTTTGCCGTAGTCCAGGCAACATGGAACAATCGAAACATCTCCAATGGGTTCTGGCGAAGCAGCGTAGCAATATACCTGCTTTTTTGGATATGAACGATCTTTTCGCTTTGAGGTTGTGAAGATGAGGCTTGACTATCAGAAGGAAGAATTTGTGACATGAACCATATACTCTTTAAGAATGACAATGAAATCACTTGCTATACTGCGGTCGATTTGAAAATCGTAGTTTTCTTTAGCTCTACAGGAGTAACCAAACTACGGTTTTCAAACGGAGCTGAGTATAAGCTGAAACGGGTATTTCCGAAAAAATGCGCAAGTTACCTATTGCTCATTCCTTAGTCGCTGCCGATCACTGTACGTTGCTCTAAGTCCCACGCTCGCTGACCATTTTGGTAGGCTTGAATTGTGTGGTTAAAGAGCGCCTCATGTTGTTGAGCACACCGAGAGATGAAGAACTCCTTTACGTATGTTTTGTTATCTGCCCCCATACGTTTACGTAGGTCTGACTCTCGGCACAGCCTGTAGCAATTGGACTCAAAAGTCTCGACATCATCGTAAGAGACAACGAAGCCCGTCTTTTCATTTTGCAGAAAATCAGTTTGCCCTCCATGGTCATAGCAGATAATGGGCAATCCACAGGCCATTCCCTCTAAAAAGACGAGGCCAAAGCCCTCGTGTTGGCTGGTAGAAACATAGATATCTGATAGCTCTAGCAACTGATACTTCTCCAACTCGTCCACAAAACCCATAAAGTAAACTGCATCGTGTACCTGCTGGTTCCTGGCAAGTGATCGTAGCGACTCTTCGTCGGGACCGGCACCAATTACCAATAGTTTAACATGACTGTTCTTCTGACGTATTCGGGATAACATGCAAATGAGTTGGTCAATTCGCTTTCGTGGAATCAACCTTCCTACGGTAACTAGAAGAATATCTTTATCATCAAGGCCGAAATCAGCGCGCTTTGCTGGCACTATGTCGGGCGGTTGAATCGCTAATGGAATCCGCTGTCCCTGAATCTCTGGCGTATAATAGCGATTCATATTGTCTAACGTATTGGTAGACTGCCCCACAACCATATCTGCGTGGCGCAGCAGATAGCGAATCGCTGTTCGGAAGATAGGATGTCGGTGAGGAGAAAGAGACTTACTGGGGTCAAATAGATCGCCACCATGTAACGAGATTACATGGGGAATTTTCGCCATTTTCGCCAAAATATGACCCACAGGACCGGTAGGCAGCACAAAATGGGTGTTGATGATGTCGAATGTTCTCTTCTTCAACAAGCGCTGACCAACGTGAATACCAGATGGAATAAAAGTTAGCATTGAACCAAAACTAGCCACCGATTCATTGTTCCGAAAGAGAGTCTGGGAACGGATGATTTCAACCCCTCTCTCTCTTTGATAGCTTGGTAAACCTAACCCTTGGGAGGTAAGCACCGTTACTTCATGGGTCTTTGCCAACTCTTGAGCGAGAAGTGCATTAATGACGCCGCCACCTCCACCAAGCGGAGGATACTCGTAGTTACAAAATAAGATCCTCAAACCCATTACCTACCTTTACTTCTGCTTCTATACTTCAACCTTAATTTTTATCTTCCCCGCGAACGCCGACCGCCCCAATCTTTTTTGTGAAATTCTTATTCTTCTTTCCATAGAGCATAAAACCCACGCGGAAAAAGAGAGATAGTGCTGCGGAAATCGCTAACCCGACATAATTCAGGGGATTATCGTAGAAAACATACAGGTTTAAGGGAAAGATCCGCACCCGCTCAAACCCAGTATACTCCAATACTTGCTGGAAGGAATATTCAGTAAAGGTATTGAAGTGGTCGAAATTCTGGGCAGATGCGTCCGAACCTGTAAGCGGGTTGGCACCATTTAAACCGTGGACAAGTAACGTCCCACCAACAGAGAGTTTACTGTGGCAGAGCTGGAGAAATTGGACCATCTCCTCTTTGGTTAAATGATTAAGCTCTTGCTCACAGACAATTGCATCAAAGGCCACCCGGCTACCATCCAGAAACTCTACAGCATTCGCCACCAAGCAATTTAACCCTCTGTCTACAGCATACTTAACCTTCTTGTACTCAGAATCAATGCCCAACACATCACTATACCCAACCTCTTTTAGTACATTGACAAAATAGCCAGGTCCGCAACTGATCGATAGGATTCGACTATCACGCCGTTTGGAGAGGTACGGTAGATAATTTTCGCGATAAAATCTTCCAAAGGTCTCGTATCCTTTTTCTATATCTTCCGGTCCTTCCCAAAACGAATCAAACTGCTCCATACGAGCCGAAAGCCTCGTGCTCGAGAGAGGTGTATGTCCCATAAGGGGAGGCAAGGCTTCGGTGTGGGTGTGGTTCCCATTGGGGGAAGCGAGTAGACCTTGCTCTGTATACCATGCCACCGTTTTAGCCACGCCATCCTCGAAGCGATATTGGGGTCTAAAGCCTAGCTCGGTGGCAGCCTTTTCTGAAGAAAGAACAAAACTCTTCTGAAAGAAATCCATGCGGCGACGGTGCAAAGGGGGCTGGATGCCTGTTGGTTTAAAGAGCGTTTCCATAATGACAGCCGCACCATTGAAGAGTGCTAGAGGTGCGCGAGCTGGTGGAAGCACAACGTTCAATCCGGCTGCAACTGTTTCAATCATTTCATCAGTTGTTAGCGGATCAGGGCCAGACAATACGTATGTTTCGCCTATACCCTGCTCTTGAGTGGCCGCCAGCCAGAACCCATCCAGCAAATCGTCAATATAAATGAGATGGTGCAAGTTCTGTCCCGGTCCAATTTTGAAGAAAAATCCCTTTTGTATGCCCCGAAATAGTTTGGCTAGGCGCTGATCGCCTGGACCATAGACTTCCGAGATACGAATGACGACAACCGATAACCGATCCAAGTAGGAGAGGACCAGCCGTTCACCTTCCAGTTTGGTTGTCCCATAAATATTGCTGGGGGCGGTTGGTGAGCCTTCTGTGATCGGCTTCTCTAGTGAGTGAGATTCACCATCCCCATAAACACCAATGGTGCTGCCATGGATAAAACGCTGAACACCCGCCTCCACGCAAGCCTCTAACAGATTTAGGGTTCCCCCAACATTCACATCATAGAAGAGCTGATCCGGCACATTGGCTTCATGCTGAGCGGCGGCCAAATGAAAAACGAACTCTACACCTTGAACGGCTTCCCCTACACGAGAGCGATCTGTGATAGAGGCAAGAATCATCTCTGCGCCTTCTCGCTCCAATAAAGACCGATTTTGACTTTCGGCCTCGTTATTCGCTTGGGCCAATACGCGCACAGAATGACCCTCTTCCAATAAGCGCAGGGCCAGCCTGGAGCCAATAAAACCGGTCCCACCCGTGATCAGTATCTGCATCGGATTGCTCATTCTTTCTTTTTGTCCCTATCCAGCCATTGAGGGAAGCGGGCCAGCACATCTTCCAACTCCTGCTCCTGGCGCTGAGGTGTCCAACGCAGTTCGGTTGCCATCAGTTCAGCACAAGAGCGAATTGATGCTTGCCCAGGGTAGGCACCCGTTCCCAAGTCGGTACGCCGGAAGACCACATCGGCTAGCCGACAAGCCATTTCATTACGGATTGCGTAGACCACCTCGGCAGCTAAAACTGATGAATCTCCAATGCAATTCGCTAGATGCGGCTCACTTTGGGCCAATGCTAAGACGTTTTTAAATGCTGTTCCGTGGTGATGGGCTAGGCTCTTAACTACCTTTGACCTGCCTGTCATATCCGCTACAGCTTGTTCCACAGCTTGCGGTGCAATTCGCTGAACCTCAGCCTCAACCTCACCAAGAATTGTATCAAATGAATCAAAGTCGCCGCCAACTAATGAGGTATCATGTGTAGTGCTAGGCTTCTTCTTAATCCCTAGTTTATCTAAGACTAAGTCAATAGTCTTTTCAGCCATTCCCCGGGCGGTGGTAAAGCGAACGCCTACCAAGCTAATCAGGCCGTCAATATTATGTTCTTTTTGATGATCGATGAGCAAGGACCGTTTTCCATAGCTCAAATGGGTTGCACCTGGTTCATTTTCACCAAAGAGGGTTAGCCCAGCATTCCACATGGAGACATCATCAATCGAGATTTTGAGATTCAAATTGCCCATATTGACTTCATCAATAAACGCTTGAATCTCAGCCTTGGTCAGCGTAAAGCTTTCAGGCCGACCTTCAAAAACTTGGTGCCAAACGCCTACCAGCGTATAACCTCGCCAGGGTACGAGAAAAAGATGACGATTCCCCCGGCTCAACAATGCATCTGGATCTCGGGTTCCCCCCTGAATGGCCAGCGCATGGGTTTCCACTATGTCACGGTTCAGAATAAAGTAGGCATCCCGAGAGAAGATGGGCTTGCGCTTTAAGGAAAGTTCACCACGCTCTTGAAGTAGCCATTTGGTCCACGGCCCTGTAGCGTTAATAACCATCTTGGCTTGTACTTCAAATTCATCCCCACTTAATCGGTCATGTACCGCCACGCCGGTAATGCGATTCCCTTCTTGCAATAATTGGATCACTTCGGCATAGTTGATGGCATCTCCCCCTGCTCGAATAAGAGAATGAACAAAAGCGAGGGAAAGTCTGGGTGGATTCACCATCTGACCATCATGGAACAGGGCTGCACCACTTAACCCCTCAGTGGCCAGGTAGGGAAATAGCTCCAGAACCTGGGAGCGATTTAAGATCTGGCTACGTGGAATTTGCCTGGACGGGTCATGGATAGGGCGGTTGCGATCCACTGTACAGAGATCATAAACGGCCAAAGCTGCCTGCATCAATTCCTTTCCCTTAAGCCCATGTCCATAGGTAGGAATCACAAACGGCATGGGGAAGACTAGATGAGGAGCAACCTTGAGGAGCGCTGTTCGTTCAAGGCTAGATTCGCGAATCCGCGGGAAATCTGCATGCTGTAAATATCGGATGCCACCGTGGACAACCTTAAAATGACTGGCCGAAGTCGCATGACCAAAATCACCTTGCTCAATTAATGCAACAGAAAGCCCCCGCAGCGCTGCGTCCCAAGCCGTGCAGATTCCAAAGATACCACCGCCCACTACAATGACGTCATAAGTTGAATCTGCTACTCTGGCAACATCTCTTTTCATACTCTTACACTTAGCTCTATTTGAGAACTATAGATGGCCAGAAAAGTTCTGTCTTCCCTTATCAGAAACTCCCATAGTAGATTGGACAAGAGTCGGGACAGGACTTTTCTGGCGAAGTATATCATTTGGTCTCTCTGATCGAGCCTGGAAAACTATACTGAGATCTGCTACTTAATAAGAAGATTGGTTCAATACCTCTCGGACTACATAAACTGGTTTGTTTTGGGCTTCATGATAGGTTCGTACCAGAATTTCACCAAGCAACCCCATAATGATGAGCTGAACCCCTACCATGATAAGTAACGCCGCAAGAATGACCATGGGTCGATCACCAATTGCCTGATCAAAAAAGAGCCGGATGGTCATCAAATAGCTTCCAATGCCTCCTCCAACAAGAAGCATAAGCAAGCCCAAGAAACCAAAAATCTGTATCGGCCGCGTTGCGTAATCTAGGAGGAATTTAACCGTAATCAGATCAAGAACGACTCGGATGGTTCTGCCTAGTCCATACTTGGAACGGCCAAATTGACGGGCGAAGTGATTGACAGGTACTTCGGCCACCCGTACCCCCATCCAACTGGCCAAGGCCGGAATAAATCGATGCATCTCACCATATAGGTGGATGCCTTCGATTACGTCGCGACGATATGCCTTTAGTGAACAACCATAATCATGAAGGTGAACGCCCGTCATTTTAGAAATAAGACCGTTGGCTAGCTGAGAAGGCAACTTGCGAGTCAGAAATGTATCTTGACGGTGAAGGCGCCATCCACTTACGATATCGTACCCTTCATCGATTTTACCCAGAAGCATAGGGACATCGGCCGGATCGTTTTGCAGATCCCCATCCATGGTCACAATCACTTGTCCATGAGCATGATCAAAGCCTGCTGCAAACGCTGCCGTCTGGCCAAAATTACGTCGCAATAGCACAACAATGAGCCGACTGTCTTGGCTCTGCAAACTACGTAAGATCGTTGGGCTATCATCGGTGCTACCATCGTCAACCAGAATGACTTCAAATTCTCGCTCCCAATCGTCCAATAAGGGCAAAAGGCGTTCATATAACCGAGGCAAACATTCAGATTCATTGAAGAGCGGTATTACGATTGATACATCGACCTGCCGCTCTTTGCCTGCGCTAGAGACCAACTTTGTATTTGGGCGAACCAACTGGGTACTCACCATCACTCCTTTTCAGCAATAATCAGCCAATCCTTATGTAACCCTGTGGATGCTGTACATCTTTACCAAGCAGCTATAGATGGCCAGAAAAGTTCTGTCCTTCCTCTTGGGATTATCCCAGAGTAGATTGGACAGGGGCGGGACAAGACTTTTCTGGCAAAGTATATGGTCGTTTGCGAAGGAACCAAAGCGGTTCTCATTGACATCTGGGATCTCATTGCCGTTATATTCCTTCCAACTTCGCTACAACTCCAATGGTGCGGAATATGGTGTATAGATCGAGCCAAATCGACCAATAGCGTACGTAGTAAACATCATACTGTAATTTTATTTCGGCGTCTTTTTCCGTATTTCCATATGGGTAGTGGACCTGCGCCCACCCCGTTAAGCCTGGCTTGAAGATAAGGCGAGTTCGATAGTATGGAATCCGCTCCTGCAGTATCTCAACAAACTCTGGTCGTTCTGGCCTTGGCCCAACAATGCTCATATCACCTCTTAGAATATTGAAAATTTGAGGTAACTCGTCCAGGCGCGAAGGCCGTAAGATACGACCTACTCGGGTGATTCGGCTATCATTGGCACTTGCCCACTGGGGCTTACCCGCTTTTTCGGCATTAACCGTCATCGTGCGGAATTTACAGATGTAAAAGGGCTTCCCTGCCCGTCCACTGCGCTTTTGAAGATAAAAGATAGGGCCACCTGAATCAAGCCAAATTGCAAGAGCAATCAAGGGCAAAATGATAAGAAATAGGGGTGCGGCAAATAGGGTAAAAACAATATCGATCAAACGCTTCATGCCTAATTGAAATCGATTCATTGATAGCTGCCCAACAGTGGCTTGTAGTGCCCAAGTTGGATCAATATGCTGAATTGGGATCCGCCGCATCAGTTTTTCATACAGATTGGCCATCCATGTAACACGAATTCCATTAGCTTGGCAATCGATTAAGAGATCAACAGTCTCCTTGTCAGGTGTACTGTCTAAGGCAACGATAACCTCATGGATGTGAGGTGATTGAGTAAATTTTTCTAGATCCTTTACCTTGCCAACTAGCGGCTCGCATACCGTCTCGGATTCCTTGTCATGCTCCATGCTACTTGGTATAGATTCGCGCAGATACCCGACAATTTCGTAGCGTAGGCTAGGCGCTAAACTAAGTGCATGGGCAATAGTCTGTGCCTGCTCTCCATTGCCTACAATCAGGATGCGATGGGGAATGGGCAGTACTTTGGACAAACGGATGTACGTGATCCGCCACAAGGCAATTAGAATGGAAGAGAATATCAGAAACTGTAGAAAGAAGATTCTGGGTAACGCATCGATGGGGGCGACAAAATAGACAAGTAGATAAATGATGAGGGCCAAGGTATCTACAATGGCCAGACGAGTCAGACACTGTGCCACATCATAAGAGGAAGGAATATCATAGAGGTCATTGAGGCTGGCTAATATCCACCATCCACCAAGTAATGCAGGAAACCAATACCAATCACTTTGCATTCGCTCAGGGAAAGCACGCAGGAACCCCGTATCCGCTTGCCCCCAAAAAACAAACGCACCCCAAATCGCTAACGCCAGCAACAGGCTGTCTATTACAAACAGGACTACCCGTCGCTCTGAGAAAGGTGTACGATACCCTTTGAATATGTTAATATAATCTAGGATAGAAAAAATTGCTTTGTGAGGAACCCACGGAAGTACTTCATGCTTGTGAGTACGATACGACATCCTGCTTTCTCCTAAGAACAGAGAGGGAAGCTACAATCTAGGAAGCAGCATGAGCGGTTTCGGGATCTATTAACAGCGAGTCACTGCTCAGCTCTTTTATACTCAGGTTTGTTATAGATGAGAGCAAATCCGACTACAATCATGCCGATTTGCTCTCACTCGTCAACCGTAGTATATCTTTTAAATTTTGGAACTAAAGCTTGTAATAACTAAATAGTTTGAACTTCAGTTCTCCAAAAGAGCTACCATGTGAGCCTACCGCAACAATTACAGATAGCCAGATAATGCTGTTCCCGTGAAGACGAGACTTGTCCCTATGAAGATACATCCCTCTTTGGGATTCTTCAGACTGCTTCGAGCAAATCTTGGAACAAAATTTTACTGGCTGGTCATAGAAATTCACCATTTCTACAAGATATCCTACAAAGGATAGCCGGTGCCTCTATAGACTCGAAATGGCAGGTTGCGCTTTGCTGAAAATAGAAGAGGACAACCACAACGTTAATTCTTACAACGAAGAAAAACTGCCTAACTTAATGATATATACTGCGGTTTGGGCATAGATGAAAACTCTGTACCAGGCTCAAGCAGCCCATCTTCTTTCTCATTTATACCAGGGCTGAGTATAGTAATCAGAATACAGCGTAGCTTTACTCAAATAACTTCAACGGCTTGCTATCGACAAAATATAAATCTATCCAATGTAAAAAGGGATAGATGCATACCTATCCCCCCGGGCATCTGGCAAATACGAGGGGATTCTTTACCATTAAGATATCAACTTACTCATCGGTGAGCATCTCGTATACCAAATTTTCTACTAGCTATTGTATTATTGAATATAGGTAGTAGAATGCTATAAGACCGCTATGAATGCTACCTTATTTCATTATACACCAATTTTCAAATTTATGTAACTATCAAAAGCATATGAACTCAAAATTTTAAAAACTGTACTTTTTCAAGATGATTTGACTAAAGTACGGTTGTGTTGAAAACGGTAGTTTCCTATGGCTTCTACCAGAGAAGGAGAACTACTGTTTTCAAACAGAGCTTACTATAGGTACAACCTTGCTTTAGTACATACACTCAGTTCTGTTTGAAAACTCGTGTTTCTGGTTAACACCAGTCGGTAGCCATTCGCGTTTTCAAAACAACCATAGTTTAGTAGATTTCAATGTACCGATCCAATTCCCACTTTGTAACATAGAGACGATACTGCTCCCACTCTAGGGTCTTTGCCTCTAAATACCGCTCGAAGATATGTTGCCCTAAAGCATCCTGAATGACTTGATCGCGTCTTAGCTCCTCAATTGCCATGCCAAGATCTCCTGGTAACACCCCAAGCCCCGAACGAGCGCCATCTACTTGGTAAAGATCTTCTTCTGAAGGAGGGGGTGGGACCAGCCGTTTTTCGATACCATCAAGTCCGGTGGCAAGCATAACCGAGAAACTCAGATACGGGTTTGTGGTTGGGTCAGGGCAGCGAAGCTCGCATCGGGTGCTGTTTGGGCGGCCGGCACTTGCCCTCGGGATGCGGATTAGAGCGCTTCGATTCGTTCTTCCCCACGACAGGTAAACCGGTGCCTCATACCCTGGAACCAGCCGTTTATAACTATTCACTAGCGGGGCCACAATAGGCGTCATCCCTTTGGCGTGAACCAACTGTCCAGCGATGAATTGAAGGGCAATTTCACTTAGCCCATATTCATTTTCCTCATCATACATAGCCGTTTCATTAGAGGCCATGCTCCAAAGGCTCTGATGGATATGCATCCCCGAACCATTCACTCCTGCAATAGGTTTGGGCATAAATGTGCAGTGAAGGCCATTTTTCTGCGCAATTGCCTTTAGCGTATTCCGCATTGTTACAATATTATCGGCGATTTTAACGGCAGCCCCATACTCCATATCAATTTCATTCTGTCCATTGGCTACTTCGTGATGAGAAGCCGTTACCTTGATTCCTTGCGCCTGCAGTGCGTCGACCATCTGGCGACGAGTATTCAACGCTAAGTCCGTACTAGTATCAAAATATCCGGCATTATCATGAGGAACAAGTGGAATCAAAGAGCCATCGGAATGGGGGCGGAAAAGGAAAAACTCTAGTTCAGGCCCTACACGATAATCCAATCCCAGACTTGCCGCGCGTTCAACCTGCATCTTCAATATATAGCGAGGATCACCAGCGAAGGGTTCCCCATCTGGCGTAAAAATATCGCAAGTAACCTGGGCTGTAGAAAGCTCCAATTCCCAAGGAATTGCTACAAAGGTTGACAGATCAGGCTTGAGATACATATCACTTTCAGCAATGCGTGCAAACCCCTCAATGGAACTACCATCAAACCAGATCCCATACTCTATCGCCCGCTGCCAATGTTCAGTAGGGATAGTGACCTGCTTATTAATACCAATAATGTCACTAAATTGTAAACGAATGAATCGGATATCGTTGCGACGAATAACCTCCTCAACGCGTTCCAACTCAGTAGAATCATATTCCACATTCATATGTGAGGGTATCTCCTAGGACCGATGAGCTTTTGGAAACGAGAATGAAATAACTTTGCCATTTGACTGGGCCACACCCAAGCCAAACGAGCAAGTTATTCGCCACTCATTCCTTAATATCACGGATGAAGCCAATTTAGATTAGTTTATCAATTAAATTATAAATGTAAAAGAGCAATTATGATGAAATTCACTACTAGTCAATCTGTGCATCTTGCACAAGGTTTGTGAAACGGGCAAATGGCATATTCTTTACACCCCCAGAATATGAGTGACAATTGTTGCGCCACTTCCACCTATATTTTGAGCCATACCTATTTTGGCATTCTGAACCTGATTCTCGCCCGCTATGCCACCAAGCTGTTGACAAAGTTCTACAATTTGGTAGACACCTGTCGCCCCGACAGGATGTCCTCGGCTTTTCAGGCCACCCATTGTGCTTATGGGTAGCTGACCTTCTAGGCTAATCATCTCATCCTGTGCCATGCGCCAGCCTTCTCCCCGCTGGGCAAACCCCGTGGCTTCTAGACTTAAGGCGCTCATGATCGAAAACGCATCATGGACCTCGAAAATATCAATATCAGCTGGCGTTATACCGCCCTGGACATAGGCTTTCTGGCTGCTAATATACGCGGCCTCCAAGAAGAGCGGATCTTTCCGATCGTGAACGGCTAGTGTATCGGTGGCACTGGCGCTAGATAGGATCTGTACGGCCCCCCTATGATGCCCCGTTGTATAGTCGGCAACCCGATCAGAGGAGACAAGCACCACTGCGGCTGCGCCATCACAAATTGGGCTACTGTCCATAATTGAGATTGGCG
Source organism: Chloroflexota bacterium (assembly GCA_039028975.1). Taxonomy (GTDB): domain Bacteria; phylum Chloroflexota; class Anaerolineae; order Caldilineales; family Caldilineaceae; genus JAHBNG01. The sequence continues at coordinate 57,754 of JBCCHB010000025.1, forward strand.
ATGCGATGATAGGTGCCCTGGTGTAGTGTTCAACCGTGATTGGATCCTGAAACATAGCATTTGGATTTCGGGCACCATTTTGATGGGCGTTGATGCTGAATCCGGCAAAACCATCAAGCGGGACATCGTATTCATGCATATATCTCTGCATGATCAACGCGTTTAACCCAACAAAACTTACGCCATGCAATGCTTCATATTCAGCATCGGCCGCCGAAGCCAGCCCAGCCGTCGTGTCTTTGCCTACCGTATCCGTCATTTTTTCGACACCAGCAACAATGACCACATCATGCATCCCGCTTGCCACAGCCATGGAGCCAATTCGCAGCGCAGCGGCACCACTACCACATGCGGCTTCTACTTTGGCTGCTTCGATCCCGCGTAACCCGCAAAAATCGGCAATCAGCGTTGCCAGATGCTCTTGCCCCAGCAGATCACCCGATAGCATGTTGCCTACAAAAAGAGCGCCCGCGTGTTCAATGCCAGCATCCATCATGGCGGCCGAGATGGCATCGTAAGCAATATGGCGTATGGAACGGTCCCATAGTTCGCCCACTCTCGATTGGCCAATTCCAATTATCGACACGTTTCGCATAAGCGGCTCCTGACTTCAAAGTTTCCCTATTTCAGTATGGCTATTTCAGTATGGCTATTTCAGTATATAGTACGTGGTTTTCTTGCTGCCAACGCGAATTAGTAAGTTCTTGTTCACTAGATCGGCCAGGTCCCGACGGATGGTCTCTGCACTTACATCAGGCACTAGGGCTTGGTAATCACCGTTGGTAATCCGCCCTTGCTCATGAACAAAGCGAATTGCCTGTTCCTGCCGGGGGGTTAGACCACCAGAATGCCAAGGCTGTTTCTCTGGCTGGCTACCGACGATTTTCCCCCCAGCCGATTGGAGCGTAACCCGAAAACCTGCAGCTGTCTCTTCAAAGAGAGGCGCTTCTAGGCCATTTTCGTTCATTGTCGCGATCATTCTGTCAATACCATACCCCAGACGCTCTATATACCCCAAATCAGTTAAGACAGCCACAATGGCTTCATTGCGGCTGTACCGTTCGTTCACAAGATTGTCTAGCGTTACATGGCCAGGAAGCCTTCCCGGGCTGTAGACCTCCATTCTATCGCTGAACATAAAGATGCGGATTCCTTCTCCGCGGATACTATAATCTCGATGGGCAATGGCATTAACGATAGCTTCGCGCACCACGGCAACGGGGTACTCAGTCGTCTCATCCCGGGAAAGACCATTTAGAGTCATCCCCCGCCGCATATTACTCACAATAAACGCTTCGGCTTGGCGAATCTGTTCCGGCAGCACACCCTGGATATCCTGGCGTACAAATTCGTCTCCCATGCTCTCGCCTGCATAGCGTACGCAGATGATCTCTGCACTGCGCACAATCTGCTGCGGATCCTGGCCGAATAGTAGAATACCAGCCATAGTTGGCATTGCCATCCTATCCGAATCTTGCCCCTGGTCTTCCAAAACCTCATCCGCTGGGCTTTCGCTTGCACCCTCTGCTAAACATCCCTTTGAAATAAGTAATTGAACCGTATCCTCATCCGGGGCAGCCTCGATCTGATGGAGATAGCGCTCTACTCGGCGACTATCCAGATAATGGATGGTTGTTCCATCCGCTGGGATGGACTCAAAGCCAGAATCACCCCGCTCCAATAGCAGGCTGCGTAATTCATTCGGTTGTAAGGAACGGTTTTTGGTGCTGGTGCGGGCCAGATAGCGACCTTGAGTGCTATAAAGATGAGGCAACCCCGGAGGAACGGTAAGGACTATCACGTCACCACGCCCCCAAGCCCCAGGCGTCAGCTCAAAAGTCTGTGGGCTAGGTAGAATTAGAGGCGGCTCCGTCTGAAGCATAGCATTCGCCGCGGTTTCTCGAACTCTGTTAATATCCACACTCTCTTGGATGACGCCACGCTTGTTTACGCCCAGCACCAAGATACCGCCGTTGGTATTGGCCATAGCGGTTAGTGTTTCAGCCACCGAGCGGATTGATGCATTATCGGCAAAAAATGCAGTCCGTTCATTTTGGCCGGATTGCAATCTGGCGGTCAATTCCTCTTCAGAGATCGTCGAATGTCTACGAATGTTCATATGGTTTGGTAATCCTATTACCCCATATTACTTCACAAGTTACCCCGTCAGCAATTCTCGGAGCTTTATGTCAATTGAATCGGATATAACCCATAATAGTGGCGTGGCAAGATGAAATTATCACACACCTTATGACGTGAACCTATTCATCTCTCGGTTTCCTCGGGATCTGTGGCTTGCAAGTCCCAGATTTCTCCTCGTCGCTCCCTTCGGCTCCGCTCAGGGCAGGCTCAGAAATGACACGGTCGGGGATACTTTCACATTACTATCTATAGTGGCATATGTGACTATACCCAATTTTGAAGTAAAATTTGTATGTACCCTATGCCCTATGTCACTCGAGAAGCTGGATGTGCAGTTTCCCCGCCAAGTTATCCCGCAAAATTACCTCACAAATTGCATGAGCGCAGAAAAAGCCAGCGCCGGTTGGTTGGGATCCCGTTCAGGATTGCGGCCCGTATTGTAGGTCAAGATTAGCTCTCGCCGTGCCCGGGTTATGCCCACATAGAGCAGGCGCAACCGTTCTGCAGCAATATCCATACGGGCCTGGGCAGTGGCTGGCCCAAGCGTAAAGGTATCCAATGAACCAGCGTGGAGCTGGCGGACCTGCTCAATGGACTCTTCAACCATATTGAGACCATTGCGTACATACCAGCGCTCGCCTCGATACTTATCGCCGTATTGATCATCTTCACTGCCGCTGGGAAAACCGAAATTGTTGACGCCCATTAAGTAGACCCGATCCCACTCTAACCCTTTGGCAGCGTGCATCGTGGCGATGGTTACGTGGCCTGGTTTCGGTTCGTAGCCCAATCCCTCATCAGTAAAGCCGAGAATCCGCCGTCTATTTTGGGCAACATTCTCTAACTCCGCTGCCAACTGCGGCAAGCGCCAATCAGGATTCTCTTTGCGCAACTTGGCCAACAGCACAGCCAGACGGTGGGTTAAGGCCAAATCAGCCGGTTCGGTAAAAAGATCGTTGCCAATGGTCAGCAGCAACTCGTCAACAGGCAGAACTGTGGCTTGGGTCCATCTCTGAACATCTTCTCGAAAGGCCAGGATCAGCTCGCGGAAACCTTCTACTTTATCTAACCAGCTGAGCGTGTCGATCCAATCATTCTGCTGAGGGAAGAGAAACATTTCCGTCTCGCGTAGCTGGCGAATCGCACGACCAAATGTCTGAAACTGTTCGGGAATCGGTACGGGTCCCTCTTTGCTACCCGCCTCTGACGCATTGCTAAATAGCAAAACCGGTTCGTCAACCTGTAGGTCAACTTGTACATCAAGCCTTGTATCAACCCGACCATCAACCAGTTCGTCTATGGGTTCTAAGATCCGATCGGCATGATGTTCGTTATTCTTTTCACGGGCTGCTTTTTCTGCCGCCTCTGCTTCGGTAGCCTTGTCGGCTATTATGCGTAGACCAATGCGAAGACTCCACACCTCGCTCCATAGCTGCTCTAGATGAGTGGCATTTTGGGGTTGGGCAATATAGCTGAGTACAGTAGCTAGCGCTTTGGCTGTAGCCCTTGTAGTGCTGTCTGAGCGAAGTAAAGAATCGTCAAAGGGCAATTTGGCCGATTGCAGAACCTCCACCATGCGAAAGCCTCGATGATTTTCTGGCACCAGAATAGCCACAGTCCGCTGACTATTTTTGGGGAGCCAACGCTTTAGGCTCGATGTAAGCACATTTAGCTCATCGTTGGCTGTAAGGGGGCGATCAAAGACGTAGATGGCCGGCTTGCCACCCTTTGGATTGGGTTGAGGATCTCCGGGAGGGGTTGGGGCAATGTAGGGCGGAGCCAACGCATGAGATTGGGGAAGTACTGGATGTTCATGCATGGACCAGTCGATAAGATGGTTGGCAGCCTCAATGATGGGAATGGCGCAGCGCCCTGAATTGGGTAGATCTCGGGACTGATCCGGATAGCGGGCGATGAAGTCGCGCAAAAAGCGAGTCTCAGCGCTAGTAAAGGTGGTATTAATGGCCTGATTGGGATCACCTACCCGTACCCAATTGTGCTGCTGAGCCGTCAGCAGCCGCAGCATCTGCTCTTGGAGTGCGCTACTGTCTTGGGCCTCATCTTCTAGTACGTAGGGCCAACGCTCCTGCAGCCGAGCCAAAAAATCGGCATCCGCATCCAAAGATTGTAGAGCTAATACAATAAGATCGTCAAAGTCGACGGCACCGCGCATAAAGAGGCTTCGCTGGTAGTCTGCGAAGATGTGGATGCCAAAGTCGAGTAGCGGCCAACTTCCTGATTGATTATCAAGCCGACCGCGCAATTCGTGGGGAGACACTCGCAGCTCTTTGCCAACCCGTATGGTGGCGTTGGCAATGTCGATGGCATCGTCCAGAACATAACGTTCAATCCGGCGGAAGTTTTGTAGATAGTCGGGTTGGATAAATGCGCTAAGAAAGTCCGGGTTGCTTTGAAGATAAGCATGAACCGCATCTCGCTTGATCTCGTTGGCGGTTCGCTCATCGATGATATCAAAACTTTCACTTAATCCAACCAAGCCAGGACGCTCTCGCACAATATCATGGGCCAAGCCGTGAAGGGTACGCACTCGATAGCCCACACCCGGAAGAAGACCTTGCTCCTCACGAAGAAAATTGCCTATGCGGTTGCGGAAGTTTTCGACCGCGCTATTGGTAAAGGTCACGACGAGCACCTCGCGCTCATCAAGCCGCCCAGATTGAGCCAGCCGATCCACCAGGCGCGCGGCCAGAAGGCTCAGGGTGAAGGTTTTGCCGCTGCCAGGCACTGCACTGACGCCCATGGGGCCGCTCTCGTAGGCGAGGATGCGCTCTTGGGCTGGGCGGGGTGTAAAGCCTTCCACGCTATGGCCCCATAATGACAACGCCGCTACCCGTTGCTTCGGCCATCCAGCCTTCTGTAATGACACCCGATGGACTCTGATACTGAACTAGCCACCAGAGCAAGCTATCGGCTTCGTTCGGTCCAGCGTTAATCACAACGCTATCACCAGGCTGGGCCTGGGCCAGAATGTCATCACCACTCTTTCCCCGATAGCCTGGTGAACGCCTGATATTGACTCGGCTGCTGGTAATGTTACGTACGGTTTCGCCAATGCGGAATGCATACTCAGTGGCATCGGTGGACGAACGAGGTGCTTGGGCAAGCTGCACTTCAGCAGTTGGAGTGGGTGGTGGAGGCGTCCAGACAGGTTCGCCACTAGCCTGGATATCGAGCAGCGTCCGTTGATTGATGCCAAAGAACATGGCAAAACCGACGCAGGAAATAGTAGTCATTAACAACATACCCAAAACAAATCCAGGCCAATAGAGCGAACGAATCGATATCATAATCTACTGAATATCACTAAGAACCCGCAGGACACCTACTGCATTTCCTTCCATATCTAGGCTAGAGTGTTGAAGTAGTACATCGCAGCTGCGGCCATCGTCCATTTTAAGGGTCATCTTTTCATCCCGATGTAGCTCAAGCATAGTCTTGCCAGAATTGAGTCCCTCGGCCTTATATGTGATACGATACGGGGCAGCCGCATGATTGTCATTCATTTCGATGAGCTTGATCTCGTCAAAAACAGCAACCGGTTTGTTTTGGTCGGTATGATAAAGCATTGCTTTCATGAATATTGTTCCTGCAATTTTGTTTAAGAGTACGTTTCAATTTATTTGGAAATGGACTCATTCCATATTCAGTATGATGCTCAATTGTATCAAATTCAGTGGACATCTCAATATTTCAGAACCTTATAGAACAGTAAACTAAACATTGCAAGATGAATCGTAACTCGATTAAACTGGCACCATCAATTCTCACTGCGGATTTTGGTCACATGGCAGAGGCTGTTCAAGCGGCAGAGGAGGGTGGAGCGGATTGGCTGCATTTGGATGTGATGGACGGCCAATTTGTCCCCAATATCTCCTTTGGCCCCATGGTCATCAACTCGATTCGCACCTACACATCTCTCCCGCTGGATGTACATCTTATGGTCGATGAGCCGGAGCACTATCTACAGGCATTTGCCGATGCAGGTGCTCAAACTATCACTGTTCATCAGGAAGCAACTCGACATTTACATCGCGCCATTCAACAGATCCAGGATCTAGGCTGCCAGGCTGGGGTTGCCCTCAACCCAGCCACGCCGAATCAGCTGCTGGAAGAGCTCTTGCCCTCCCTTGACTTAGTGCTAGTGATGAGCGTAAATCCTGGTTTTGGTGGGCAGAAGTTCATTGAATATAGCCATAACAAACTTCGCCGTATGAGAGATTGGCTCGATGTGGTAAACCCTGAATGCCAACTTGAAGTTGATGGTGGGGTTGGATACAGCAACATTCGTCAAGTCGCTGACAGTGGGGCCAATGTCATGGTCGTAGGGAGTGCCGTCTACAATGAGACAGCTACGGTCGCGGAGAATTTGGCCGATCTGCGGAAAGCCCTTGAAGGTTGAAAACGACTCATGGTTCAGGTAGTGGACTCTGGACCCCTGGCTGTCTAAGTCGTATGTCACTACTCTGAAACCACAATATGTAGCGCAAATCTGTCCGCATATAGTAGCTTTTCGATGCTTACATACAAGTTAGACACTCAGGGCTCTGGACTACGGACTCTGGACTACGGACCCTGAACTACGGACCCTGGACCACGGACCCTGGACTCTGGACCACGGACCCTGGACCCTACCTTTATCAATGAGAGCTAATCTGAAAGTAAATCCAGCTGTTGTAGTTCACCACGTTGGTATAAACACCGTAGAGACCTGCTGCACCACATTCCAAACCCCAGCTAACAATTCCAACCTGCACACTTTTCCCGTTATTGTAGCGAATCAGTGGCCCACCCGAGTCACCAACGCAAGAGTCAATACCTCCTTGTGCAAGACCAGCGCAGAGCATGTTATTGCTAATTAGAATGCCGAATTCTCTGTAGATGGTTTCGCAATCTTGCTGGGATATGATGGATAAGGTTGCCTTATTGAGGGCATTGGCACCATATCCACTATCGTCTGTTCCCCAGCCGTAAACCTTGGCAAAATCCGTTATTGGTGACGAAAAAAGTGATTGTGCTCCAACAAGGCTGATTGTTTCACTGGTTGCTGGGCGACTCAAGCGTAGAAGCGCAATATCATTGTTATAGGTCAGCAGCTCAAATCCTGGATGGCGGATTATCTTGCTTACCGGAACGCGTTGCCCATCATTGCTGTTCAGGATGGTGCGACCAACGAGAATATCCAAGTCGGTCGATAAGAAGGGTATATCGTCTTCATCAAGCGTGCAATGCGCCGCAGTTAGAATCCATTCCGGGTGAATCAACGTCCCGCCACAGAATTGGGCAAAATAACCATTGGGTTCATCTGCCAAGGCAATACCAACGACCCACTCCTGCTCACCCTCCATCGCTTCCTCTCCGCCAATAATAGCAAGCGCTCTATCTGATAAGAGGATAAATAAGACCATGACAAACAATATCACGTTAATAGATTTGGTGGGGTTGAGTAGATCGTTCATGCCTCCATTGTAGGAGGAAAATAGCGTTGAACGGGTTGCTAGTTGCTGCTCTTTTGCTGTTGCAGTTTTTACATTTTTGTGGCGGCAAGCTGTCTCCTGTCAGGAAGCTGTCATGAGAGGTTTCGGAGAGCTGTCAGAGCAAGCATATTGGAACTCTTAGGAAAATCTTGAAAGGATATATGATCTTCAGGCGTCCATATAGTGACTATTGGTTGCGACCTGCTTTATTCTGGTTCATTTGAAAATTTTAAAACGAGTACGCTAAATACTTTTGGAAAACAGCAATTTACGTATGGTATACTATAAACCCTTATGACTGTTCAATGCTCTCGCTGTCAAGAGGTAGCCTTATGGCTTATCCATCGCTATCAGTGGCACCTGCTCTCCGTCGAGAATTTGACCGCGCAACTTCATGCTCGGACGCTTCAAGCGGAGGAAAACCACGATAAAGCATTTCTAACCAATCAGGCTACCAACCTATATTGTGTCGTACTGTATGATGCATGTGGTACGGAGGGAGAGAGCAGGGAACGGGCCTACCTCGAACTCTCCCATTACCTATACGATATAGCAATCTACAAGTATGGAGATCCAGAGCTGGCTGAGGAATTTGTCCAAGAAGCAATCTTCCGTACGTTTCGCTTACTTGATCGATGTAGAGAGCCTGGCGCTTTTTTGACCTTCGCCACATTCAAGCTTAGGCAGGCTGCAACTGATTACTTCCGCAAACGAGATCGGGAGCAAAAGAGGACTGAGTCATTGCCCGAGGCATTTGAGACTGATGTTGTGGATAACCCAACAGACCAGCTGCCAGATTTGGGTTTACCACCACTAGAAGAGTTGGTCATCAGTGTGGAGTGGGCCGAGAGGATTCTCAATCGAATTGTCGAATTGATCCAACAGCAGTCTAGAGCCAAGAATCAGTTCTTGGCTGTTATCCTAAAATATTTGTACGATTGGAGTGATCAGGAGATAGCCCAGGAGTTGGATACATCAGTGAGCAATGTTCATCTTCTGCGAAGTCGTGGTCTGAAGCGCTTGCGAGATGACTCATCTTTGTATGAGTTTTGGGATGATTGCTAGAGAGAACCACTAACAAACTTTACATCCATGAAGATTATGTGAAAGATCTGGAGACCTGTCTACGCCTTTTCTAATGAAGGAATACCCCTGATGCCTTCGGATGGTAAATATTGTACTATTGAAATCAGGGCGAGAGTTGATGCTTAACCAAGAGAAATCATCTCTTCATTCTGTGTAGAGTATTGTGGTGGTAAAGAGGAACTCAATCAGCCATGAAGAACCGACCTCATAATCTGATTCAACGCTGGATCGATGCACTTAACGCAGAATCCATTGATATTGTGCAAACTAAGGATATTGCCCACGACGTAGCAACGGAGATTCGGAACAGGTACCAAATGAGGCAGTTGGTTCATGCCATTCGCGGCAGTGTAGAAGACCCTCTCGATTGTGACGCCTGCCAGGATGCGCTTCCTGAATTTATCCAAGCTCGCTTAGGTGAGAACGTAGGGTCAAATCTGAATGTTCTAGATGTGCGCGCCCACCTGACACTGTGCCCGTCCTGTGCTGGTGCCTATGCAGATGTGCTTGAAATAGCTCAATTGAGCCGAGCAGATGCGATTCCTGCCGCCAACAGCTACCCAGAATTTGATTTCTCTTTTTTAGCCAGTTCGGCGTCTGCAAACGCTATGCCAGATGCCGCGTCAACAAGTCCCCAAGAGGTAAGACCCCAACAGACAAAAGACAAGGAACTTGATACTCAACTGAAAGTCAATAAGCTGGTGCAGCAGGCGCTTGAGGCTGGTCAAGATTGGGTGGAAGATGTGATGAGTGGCATTATTCTTCTATTTGGTCCTACCTTACAAACCCAAACGGCTGGAGGCTGGGCACTCAAATCAAGTGACTCTGGCTCGCTCTTGGCCCAAGTTGTACTTGCGGAGGATGAAGTTGAAGGATGGGAGATCGAAGGCTCTGCCTTTGCCGATCAGAATGATGAGTCGCTCTGCCAAATTGAAGTATCCCTGTATAGTGTAGACGATCCGGATGAAGAGCTAGCGGGGATCCCAGTGGTTGTTCGTTACGCAGACGCCCAAGTAAATAGTAGGACGGACGAGGGTGGCATTGCGGAATTTGGCTCGATACCTGTCGCATATCTTTCTCAGTTAACCGTCCATGTTGAGCTGCCAGATTAAACCCAAGATCACTCTCCTTCGTCTCATCAATCAGGTGACCCAATCAATACAAATCCGCCCCAATAGAAAGGGTGATCGAACGGCTTGGCACCTGGTAACATGGCCTGGAAGAGGGCCAGAGCATCCGTAATCTCATTTGCCATCATACCATATGCTTCAAGGCGACTATGAACTGTCTTGCTACTCATTCCTGCCACTGTCTGCTGGGCAATCCGTACGGCTTCTGCCTTGGTGGAGCCAGTCAGCCATGACTCATAGAAGGTTTCCATAAAGAGCCGAGTCGGAATTTCATTGACTGGCCAAAGCGTAGCTAGTAGGGAGCGGGCCCCAGAGCCAATGAAGGCTCGTGTTAGCCCCATCAGTTCATCGCCGGGGTGAAGTTCGTTTAACCCTGTATCGCAAGCACTTAAAATCACTAGATCTGCCTGAAGCGTAACGGTTTCGAGCAGGACTCCAGCCGTCAGTTCTCCATCGGCCAGTTGTAGTGAGGATGCCATCGGATTGAGTTGCTGAAAGTGACCGTGACAGGAGAAGTGAATCACATCATACCCTGAAAGTGCCTGACAGACAGTTGTTCGGGTGGCCTCTTGCCCTAAAAATGTATCCCCGCCAAAGAGTTGAGTAATCCATGCTGCTTCTGCCTCTGCATGAGCCAACCCATCTTCGTTCACGCCAATTGAAAGAATCCGTGGCCGGTGTTCGCTTTTATGGGGTAAGGATGCTCTTTTAAAATCTGCTCCTCCGGCTGGAGCTATCTCTAGCGTTGCGGTCTTGAGCAGTACAGATGCACTGGGGGCATAACTCGTTGTGGCTTGGCTTGTGCCTGTTAGTTCAGATAGATCGATAAGGGCATGAAGGGGAAGGTAGTGGAGCAGACCGTGAGGAACGAAGGTTAGATGGCGTTTGTTGGCAATCGCCTGGTGCAAGGGCCGAATTAACTTATCACCCAGATTCTGCCAGCGACGCATAGGCTTTAAACGTTGACCTGGCTTGGGCGTAATTCCCCGCAGCCGCCCATCGGTGCGATTAAACAATTGAGATTGAATCTGCTGAACGTTGCTCTCTAATTCAAAAACTTGTACAAACTCCTGGGTGATCACAAAGGCTAAAAGCCGCTCAGGCGGGAGGAGGTATCTACGCAAAAAGTGGCTCTCGTTGGGAAGATTGCTGATAATAGATGTATGGGTCCCTGGTAACCCTGTCACAAAGAACTCGATAACTGCCATATCTTCTGGAAGGTGCAGCTGAATTTCGCGAGCACTCACCGGCTCCTCTAGCGCAAGGCTGGATAGCTGGCTGGGCGTGTGAGACGGGGATTTACTGGATGATAATTTATGGGACGACGAGACCATATCCAGAAAGGCACGAGAGCGAGCGCGCTCGACAAAGTAAAGCGCTGTCTCTGGGATACTTTGCTCTAAGCAGAGCAGAATCATTGATTCATAGATCTGCTGCCAACGGCCCAGCAGGCCAATCTTCATGCCTTCATCTTGAAGCGGGTGGCGCAGATCTTCGATCAAGTCGATGCTGGCTTCAAAATGAGTGTGGGCTGCGGATGTATCACCAAGTTGCGCCAATATATAGCCCAACCGATAGTGGGTATTTGGCAAAAAATTACGCCGGTCGATTTCCGTTGCAAGGGTGTGGGCTTGGGTAAAATAGTCCACTGCTTTATCGAAAGCATCACGAACTAAGTGAATCATCCCCAAATTGAGGAGAACGTCCACTCGGTAAGCGCTGGTGGTCATATATTGTAGGGTCTGATGAAATGCTTCTTCCGCTTCATCAAACTGTCCTAAGAAAAAGCGCACTTCACCTACATTGGTCAAGCCATTGCCAACCCGATTCCAGGCTTTTTGAGAACGCCAATAATCTACAAAAAAGGTGAACCCGGCTAATGCTTTGTCCCAGTCACCTCGATCACGATGAATCAGTCCTAGCTCTAGATGGGCAATGGCTTGACCAGGCAGGGACCCGATGCGAGTACAGATCGCTAACGATTGTTTGAAATACCTCTCTGCCTCATCTAACATCTGTAGTTCATAGGCAACGATGCCCAAATTCTTTAAGACTGTTCCTTGCTGGTGCTCATCACCCAGTCTCTGCCAAAGAGCTAAACTTTGGGTATGCTTGTCACTTGCTTCTGCATAATGGCCAACAAGAAGGTGGCAAATGGCTTGCATATTGAGGGATTTGGCACGGATGGTGTCATCCAGTTCTGTTTTGGATAACAATGCGTCAAACGCTTCAATCGCAGCTTGATGCTCTCCCCCTTTACGTAAAGAGAGAGCAGCGAAATAGAGAATATTGTGACGGGTTCCAGGCTGCGTGACCGGTAGATCCTGCAACTGTTGGGTTAGGTCGAGCAGCCTTTGGGGTGCATAGAGATAGTAGAGCTGGGCAAGACGCAAAAAGAGGCTATTCAGTGAAGACTCAAAGTGGGAATCACCTGCACGCAACCGTCGGCAAAGGAGGCCAAGACCCCGTTCATGCAGTTCCGTGTAGCGCTGGCGTGCAGTGCGTTCCAACTCTTCCAACAACTCACGGGCCAGGCTGTCTTCAAGCGAATAGGTAGGATGAAGAGTGGATGCTTGCAAGACGAAAATATGATTTTCCGGTTCTTGGGTGGATAAGGCATCTGTATCCAGCTTCTGATTGAGAAAATGCTCAAGTAATTCACGATCGGCCTGCCCTAGTATGGCCAAGGCTTCATAGAGCCTATCCTGTGAATACCTTGCGATTGGTGAATTCTGAGTCGAATTGTATGTAGAAACCATTTTGGGTACTTGTTATCTCTATACTGCGTCTTTTTGAAAACGGGAGTTTTCCGATGCTCTGCCAGAGTGACCAAATTCGTGTTTTCAAACGGAGCTGAGTATAGATCGTAAGATAAAGTTTGGACTATAATTATAGAAGATTGCGAGGAGCTATACTAATGTCTAGTTTGCGCGTTATCAAAGGGCTGTCTTTTCCAGGTGTAACCATATTTTTCCGTATGTTGATGATCGCGATGTCACTGCTGGTTATCCTCTTGACCGCAGTGACATCCATGTCTGCTATCTCTATGGGTGAGAGAGAGTTCACTGTTGTTGAAGTAAGCACTCCTAGCATCAACTGCATATTTGATGTCGAATGTGAGATTGCTTTTAATGACAGGGTGACTACATTTGCTTTGCGAGGAACAGAGGGAGAAGGCATTCTCCAATCCCGCCTGTTGCCTATTGGTGAAGCAGAGACCCAGGCGGAGGGACTGTATGGGTACATGTATCAGATTGATCTAGGCAATGTTCAGGCCACGGATGAATCCGCCTGCCTGTCCGCGCTTCACCTTGATTTTGGGCCGGTAGAATCTTTAGATTATGACCAGGATGGCAACCTTGAGGATGCATATGCCATAACCAGAGGTGGCACAGGCAATATCAACATTGCCGGCATAGTGCAGGATGGTCAGACCATCAAAGTTTTCTTTGAACCAGATATTTGTCCGGGTATCCTAGCCCGCAATGGCGACAGCAGCTTCTTGGTTGGGTTGACTTCAACCTATCCGCCTCACCGACAGATGGCTCAGCTTGAAGGCACTTCAGGGCTATCCGAAGAGTTGGTAGCTAGTGTCCCCGAGTATCAGCAGGTGCCACCTGTGGCCATTGATCAAAGTATTTCCATCGAAGGACAGGAGCCAGTGAGTATTACGTTAAGGGGAGGTGATGAAAACGACGATATATTGACCTTTTCCATTGTTTCGTCTCCCACCCAAGGCACTCTGGGACTGGTGACACCGCTTACCGATAGCAGCAGTCAGGTTGTTTATACCCCCGTATCAGGGGCCATCGGTTCAGATAGCTTCGAGTTTATCGTGGACGACGGTAGAGGCAACATGGATACTGCCACTGTTTCTATTCAGATTCTGCCTGCGTCTGGCCTCTACTTTGTGTGGGGTCAGGATAATCATCCAATTGCGAACGAACCGCTGAAGGTCTTTTGTTATGGCGATGACAAGGCGACAGACTTGAAGAGCGAGCATCAGATTACGACAGATGAGGTGGGACGCCCCTCTGAGGCAACGCCGCTTCCACGGAATTTGCCGGTTGATTGTCCCTATGTTGTGGCGCTGAATCAGCTTCATGCCCAACCTTCTGGTAAACCCAATCGTGTTGAACCAGCATACACAATCTATGCCACAAGTTGGCGTACTGGGAGCAGCCAAGAGACTGACTATTCTACCCCTAGCTGTACCATTGCTTGCGCGAGCAGTGAGCCTGTGACCCTACGACAAGATTGGCCCTTGGTTCTCTTTGAACCCGTCGTTTCGTTAGAGTGGGAACCAAAAGATGCTCAATATAGTGACGACCTCACGTCAAGCTTTCGCATGGCCTCAGCCTATTTGGCGGATCTAACCGATGGCTATATGGCCTTCAAAAGCCCAATTATCCACACCAGAGGAGAGGAGTGGTACAGTGCCGATCTGCGCTTTCAGGTTGCCAATGACCTACGTCCGTCGGCTTTTGTGGGAGGCATTGTCAGTGAGACTGTCCCCTACGTGACCAGCAGCAAAGTTGTGACGCTTGATGAGGCCGGGTTCATTATTAGCACAACAGTTCCCATTTCGGTGGAGTTTGAATCTGGGGCCACATATTATGGCCGCTACTGGGATGGTGACGAGGCTCATGAAGGGCCGTGGAATGCAGCAGATGGCGCCGGTGCTCGCACCATCATCCATGAATGGCTGCACTATGCACTCTTTCTCTATGATGAATACGGCCATACGGTGAATGATCATGCGGCGTACTGTTCCTGTGCAGATCTGCCTCTATTAGATGACGGGCTAGATATGGTTTGCAATGAAGTGGATGCAGAAAGTGCTTCCTCGGCCATGGCATTTCACTATACGTCCAGCGAACTCTGGCATCAGCTTGACGTTGAATCATCCGCTGGTGCCTGTCTGTTTTCCACTCAATACCAAGTGCATGGGGAGAGCGATTGGGAGACATTAGAACGATGGTTCGAGATTCAGAGCCTTGCCCTGCCTAAGCTAACGAGACTGCGTGCGCCAACCATGGGGCCCCATGCCCCCTCTGAGCTGACGCCATCTCAACCGACTCTTTTGGGTGTCAGAGTAGCAGGTAGCTCTGATCCGCTCGGGGAATGGGGACCGTTGGCCGATCTCTTTGGGCCTGAATTGGGTCCGTTGACGCCAGAAGAAAATCACCTCTATTTGCCAGTGGTGATACCGGCAGTAGCTGATATGGCATTAGTTGATTCAACAGTAGCTGATTTCGTAGAGCTCGACTTGGCCACGACCCATTCAGCAGAAAGTATGTCAAAGAGTGCGGCAGCGCTAAATGCCTCCACTACAAGCGCCTCCACCACCAACGTAGCCATAGACGTGGCCGATGGTACAGATGTGGTTGGTAACACAGCGACCCAGGCTTATCTGCTTCAAGGCGATCCAACCGTGCCGCCCGAGCGCATTTTACACCAAGGAACCAGTGTAGGATTGAACGATTCATCCGGGAATCTGGGGGAAATTGATGTTTGGGGACATGATGAAGATGATCAATTGCGCATCTTTATGGATAGGTATACGCTACCCAATACTGTCACTCCAGGTCGTTTTATCTCTCCACTACTCGAAGAAGAGGGCGGGCCAGGAAGGATAGGGATTCCTGGTGAGATAACCCTTGAGGAAAACTTATGGGGTTCTTCATTGGACTTAGATTATGAGATGCTCAATGGTCAGGTCGTCATCATGAGGGCTTCTTTAAGCTGGACCAACCAGGAGCAACCTGGGGATGGGTTATTTGCTCGAATTTGTGTACCCGACGCAGCCATCGGCTGTCCTGAGGATTGGCGTGAACCTATGGTCTATGTTCCTACCCTGAATCGATATATGGCTACTTTCGATTTTAGCACTTACTGGTCAGTCGGTACGGTTCCTCCTTATGGAATCATAGCGATTGAGCTAAACTCGGAGTCAACTGCTGACACGTCTGACTTCGATAGACTTATCCGCTGGTTTCGGGATGCTGGGGGCGTGGGACCGGCTCACTGCCATGATGCACCCCTTCGGGATGGTCTGCTGATGGTCGATACAACGACTGAGAAGCGTATCGTCGATCAAAATTGTAATCGCGTGATGAGCATGCCCGCCACCGATTATCAGGCCCTCTTCACACCCATCATTGATCCAGAGGTGGCGCCTGATAGCAAGCTCATTGGGATGCCATTGGATGTGGATATCCTGTTAAACGCCAACTGTGTTGGGCGTGAAGATCAAATAGAGGATAACGACCTAGAGAAGAACTATGGTGTCAAACTGACTCTATTTTATAGTCAAGAGGACATTGAGCGTGCGGGCTTAGATGAAAGCCATGAAGAGGAGTTAGTGATTTGGCATTATAAACGAAATTCAGACGGGGGAGGTACCTGGGATATCGCCGACAATAGCTTGATCTACACCCATGATTCAATGCTGAATTGGGTTGCAGTAGAGGGGATTACTGAAGATGGCATCTATGCCGTAGGCTGGCAGAACTAAAGAGCAGCTGATTTGATAGTGGATATAGACATCAAGAAAAAGATTTTCCGCCCTTACCCTTCGACACGCTCAGGGGGCGGTTGGAAAATCTTTTTCTTAAAAACTATAGTTTGTAACCATCCACCATCCACTATCTACTCTTCCCCCCCGCCCCAACAGATGGTATAATTTCTCTACCGTACTCCGCTCCGTTTCAATAGCGTATTTTGCTTTCTCTGATAGAGTAAAGGGAAGCTATGGTTTTGAAAGCGGCCGCAGTATAAGTTCAATCGAATCCCCACACAAATAGGAAACCATCGAATTACATGAATGAAATTCAGCAGCTCGCTCAGACCATCGGCGATAATATCAAAAAGGTTATTGTGGGCAAAGAGGATGTGGTTGAGAATCTGGTCATTGCCCTGCTCTGCGAGGGGCACGTCCTTTTAGAAGATGTCCCCGGTGTTGGTAAAACCATGTTGGCACGAGCCATGGCCGTAAGCCTAGGCGCAGATTTCCGGCGGCTTCAATGTACGCCTGACCTGCTCCCCAGTGATGTAACAGGCGTGAGTATCTTCAACCAAGAGACTCGTCAGTTTCAATTTATGGAGGGGCCAGCCTTTACCCACATCCTTCTTTCGGATGAGATCAATCGGGCCACACCCCGTACCCAAGCTGCCTTACTCGAGTGTATGGGGGAACGACAGGTTACGGTAGATGGACTGACCCGCCCACTGCCTCGCCCTTTTTTGGTCTTAGCAACCCAGAATCCAGTTGAGTATGAAGGAACATTCCCCCTACCCGAAGCGCAATTGGATCGCTTCCTCTTTAAGCTTCAGCTTGGCTACCTTCCGCCAGCTCAAGAGAGTGAGATGCTGCTGAATTTGGGTGGGGAACATCCTATCTCGTCTCTAGAAAGGGTTGTTGATTACGAAAAAATTCCTCAATTAGCCGAGCAGGTTTGGCAGATTCGAGTTGATGATACGCTACGCGATTATGTGGTGGCTTTGGTTCAGGCGACCCGCAATCATAGCGATCTGGCATTGGGCGCCAGTCCACGTGGTTCCCTAGGCCTTTACCGCAGTGCTCAGGCTCGGGCGGCAGTGAATGGACGCGATTATGTGCTGCCCGATGATGTCCAGGCTGTAGCACCATTGGCCTTACCTCATCGTTGCATTGTGCAGCCAGAAAGTGCGCTGCGCAACCGTACGGCAGAAGCGATTGTGGCTGAAATTTTGGAGTCAACCCCCTTGGAATTGGGGGGGGTTGAGTAAGATGATCTTCAACAAGGTAACGTCCAGCACAATGACATTAAGCCAAATAGAGACCTTCCATGCATAGCATCTTTTGGGCGTTGATTGTCCTTTCATTGGTGGCCGTGCTCATGCGTATGGATTGGGTCTACTACCTCATCTATGTGGTGGGGGGCGTCTGGCTCTTCAGCCACTGGTGGATCCGCCGCAGCCTGGGAAGGATTCAGGTCCATCGTGCGGTGGAGAATCGGGCCTTTCCAGGCGAAATCCTGACAGCTCAGGTTCATGTGCGCAACCACAGCCGTCTTCCGCTACCCTGGCTTCACGTCCAAGAGAAGGTCCCCTTTGCTCTGCGTGATGCCACAAACTATCGAGCGGTCCTCTCTGTTCCAGGTCAATCGGACATTCACTGTGACTTTGACTATCGCTGTACCAAGCGTGGATACTATGAAGTCGGCCCGCTTTCGCTCCAAACGGGAGATCTTTTCGGATTTGTGGGTACGGAATGGCAGGAGAGCGCATCCCAATCGATAATCGTCTATCCCCAAGTCGTTAGCTTAGAGCAATTGGGACTGCCCAGTCGCTCTCCATTTGGTGGACGAGCTAGTAAGCAGCGCCTCTTTGAAGATCCAGCTAGGCTGGCTGGAGTGCGAGAGTATGCGGCAGGGGACAGTATGCGGGCCATTCATTGGAAGGCCAGCGCGCGTGAAGGCGATTTGCAGGTAAAGAAATTTCAACCCGCCATCGATCTCAACGTAGTTTTGGTCCTCGATCTCAATCGCCAAGCCTACCCTGTCTTACAATTGGTTGGCTCCAGTGAATGGGGAATCGTCGTAGCAGCCTCAATTGCCAGCCATATCATTGGTCAACAACGCCAGCAAGTAGGATTGATCACCAACGGACTGGACCCG
Source organism: Chloroflexota bacterium (assembly GCA_039028975.1). Taxonomy (GTDB): domain Bacteria; phylum Chloroflexota; class Anaerolineae; order Caldilineales; family Caldilineaceae; genus JAHBNG01. The sequence goes on from JBCCHB010000025.1 coordinate 76,267, forward strand.
TTGGCTACAATCGGTGACAACAATCCTATCGTAGAAGGAGCCGTTGCTGGGCAAGATGATAGCGAGGGTCGAATGGCGGACCCCATTCCAACACGCAATGGGCGCGGTCATTTGATGAGTATTCTGACCCTGCTTGCTCGAATCCAGCTAAACGATTTGGAACAACCATTGGCCCAGTGGCTCCCTGGCCAGCTAACCAATTTAGAATGGGGAACAACCGTTGTCGTCGTCACCCCAACCCTAGATGAAAAGGGTTTGTGGATGCTTCACAACGCCTATCGACGTGGCTCAGATATCGTTGTCCTCCTCACTGCACCCGACGCTGATTTCAAGAACATGCAAGCACGAGGTGAGAAATTGGGCGTCCAACTTTACCAAGCTGTGTGGGAGAAAGATCTGCAGGCTGTGAGTGATGGATAGTGGGGATGGTTCCCCTGTGATCCCTGGGGCGAGGCTCCAAATTCTAGCACGGAATTCGGCTACCGAATGATAAGGCGAGTTAAGGCAACCGATAAGAGGAAAAAGAGTAAAAGATGGCCGATAATCAAATGGAAGCTGCTGCCCAAGATGATAGCCTATCCCAAAGCGGTTCAATGGAGGACCGGCCCGTCATAGTCAACCGCACATCGCCAGACGATCTTGAGTTGCACTATGACTATCCTTGGCTGACCTCTATCTCCCGGCCTCTACTGATTGCCGTTCTTACAGGGAGTTTGACTGTTGCGCTGCTGACCTTTTTACGCTATGCCATCTCTGGAATTCCCATTCTGTACACGGGCGTTATGTTGCTATTGACGGTAACGGCCACGATTGCTGGCTGTGCTTCGACCACATGGATGGCTCAGCCAACCCAGCGCATGAAACGTAATGCAGGGCTACGCTTGGCCGAATTTGGCCTCTTGTTTGGATTAACCCGCCTTCTTTCCTGGATAACGGTAGGAAATTGGCCGTCGCTAGAGCTATTCCTAACTCGTCCGCTCGAATCTATGCTAGATGGTGCCTTTATTTTAAGTTTGGTGGTCGTTGGCTTAGCCTGGGGGATGGCGAGCAGCATCACGGGTGATTTTCTTAAAATTAGCCTCCAGCCCGATGAGCTCTATGCAGCTCAACAACGAACAGGTCGCAGCAGCGATGATCCGACGCCGCCCAACTACACAAATCGCCGGGCCGTCTTGAGTGGTTTTGTCTCCAAATGGATGATTGGTGGCGTCTTTATGGTTCTGCTTTCGGCTGGAACTCAGCTCCAACCATCTGACAACGGCTTTTTTGCTTTGGGTCGGCAAAATATCGATCCGGTTGTGATTGCAGCCACGGTTCTCTACTTTTTGACCGGACTCATCCTGATTAGCCAGGGGCAGTTTGCCGTTCTGCGCGCTCGCTGGACCATAGAGAAGGTTCCCAGCGCCGATAGTGTTGTGCGCAATTGGCCTTTGTATGGCACCTTGCTAATCGGTGCTATTGGCTTGGTGGCGACCATGCTGCCCTTTGGCGGCACCTTCTACTTTGCCCAAATCCTGACGACGATTATTCGTGCCATTTCCTCGTTTGTGCTTACGGCCATGCAAATTGTTTTAGGGATATTTGGCCTATTCCTATCTCTCTTTTTGGGGGAATCTGAAGACGTTGTTGAAACACCGGCACAAGAGCCGATTCAGCCTTTTCAGATGCCAGAACCTACCCCAGAAACGACTGGCCCACCGCCTTGGCTTGGCGGTACCATCTTTTGGATTATCATTACTCTACTGCTGGGTTATGCGCTCTACATCTACCTTAGCGGTCGAGGTGTGAACCTGGTCTGGTTGCGGCGCTTCTGGGCATTGCTTATTATGCGGATTCGAGAGCTATTTGGCGCGTATGGGGATTGGCGCGCCACCCGCAACATCTTCTCAAGGAAAGGCGATAATGACGAGGGGATGGCAGATGGGACACGCCCACCAGGCTGGCTCAAACGCTTGCGATTAAGCGACCTTAACCCAGATCAGCAGGTACGCTACTTCTACATGACCTTACTCGAAGAAGCCCAAGAGGCTGGTATGGGTCGCCGTCATTCAGAGACCCCAAACCGTTACAGTCCTCGGCTAACAGAACGGCTGCATCCGGTACCAGCTCCACTCCAAGATTCTGAAGTAGATACAGATCCTGAATCAGATGAAGGAAGCCAAGAAGAGACAAGCATGATGGATACGAGTAGACAGGGGGCTGATTCCGGTAGTGAGATAGCAGATAGTGAGGCGGAAAGGAATGAGGCAGAGGGTGGTGAGATGAGTCCCGCAGAACAAAACTTGGCTAGGCAGAAAGCTATGCAGGCAACCCAAGAACAGGTCGATTCCCTCACGGATGCCTTTCTGCGCGTTCGATATGCTGGTACAGCCACTGATCCCACCGTGCTTACCAACCTGAGAAAGATGTGGGAAGAGCTAAAAAACCGTATCGGCAGGGCGTCGACCTAAGGTTGATCTCCTACCAATACGGCCATTTATACTCCGCCAGAAAAGTCTTGTCCCGGCTCTCGTCCAATCCAAACAGGGCAATCCAGAGGGGCGAGATCTTTTCTATAGTCTTTAAGAAGAAGATTTTCCAGCCGCCCTTCGACAAGCTCAGGGGACAACTGGAAAATCTTTTTCTGGATATCTATAGCCATCAATCTTACTGCTGAAGGAGGGGCAGGTAGAGGAATTGCTCATCTGCCGGAGCGCCCAAAATAATATCATCTTCCAATCGCGACAGATCGGCAAAAGGTTCGAGTTCACCGCTTGCCACAACAGCTACTTCCTCTAAAGCAAATCGGTCTAGCCTAGCTCCATCTTCACGAAGGAAGAACTCAATTGTATTCTCTCCGGATGCAAGGGAGAATTCAGCGACCTCAAACCGATTCACATCAACATTGTAATCCATGACATATTCATCATTGTAGGCAGTATTGATTGGTGTATGCCAAATGACTCCTTGGCTAGGCTGGCCATTGATCCGCACATAGAATGAGTTGTCGAAGCCACTCGCACCATATGTCCACGCCTTTAGGCGATAGGATCCGACACTGTTGGCCTGTACACAGTACGCTACTTTTTGGCTGCTATCTAGCACAGATCCTCTGTTGCCCTGTCCATTTGCCACATGGATGTAAGCACCTCCACTGGCTGCGCTGTCTGAACCGATGGAGAAGAGCCCTGACAATTGTCCTTGTTCAGCTTCCTGTTGGAACCCACCACATCCCGCTTCAGGTGCAGATGTTGGGCCTGGTGTTGGCGATGGAGGGGTAGCCGTTGGCTCTGATGGTGGCAAGGGTGTAGATGTAGGTTGGGGGCTTGTTGTCAGTGGAATAAGTTCAAACCAATCTAACCGTGAACCACTCTCCCTACCTGCAAATGAGATCTGATGTTCACCGGCAGAAAGTAGAATCTCGAACTTGCTGGGAGCCGGATTGTTACCCTCCGCAACGTATAGATCCGTCACAACAAAATTTCCCGTTGCCCAAAGGTGCCAGCTATACCCTTGATCTGGTACTCCGTCAATGTAAAGGTAGAAGGAGTTGCTGAACGAGTCGGCTGCCATGGATCTAGCCCGCATCCCATAGAGTCCGGTGTTAGGAACATTGACGCAATATGTTGCATTCGAGGCTGCCTCAAAGGTGCCCGGGTCCTTACCAGATAGTGCTTCGATGTATTCGCCATTCACCCCTGAGTCTTGGCCCGTGCGGAATGCGTTGGGACTAAAGGAGCCAGCTTCTGCTTCCTGCCGTAGGCTACCGCATTGCCCAATCGGTGGCGGTGCAATGGACGTTGGTGTTGGGGGGGCGGTTGGTGTTGGAGGCACAGTTGGGGCAGGCTGTATGGGTGTGGCGGTTGGTGGCTCGGCGGTTGGCGGCGTTACCGTTATTGTGGGTATCGGTAGATTGGGCGTTGGTGTGGGCGTGATAACTGTTCCGCCACAACTTGTCGCAATGCTAATTTGACTCCCGCCATACTGACCGCGAATAATATTTTCGGCTGGTTTCAGATGGGGACTATATCCATCATTGCAGACACCATTGTCCTCTGGATCCATGTCCCATCCCCACCAGTAGACACCGGCAAACCAGGATTGAGTTGCTACAGCTTGGAAGAATGCTTGGTACGTGTCTACCTGTTCTTGTAGATCCAGGGCTTCATTACACCAGTGGCACCAAGGGTGAGTGTTGTTACCATTGCTGCTTCGGTAGCCTACTTCAGTAAAGATAACGTCCCGATTGTATTGTTGACTTAAGTTTCGCAGGGTTTCGATATGAGGCTGCCAAGCCGTGCGTAACTCGGCTACGCTGGGATCGTTTTTATCGGTCAGGTTGTAGTAGCCACTCAGACCGATATAATCGACTGCATCCCACCAACGAATATTGACTTCTTCCCCGGTATGGTTAGCCGAATATGTAATGGGCCCGCGATAGCGATCTCGCACATATTGGACAATCTGTCTCCAATCCGATTCCCTTGCGGAGGTGGTGACCAGCTCTGTCCCAATCACAAATTGCTCAACGCCGTGCTCTTCAGCCAACTCAGCATAGTGGCCAATAAAGTTTCGGTAGGTAGAGAACCAGGACGACCACTGACTGCTGTTGAAGTTTTGCCCAATACGCCCTCGCCATTCCGCTTCATTGCTTTGAATATCCACGTGGGGCTTGAGCATAACTTTTAGACCAACCGACTTGGCTTTGGCGATAACGTGAATCAGATCTGCATCGGTAGGGGTCTTACTTGTAGGATAGATATTGGTGGAATTTAAATCAAATTGGTATTGGGTAACGAGGATGTTTACCCACTCTGCACCTGTATCAGCGATATTTTCAATCGTTTGATCCGATTCGGTACTACTGTAGAGACCATTAAAATAAGTGGCGTAACCAATTCCTTGTTGGTAAGAAGGCTGTTGCCCAGCTACATCCATAGCACTTTGATATACAATAATAACTGCAAGAAAAAGTACAACAACAACAGTAAGAAGACGTCGCGTTCTGTTCATATAGGTCATCCCTTATAGTTAAATTATACTGCAGTTGGGTATAGATGCGAATGACTGCACGCGTTTCAGTTGGATTCGGTCATTTTCATCTATTGTAGAGCCAAATTACATTCGGCTCCCGAAGGGATCCAATCGGTTTAGCATGGCAGGTCGCTCCGAGAACCAAGCTAAATTTGTGATAGATCCTGGTAAGGCCACTAAATCCATGATTTTAGACTTCAGCCTGTATATGGGAAATATATCTCAATCGGGTATGATGGAAGGGGCAGAGCTGACAACGTCACATAACGACTCTATACACTTGGTCTGACCGACGCATTAGGAGATTCTACAGCGTGGATCAATAATGAACGTAGCGGTATAAAAGTCAGAATATAAGTACTCAGCCCTCGCTGGAGGGAGATGACTACCATACTGCGGTCGAATTAAAAACCGTAGCCTTCCCAGCTCTATCGGAGCAACCAAACCCTTCTATGGTCGAATTGAAAAGCATAGTTTCTTGGCAAGAATATCTAAACTACTGTTTTTCAAACGGAGCAGAGTATAGGCCTTCAAACAGAACTGAGTATAGTCTGAGTAGGTACGACATATTGTAAACGTATCAACAAGTGCAAAGGTTCCTCTGGGCAAAAAAAAGATGCCAATTTTTAGACATCTTCAGGCGAGAAGGAAAATTTCCTGGTATCGAACCCTAGTGGGAATCAGGTTGACTATAAAAGATACGCTTGTGGTGGGCCAAATTGTGGGCGGACAAATGGAGGCTGCTGATGCTGACATGATAGCTGTTCATATCAAAAATCAACATTATACTCAGCTCCGTTTCAAAACCGTAGTTTGGTCTATCCAGTAGAGCTATGGAAAACTACGGTTTTGAAATCGACAGCAGTTAGCATTCATGTTTCTCTCATCATACGAGATGAGGCTTGGCCCTGATTACTGAATCCATACACAGTAGAGCGCAACGCTAGTGAGAGATTCGTCGGTTCCTTAGAATGACGCTGCACTCTACTGATATAGGATTTGCCTGCTTATTGGCAAATTTTGGTTTAGGGCTGCTTTGTTATAAAGCGTTTAACCATGTGGGTTTTGCTCCTTCTTGTGTCCAAAGCAGTCCCCCCACTCATCGACATGGTTGTGGTGGTCAAACAAAAAATCCGTTGGCGTAATTCCTTTTAAAGGAATTGGATTTTTGTTGAAGGCATTCAAAAAGTTGTATATGCAGTGGTCCTTCTCCTCTAACTCAGCGATAAACCCAGTATGGCTTACCGTGTACAACTCCATTTCCTCATCAGCGTAATAACCGTCTCCAATAACTGCCAACTCATCAAGGTGAATTCTAAAGTAGTTTCTGTCATCGGGATCGACGTAACAGAAGGTCATATGCGCTTGCAATTCAGGAGCAACAGACGTTGTTAGATGGAGATACATGTCATCAAGAGTAGGCGCCACATCTAGACGAATATGGTATCCCCAGCTCTCCATCAGATGAGCAACGATCTCTGTTGCCGTTACACACTCGGTTCGTTCTGGAAGATAGGTGAACACATAATCTACATGGGGTTCTGGTGTTGCGGTATACGTAGCCGCAGGAACGGGAGTTGGCGGTATAGGTGTCGCTTCTATGTCAGCAACACTCTGATCTGCCCCGGTAGCTAGTTCGGCTTCTCCTCCTTGATTATTGTTGCCTTCTGCATTTGCAACCCGTTCTTGGACAAGTAATTCTACTAACTGTTCGTTAATGTTATTGGTATCATCAGAAGTTGGCTGTTGGAAACGATCCAATATTGACGTTAGCTCAAGGCTAATCACAACCCCAATGATGATAATTGCAACAAGGGCAACAAAAATAAAATTATTTTGCGTTCTTGACATTTTCCATCTCCTTCATTCACAAAAGATATGCTCTGCCCTGTGCTATATGTACTCACTGCTAGGCAAGCACAGCACAGAAGCTCAATAATAGTATAAATCGCGACATAGTGAAATCAACTTAGCCTCGTCCTATCCTTTACAGAGTCAGTAGTTTTTCCTAGCATTAGGAAAGTATAGAAATCAGCCCCGAAATATAGCCAAATTTTTGCTGCTCATGGAGTGGTCGCTCCGACCTAGCTGACGACTGATTAGCTGAAAGCTTTTTATGGATCAAGCAATACCAAAGAGCATTCAAAAGATTCGACTCATCCTTCTGAATTCGTCTCCTATTTTCAGGATCAATGGAAATGCTAACGAGCCGTTCTCCAGCTCCTCCACAAGGACGATAACCAGACAGAATAACATTGCCTTTTAGGGAGAGTGAATAGGACTATTGCGGTAAGCAAAGACCTCTCCAAATCTCAAAGAAAATCAGAAGGGATAGAAATGAAGCTCGCTTCGTGGTACAAGTACTAAATATGTATAATGATGAAAATCTAAGAAGGTATCCCCTGTTAGCGAGTGGTGATATAGCAAGGCACAACGTAGATAACGAGGTGATAAAGGAGATATTTAACGATGAAGATAGTGACAAACTTCTAGATCACAAGTAGGTGCAGGTAGAATATTCAGAATTCTGTGAATTAACAAACATCCAACCCTTTGGTATGAACGATGTTCGTAGACTATAACGAACTCTGTGTCGCTATTATACCGAATTTCTCTGTCTATTAATATTACAAATTTATTAAGATTCGCTTTACCAGTAAAGTTGCCCAATTTTCATCTAAAATGGTTCCAGAACTAGAATAACCACTATGCCAATTTCTAGACATCTTCAAACTATCCGCAAAAAAGTTGGTTCCGATCTCCTTATCATGCCTGGTGTCAGTGTAGCTTGTTTCGATGAACGTCGGCGGCTTCTTCTCGCCGACCACGGTGGAACAAAAGGGTGGGCTATCCCCGGCGGTAGCGTTGACCCAGACGATCTGCCGGCTGGAACAGCCATCCGCGAGATGTGGGAAGAGACCCAATTACAGGTTGAACCAATTCGGGTTGTGGGTGTCTACGGTGGGGAGGATTTTCTGGTTACGTATCCCAATGGCGATCAGGTTGACTATAAAGATACGCTTATGGAGTGCCGAATTGTGGGTGGACAAATGGAGGCTGATGGTGATGAGATTATGGGGCTAGGCTTCTTTGCTCGAGCCGAAATAGAGCAGATGCCGCTACCAGATTGGATGAACCAAATCTTACCCCACATCTATGGCGACGAATCCCGTACATTTTTTTCTCCAGTAACTTGGTCGCCCCCAGAGAATGGTCTTCGCAAAGGCGGAATATCCGAGTATATCCGTGCCTTAAGGGAGCAGATTGGGCAGCAACAATTGATGATGCCAGCTGCCGCCGGAATTGTGTGGGATACTAATGGGCGCATTCTCATGCAGCGTCGTTCAGATAATGGGCTTTGGGGCCTGCCAGGTGGGGCCATTGATCCCTTTGAGACGCCTGTGGATGCTGTCGTGAGGGAAGTGTGGGAGGAGACAGGTGTCCTGGTTGAACCTACCCGGGTTGCAGGTGTCTTTAGCGGCCGAGAATCCCACGTAACCTATCCCCATGGGGATCAGGTCGCCATCTATAGCTTTGTCTTTGAGTGTCAGATTGTCTCTGGCACACCGACTATTGACCAACACGAAACGCTTGAAGTTGGCTTCTATACGCCAGCCGAGTTAGCAAAATTGATAATGGCCCCCCGTTGGCAGAGGAGGATTCCGTTGATGTTACAGAATCAATCCCCTTCTGCCTATTTTGATCCAGTCGATATTCACCGTACCACCTCATTACGTCAAAAGTACTAGGAACAACTCGGAAAAAGGTCCTATCCTGATTGGATATACACCTGATATACTAAGGTGACGTTGACTTTGAATGGATACTATGTTCAAGCTTTACGTCCGCATCGTACCTCGTAGTTAGACCCATTCCTTTTCTCCCTTCACAAACCTAACTGAATGACGAATCGTCCAATGAGACGTCGCCAACCTCGCCCTATGCTACGATTGGTATAAGGCGAAGTACAACGATTCCCAACGAAAGAGAACCATCTATCCATTTGAGAATGGGGCCTCATTAGAGGCATATACTCAGCTTCAGTTTTTCCCTATCCTTTAGCGAGTACGAAAACTCTAGTTTTCAAAACGACCGCAGTTTAGAAGTAAGGATGTATTTATGTATTTCAGAACAGCTAAGCATTTACTAGCTCAATATCAACTAACCCACCGACTCCTTTTCGCGAGCTACTTTACCTTACCACCCCACAAACTACACAAACAGATCGACCAAGGTACATTTCTTCAACAGAATATCATGCGTTTTTTTGTGTTTATGCTCTTAGGCAGTGTTCTCCTAGCGCTTTCTACTTTCTCTACCCAACCCGTGGCACAGGGTGCCCCCCGCAATCAAACCATTCCAACCGAAGTCGGGTATCATGTACGCACCACAGAGGCTGGGACCTCACTCGAGTGGATGGTAGAGGAAAATAATGAAAGTACAAACCGCGCTAGGCAGGCATCAACCGCATTAGAAGGGTTTCCAACGGTACGTTATGAAGGGTACGATCTACCCATGCAGATTGAGACGGTTATCTTGCCGGATGATTACTCAGCCGCTGTTGAGCTTCAACACATCGATGAGGCGCTTTGGCCTTACCTGCTTTCACCAGCCGAACCCTATATTCCGCCTGCCCTGGACATCGAAGAGGTTGAAATTGGCTTACAAGGGCAGACGGCTAGCCTGCCCACAGCCCCAGTCTTTCTTCTCCGCGAGGGACGGGTGCGTGGCCAGCGAGTCGGTATTATCGCATTTAGCCCAATCTACCGTGGCGTAAATGGGACAGCCAATGTGGCCCTAACTGCGAGAGCCATGATTCCAGGTGCCACCCCTATCCACGACCTGAATCAGCTCATCATTGATTCAAGTGCATTCCGAGCAAATGGGCGTGTGAATGGGAGTTCGTATAGGGCATTGGCCCCCAGTAATAGCGTTAACACACTTCAATCTCCAACCATTGGTGGGCAAGGCATTAAGGTTGTAGTGGACGCTGTTGGCATTCAGGGGATGGAAGGCGCTGCACTCATAGAGGCTGGGCTGCCGCTTGGGACCAATCTAGCGGCTCTCCATCTACGACACAAAGGGCAGGAGATATCCTTAGATGTTCGGGACAATGATGGCCTACTGGATCACGAGAGCCGCATCCTCTTTTATGCTGCTCCATCAGCGCACAGCATGGACGTTGGCGACCGTTGGAATGCAGAAGCTTTCTACTTTCTAACCCTGGAAGCAGAGGCGGGAGCGCGCATGACAACCCGCTCTGCGACACCTTCTGGCGGGCCTGTACGCAGAACCGCTATTCAGGAAGGGATCTGGGCCGAGTACAAAAATTATGAATCCACCATGCCTGGCGTAGACGGGGACTATTGGTTTTCCGAGAAGATGACGGTTGCTCCAGCGATTGCAGGTGAAACTGGTGACTTCGAGGTCCGAACCCTAGTGATTGACAATGGATTACCCATTGCCACTGATAGCAATGAAGACGCTACCTACAAATTAACGGGAAGCGCCCGCTCCATAACGGAACATAATCTTCAGGTCTATGTTGGCCATGTAGAAGAAAGCATCACCTGGCTCAACAGCGATTTTTATGAGAGCTGGGAGCATACATTCAAAACGAATTCTTATCCTCCGCAGGTTGATCTGATTCTACGACCCGCAGCCGGACCCAGTGACATCCGGCTAGATAAGTTCTATTGGCGTATTCCCGTGAAGCTAAATTTTGGCTTCCAAGGGGGAAGATTTTCTGGTGTTGAGGGTATCTGGCGTTACCAATTGGAAAATACTCCAGCCCAACGTACACTCTACGATATCACCACACCTTCGGCACCAGTTATTTTAGATGTACCCAACGCCACAAATTTTCGCTTTAAAGATGGTCCAGAGGCTCATGATTATATCTTGGCCGACGAGTTGGCACTGAATGTTCCTCAAATTTTGCCAGCTCGATCATTGGCGCTGGCCCAGATCTCTGGTGCCCATACAATTTATATTGCCCCTGCTGAATTTCACCAAGCCCTTCAGCCCCTGGTTGACCATCGGCGGATTCAAGGATATCAGGTTGCTGTTATCGATGCGCAAGAAATCTATGACCAGTGGGGGCATGGCTATATGTCTCCCCGTGCGATTCGTCAATTTCTTCAGTATGCTACGACTTACTGGCAACTTCCCCCCTTGTCTGTCGTATTAGTGGGAGATTCAACCACAGATCCTCATAATTATACAGGAAGCGGCAATCCAAATATTCTACCGACCTACTTGGCTCATGTTGATAAATGGATTGGCGAAACCGCTTGTGAAAATTGCTTTGCTCAGCTTGATGGAGACGATCCGCTGAACACTGAGTTGGACCCTGGATTCCTGACCGATATCTGGTTGGGCCGATTCTCTGTCCAGACAACCGAACATCTGACTGCTGTGGTTGACAAAATTCTACGTTACGAGCAGGCCACAGATGTGGGTATAGGAGACCGATGGCGCCAGTCCAGCCTCTTTTTGGCGGATAACTATCTCTTTCCAAATGGTGCTGCGGATCCGGCTGGAGATTTCGCCTATCTATCTGACATCGTATTCGAGGGCGATTCCTATTTGCAGATTCCTCCGTCCCAATCGGTCAATATGTCTGTGGGACGCCTCTACTATGATCCAAGCTCAAGTGACAGCACGGAACCCTGGCGCGAACCCAATGCGGTCCAGGCCCGCTTGCGTACCATTGAGCAACTGAATAAGGGATATGGTTTGGTGACTTATAATGGACACAGCAATCACTTTCAATGGGCTTCGACCGATCGTTCTCTTGAAAAACCATTTCTCTTCGGCATGAATGATGTATTTAGCTTAGATAATGCTGACCGCCTGCCCATTATCTTAGAGATGACCTGCCTGACGTCACAATTTACGAACATTTCCACCACCGGCACCACGATTGATGAGCGCTTACAGCGCCATGAAGGTGCAGGTAGCGTAGCCACGTGGGGCTCATCAGGACTCACCGTTGCGTATGGGCATGATGCGTTGATGCGTGGTTTTCAGGCCCAACTGTGGCGCTCTGAAAAGATGCAAGCGCCCCTAGGTGGGCTAACTCAGGCTGGCTACCTTCAACTCTTTGCCAGAGGGACTTGTTGTCAAGAATCACGTTACGTATTTCTGCTTCTGGGTGATCCGCTAACACCAGCGCGAGTGTGGGCGGCTGAGCAGACCTATATACCTGGTGTGCTCCATTAAGCGACACAGTTTTCTGATGATTAGAGTATTGTAGAGACAGCTTTTCCTGTCGGTTCCTTACGCCCTTGTGATATAATCGCAAGGGTGTTTTATTTATTTCCAAACGATTGAGATAGTTCTATGACTCCAACAAATCACCAACACGACGCACTCTCTATTTCGGTCGTTAATGACGCTAACACCGAATTCGAAAAATTCCTCCATGAACAGATCAGATCCTTTAACAATATCTACTCTATGCCTCATCGACAGGTTCGTAAGGTTGGTTTAGCACCTTTGCACATCATTGTTCGTGGCCACGAAGATCGCATTGTAGGTGGGATTGCTGCCTTTACCTATTGGAATTGGCTAGAGATTGACAATTTTTGGCTAGAGGAAGGGCATAGAGGCCGGGGGGTAGGGCGAGATGTACTAACACTTGCTGAACACGAAGCCAAATCAAGGGGCTGCCTACGCGCTTCACTACGCACCTTTAGTTTTCAAGCCCGAGGATTTTATGAGAAACAAGGCTATCGCATCATTGGTACCCTGGAAGATTACCCGCCAGGTGAGGCATTCTACTGGATGAGGAAAGACTTTTGAGAATCAGTCAGCGCCCTGGTAGATAGCACCTAACTATACACTATGCTCAGATCCGTTTTCAATGCGATCGCAGCATAGTACCATATTCTATGTACACATTGATCAAAAGGAAAACTCAACCCTATGACTAACATTCGCATCGGTATCCAGCTACACCCTCAACACACCACTTACGCCTCATTTGCCGACGCTGCCCAAAAGCTTGATGGCATGGGCATTGACACGCTCTGGAATTGGGATCACTTTTTTCCGCTCTATGGTGACGCTGATGGAGACCATTTTGAAGGGTGGACGACCCTAACTGCCATGGGGCTACTGACCAAAAATGTAGAAATCGGCTGTCTCGTCCTCTGTAATAGCTATCGCAATCCAGCTCACCTTTCTCAGATGACTAAAACCTTGGATCACATGACCAATGGGCGCTTCATTTTGGGCATTGGTGCAGGGTGGTTCGAGAAAGACTATACCGAGTATGGCTATGAATTCGGTACAGCTGGCGATCGGCTGCGCGCCCTACGAGATGCACTTCCCATAATCAAAGAGCGCTGGGAAAAAGATAGCCCACCCCCCGTGCGCAACATACCTATCCTCATTGGTGGTGGTGGTGAAAAAGTCACCCTCAAACTAACGGCCCAATATGCGGATATCTGGAATGGCTTTGGCCCAGCGGAGACCTATAAGCATAAATGCACTGTTTTGGACAACTGGTGTAACGAGCTAGGTCGGGACCCAGGCGAGATTGAACGCTCTGTACTCTTTGGCACAGATGGGTTAGAGACTGTTGATGAACTGGCCGACGCTGGGGCAACTCACTTGATCATGAGCCTGGGCGAACCGTGGAATTACGATGCCGTAGAACAATTGGTTAAATGGCGAGAGGGACGCAACGCATAGCTAAAAATGACCCAAGACGTCTACAACTCTCCCTTTGACCTTGTGATCAAAAACGGTACGGTCGTCACGGCCCATGCCTCGTTTTGCGCCGATGTAGCGATCCGAGGAAGGAGAATTGCCGCAGTTGGTGAGAGGCTGAATGGTCTCAAGGAACTTGACGCAACTGGCTTACTGGTCACTCCCGGTGCTGTCGATGTCCACGTTCACCTTAACATGTCTATCGGTGAAGGGATCTATTCAGCAGATGATTGGTTCACGGGAACCCGAGCAGCGGCCCTAGGTGGCACCACCACTGTGATCGACTTTGTGGATGCCAAACCAGATGAGCCGCTACTTCATGCCTTGACCATGCGCAAGGTCGAGGCAGATGTCAACTCAGCCATTGACTACGGTCTTCATATGACCATTGCTCCTGGTGATATCCCCAAGCTGGATCAGCTTCAGGCGGTGTATGACGCTGGATGTGCTTCCTTTAAGCTCTACATGGCTTACGGCTTCCGCCTAACTGATGATCAACTCTGGCAGGCATTGGCCGCCATCCAGCAGGTGGGAGGGTTGCCTGTTGTTCACGCCGAAAATTGGGACGTGATTTGTACCCTAATAGAACAGAATCTAGCGGCTGGCAACGTCAGCCCAGAGTGGCATCCCCGCAGCCGACCAGCCATCATGGAAGGTGAGGCGGCTGGACGGGTTATTGATATGGCGACTTATCTCAATGTGCCCCTTTACGTCTTTCATGTCTCATGTGGCCAAGTGGTAGAGCGTATTGCTCAAGCGAGATCTAAAGGTCTGCCCATCTATGGCGAGACCTGTCCCCAGTATCTCTTTTTGACGGACCAAGCTTATTCACGCCCCGATGTGCTGGGCGCCTTGCCAGTCTGCTCTCCACCACTTCGAGAGCAGGAACATCAAGATCGGCTCTGGCAGGCATTGGTCCGCAATGAATTGCAGGCAGTTTCCACCGATCATTGCCCCTTTACCCAAGCCGAAAAAGCCAAAGGACTAGAAAACTACAAGCTGATCCCCGGTGGCGTTCCCTCTATCGAATCCCGCTTTTCTCTGCTCTACAGCCGTGGCGTTATGGGCGGTCTATTCACCCTAGAGCGCTGGGTTGACCTCTGCTGTACGACACCCGCTCGCCTCTTTGGCCTACAGAAGAAAGGAGAGATAGCGCCTGGCTATGATGCCGATCTGGTTCTCTTTGATCCCAACGCTCAAAAGAGACTCTCAACCGAAACTCTTCATGAACGAGTGGATTGGACGCCATATGAGGGTGTGGTCGTCAATGGTTGGCCAAGCATGACCATTAGCCGGGGTGAACTCTTGGTGGAGAATGGACGGTTCATGGGGGCGAGAGGGCGTGGGGAATTTGTGGTGCGGAACCTATTCTAACATGGCTCATGCGTTCTAATTTTTCACATTATAGAACCTCAATTAAGCAGCCTCAGTCTTCATGTCCATTTCGATCTGCTCGACAAAAAATTTATGGGCTTGGCTACTCGTTGTTGATCTTTGTCTATGAGAAGATAGATGACGCAGAAACTCAAACTGGCAAACTCCAAATCGTTCATACCATTTACATCGACCAAACCAGGACAGCTGATTTTCAAACAACTACTGGCCTTCTGAAACTACTTGAAAACGATGCTAATATCGACGATATAGTTGCTTTCATGTATGATAGATTTTTACCCTTAGACGAAACGCAGGCAAATCAACTGGCTGAAGAAGTACAACAAAGTCCACCAACTATTGGGTATCTGACTATTTCTAACGCTTTGCAGTGGCGGCTTCAATACCGCAGAGTTATCCAAGAAGCTGGAAGCGTCTCTGGCATTGTAAGGGTCGTTTAATGGCTCAGCGGAAAAACCATGAAAAAAGTGAATATGGAGATTTTCAGACACCTCTATCATTAGCCCTTCGAGCGTGCATGAAGGTTTCCCAATTAGGGCTTTACGATAGGTTCGTTACGCTATCGCGGGACGATGCTTAAGAGATAGGGCCGATCCAACTACGGCTATTGGAACAGAGGTCCCACTATCAACCGAACACGCGCTGAGGTTCTACCCTAGCACAGCAAAATTTATTTGCCTTTTTCAAGTTATTGGTATATTGTATTTGTCAATACTCCACTCGTCACCTCCGCCCGCTAAACCATCATCTATGGCTGTTCCAAGAAATAGAATCCCTATAAATCAGTGAAGGAAACATTCTCTATTGCGGCTTTGGCTGACGCAAGCGTTAGAGAATACCTTCTCTGCAGTACTTATTTTCTTGGAGCGCTCTAAACCCACGGAGAAGAACGATATGACACATAAGAGCACGTTTTCTGAAAATGATTGGAAGCTGTTAATCCAGGCACCTTCTATTGCAGGTATGTACATCACATTGGCCAGCCCTAGCATTGGTGATTCAATCAAAGAATCTATGGCCATTGCGAGTAAGATTGCCGATGTGGCCAAAGGGCAAAGTGGTGGTGAACTGGTCTCGGAAATTGTTGCAGAATTCAAAGATTTTTCGTCGATACGGAGTGCACAACCTCAATTTGAGTCCCGGGATATGGATGGCATGAAGTCTGAAGCCCTTGCCAGTTTACGTTCTGCTGCTCAGGCTGCCAGCAGCGGTACCGGTGCAGCCGACGCAGCTGAATATCGGCAATGGGTCTATGACATCGCTATTGCTGCTGCAAACGCCGCAAAAGAAGGGGATGTTTTAGGCATAGGGGGCGTGCGCGTCAATGAAGCGGAGGAAGCAGCTCTGGCTGATATTGCAAGTGCATTAGGAATTTCTGCATAAAGTAGGCGAGAAGGGCTGCGGCTTTACGATAAGTCACTGCCCTTTTTCTATTGTCCCTAAGATGATATGGGTTGAGGATATTGAAAAGACGGGTTCCACCGTTGTTCCCAGAACGGAGAAATGAGTGGTCGATCATCTGGACAACAGAGTTTCCCATCCTGCACCCATCCACAATCCCTTTCGGCTAATTCATGGATAAGATATTGACGCCACTGATTTACTTCCTCTTGGTAGGTTGGTTCATCAATTAGGTTTTGACATTCCAGGGGATCTGCTTCCAGATCAAAGAACTGCTCTTGGTCTATCCGAGGAAGCCAGATAAATTTGCGCCGCCCGTCCGTTACAAACTGCATCTCTTGCTCGGCATGGTAACAAGTACAGTGCTCACCGTGGATATATGTTCGCCAATCGTCTCTAGGAAATTGTGTCAAGGGTACCAAGCTTTGACCATCCAACCCCGGTGGTTCAACGGTTTGGGCCATTTCCAGGATTGTAGGCATAATGTCCCGCAATTCCACCACTTCCTCGGCCACGTGACGGACCGGTGATAAAGGGTTCGTCGGTGGCGCAATGATCAGCGGTACCCTGCTGCTGCCCTCATAGGCGTATGTTTTTCGCCACAAATGATGATCCCCCAACATATCTCCATGATCAGAAGTGAAGAGAATCCAGGTGTTGTTCAACTCTCGCTCGCGGCTGAGATAGTTTATCAGCCGACCAATTTGGGTATCAATGAACGAGATTTCACCATAGTAGCCTGACCGTGCACGATGAATCTGCTCATTGCTCATGCGACCTCGCCAGGCGTTGGGGTTGACGGCTTCTTCCGGATCATCATGTACGGTAGACCAATCTCCTACGGCTGCCTTTGGCGTTTCTCGATTTTCATAGAGATTAAAATAATAAGCCGGTGGGACATATGGGGAGTGAGGACGAGCAAATGAAATGGTAAGAAAGTAGGGCTGCTGCCGATTACGCTGTTGCAAGAAATCCAAGGAGCGCATCATGGTCCAGGCAGAAGGATGGAGATGCTCAGAGGTATGCCAAGGACGAGCATGCCAGGAATTCCAGTCAACCCCATGGTCATCAGGGGTGACGCCAGTTGGGGCGTTCGCTGCAAACCAACGTCGATGATCACTCTCTGCCATTCGACCGGACTCATCCAATTCGGTCGATTCAAAGCCCATGAGCGTCCGCTGGGGGTGGAAATGGCCTTTGCCCACTAAGTGGGTTCGATAGCCAATGGTTGTCAATTCACCAGCAATGGTATGGGGGAAATCATTGGGAATCGGGCCTTGTCCTTGTCCCATCCCCAAAACACCTGTGTGCCACTGATTCAGCCCCAACCAGAGGCTTGCTCGAGCAGGCAAACAGGACGGGACCGCTGAATAGGCGTGGTTGAAGCGAGTTCCCCTAGCAGCCAGGTAATCCAAATTAGGCGTTTGAATCAGTGGATGGCCGTCAGCACCGAGGCAGTCACCTCGCATTTGGTCGCAGAGAATGAGTATGATATTTGGACGTGACATGAGGATCTCCTTTCAATGAATTGACACTCTTCTGCTATAATAACCTCCTATAACGATATTGTATCCAGTTCTCTCCCATTAACCCATTTAGGAACGAGTCGCAAATAACTTATGCGTTCGGGTTTAGCCCTATCAAATGATCAAGTTATTTTATTCCCGTTCCTACAGCTGCACATGAAAATATCTGCGCTCCCCAAAAGTTACTATAGCTCTGCCGGTTTGGGTGAGTATCGAGGGCGGCATGAATGGGATGGATGAGATGAATACAATCGGCTTTGGCTCAATATGGGCTCCAGGGAGCTCGCAGGTTTAGCAGGTAGATTCACTCCGAGAATCTTTCCATCTTAGAATCAGATCCTTGAAACGCATATTGAACATCGGCTTTTATTCTCAGCTCCGTTTGAAAACAGGTGTTTGGTCTCCTTGGTAGAGCTTCAGAAAACACCTGTTTTCAAAACGACCGCAGTATAAAGAAGATACGCACAAAATATTTTATTCAGTCATACACTTCTCCAAATATTCAATGAACAGAACACGAATTCTCTTTTTTACGATTATTCTTATCAGTCTTATCATTGTTGGTCTAGCGACATTATTTTCGGATCGTTCCACCAACACGCCGGCCAATGAGGCTCCTGCAAATAGCGGTTTTACCGATCCGACCAGTGTTCCTTTGGATTCTGTATTGGTAACCATTGCTTCCTCTAGCACAAAGCAAAATTGGATGGAAGAGGTTGCCACCACATTCAATGCTGAGGGACAGACGACTAGTGGTGGTTCAACCATCATTGTCGAGGTTCAACCAGTGCTTTCAGGCGGCTCGATGAACAGTATCCTCGATGGTGGGTTGACACCGGTTGTGTGGAGTCCTGGCTCAAATTCTTGGGTTCGCCAGATGAACGAGACATGGCAGCAGCGTAATAATAAAGATATATCGTCTAGTGATTGCGACGATTCGATCTACACGCCGTTGGGGTTTGCCATGTGGCGACCGATGGCCGAAACGCTTGGTTGGCCTGACAAACCCATCGGTTGGCAAACCATTGTGGATCTAGCCAACGATCCTGACGGGTGGGCCAGTTTGGGGCGCCCTGAATGGGGTAAATTTCGCTTTGGTCATGCCCACCCTCAATATTCAAATGCGGGTCTACTCACTATGACCTCCTTTGTCTATGGCATCACAGGAAAGACTGATGCATTGTCTGCGAATGAAGTTTATGCGGATGAGGTGCAAGATGCACTCACTACCATGGCTCAGAACACATCTAAGTATGGACGGATCACCACCGATCTGCTCAACTTGATGGCACTGGAAGGCCCAAGCTATCTCCATGCTGTGGCAACCTTCGAATCCGATACGATTCGCTTTAACCAAGAGCGCGCCGACGAATTGCAATTCCCGTTGGCTTTTGTCTTCCCGTCTGAGGGAACCTTCTGGGGGAGCCATCCCTACTGTATTCTCGACAACACAGATTGGGTGACAGAGGAACAGGCTGAAGCTGCAGGGATTTTCCAGAAATATATGCTGGCGGAAGAGCAGCAAACATTGGCTATTCAATCTTTGCTGCGTCCCCTAGATAGCAGCATTGAATTGCAGGCCCCGCTCGACCTAGAGAACGGTACGGATCCAAGTACAAACCCTAATTCCATACCGTCCTTGGCAGATCCCGAAGCATCTGTTGGTGCCTCGATTATCGATCTGTTTTTGCTCACCAAACGCAAGGCAACCATTCTGCTCGTGCTCGACACGTCCGGCAGTATGGAAGGGGACAAAATTCGTTCCGCAACCCAATCTACTGCTGAATTCTTGACGCGACTCGATGCCAATGATGAAGTCGGTGTAGTTACATTCGCCGACGAAGTAATGATGCTTTCGGAACCAAGTTTGGTTAGTAACGTGGCGGAATCCCTTGGGGATCGGGTTCTTTCCCTGGTGGCAGATGGGAGTACCTCCCTCTATCAAGCTGTCTGCTCGTCCGTCGAACAATTGCTACAGATGCAGGAGGAGGATCTGGCTGCAGGCGAGAGCCGACTCTATGGCCTTACGTTGCTTTCAGATGGAGAAGATACGGTCGGTACAGTCACAGAGAACCAAATGTTTGCCACCTGCTTGCCGCAAAGTGCCGAGGCAGACGGGATCAAGATCTTCCCCATCGCCTTTGGCGCTGATGCAGACATTAATGTTCTACAACGCATTGCGCGCGTCAGTGGAGGCAAGATGTTCCCAGCCGATCCAGAGACAATTGATAGAGTCTACGTATCGATTTCAGCAGAACAGTAACTGCTTCCAAGAGTAAAGCGCTTGGGCTTCTATAGTTTTTAAGATAAAGATTTTCCGCACTTCCCTTCGACAAGCTCAGGGGAAGTGCGGAAAATCTTTATCTGGATATCTATAAGACTCAAATTCGAGAATTCGGTTGTTAAGGATTGAGATTTTAATTACTGTCCCAACTTTTGCAAAACAGAAAGCCTTGTACCGCTGGAGCAAGTAGCCCAACCTAGGACAGTAATTTAAGTCACGTTCCTAAGAGACGCCAGTCCGCGTCTTAAGATATTGGTTGATTCATTAAGGCCACGGCAGATTTCCAAGCCGCAAATCGCTCAACCAATACAACCGTTCTACCAGCATCTTCCGCTTTGTGATGGCTTCAATGACAAAGAAGTAGCATTCGCAAAATCATACCCAAGTAAAAGGATTGCCCATGTTTATCAATCTTAGCCCAGGCACCATCGGCATCAATACAAACCTAACCGAGTCCCTCGACCTGGCCAATCGAACCAACTTTTCTGGCATCGACTTTTCCATTCACCAAGTCGCCGATCTGGTCGACGCTCAGGATGCTGACGCTGTACTTGATCTCTTTAGCCGCGCTGGGCTCAAAGCCGGTGCATGGGGTTTCCCGGTTAACTTTCGTCAGGATGAGGCGAGTTGGCAAGAGGGCTTGGCTGCGTTACCTCGCCTGGCCAAAGCCGCCCAAGCCTGTGGGTTTACCCGCTGCACCACCTTCATTATGCCTTGCCATGATGAACTTGCTTATGATGCGAATTTTATCTTTCACGCCAACCGCATGAGACCAGGTGCCCAAATTTTGGCTGACCATGGGATCTCATTTGGCTTAGAATGGGTTGGCCCCAAGACGTTACGCGAAAGCAAAGCTCACCCTTTTCTCCACACCATGCAGGAAGCGCTGGAACTGGGTGAGCAGATAGGCACTGGTAACATGGGGCTACTGGTCGATGCCTATCATGTCTACACCTCCCATGCTAGCAATGATGATATTCGCAACTTGAGCAAAGAGCAGGTGGTTAATGTGCATGTCAACGATGCCATCAAAGATGTTCCCATTGATGAGCAGCTCGATGGTGTGCGCGACCTACCTGGCTACACGGGCATGATCGATCTAAATGGCTTTCTCCACGCATTACGCGATATCGGTTATGATGGCCCGGTTACTGCCGAGCCATTTAGCCAAAGGTTGCGCGATATGCCTGATGAAGAAGCTGCTGCGGAGACAAGCAGAGCTATGCATACGATGTGGGAAAAAGCGCAGCTCTAATATACATTGAAACTCTACTAAGATGCCAACAGTTAGACTTGAACGATACAAATTTCGCTTTTATTCATCTGATATCAATGAGCCACCACATATGCATGTTATTGATGGAAGAAAGGTGGCAAAGATCTGGATCAACCCCATTAAACTTGAATACAACCGAGGGTATAATGGACCAGAAATGAATCGGATAATAAGCCTTACTGAAGAGAATTTAGAGCAATTACTGGACAAGTGGAATGAACATTTCAATCAATAATTCTATTGCACAGGTCTCAGCAATAGATGCAAACTTTCAAGACGACCAGTTACTTATAACACTGAGTGATGGTCGTTCTATTGGCGTGCCATTCTTAGAGATTCCCTGGCTCCAATGGCTTGCAATGGCTTCGGCTGAAGAACGCGAAGATTGGAGTCTTGAACCAAATGGGTACGCAATCTATTGGGAAGCGCTAGATGATGGTATTGAGGTTTGCCACCTCCTTGAAAAAACACCTCTAACTACTCGCTAGGCCTAAAATTATGACAACCATCCTTTTCCAGGGCGATTCCATCACTGATGTGGGTCGAAAACGAGAACTCATCAGGCCAAATGTGTCTGCTGCACTGGGCAACGGGTATGTGAATCTTGTGGCAGCCCAACTAAGAAAGCGCTATCCCAAGCAAAATATCCGGTGCTACAACCGAGGAATTAGCGGTAACCGAGTCGTTGATCTCTATGCTCGCTGGAAGGTAGACGGAATCAATCTACACCCAGATCTCATTAGCATTCTAATCGGCGTCAATGATACGTGGCATGAATTTGGCTCTCAGAATGGTGTTGAGGTGGACCGCTATGAGACCATCTACCAATTGCTCCTCGAATACACCAAAGAACGGCTCCCCGATGTTCAACTCGTTCTCTGTGAACCTTTCGTCCTACCCTGCGGTGTGGTTACCAATGCGTGGCAAGATGAAATGACCCAGCGCCGCGAGATCGTCAAGGCCCTTGCCCAAACCCATAATGCCACATTTGTCCCCTTCCAAAGTATGTTTGATAATGCCCTAACCACTGCTCCCCCTAGGCACTGGGCCGAAGATGGTGTTCATCCCACAAAAGCGGGGCATCAACTGATGGCGGATCTATGGCTAGAGAAGGTGGAAGTAAAAAGTGGATAGTAGATGGTGGCTGGCTATCAGTCGCTCGTAACGTCAATGAGAGACTCTTCGGTGCCTCAGAGTGACATTGCGATCGACTGACTACTGACTAACCGACCGCGGACTAACAAAATACCAACAAACGGAGGAATCCATGTATCGTATCGCAACGTCGTCGTGGGCGCTCCACGGCACTTTGGGTCAAGCATTTTATGAACATAACAATGGCACCGTGATCAATCGAAATGAGGAAGATCCCAATGCCATGCCGCTATTGGATCTGCCGGCCTTTGTGGCCAAAGATGGCGTTAAGGTTCTGGAAATTGTGCATTTCCACTTTCCTTCCACCGAAGATAGCTATCTGACCGAACTAAAAGCTTCACTAGACGAAGCTGGTGTTGAGTTGGCCAACGTCCTTGTTGATACAGGCAATCTCTCTAACCCGAATTTGGAAGAGCGTCAGCGCGATATTGATATGACCAAAGGCTGGCAGGACGTTGCGCTGAAGCTGGGTGCAGGCGGAAATCGTATCGACTGTGGTACAGAGCCTGCTTCGCCCGAAACAATTGCCCTAAGTGCCTCTGCTCTGCAAGAGCTGGCCGACAATGCCGCAGCCAACGGTCTACATGTCTTCACGGAGAATTGGCGTTCCACAAGCCTGCAGCCTACCGATCTAATGGAGATCATGCGCCAAGCTGATCGACCTCTAAAGCTCTGTGTTGACTTTGGGAATGCGGCCAAAACGGATGATAAATATGAAACCCTGGCTGCGTTGCTGCCCCACAGCAACTCGCTCCACTGTAAGGGATACTTTGATGGCGAAACCTTAGATTTGGACGAATTCCATCGCAGCCTTCGTCTGGTGAAAGAGGCCAACTTCTCTGGCCATGTGGCGTTGATTTACGATAAATATGATGGCGAGTGGGAGAAGGTGCTAGCATTAAAAGAAGCATACGAATCGTACTTTTCTGAAAATTAAATTATTCATCAACTATTTTGGAGAATTGCATGACCACAGTTGCACTAATCGGATGCGCACATATCCATACGCCTGGCTTTGCCAAACGGCTAAGCGAGCGGGATGACATAACCGTTAAATCTGTTTGGGATCATAGCGATGAGCTAGCTCGAAAATATGCGGGACAACTGAATGCCAGCGTGGCCGAACTGGATACGGTCTGGGCCGACAGTGAGATTAAAGCTGTTGTTATCTGTTCTGAAACAGATCGCCACCAGCCCCTAGTTGAAGCTGCAGCCCAAGCCGGGAAGCACATGTTTGTCGAGAAACCCCTAGGCATGGGCGCGGCTGATGCATATGCGATGGCCGACAGGATTCAATCCGCAGGCGTTCTCTTTCAAACAGGCTACTTCCAGAGAGGGCATCCAATACATCTCTTTGTGAAGGAGCATATCGAAAAGGGCAGCTTTGGCCAGATCACCCGACTGCGCCACTCGAATTGCCATGCCGGCTCATTGCGAGACATCTTCACCCCTGACTATCTCTGGATGACGGATATGGCTCAAGCGGGTGTAGGTGCTTTTGGTGATCTGGGTACTCACTCCCTGGACATCATGCTTTGGCTGCTGGGTGATGTGGAGACCGTCACGGCCACCATCGATGTCGGACCAGATAACTACAACGGCTGCGATGAGTATGGCGAAGGCTTACTCAAATACAAGAATGGAGCCATTGGTAGCTTGGCTGCTGGCTGGGTTGATATTGCTCATCCCGTTAACCTCATCATCAGCGGGACGGAGGGACACGCTCACGCAGATAATGGCAAACTCTACTTTAAGAGTAATCACGTCGAAGGCGCAACGGGCGAAGAACCTTGGACCGATCTGCCCGAGGCTTGGCCCCACGCCTTTGAACTTTTCTTGGAGGCGGTGGATGGCAAAGAAGATCTCCCACTGGTTCAGCCCTATGAGGCTGCTATGCGTAGCGACGTCATGGAAGCACTTTACAAAGCTGCCACCCAAGGCAAATGGGTAAAGCCAAAGCGGTAAGGAAGGCACTGGTTCAGTTTGGTTTGTAAATAGAGAAGTCTACCCGAGAGAAACAAATAGAACTGAACCAGACCCCAAGGAACAGACTTCAATCAACTATACTGTGGACGTTTTGAAAACCCGAGTTTTCCATAATCCCTACCGGTACAACCAAACCCTTGTTTTCAAACAGAGCTGAGTATGACTATGTCTAACAGAAGATTGACTCTTATCCTGTCCCTGGTATTCTCCGGCTTGGTTTGTATGGGTTGTCGGTTAGCGCCCGATTCCCCGGTGGGCGATGCCCCAGTATCGGATGACACGGCAGAGGCGGTTCGGCAGCGCCCATCTTTTGTGCTCCCCGATCATCCGCGCGCATCGCTCCAAGTTGCTGAACTTGGGTCTTTACTAGATGATCAGAATCAGCAGGGCGTTAGTCAACCCATTCCACCAGCCCATCCAAGAGTAAGTGCTACAGCATCCCCCGCTGAGGATGGTCTGTTCCACGCCAATTTTCCCCTACGTGGAACACCTAGAGCAACGCCTACCTTGATATCAACTCGCCTCTCCTCGTCCGGCGAGGTAGTCAATACATCAGCCGACAATTCAAGTCAGAAATCTATTGAGGTATCTGCTGTTGATTCCAATAGCGAACCTACGACGAGAGCAACCTCAAGGCCGACCGCAACAACGAACGTTCAACCCACAAAGAGACCCACGGCTCTCCCGACCGCTACGCCGATTGAAACAGCCACATCACCAAAAGAGGTGGATCCCCAACGCTTCGTGGTTATCCCTAATGAGTCACTCGCTACCTATCATATCTATGCTCAGTACGCGAACCTGGACAGTACGCCTCAGTTAGTCACTGGCAAAACCCAGCAGGTAAGCGGAGAGTTGGTACTCTTTTTGGGTAGTCCACCGAAACTTCACGCTGGGTACATTGAAGTCGATCTAACGACTCTCAACAGCCGGGATCCACGCCGAGATTTGGCTATTCGTACTACTTGGCTTGAGTCGGACCGATATCCTATTGCTCGTTTTGATGCGATGCGTATTGAGAATGGGCCAAGTGAGTGGACAGAAGGAAAGGAAGTTACCTTCAACCTGCTAGGTGAACTAACTCTTCGGCGGGTGACCCAAGAGGTCAACTTCGATGTCACTGCAAAAGTGGACGAAGGCAGATTAACTGGCATGGCCACCACAGAAATTTTCATCCATGATTATGATTTCGCACCGCCTGTCGTTGAAAATTTAGTCGAGGCACTGGATGGTGTAACACTGACAATTTATCTCACGGCTGCAATGGAGCGTTCGTAAATCTTGGTGTTCCCTTGGCTGAAACCTATACCTAGATATTACGTACTCCATTGAACCGCAACATAGCGCTCTTTTTTATAGTTTTTCATGGAGCAAGATGCACTACGGAGGATGAAAAGTCCTGCTAATCCATCTGAATCCGTGTCCTATTTTCAGGGTATTATAGGAAAGTATAAAAATCGACCCCGAAATATGGCCAAATTTTGGCTAAATGCTAGCGGCTGACAAGCTTAAAGCTTTTTTATGGAGGAACAAATGATCGCACAAGAACAAGTCAACTTTTACAACGAAAATGGCTATCTCCACATTCCCAAAGTCTTTACCGCTGAGGAGACCCAGGAGCTTTCAAATGAGATGGATCGCTTGGTGGAGGATTGGGCATTCACTAGTCCAGGCTGGTCTGGACCTTGGCGACAGGCATACATGGATCCAGAGACAGAAGCCAAGTCCAAATTGACAGCCATGCATGATCTCCACTTCTATTCGTCTGCTTGGGCAAGGGCTGTTATCAATCCTACTTTGACTGCCTCCTTAAGCGCCATCCTTGGTCCAAATGTGGAGCTACATCACACAACTATGCATATTAAGCCACCCCAAACGGGGCATCCTTTTCCTATGCACCAAGACAACCCTTTTTACGGGCACCAAGACGGGCGCTACATCGACGTACTGGTTCATCTGGATGATACGTCTCATGAAAATGGCGAGATTCGTTTTCTGTCTGGCTCCCACAAAAAGGGACACCTGGATCATATCACTGAAACCGAAGATGGCCCCTGTACGCCCCACCTACCCACTGACCAGTATAGCTTAGAAGATACGGTACCCGTTCCCGCCAAAGCTGGTGATGTAGTCATCTTCTGCATCGACACGGTTCATGGTTCCTATATCAACCAGACAAAAAAGCCTCGCCGTCTCGTTCGCATGGGCTACCGCAACCCAGACAATCGTCAAGAGTATGGCCAAAGCTTTGGACGGCCTGGCCTTGTAGTCAGTGGTTATCGCCAACGTCGCGAAGGTGACGAACTCTTTCATCAAAGCGCACCAGAGTAAAGGATAGAGGATAGATGCTCAAAGATTGACGATTGCACCTCATTGATAGAATCGTCAATCTTTTGTCTCAAATCCAAAATTGAATCATGTTAAAAGATAAAGTTGTTCTCATAACTGGATCAACGACCGGCATCGGTGAGGCCATTGCTCGAAGAAGTGTAGCCGAAGGCGCACGAGTCATGGTTCACGGTCGGCGAGAGGAATCAGCCCAGGAGATCTGTAGAGAACTGGGTGAGGATGCGGCCGCGTATGTGACTGCTGACTTGGCAGATGCAGCCAGCGGTTCTCAGACTATTCAAGCTACAGTGGAGCGCTTTGGGCGAATTGATTGCCTAGTCAATAATGCGGCCAGCACAGCCCGCAGTGACATTGATACGACCACGCCCGAATTCTTTGATAAGATGATCGCCATCAATCTGCGCGCGCCTCTCTTCCTTATCCAAGCAGCTATGCCTCACTTCCGCGCCCAAGGTCATGGAACTGTTCTTAATATCGGCTCCATCAATGCCCTCTCTGGCGAACCAAATTTGCTGGCTTATTCAGCCTCCAAGGGCGGCTTGCAAACCCTAACTCGCAACTTGGCCAATACCCACGCCACCGAAAAAATCCGCTTCAATCAGCTCAACGTCGGCTGGGTGACCTCGGAAAATGAGATTGCTCTCAAAATTAGCGAAGGGCTCGCTCCTGATTGGTACAAAAACGTCCCGCCCGAATATGCCCCCTTTGGCCGTCTTCAAACGCCAGAGCAGATTGCTAGCCATGCAGTATTCTGGATCTCGGAGCAGTCATATCCAGCGAATGGGGTTGTGTATGAGGTGGATCAGACCTCGCCGTATGGACGGAATCCAGCGAAGGTGCAGTGGTAAGAGTAGAGATCGTTGGCTACAGTTCGAATTCTGCCAAAACTGTACAGTTCCCCCTAAATTACTCAATTGTTTATAAAACTACCGTAACCGATCGGCGTACAACACCTCAATCGGGTCGGGTGCATCCTCTGCTGGCACAAAAAGACAGCGCCTAATCTTTCCAAGCAATTTCCCCCATGCAACAATTCCATCCTCCCCAACGTACTCATATTGTATGAACGTTCTTCGAATCCTAATTATTGCCGACGATCACTTCGCCAGGAGTGGCCTAACCTCTATTCTTGATAATGAAACCGACTTCTCCATCGTCGCCAGCCAAGAGAGTAACGATAATCTTGCGCAGGCCCTCTCCGCATATCGACCCGATGTCCTGCTATGGGATTTGGGCTGGGAGCTGTCTGACAGTCTGGAAAAGCTTGAGAATTATGTTGAGGGGTTAACACAAGAAGAACACTTGGGTGACCTACCGCCTGTTTTGGCTCTTGTGGCAGAACCCGAGGAGGGAGTGGCGACACGGGATGCCGGAGCCAAGGGGGTGCTTCTGCGCAACGCATCACCCCGAAAACTTATCCGTGCCCTTCATGCCGTGGCCACAGATCTCCTAATCTTCGACCCTGAATTTGAATCTCATCTCTTTACGACTGGCTCTATGCCCGCCACACCCCTTCTTGAGCCACTGACCTCGCGTGAGCTGGAAATTCTTCAACTGATCGCCCAGGGACTTACCAATAAAGCGATTGCCCATGAACTCCACATCAGTGACCATACGGTTAAATTCCATACCACCGCTATCTTTGGCAAGCTCGGCGTCTCTAGCAGGACAGAGGCCGTTGTCCGGGCAACTCAATTCGGTCTCATCATACTGTAGTTCCATTGCCTATACTGCAACTGCGTTCACTATAGATGGCCAGGAAAATCTTGTCCTCTCTTTTTGGCGCGTTCCAGAGTACACAGGACAAAAGCTGGGGCAAAACTTTTCTGGCAGATTATACAGAACTAAGAGGCTGAATATTCAAATACCCTCGGGTCGTCGCTAGTCGAGTAAACGGGCAATGTATATCTTGCTTCCACCAGAGGTAGAATATTCAAATGCCCTCTAAATATAAATGATCTCCTTCTCTATACAGCGGTTTTCGCCCAGAGCGGAATATAGTTGCACATTTTGCTTACTGGCTAAGTAAAGGGAAAAAGACAAAGGGGCGATCAGCTAATGTGATATCAATTCCTGTCACAATCTCAGTCTTCTGAATCTCGATATTATTTGCTATGTCAACGTTAAGTGCATCTGGGTAATACGTTGAAATGTATCGAAGAGGAGATGACAAATCTTCTGCACGAACACGATAGATTCCTGGCTCCAGAGTCAGCCGATATCTGCCCTCAGAGTCTGTGTCTGCGGAGTAGAATGTGCCAACATCTATCCAGTTTTCACAGCAGGGATCGGGGTTTTGATGAAAAGAACGGACCCTAGACAAAGTAATTGGGATGCCATCCATATCAACAATTTGACCCGATATACCCCCTAAGCTCTCTAATTGTGCATTGATACCTATCAATTCTTCGCCTACAGTCACCATTACTTCGTTTGAATCGTCTGAATCGATAGTGTTGCCATAGTAGACATTCAGGAAGTTTTGTGGAATATTTTCGTCACTAAAGTGGAGCTTATACTGCCCAGACAAAACCCCAAATAGGTTGTATGTGCCGTCCGCTTCTGTCTGGGCTGAATTGATATGCTGTTTACAACATTGATTTGAATTATATAGCTTAACAGTCATACCAGCAATGGGTTTGTCATCCTTGTCCGTTACCCTACCAGAAATCTTCGTAAAAGGTTCGAGCATCGCATGGACATCGGTGATATTTTGACTGAGTGAAATTGGTAGAGTGACAAGTAATCCATCAGCAACCAACGTGCCGTTAAAGTATTTAAGGCCATATTCTTGACTATAAAAGCTAAGCGCATAAGTTCCTGGCGCAACCCCTTCAATTAAAAATATCCCAGTTGTATCGGTTAAGCCATTCTCAATAAGACATCCAGCGCTTAATTCGCAAGCGGTAACAGAAACATTACTGAGCGGAGTACCATCTATATCCGTTACATATCCACCCAGTGAACCCAACTTACTCAATGTGGCATCAATAGTTGATCCGACATCACCATGATTGATGATGAAATAGGTAGCATCTTCTACCTCAGAGACATCACTGTGATATTGGTCCGAATAGCGCACCTTCTGAGCACCATCCTGAAATTGGATAGTATACCGGCCAGCATACACCGTTTTTATACGATATTCCCCTCTTCCATTGGTTAAACTGCTTTCTGGAAGGGCCCAATTTATCACACCCGGATGCTCAAGTTTATCTGATATAAGGTTTACAGCGATATCGGCAATTGGCTCCCCATTTTGATCCGTTACCTTGCCAGTTACTTCACTGAACGGCATTGAAAGATAGTCTTTCCCAATGACTTCCTCGCCACGGCCAACCTGTATGTCTTGGGTCTCCGTAATGTGCAAAACATCACCGTAATACCCTGGATGGTAGAGTGGGGGATAAATGGCATGGGCAAACCCCAATCGATATGTATCTTTCAACAAGTCTTCTATGATGTACTCACCAGTGGCATCTGTATCCGCAAATCCCACAGGCTCCCAAACGGTATCAGTCGGCTCTTCTCCATTTAAAGTAAATAGTAAAACTTCCATATTGCTGATAGGCTGACCATCTACATCACGTACTGTTCCTGCAACACTGCCAAACCCTTCCATTTGAGCATTTATATTTTCAATTACCAAAGTACCCGTAACAATAACAAGGGTTATGGGTGCTCCATCATAAGCATTATTATAGGCTTCTGGCTGATACTTCTGGGGAAAATTGTTGTCCTCAAAATTAACCCTATATGCACCTGGTAGCACATCGACAAATTCGTATTCGCCATTCTGGTCTGTTGACGTTGATCCTGATGTATGAAAATAAGGTCCAACCTGTTGATAGAACCAGACTGTGATATTGGCAATTGGAATATCATTTACATCTGTTACACGCCCAGTGATCGATGGTTCTGGATTCGTCTGTGAATACACCAAACTATCAAGAGACTTTAGGGATGTGACAAATAGACTCAGGAAACATAAGAAAAATATAGATGCCCATAAGAAAAAATTTTGCCTTTGTTTCCATTGATTCGATCTATACTGTATAAAATTACCAAACATATTATATATGCTCCTATTCAAAATTGCTTTCACATAGCATATGAATCATAGCTGGCAAGCCGTCCACTTCTTGTTTGGTTACAGATGCATTGAGTCTACAGAAGTGGTAAGAAGATGTTAACTATGCCTACTCGCTTTTGATCCATGCCCTGTTTCTAAATATCTCCATTTTACATTAGCTCGCTATGCCTTTCAATTCTCAGAATCGTGTACTTTTCGTGACCATCTAGACGATTGCCTCGGCTGCGATCATAAAAAATAGGAGCTGGTACTATTTTTACCTTACCTACCCAAAGGTCTAGGCTCTCTTTACCCAAACAGGCGAGGCACGGCTCTGGCCGCTTGTGGCATACTGTTGTCATCGGGTAGGTTTAGCCTGACATCCAATTTCGCTGGACAACCTGACTGACTATCAAACGGCTGAATCTACCCCAGACGAAAAACCAAACTAAGCAAATATGCTTAGATAACAATTTCCACTGCTCGGCAAATTTTCAAACGCGTCATTCTGGTTGCGTCTACGATACCGTATTCACTGATATCGCTAGATTTTAAGCTAGGCCAAACTTATTGAGCCGCTAGATTAGCTAAAGAAGCTCTCGTTTGAGTAGGCACCGGGGCAGTAGGAAAATAAATTAAATCTGGAGAGTAAGATTATGGCAAACGTATTAGAATCCTTATCCAACGAGATGGCTGGCCTGGTCGAGAGCGTAGGAGCCAGTATTGTGCGGGTGGAGGCACGCAAGCGACAACCGGCCAGCGGGATTGTCTGGTCTGACAATGGCGTCATTGTAACCACCAACCATGTGGTGCAGCGCGATGAGAACATTACCATTGGCCTTCCCGATGGTGAAACCACCACAGCCACCTTGGTCGGACGAGATCCTACGACGGATATTGCAGTTTTGCAAGCTGAGTCCAGTGGTTTGACTGCGGCGACTTGGGTTGAAAGTAGCGATGTGGCAGTTGGTAATTTAGTTTTAGCGTTGGGGCGTCCCGGACTAACCGTCCAATCCACCCTAGGGGTCATTAGCGGGTTAGGCACAAAATGGCGCACTGCGGCAGGCGGCGAGATGGAGCGTTACTTCCAGACCGATGTGACCATGTATCCTGGCTTTTCGGGCGGGCCATTAGCGACAGCAGGTGGGCAGATGGCAGGGATTAACTCCTCTGCACTGATGCGAGGCGTCAGCCTAACAATTCCGACTGGTACTGTACGAGGCGTCACCCAGGCCCTCATGGCCTATGGACACATGCCGCGCGGTTACATGGGAGTCGGCATTCAGCCTGTGCGTCTACCCGACGCCATCCAGGAAGAGTTGGGCCAAGAGACTGGTCTCATGCTCATGTCCATTGAATCAGAAGGTCCGGCTGAAAAAGCTGAGATGTTACAAGGTGATATCTTGGTCAAGCTAGGCGATGACGCTATCCGCTATGCTGATGAACTTCAGCTCTGCCTGACCGGTGACCGAGTGGGTCAAGAAGTAGAAGCACTAGTGGTGCGCAGCGGTCAGCTCAAGAAGATGACGGTGACCATTGGGGCTAAGCAGGCACCAGCGGAAGAGTAAACTTTACAACATCCATTTTGAATTGGTACTGAGTATAAACTAGAAAGTTTCAAGAGGGCGAAGCCGCATGGCTTCGCCCTTTTTGATTCTTGATGACATAACTGTGATCTGTGCAGTAACTGTCGCCTGGAATGACACTTGTGGGTAACGGCGGGTCGTTTATGGCAAGTCGTGGTTGCCCACACTGTTTTTCAAATCGACCGCACTATAAACTTGCTAAAATTTAGAAAAAATGGATACTTATTCAAAATAGAACAAATGCTCTGTTCCTGAGTAAAATCAGTTGGTACTACGGCAAAGAGCACTGATTAGGCAGTAGTCGCTTTGAGAAACATAGCTTTGTCTCTGTGAGAGTGTTTAGAAAAGTTAAGATTCTCAAACGAACCTATTCCAAATTTAATCAATCTTGCTATCGCCCTCACACCCGTCATGGGGATCGCTGCCGCAGCCCTAGCCGCAGTCTCTTTTGAACTGCTACTCTTAGGATCTGCCGAAACCATTCTCTACCTACAAGACAGGCAGATGAGCGATGGTGGCTATGAGCAGGCGCTCAAAATTGCAATCGGCTGCGGAGCTGCATTTGTGGTCATTCTGCTGATGCTGATCGCTGCCTACGAAGTACCCATCCATGGTATGGCGGTGCTAACTTTGCCCTTTGTATCCGGTCATCTCCATTGCCTTCTTGAGCCTCAAACGTTGGGCTGACATTCGAGATTCCATTGCCAGAGACCAAGCGCTACATGAGGATGCGTTAAAGATTGCCCTTGCCCAGGTTGATGTGCTGAATGCAGAGATTGATCATTTGAACACTACCCTTGACGTACACAATATTGAGATCAAACGGCTCCAGGCATTAGACAGCCCTGTTGCTGAAACAATCCGGGAGAAAGCAAGAGGCAAAGTACGGGAGAAAACAACTGAGACAACAGCCGCCCATAGAGAGGATGCGATTATCCAAAGGCGCATCCAAGTTTTAGCCATTCCCAATCGTACAACCTCAAAAGACGAAGTGAATTTTGCGAAGATCGGGCGCAATCTAGCGGGCACCTATGGTCGAACTATTGCCAATGATGTAAAGTGGTTAGAGCGTCAAGGGTATTGGAAGAATGGGAGCCGCTGGCGACTGACGGCGCAAGGTCAAGCATGGATGGATGAATTTTAGAAACGCGAGAAGGCCAGTCATAATGACCGGCCTTCCGACAAAGTTTTGGGTATTTTGGGTGCCGAACTTGCGTCACATGGGCGCACCGTCAGCCGCTTTGAGAATTCGGATTGCCATGAATAATTTTGAATAATGGATGATAATGTATGGCCCGTTTTCTCTTGTTGCATACACTATAACAGCGGGCCATTATTGGATCATTAAAGAAGCGTGAATCCTTGATCGTTGCACCAATTACATTACATCCCTTGATTCAAGAATCCTACTACATCCCGGAATGAGATGATACCAGTTGGATGGCCTTCTTCATCAGTTAACGGCAGATGACGGAAGCCATGAACCGACATCATATGAAGGGCATAAGCAATGGGATGCTCACCATTGATTACGTACGGTTCTGGCGTCATGTACTCAGCCACAGTAACGGCGCTTAAATCATCCACCAATCCCGCCACCTTCATCAGCACATCTCGTTCGGTGAAGATACCAACTAGCTTATCCTGAGCATCTGTGACAAGGAGACAGCCAATGTTGTGCGCGTTCATCTGTCGAGTAGCCCGTTCCAGCGAACTCTGTGCGTCAATGCTGATGGGTACAGCAGGATTCAGCTCGGCTATGGTTGCAGTGGTCAGCCGATCCTGAACAGCCGTGACTTCCTGGGTGGCTTCCACATCGATATCATCTACATACTCCTCATCCATATCCAGCGACATACCGCCAGTCATCTCTGTTTGAACGCCTTCTCTTTCGCTAACCGTCCACATGTCAGCATCCCGGTAGAGCGCGTTCAGGTCACCAACACCCTTCTTGGCTTGGGCCTCAGCCACTTGATCCATGACGCCTTGGGCATAATCGCGGCGGCGAACGTCCCGAATAACACCCATGGGTGCTGGATATTGGGGGTACTCCATGCTGGCCAGAATGTAAGCCAACTGAGTAGATGTGGCATCGTGGACCAGCAGATCACCTTCTTCGATCCCGTTGCCTAACTCGACGACTTCGGGTGTAAACCCGCTTAAGCGGATTCCCTTGTCCCGGTTTTTACCAAAGACCATGGGCATCCCATGCTCCAAATAGAGAATATTGTCGTCTCGGTTGCGTCGATCATCTAACCCTTCCCATTCCATCGGATTGAAGATCACGCAGTTCTGGTAGACCTCAAGGAAAGAGACCCCAGGATGTTCGGCAGTGCGGCGCAATATTCCTTCTAAATGCTGCGTGTGGGCATCAATGGAACGAGCGATAAAGGTTGCTTCTGAAGCCAAGGCCAGGGCGATGGGATTCAAAGGTGCTTCAATAGAACCCATGGGGGACGATTTAGTCACTTTCCCCGTGCGAGATGTAGGCGAATATTGCCCCTTGGTTAGGCCATAGATGCGATTATTGAAGAGGACAATATTCAGATTGACATTACGGCGTAAGGAGTGCATCAGATGGTTGCCGCCAATGGATAGCCCATCACCATCCCCCGTGATGACCCAGATACTCAAATCTGGATTGGCTACAGCCAACCCGGTAGCCAGAGTCGGCGCACGCCCATGAATGCTGTGTATGCCATAGGTGTCCATGTAATAAGGAAAGCGGCTAGAGCAGCCGATACCGGAGACAAAGACAATATCCTCTTTGGGGATGCCCAGATCAGGCATAATCTTCTGCATCTGAGCCAGAATCGCATAGTCCCCACAGCCCGGGCACCAACGCACAGTCTGGTCCGAGACAAAGTCTTTACGAGTGAGTTGAATATCGCCATTGGTCACTTTAACCTGGGCGGCGTTACCCTGATTTACTTTACTTGTCATGCGAGCACCTCATCAATCTTTGCTTTGGCTTCGGAAATTTTTAGGGGGCGAGCCTGCATTTTGGCGTAGGAGAGGATGTTTATACCAAATTTGCCCCTCAGTAGAAAAGCCAGTTGACCACCATTGAGTTCAGGAACCAACACCTTCTTGTAGCTTCGTAAGAGCGTTTCTAAATTCTTTGGGAAGGGGTTGATATACCGTACATGGGCATGAGCCACAGACTTACCTTCCTGCTGGGCCGCGGTGACGGCCGAACGGACTACACCAAATGTTCCACCCCAACTAAGTACCAACAGATCACCACTTTTGTCCCCAAAGACCTCCTGTTCAGGGATGACGTCAGCCAAGCGGGCAATCTTTTCAGCTCTCTCGTTATACATGGTCTCGTTGTGAACGGGATCGTAGGAGACGTTTCCCGTCACTGGAGCCTTACTCAACCCACCCACTCGATGTTCTAGCCCCGGCGTTCCAGGAATTGCCCATGGTCGGGCCATACTCTCTGGATCCCGGGCATAGGGCATAAATGGATCATCATCCTTAGCGCGGCCACTTGGATGGGTCACTGGGATGTCTGGAATCTCTTCGGCATTGGGTATCAACCACGGTTCGGAGCTATTGGCCAGGAACCCCTCAGAGAGGATGAAGACCGGCGTCATGGCGCGAATGGCTAATTTGGCCGCTTCAACCGCTATGTCAAAGCAGTCTGAGGGGCTTTGGGGAGCCACAATTGGCACAGGGCTCTCACCATTGCGCCCAAACATGGCTTGGAGTAGATCTGACTGCTCTGTCTTGGTGGGCAGACCTGTACTGGGGCCGCCACGCTGAACGTTGATGATGATCATGGGTAGTTCCAGCATCATTCCCAAGCCAATGGCTTCCCCTTTGAGGGCTACCCCGGGGCCAGCGGTTCCGGTAACGGCCAGGGCACCGCCAAAGGCAGCGCCAACGACCGATCCCATGGCAGCAATCTCATCTTCAGCTTGAAAGGTACGCACATCAAAATTGCGCAAGGGAGCTAGAGAATGGAGGACGTCACTGGCTGGCGTAATCGGATAAGAGCCGTAAAAGAGGGGTTTCTTCATCTTTTGCGCTGCCGTAACTAACCCCATGGCCAGCGCCTCGTTGCCCGTCACTTTGCGGTAGGTGCCAGGAGGTAGGGTGGCAGGGCGGACGTTGTAGCGACGTTGGAATGTTTCGGTTGTTTCGCCAAAGAAGTAGCCTGTCTGCATGGCCTTGAAGTTGGCGTCGGCAATTTCTGGGCGTTTGGCAAATTTAACGTAGAGCCAATCTTTTGTCGTATCCATTGGACGATCAAACATCCAGAAGACCAATCCCAGGGCAAAGAAGTTCTGGCTTCGATCTTTCTCTTTATTGCCCAGCTTCTCAAATTCTGCAAGGGCCTCCCGGTTCAGAGATGTCATGGGAACTTCAAAGAGCTGGTAGCCCTGAAGAGAATTGCCTTCCAGCGGATTGCTTTCGTACCCAGCCTTGTTTAAGTTGCCCTTGGTAAATGCATCCGTGTTCACAATCACAATGCCGCCTCGTTCCAACTCAGGGAGGCTCGCTTTGAGAGCCGCCGGGTTCATGGCGATAAGCACTTGTGGAGCGTCACCAGGCGTCAACACATCTCGGCTAGAAAAGTGTACTTGAAAGCCACTCACGCCAGCCAACGTCCCAGCCGGTGCGCGAATTTCAGCCGGGAAGTCGGGCATGGTGCTGATATCATTGCCCAAAACTGCGGAGGTGTTGGTGAATTGGGTCCCAGTCAACTGCATGCCGTCACCGGAATCACCGGCAAATCGGATAGCAACGGATTCTAGTTCTTCTAAGATCGTATCTCTTTGGGCATGGCCATTTTGTGCGTGGCCATTGGTGGTTACATCACTCATAATTGTGGCTTACCCTCCCTCGGCTTTTCTGGGGAATCTATCTGGCTGGGGTGGAAGATTGAGGACCTCGACAGGGTAGCGAGCAGCTAGGTAGTTGACGACAGAAAGGTGGGTCATGTCGCCAACAATGGTCCCATTCTCATCCACGGCAGGTAGATTACGGAAATGATTTTCATCCATTAACCTTAGCGCATCCGCCGCTGACGCATCCGGCTTAATGGTGATAGGTGAATTCGTCATGACATCATCGACGGGGGCATCCAAAGTTTGGGTCGAGCCAACAACTTTGCCCAGCACATCCCGATCAGTAAAGATGCCCTTCAGTTGGTTACCATCGGTTACAAGGCAAACATTATGGCCATCCGTACGCAGTTGCGACAGCACATCCCGAACACTGGTGCCGCTAGGTACCGATGAAAAGCCAGAGAGATCCATGTGGGCCACATGCTCCTGGCGTAATTCAGATTCCAATGACATAGGGTCTCCTCGAGGTCTATCAATACAAATAATATCAAAGCAGATGCGACTCAACCCGGAGAGGATGACCAATCCATAGTTGGGAATCACGACCAAATAAAACTTGAAACTCTACGCCCATCATCTGACGCCCAAGGGCACCCGCCGCGAGATCTTTCCTTGAGTTTTA
This sequence comes from Chloroflexota bacterium, assembly GCA_039028975.1. Classification (GTDB taxonomy): domain Bacteria; phylum Chloroflexota; class Anaerolineae; order Caldilineales; family Caldilineaceae; genus JAHBNG01. The sequence goes on from JBCCHB010000025.1 coordinate 114,506, forward strand.
TTTTAAATTCTCGTCTCTTGGCCGTGTTCCATTTTCAGTATGGACTTGCGGTCAAATTTGCAATTTGGCTGAGTCGTCACAATTATACAACAGGAGAATCGGGATCGGCTTATTGACTTGTTCTGGTGCGTATAGATGGCAAGAATAGATAACCAGAAACGTTCTGTTCTGCCTTCTCAAAATTTCCCAGAGCAGATTGAGCAAGCGCCGGGACAAGACTTTTCTGACTGTGTATGGCGAGAGCCACCTACCGCTCGATTATATCCCCATTTCGTAGATGAATAACTGCTTTCCACTGTTCATCCGGCGATTGGACATGGACACCTCCTTGCCGCCAGTTGGAGAGGTAATGGACAGGGAAAGGCTCATCATAGGCCGTGTAGTAAAGCTGGCCATCCCGGTAGAAATCTACATAGTTAATATTTTCTGGATAGAGGCTAGCCAGCCGAATCCAGCGTTGACCGTCGGTTGTCATCTCTGGCTCTACCCCTTGGAGGTAGTACTGGTCTTCAACAGGCATGGGGGACAAGTCAATCCCAATTCCTTCTGCCATGCGGCGGGCAAAGAAGAGATCCTCTCCCTTGGTAATGCCCCAATCAGCCGGTGGTTCCTGTTTGGTCATGTTATTATAATATCCCCATGAGGTGCGTGTCTTGAAGGTAACTTCCATTTGGCCAATGGCTTGTGAATCTTCGTTGCAAACAATGGGGCGGTTCAGATTCCAACCACGCACCTTCTCGATCATGTTATAGAGTCGCTGGCGGGAGCAGCCGTTGCCGTGAATGAGAATCACATCGCTGGCTTCCGCTATCTCCTGTTCAACCGAACCACCTTTTCCGCTACAACCTACAGGCAATCCACCCGAGGTCTGCCGCGCCAAGTCACAGAGGACGGCCACACCTTCTGGGTAGTAGAGCAATGGGTGATCCAAGAATGGCGAAATATCCTGTTCGTTGGCAATTTCAACGATGACATTCTTGTAACCTCCGTCTCGCAGAAATTGGGAAGCTGTGGTGACAGCATTGCGTACAGCCTTGCCATCCTGCAAGCGTTGGGCCTGAGAACCATAAAAATAGCTGACAATCACGACCATGCCAACAGCATCCGCAGCCTGTATCACTCGGTCCATGCGGGCCGCGTAGGCTGGATCGAGAGTCGTACCATCTCCGCCAAAGGGGTTGTTGTCGATGGTATCATTGTCTACTGTAAAGCAGGGCCCCCCACCCTGAAAACCGACTGTAAAACCGCGCAGACCATACTCATACCATGCAGGCAATGCTGCAATGAGATCATCTGTGTGCTTCTCTGGATCAAAGATCTGACCAAAACGGTTATATCGTTCCGAGTCGGCCTTATCATCAAAGATGCCTTGGATGAAGCGGGCATTCATCAATAGGCCATGGGCATCCTCATTGCTTCCCGGGATCTCGGAATAGGTAAGCTGATCGTTGATTTTGAATTGTTCACCACTGATAGAAAGATGTGTGTTGGGCATGAGTAGGTCCTATTTTGGATATGATGAGTAAGTGCTAATTCCATGCCATGCAGTTAAGAGGGGTTAAGTAAAAAGTACATAGTGAACAGTATGTAGTCTCCATTGTAGAGACGGGGCTAAGCACTGTTGCCTGATGTCTGTTTACTATTAACTTAATGACAATGAACGCTCATTTATGACTGTTGCAACCGCGCGTACTGGCTCATATATAAATCATGATAAAAATCACCCAGGTCTAGCAGCTCCTGGTGGGTGCCTCGTTCAATAATCTGATGTTCATTCACCACTAAGACTTGCTCGGCTTCGCGGATGGTACTCAGTCTGTGAACAATAACAAAGGCCGTTCGACCTTCCAACAGGTGGAGAAGCGCTTGTTGAATCTGAATCTCAGTACGGGTATCTAAACTGCTGGTCGCCTCATCCAGAATCAGAACACTTGGGTCAGCCAGGACGGCCCGGGCAATGGCCACCAATTGTTGCTGACCTTGACTAAAGTTATTGCCCTTCTCCGATACGTTAGTCTGGTATCCTTGGGGTAGACGGCGAATAAACCAGTCCGCATTGGCTAACCGGGCGGCCTCCACAACTTCCTCATCAGTCGCATCGAGCCGCCCGTAGCGAATATTCTCCATCACTGTTCCGGTAAAGAGAAGAGACTCCTGAAGCACAATGCCTAGTGCAGCGTCTAAAAAGTAACGATAGCTTTTTATGGGCAGCCGAGCGAGGACCTCAGCTAAAGCTCTGAGTTCAGCCTCTTCCTGCAAAGTCAAAGTTTCGGGCGTTTGACTCAGCTCTACGCTTTTGCACAGTTCCAAAAAAAGCTACTACGACTTAATGGACGATGCACTAGTTGATGGCGCAACGCATCTTGCTTTAGCTCTCGAATATCATGATAGTCCACGAAAATCTGACCATCCGTAACATCATAAAAGCGACTTAGCAAGCTGATGATCGTTGTCTTTCCGGCGCCAGTTGGACCGACCAGAGCGATGGTTTCACCTGGCTTGGCCTCGAATGTAACCTCTTTAAGTACAGGATTGTCCTTCTGGAAAAGAGGGGTTGTGCTGTTGGGATAAGAATCCGCAAAATAATGGATGCAATCACCAGCAATACTATGACAATTAACGAAAGCTGCCAGTTCGTCCAGATCATCATGACCAAGCTGCCAAAGACCATCAAGGAGAGACGTAAAATCAGGGCTAGATTGGCGCTAGAAAACATACGTAGGGTATCCACGTCGCTAGAGATCCGGGTCATCAGCCTCCCCGTGGGCATCTGATCTAAATTGGCAAAGGAGAGGGACTGAATGTGAGAAAAGAGGGCATTCCGCAGATCAAAGGCAATCCATTGGGATAGGGTTGCTCGGCACCAACCTTGGGCGAAGGCCATGGAGGCACCAATAAATGAGATACCAAACAGAATGGCACCGCCTCTCCATACCACTGACATGCTCTCCGCCCGAATCCCTTCATCGATCATGTATTGGAGGATACGAGGCACCGCCAGCTCCATCAAAACGGGCAGCATCCCCGTAACGATTCCACCGATGGCCACCCATCGATAGGGATACATAAAGTAAGCTAATTTTTTTAGAGAGATCATAAGATAGAGTCTACATCATTTATTTGAAAATGACAAAGAGATTGGAAATTATGGGGAAGGAGGAAGGGGTCTAACGATCCGGTGGTCAATGGTCTGATGGTCTAGTGGTCCTTAGTCGCTAGTCTCTCGGCTTATCCCTGTAAAGACGAGGCTAAGCCGACCAATCGATCTACTGACCATAAATCTTCTTGGCCCGTTCATTGTAGAAGGAGGGGGCGCTCGGGCCTGCTAGGCGGATGGCTGCGTCGATAGCTTCTTTTGCCTCGGTTGTTCGGCCTGTTAAATGGTAGGCCCAGGCAGCATCCACATAGGCTTTGTGGTTTTCGGGGAAATGGGAGACCAGGACTGCGAAGCGAGTTGCGGTCAATTCGATGTCATCCAGATCGCGAGCGTTGACGGCATAAGCGTGCCGATAGCCATAGGATTCAGGATTCCGAGCAATGGCTTGCTCGAACCACCGATCTGCACGCCCAAATTCACCGCTCTGGGCTAGTAGTCGACCGATTGCAAAATAGCCTTCAGGCCGGTCTGGGGCCATTTCAACCGCTTGCTGATAGTCGCCCATGATAGTGCTGATAGCATCTCCGCGCGCCAGTTTGGCATCAGCCAGCCGTAACAGCGTTGTGGCATTTCTAGGTTCTATTCCTAGCGTATATTCATAAATGGCAATGGCATCGTCCCATCGTTCCTCAGAGCGGTAGATTTGTCCTAGCAAGTGAAGCCAACCCGTTGCTTCATTGGCATAGGGATACTCTACTAAGACTCTACGAAGCAGTGCCTCTGCTTCGCTTGGCTCCTTTACCTCTCGCCAGAGGAACTGGGCAAATGCTTGGGCACTATCCTGTGGATCCAATTCTGTTGCCCATTCATAGGCTTGTCTAGCTGTAGATAGATCGCCAGCCTGGGTGGCTTTTTCTGCGGCTCCCTTTAAGGATTTTACGTCTTCAATATCACGCCAAATCGCAAATGCCTGATCTCGATCCCCGGCGGCTTCAAGCAGGGTGCCATAGAGCCGGAGCGTAAAGTTGCGAAAGAACGGGGATGGAAAGACCGTAGCACCTATCAATGGCTCGAGCTTCTCTTGCGAGTGGGTTAGTTCATCTGCCAGAAATGCGTCTTGGGCCTGCCACAAAGCGATGTTGGGAAAACGGTCTCCCGATGAAGATATCTGTTCTGCGGAAACGCTTGCTGTATCTTGCCATAAGTAACGTAAAGACCAAAGATTTCTCTCTGCACCACCTCGTGCCCAAATTAGCCCAATGATCAACACCAATAGAGCGATATAGTTATGTGCTTGATTACGGATATGTGTCATCATATTAACAATAAAATGCTGCTCTACTAAAATGTGGTCGTTTTGAAAACTGAGGTTTTCTGAAGCTCTATACTGCGTTGGATTTCAAAATCGTAGTTTTCCTAAGCTCTATCAGAGACCCCAAACTACGGTTTTGAAACGAAGCTGAGTACAAAAGGAAGACAAAACATCTGCCTTCAAAAGGGGCGGAGTATAATATTCAGTTGGCGTTTACTATATCACGAGATGAATCATCCAATTGTGACAGCACCCTGACAGCCATTGCTATGGCAGACTTGCTTGCGCAATTCGTTGTTGGGCCAATTGACAATATTCCTCCACAATGTCATAGCCAATGTAGTGACGATCAGCCTGATGAGCCGCCACACAGGTAGTCCCCGATCCACTAAAGGGATCGAGGACAACATCTCCTGTGTACGAATATAAGCGGATCACTCTGTCTGCCAAAGCCACTGGAAAGGGCGCAGGGTGTCCAATCCTTCGCGCCGATTCTGGTGCAATTTCCCAAATCGAGAGGGTTGCTTCCAGAAAGTCATCCCGCTCGATATCCGACGTACCCTTATCCGGACGACGAAAATCTTCTTTGGTAAAGACGAGCAAATATTCATGGAGATCTCTCAGCCTGGGTGCCCGAGCGCTCATCCAACTTCCCCAGGCGCAGCTGCCATTCGCTCCTTTGCCCTTCTGCCAGATAACCTCGCCCATGGGCAAAAATCCCAGTTCGCCATGAATGGCATAGTAGTAAGCATGGAGGGGAATATATGGTTTTCGGCCCAAGTTGGCAATGTTAATCACATAGCGCCCACCTGGCTTGAGCACCCGATAGACTTCCGCACCTACTTGCTGAATAAAGGCTAAATAACTCTGTAGATCGTCATCTTGATCATACTCTTTGCCCACATTATATGGCGGTGAGGTAAAGGCCAAGCCAACGCTACTGTCGGGAACCTGTACCATATCGGTGGCAGAATGTTGATAGATGGTATCTGCCCAAGTCTCTAGGGGGGCAGGTGGCACGGAACGAGTAAGGGGTCTTTCTTCGTAATGAAGAAGATTTTCTCTGGTGAGTGCATCTGATGATAGCGCCTTAGACGCGCCACCTCCTTGATGATTACTATGTTTGTTGTCAAGTGGGCCAGCAGTTTCGTTGCTATGTGTTCCGTATATGTTGCGGGCGTAGAATGCACTCGCATTGTGTCCTTCTCGCCGCGATGCTCCATAGGATGAGGTTTGTGTCATGATTCCAACTCTGCATGAATGGTGTGGAAAGTTAATAATAGATACTCTCTTCGCTGACCGCGGCTGACGGCAAATTGATTACAGCATGCATTCAGGATGATCCGCCCCGGTGTTAGCTCTTCATCTTCTATTCCGTTCTCTAGTAACTGCTGAGCAAAGTCCGCTAGAATCGCAACCCCTTCATCTAATTCTTCGCGGGCAAACTTCTCCGCACAAGTGAGGAGGAGATCAGGTTCAATCTCTCTTAGGTCATCTGGGTGCTGTGTCACTTTTTTTGTTGCTAAGCGATGCAAAGCGGTCAGAGCATGGGAAAAGGCCGTTCCTTGGTCTTGACGGGTTTGGCGCTGAATCTGGATAAAGTAATTTTCATTGCCTACCACACGGCACAAAGCCAACGCCAATTCTAGCTGAATGGCCAAATCTGTTGTCTCACTTAAAAATTTGAGCATCTCATCCAGAGAGGCTTCATCCCGCATTTTGCCTAATGCGGATGCATAAGCCATCCGCAACCCGGGGTCATTTTGTCGGGGATCACCTTCTTGGTTGTGAAACCGTTGGCGTAAGACGGGAAGAGAGCTGAAATCCTGTAGGGTTCCTAATGCTCGGGCAGAATGGGCCTGGATCGAACGAAATGGCGCGCTCAACCCATTCTGCAGCCCCTCAATAGCCCCTGGGTCACCAATGCGACCCAATGCCCACGCCGCCACTACGCTTAGCGCTGGCGTTCCATCTGCCAATATGCTGAGCAGCGCATCCCTTAATCGACTATCTGGCTGCATACGAGAGATAGCAACGATAGCCTCAAATCGCACATTAAAGCGAGGATCAGCAAGGGCATCCAGCAGCTCATCCACCGTCATCAGGCTGCGGGCCTGTCCCAAACGTTCTGTATGATAGATCGCGGCATCCTCACTACGCACAAAGCTGTATCGAATCAGCGAGCTCATGGCCAAGAAGGGATTCCCGCGGAAAAAGATACCTAAAAATTGGCCCATATTTAAGGCATCGTCGGTATAAATCCGGCGCAAGATAATCAATGCAACCGCAGGACAGATGATGCCAATGAGAAAGAGAGGTAAGAAGGGATGAACGATCGTAGCTGTATCCCCAGGCACGATTGGCAGAACCTGCTGGAAGATGTCCAAAATACGCCCACTGAACAGCTGGCTCAGCCCTCCGATGATGCCAATAACAGAAAAATAGAGGGCCATATAATCGGATTTTTTGTCAGGGGGTACTACACCCACAAAGAGTAAACGTACAGAGCCGATAGCCCACCCCATTTCGGCAACACCGCCAATGGCTACAATGACCAACGCTGCAGGTAGGCGGCTAAAGGGTAATAGCGGGAGCGCCACCAATAGCCCAGCCAGGAGCACCTTCAAGACGAGTCCCGAAAGCATGATTGGTTTGCTACCGTAACGATCAGCTGCCCAGCCCCAAAGAAAACTTGTGAGCATAGCACCCAGTAAGGTGCCCGTTTGCAGATAGACGACTGCTGAGGTCGCGAGTCCGATGACCTCTTGCATAAAAAGAGGGATAAATGAGTTCAGTGGCGTTGTGGCAATGACTACTAAGCCTGCACCAATGAGGTAGCGACGAAAATCCTGATCAGCCAGGGCGGTTGTCAGGTCACGCTGCTGTTTGCGTTCTGCATCCACTGTGGAGAGCGCTTTACCACCACCGGCCCGAGCCATCAGCCATGCTGAAAGTAACCCTACAGCGACGCCAACAGCCAACAGAATCATATAGCCTGTTAGACCAGAGGTTCTACCCAGAACCGTACCTGCAATCGCTACGGCTACAATGCCCAGAAGTGTGGCAAAGATATTATTTGTAGCGGTAAACTTGCCTTGTACACTATTCGGCACAATCTCCTGCATCCAAGGGAATCGTCCCGTTTCGGCAACCGCTCTACTTAAGGAAAAGAGTGCAGTAATGCCAGCCACGAAGAGAAATGCTAGCTGAGGACTGCTCATGACAACCCAAGGCGTTAACAAAAGCAAAGCCGTAATAAATTTGCGTATTGTCCAGAAGGTGACGAAAGTGCGTTTATAACCGAATTGGGCCACCCAGGGCGCCACAAATAAGGCAATTAATCCTGCAAACGGTGTAAATGATAGGACAAAGCCAATATCACTCTTGCTAAAGCCCAGCTCATCGAGGAAAAGAACAAAGACTGTTCCGAAAAAAGTGAACTGAACAAAGATCGTATTGGCGGCATTGGATGCTACAACCCAAGGCAAGCTGCTCAACTTTTCCACAGTTGTCAGCTCGCCAGAAGCACTAGAGCCTGGGTTCGCTGCCAACCCAGGCTTAGGTGATGCGGTCATATGATTGATTCATTTCAATGTCAGTAAAGAAGGGCCCTTATCATTTGATAAAGGCAATTGCATTGTATTGTATCCTTCAAGAGCCGAAATGTCTATTTGCAGATCCATATCGTATCGTTGCCGACACACTTTTTCAATGGTATACTGCGGATTGGCTCAAAATAGCACACGAAATTGAACCCTTTAGCCCGTCGGAAAGGTTTTGTCCCGGCATTTGTTCAGACTACTCCAGGGAATTTCTAAATGCAAGGACAAGATTCTCCTGGCCATCTATAATGGAGCATCTATGGATCTAAATACCGCCCTGACCAAAGCCCATGATGAATATACTCAGCAAAACCCGAAAAGTTTGGCCCGTCATCAAACCGCATTAGACGTCATGCCTGGGGGAAATACCCGTTCAGTGCTCTTTAACCTGCCCTTCCCCTTAGGGGTTGCCAAAGCAGAATCGTGCAAAATTTATGATCTCGATGGCCATGAATATATCGATTTTCTTGGTGAATATACAGCCGGCATCTATGGCCACTCTCACCCTGTGATTCGGGCAGCCATCGATAAGGCACTAGACAACGGCCTTAACTTTGGGGGAACCAATGAAACTGAAGTCAAGTTGGCCCAAGCCATCTGTGAAAGATTCCCATCGATTGATCGAATTCGCTTTACCAACTCGGGGACAGAAGCAAATCTCATGGCCATTACTGCGGCCCGCCGACATACAAATCGAAGCCATATTCTGGTCTTTGCTGGTGCCTACCACGGCGGTGTTCTCTACTTCTCCACTGGTAAGAAGAACCCCGTCAACGCTCCTTATGATTTTGTATTGGCGCCCTATAATGATGTCGACGCAACCCGGGCACTGATTCAAGAACATTCGGCCAACTTAGCAGCCGTCCTTTTGGAGCCAATGATGGGAAGCGGAGGCTGTATTCAAGCATCGACCTCTTTCTTGCAAATGTTGCGGGACGAGTGCACCCAGCACCAAATTGTTCTGATTTTTGACGAAGTGATGACTTCCCGCTTGGCTCCTGGTGGCTTTCAGGAAGCGGTAGGCGTGCTGCCGGATATGACCACTTTGGGCAAATATATCGGTGGAGGTATGTCATTTGGTGCCTTCGGAGGGCGTGTAGAGTTGATGGATCACTATAATCCTCATCTACCTGATGCGCTGCCTCATGCAGGAACTTTCAATAACAACGTACTGACCATGAACGCTGGGTTAGCCGGATTGACCCAGGTATATACACCGGATGCTGCTCGTAAATTGAATGAACAAGGAGAGGACCTGCGCAGGCGTCTAAATCAACTGTGCCAGCGAGCAGAGGCGCCCATGCAGTTCACCGGTCGTGGCTCCATGATGACTGTACACATGACTGATGCTCCTATCCATTCACCAACAGACGCGGCCAAGGGCAATCAGGCACTGCGTGAACTCTTCTTCTTTGACATGGTGAACTCGGGGATCTGGCTGGCCCCTAGGGGAATGATCAATCTGAGCTTACCTCATAATGAGTCTCAGCTTAATGACTTAGTCGATGCTGTAGGGGCCTTCGTAGAGCAGCGTGAATGCTTTTTATAGGCATTCATTAATTTTGCTTTCCCTAGACGACTAGTGTATGCTTTTGTAGATTCTACATGCGAATTGGCAAGACTTTTTTATCCGCCTACCAAGCACTTTGATACGAACGTAGATTATTGGTGTAGAGATGAATCAAAGGATTGTATGGCCATTACGATACGCATGAAGACAAACTCAATCATTCCAGAATTATTACTATGAGGTTCCCAGTCATCCAAAGGAGATCCCTCCTACTCGGTTGTTGTTTACTATTGGGTTCAGCTTTGGTGCTGTGCTCGTCTCGGTTACAAACAGCCATTTCTTTGGCCCAAACATCGTCTGAAAACAGAGCGCAGGAACAACTGCCCACTGTGACTTGGACGCCTTATGTCATTACGGCTACGCCTACGCCACCGAATGTCTTTGTGGCTGCCGGATTGGTTTTAGAGGCAACAGCCAATGCCGCAACGACAGGTACAGCGACGCCAACTCCTTCTCACTGGGTAACAGCAACGCCAACAGATACACCAATTGTTGTAACCAATACATCGATTCCAGAAAATCAGAGCACGGCAACCTTTCAGGCTCGTGAAGCGACGGCTATTGCCCTGACAACAGGTACGATTGCGCCAGAACGGATTGTAACGGCGACGGATACAGCCATCGCCCTCAGTGAAGTGGCTGCGGATAGCCCTAGTCAGGTGATAGTGGCTACGGTAACATCAACATTCAGCCCAACCCCGGCTCCGCCGACAGCTACACCCCTGCCAACCAATACGCCAGCTCCCACAAATACGCCGGCTCCAACATCTACCCCCCAAATTCTCATAGAAATTGAGGCGGCGCTTTTAAACCCAACGCCTGCTCCAACGCCTACATATCCGGCTGATCTGGTCGGCAAAATTATCTTCCAAAGCAGGCGCGTAAGGCTGACGATCTTGGGCCGTGCTACCAATGTCAATTACTATTCAATTGATGCAGACGGTGCCAATTTGATGGCCGTGAGACCTCAGTGGAACTGGGCGTACATCAGGGCTTTAGCCCGGGATGAGTATTCGGCCAATCGTCAGTTCCGCGCCTTTGTGCGCAAGGAGCAAGATTTTAAGAAGAGGAATCAGTCGTATATTTTTTACGACTTTTACACGTATGGAACGACCAAACAACTCACCTTCTTTGGCGATTCAGATTCTTTCCCTTATACGGATGCACCGCCAGGACACGTAAATCGAGATCGATTATATGGAGCCTGGGATCCAGCTTGGTCTCCTACGGCAGAAAAGGTTGCTCTAGTCTCCAACACGAGCGGTAATGATGAAATTTGGGTAGTGGAACGGGATGTTTGGCCCGCCCATCAGTTAACCAAAGATGACTACGGGGCTTGGGATCGTCATCCTAGTTGGTCACCAGATGGGACTCAAATTGTCTTTTTTTCAACCCGAAGTGGAAGTATGCAGCTTTGGATTATGGACGAAGATGGAGGTAATCAACGGCAACTAACGAATTTAGAAAATGAAGCATGGAATCCGGTTTGGGTGAAGTACGGCGATTCGTAACAAGATACAAAGGGATCTTTCGTTGGGTTTTATTAAATTTCGATTCCTTCATCAATAAAAAATGTGTTTCTTTCATCTAGGCCCAAGTAGAACACAACGCAAATTGAGTGTCATTAATTTGGTAGTAAACTATCCCCTGTCTCTTTGAAAAACCTTTCCCCACTTTAGCACAGCTTATACGATATCTGCTCATTGATAACTGTTGTATAACGGAGTAAAACTGTTCCTAATTCTTTCTTGTCCATTTCAGAAAAGAACATATCATTCCGGGAGATCATCTTATGCAACCTTTACTTACTGGCAAGAAAGTTATCTTTTTTAGTAAGATTGACACTTCTCGGTCAGCCAGTTAATGTGACAACCTATTCCATTGACGCAGATGGTACAAATTTAATGGCTTTGAGACCACAATGGGACTGGGCTTATATAAGAGCTTCCGCTCGCGACGAATATGCGGCAAATTTTCAGTTTCGTGCGGTTGTACGAAGAGAGCATGATTTAAGAAGAATAAACCAGACATACATCTTTTATGAATTTTATACATATGGCACTACAAAGCAGCTAACTTTTTTTGGGGACTCTGATTCTTTTCCGTATGAGTACGCGCCAGCAGGCCGGGTAGACAGAGATGCATTATATGGTGCTTGGGACCCGGCTTGGTCTCCTACCGCTGAAAAGGTTGCCTTGGTCTCTAACACGACTGGCAATGATGAGATCTAGGTAGTTGAGCGGGGTGTTTGGCCGGGCATCCAGCTGACAAAAGATAACTATGGAGCTTGGGACCGTCATCCTAGCTGGTCGCCAGATGGAACCCAGATTGTATTCTTTTCAACCCGTGGTGGCAATGCGCAGCTTTGGATTATGGATGCCGATGGGCGCAACCAGAGACAACTGACGAATTTAAG
>JBCCHB010000026.1:0-125288 GCA_039028975.1 Chloroflexota bacterium
TCCGTTTTCTCCAGTTCTTCTCGACTCACTTTCTTCACATTGAGCATACTATCAGTTTACCGCTTTTTCTGTTTGTTTTGAGTTAGCGTTTCGTTATTTTTACGTTTCCATTTTCTGCACCCTTGGCTCTAACTAGTTACCAATTCTGCACTATTTAGTTCCTTAGGAATCAAGATCAAATAAAACCCGAAACTTCGATCCTGTCATCTCGAGTACCCGAGAGATCTTTCGTTTGGTTTTATTCAATTCTCGTTCCTTATAGAAGAAAATAGACGAATCGGAGGCATCCCGGACAACAAAAGACGTAGTGAGACTAGTTCAATGTGAATGGTAGGAATGCATTCGATTTAGTGGGTGCATAGAATTACAAACAACATGCTTCGGAAAAACATCCGTTTTCAAAATGACCGCAGCAAAGTTGTTCTCAACCAGAAACAGTCTGGCATTTCTTCGGCATAGTAGGATATAATGACGAATAGGCTGGCAGGATAGGCTGACAGCAATGTCAGCAATTCGTCAGTTAAACGTCAGAACACCCGTTTCATACGTCAGGTAGCGTATGATGCCCATTGCTTGGGTGTATGGTTTGAACAAATAAGAGATAGTTCCCGCGTAAAGTTCCCCCTTCCCATCTTCGATATACTATGCTGTGTCGAAGATGAGAACACGCTTCCCTCTAAGATCACTTAGAGCAAACTTTCGGTAGAATGCAATCGAACGAGCGATTCTCTGATTCACTTGTTGTGACAGTGCAATCTACTGTTTCTCTCAGATGAAGAAAAGATTGTGTACGTACCTTTTTGAAGCATGTACACACTGTCACACCACTGTCTATCACTCCTGTACCAAACATGAAAGAACTCGGCTAAGCTTGGGAGCAGTCGGGGCCTTGAGCGTACAACGAATACGATTGGTGGCTATCCAAGCAGCTAATCTAATTGCTATGCCAATTGTAGCGTTGCCCAAATAAAGGAATTGTAGTCTGTTATGAACGTCCGTCATCAGTCATCATCTTATACTACTCGTATCACCTCCCTCCTCTTTCTTACATTTCTCTTCACCGTTATATTTTCCATAAAAGACGCATCTGCACAATCGTCAATTGTCTACCTACCGGTTATGCAGGCCGCTGAGAATAATGAAGTTGATAGGCGACGAGATGGCTGTGAAGAGGCCAACAGCCAAGAACGAGCAATTATGACACTGGTTGAGAACGATGCCGGTCAGCAGCGACCCTTTGTGGTTTGTAACTCGGTCTTAGCCGCAGTCGCACATGACAAGGCCGTGGACATGGCCACACGGAATTACTTCGGCCACACCAATCCAGAAGGTGTTGGTGCCAATACGCTGGTGCGCAACGCCAACTATCCATTGCCTAGCTATTATGGATCGAATTTAGACTCGAATAACATCGAGTCATTGGCTGCAGGGTATGATACAGTGGAAAAAGCATGGGTGGCTTGGATGGAATCGTCAGGACACCGTACCCATCTGCTGGGTCTCAATAGTTTTTATGGAGAACAGGTTGAGATTGGCGTCGGCTATGCTTATTCGGAATCTTCGCTCTATAAGCACTATTGGGTCTTTTTCTCTGCCTATAGTGAGGATCCGGAAGAATAGATAATTAGTTGTTATAAATGTGGCGGGCCACATCACAGGAGATGAAAATCTTTATTCGATTTTCATCTCTGTTATTTTCAGGGCGGAGCGCAATTTCATTCTGTTTGGCCAGTGTGTTGCTTCGCAACCGTATTATGTGCTGCAAAATGACGGAACCGTAGAGTCTTCTCAATGGCATTATGATCTATAAGTAGCCTCAAGCTAAGGAGCGAGAATTTAATAAAACGTAGTGGAAGATCTCTCGGGTACCCGAGATGACAGGACCGAAGTTTTGGGTTTTATTTGATCTTGATTCCTAAGCCCGAAAAAGCAAGCATCTTACAAGCTTAGCTGAACATAGATGACAGAATTATACGATAATAAATTATTATCTGACGTTTTAAATGTGCATATTGGGCGTATGCATAGAACCAATAAGAGATAGGCACCGCGTAAAGTAACCCCTCCATCGCTTCGATATACTAACCTCAACCATCTGTACAGTTTTCTAGTAAAATTTTGTTTTGGCTGTGATCCAACTTAGGTTGGAATATCCACAAGAGACGCCAACATTTAGCTACCCCCATCTTCTGTCAGATGCTTACTGTCCTATACCCAAAATCTAGAAAGACTCAGCACTACCACTAAATGAGCGGGTAGTTATTGGCATCGCCCCTAATTCTTTCCCCGGAAGACTTGGTGAGTTGCCCGGGTCACTACTCAAGAAGGAACTGCTGCCTACAATGAATATCCTTCAACAGTCGCCAAGCTTTGCTATTCACACCCGTCCTGCCATCATCCTCACAATTCTGCTCTCTGTGGTACTGTCCGTGACATGTCCCATGCAAGAAGTGTATGCCCAATCCAATACGATTTATCTCCCCATCATACAACCTACTGGTTGCGAACAACTTAGCAGTAAGGAAACAGAGATCGTCATGCTGGTTCAACGCCATCCTGGTCAGCAGCGAGAATCTGTGCAGTGCAATTCAACACTAATTCAGGTTGCGCGCGAGAAGGCCATGGACTTGGGCCTCAGAAACTACATGGCCCACGTTGATCCGGATGGTATAGGCCCCGATCAACTGGTGCGAAATGCTGGATATCAGCTGCCCAACTTTTACGGATATGACGTCGATTCGAATTACATTGAGTCGATAGCAGGAGGGCGTTTGGAGGCAGAAACTTGGGATATCTGGATGAATTCGCCTGGACATCGCATGCACCTGTTGGGAGAGGTTGATTTTTATGCAGAGCAAACTGAGATTGGCATCGGCTACGCTTATGTAGAAAATTCCACGTACAAACACTATTGGGTCTTTTTCTCTGCCCATAGTGAAGAGGATGAGGAATAATCCGACTCGTAAATTTACGAATATAATCTCGACAAATTTACGGACATAATCGCGACCCATTTTTTTGTTTATATTGATTCCCATTTTTGCTCCATTCTATGCTATACTTCAAGCTAATTATGCGGATTTATCTTGACCAAATTGGCTGTCGTCTAAATTATAGCGAGGTGGACACACTGGCTAGCCACCTACGTGCAGCAGGCCATATGACCGTTCGGGCACCAGAAGAGGCTCAGGTCATTGTCTTCAATAGTTGCGCGGTCACGGCTATGGCCGGAAAAAAGAGTCGCTCTCAAGTACGCAAGCTCCATCAGCTCAACCCTCAGGCTCGAATAGCCGTAACGGGCTGCTGGTCCACCCTAGAACCAGAGCAAGCCAAAGAGTTACCTGGCGTGGCGTTAGTCGTTGACAATCAGCAAAAAGAGTTGCTTCATACCCTGTTGGAGCCGTGGAGTGCTGAACTAGATGATGTTGATGCGCTCATTCGCATGGGGCAGGATGGTAATCCGTTCAACTTTCAGGATAGTGTGGTCCAAGGCAAGGTCCCAAGCAATATTGAAGGCAATGAGCCTGTCACTTTGGACGAGAGGACAAGCCGCACGCGAGCCTTTATCAAGGTCCAAGATGGCTGTAACAATAAATGTACCTTCTGTATCGTCACTGTAGCCAGGGGAGAAAGCAAAAGTCGCTCCCTATCATCGATTATCGCAGAAATTCAGAAACTGACTCAGGAGGGCGTGCAGGAAGCCGTCTTAACAGGTGTTCATTTGGGCAGTTATGGTCGGGATCTAACTGGTCTTGAGCAGTGCAATCTATTGACCTTGACTGATGCGATTTTGGCTAATACGGATATACCTCGCTTGCGCTTAAGCAGTTTGGAACCCTGGGAGTTGGCAGACGGTTTCTTTGATCTATGGCAGCGCTGGCCTAAGCGTCTCTGTCCGCACCTACACCTGCCTTTACAAGCTGGCACGGATCGCCAATTGCGCCGGATGGCTCGCCGCTGTACCCAAGAGAGTTTTCGCCAACTGGTACTTGATGCCAGAGCATCGATTCCCAATCTAATTATTACGACTGATCTAATTACTGGGTTTCCGGGCGAGAGCGAGGCTGATTTTCAGGATGGGCTAGCCTTTATCCAAGAGATGCAATTCGCCCATGCACATATCTTCCCGTTTAGTGCTCGAGCCGGAACAGCCGCTGCTGACTTTGATGAACATCTGCCAAAGCAGGTCAAAAAAGCCCGCTCTCGGCAGCTCCATGCACTAATCGAAGAGACCGGGAAGAAGGAGCGGAGGCGTTTTATCGGTGCAACCCGACCCGTGCTTTGGGAGGGAGAAGGCCAGCCCTTGGCTGACACGGCGGACCTTCTGTGGAGCGGGTTGACGGACAATTATCTGCGAGTCACCGCTACTGTTCCACCAAACATATGTCTGACTAACACCATCACAACTGTACTCCTGGAATCTTTACATGGTGATACCTTTTCGGGAGTGAATATTTAAGAACGGGAATGAAATAACTGAGATATTTCAAGGGGCTACACCCGATTGAGATAGATAAGTTATTTATGGTTCTTCGTTAGCAACAATAAAAATGAGCGAAATACTGACACAGCTTGAAACATTACAAGAAGAAGCAACTGCGGCTCTCCAAACAGCAACGTCTACTGAAGAGACGGAAGCTTGGCATGATGCTTACCTCAGTCGTAAAGGAAAGCTAACAGGGCTGTTACGCACCCTAGGCCAATTGCCGGCTGAAGAACGTCCTGTTGTGGGGCAGCGGGCCAATGTAGTCAAAGGCACATTAGAAGCAGCCCTCCATGAACGCCAGGAAGCCATTGGCCGAATTGAGATGGAGAGTGCCCTTAGCGAGGACGTGATCGATGTAACCCTGCCCGGGCGGCCCCAAAAGTTGGGTCGACTACACCCTACTACGGTCGCCATGCGCGAAATTCTAGATATCTTCGGCCAGATGGGCTTTCAGATCTATGATGCGCCGGAGGTAGAGACGGACGACAACAACTTCACTTTGCTCAACTTTCCGCCAGGGCATCCTGCGCGAGAGATGCAAGATACTTTTTTCACCG
Source organism: Chloroflexota bacterium (assembly GCA_039028975.1). Taxonomy (GTDB): domain Bacteria; phylum Chloroflexota; class Anaerolineae; order Caldilineales; family Caldilineaceae; genus JAHBNG01. The sequence continues at coordinate 5,044 of JBCCHB010000026.1, forward strand.
AACAAAGTGGCGTGATTTTACGTACCCACACTAGCCCTGGCCAGATCCGGGCCATGCGTGAGTTCGCACCCGAGCCAATTCGTGTCATGTTGCCGGGAAAATGTTGGCGCAACGAGGACGTGACAACCCGTTCGGAGATGATGTTCTATCAAGTGGAAGGTCTCGTCGTGGGCAAACATATCACCATGAGCGATCTAAAGGGTGTGTTGCTTAACTATGGGAACCAAATGTATGGTGAAGGTCGAGAAATTCGTTTCCGGAAGGCTTACTTCCCCTTTACCGAACCGAGCGTGGAAGTGGATGTCTCTTGTAGTTTGTGCAACGGTGATGGCTGTCGGGTCTGCAAGTACACCGGCTGGTTGGAGATATCCGGTGCAGGCATGGTCCATCCGGTTGTGCTCAAAAATGGGGGCTATGATCCTGCCATCTATAGTGGATTTGCCTTTGGCATGGGCATCGAACGCCAGGCCATGATGAAACGTCAGGTTGATGACATCCGTTATTTTTATTCAAATGATGCTCGCTTCTTAGAAAGAGTGTGAGAAAGCTCTTTTCGCTGCTATTATTTAGGCGTTACACAGTTGATGTATGTTCACACGAACCGTTCATAGGGGTGAATTTATCAACCCCCTACAAACTGCGTATCTCCTACCGATAAATTTCTGCTACCCTTAAGCAAACCCAATTAAATTATGCTCAGCTCCGGTTTTCAACCGGAGTTTGGTCTCTCTTGTGGAAGCTATAGAAAGCCTCGGTTTTCAAAGCGACCGCGGTATAAAAGTGGGACATGGGTTCGCGTTTATGCGCAAGGAAGTACACAGATTGAATCCTGTATCTCTAAAACCCCTCTGTCCGAGTACTTTTTTGAGTTGACTTCAGGGGTCTGAAATGCCTTTTCGTTCAAAGCTATATCGGTACTTTTTCCTTACCACAACACTGCTACTTACTTTGCTGTTCTTTTCGTCTCTGTTGCTCTTCATAGCGGAGCTGGCAAAGCGACAAAATGATCTGCAGGGCAGCTCAATGGTTACGGCTGTTCAGCTTTTGCCAGCTTCTCTAAAAGCCCCAGATGTTGTAGGCAAAGCTGCGGGGCAAAGTACACAGCGAGAAGCAACTCAACAAACTCTAGCCGGAGTAGAGTCGAACCAGAACTTAGCCAACCGCCTCCACCGCCCAGAGTTATCTCTGCTCATCGAAGGCCCTGCCCAGGCAACATTAAATCAACCGGCTGTCTTTACCAGCTCCGTTATCTCCTCCACTGGCGAACAGAGAAATACCGTCTATCCAATCCAATACCGCTGGATGCTGGATCAGACCCCCTCTAGCCTCTTTTATGTTGCAAATGAGATTACCAGCACGGCAACTGTAACTTGGCGAGCAGCCGGACTCCGGGTTTTAGGCTTATCGGCCGACACAAGCATGGGTGAAGTAACTCGCTCTGTTACGGTCGCGGTTTCAGCCATTAGCCCACTCCTGACAAGCAATCAGCCCATGACCTTTTCATATACTTCATTTACGGGTCGAGAAGGGATTACGATTCAGGTGCCAGCCCAGCCCATGAGCAGGCCAATCCAGCTCGCTTACCTTCCCCTCTCCGGCCTTTCTAGCCATGTAGAACTAGGTTATCTGGGGCAACCGTTTCAACTAACTGGACAAAGCGAAGGCACTACGATAGAACGGTTTGATTGGGAGAGACCGATTGCCCTGACCATTCGCTATGACGATAAGGACATGCATGGCAGGGATGAAGAGCAACTAACTTTACGCCGCTGGAACGGGACAGATTGGATTGAGAGCGTAGAAAGCTGTTCTCCACCGTCTGCTTACGTGCGCTTCCCAGACAGTAACCAGTTGGAGGTTTCCATCTGTGAATTTGGGCAGTACGCACTCTTTGGGGTAGCCGCTCGTCTTTATGTTCCGCTGCTTCTATTAGATTAATGATTGAGCTTGTGCTCTCATCTAGCCATCTCATCCAACAACTGCCTTTGGAATTCCGCAAAGCGCTTGTTTGGTTGTGAAGCCGTAGCCGCTTTCAAAAAGGGATCCGTGACCTCTGTCCGATAGCCAGATAGCGCCTCTACAACTGCTAGGCCACAGAAGGGGACATAGCTCTCCGAGTAGCCACCCTCATGAATGACAACCAGTCGTCTATTGCATAGATCATCAGATGCAGAGAGTATCCTATGGGTCAACTCCCGGTACGAGTCGCTGTGTAGCTGCATACGAGATAGGGGATCGAATTTATTGGCGTCCAAACCAGATGCGACCACGATCAGGTCGGGTTTGTACGCTTGCAGAGTAGGCAGCACAAGGCGGTCAAACGCATAGAGATAAGCATCATGCCCAGAGCCGGGCAAGAGCGGAATATTGAGGTTGTAGCCTTCTCCTGCACCTGCACCTCGTTCGTTTACCGAACCACTATCGGCGGGAAAGCAATTCTCTTGATGGAGCGAAATGGTAAGCACGTCAGCTCGATTGTAAAAGAGCGACTGGGTGCCGTTGCCGTGGTGAACATCCCAATCGACCACTGCCACCTTTTCAACACCATGATTGGCTTTGGCGGCTTCAACGGCAATGGCAATGTTGGCAAGTAAGCAGAATCCCATGCCCTGATCTGACAAGCAGTGATGACCGGGTGGTCGCCCCAAGCTAAAGGCATTCTGACTTCGCCCCGTCAGGACCTGATCAACAGCACTTTTTGCAAGCCCAGCCGAGAGGCAGGCAATCTCATAGCTTCCCTTGCCAAAAGGAGCATCGAACCCTGCATAGCCACCACCGGAGTCGCTCTTATCCTTCAGTTCTTCGATATATGCCTTCGTATGGACCCGCAGAATGTCATCTACGGTAACAGGTTCAGCACTATGAACATTGAGCTGGGCCGTCAAGCCAGAGACATCTATCAGCGCTTTAATCCGTCGTTTGCTCTCTGGCGATTCTGGATGCCCATTCCCAGCAAGCGGCTGGAGCCATCCACCAACGGGCATAATAAACACATGTTCACCAGTCGTGTGCCAGAGGCAGCGTTCGTCAAAATAGAGAGCGGTTTTTTTAATCATAGGTATGGTATAATGAGGAATCAGTTTGCCTGAAGGTCTTTAGTAACACCAGAAGTTATCGCTATACTGCGGTCGTTTTGAAAACAGGAGTTTTCCGCTGCTCTAACAGAGTGACCAAACTCGTGTTTTCAAACGGAGCTGAGTATAAAAAAAGGAATCGATATGGAAAACGTATTAAATGGAACCACAAAACGCCAGCACCTGGACCAAACAGGCGAGATGGAGCTTGTTGTTGAGATGGTCGGTGGTGAGCCATATGAATATTATCCATTAGGCGATTATGTGGTTCGTGCCGTCGGTGTTTGCGGTGGACGGCCAACTTTCAAGTATACGAGAATAGATGTTGATTTTATTCTTTCACAAATCGCACACGGTTATACAGTAGAATACTTGGTCAATGCATATAGTGAATCTAAATTAACAAAAGAAGCGATTACTGAGGCTATGATGCTGGCTATAAATGCGTTTCGAACGCATTATCAGATACCATTACCAATCGTTGAAATTGCATAACCTGTGCTTATATTAGACGAACAACTTCAGAATCCTGACATTATTGTTGCAATCGAGAAGTGGTACCCAGGTGCCGTCACCCATATTTTAAGATTGCGTCCAAATAGCGTGATCAAAGACGACAATATTGCCACGTTACTTCACGCTGCACAACGTCCCACCTTCGTTACTATTAATGTAAATGACTTCTGGCGCAAAATTCAGGCTCATTCTAGCTATTGTATCATTGCAATGGCCATTCATCAGGATGAATGGCCTAAAGTCTCTACTATCCTCCGCAGTGTACTTAATATACCTCAGCTCAAAACCCGGGCAAACCGCATGGGCAAAGTTATCCTTGCCCGCGAATCCGGGCTCAAATATTATGAAGAGAACAACCAAGTTTATGATTTGCCCGGAATCGAGAAAGGCTAAGATTCCAAGATATATCTTGTTTAATCAAAAATTCGGGCAGCTACCTAGCTTTAAGCGATTCCCACGTATCGGCAAACAGCTCAGCTCCCTCCCCAATCAGTACCCACTCTAAGCGCTCCCGGATCTCATCATCGACCATCAAGCCCACCGTTTCCATGGTCGTAACATAATCCTCACTGAGCAAGGGCGCAGATGCTGCGTTGGGCGTAAAGCTAAAGGTCCACTCGTTTAACATGGCCCCAATCTCTGGATCAAGCAAGTAGTTGATAAAGATATGAGCCGTATATGGATGAGGGGCATCGCTTGGAATGACCATGTTATCCTGCCAGATGATGCCACCTTCTTCGGGAATGAAGTAGCGAATATCCTCGTTCTCCAAGTAGGCCAAAGCGGCCGCAAAACTCCATGTGCTAGCCACGACAACCTCTTCTGCTGCTAAGGTTTGGATGACGTTCTCTGAGTCATAGCCACTGATACAATCTTTCTGTGCTTGTAACAGTTCAAGGGCCTGAGCGTGGTGGGCTGGATCGGTCGAATTAAGGCCGTGCCCCAAATACTGAAGAGCCATGCCAATGGTCTCTCGCTGCTCGTCAAGCATGGAGACAAAGCCACTATGCTCACAGCCTTTCTCTACATTTATACTCTGCTCTGTGCGAAAACCAGCGTCTACGCCTTGACTGTTTGGATACGCAAAACCCTGGTTTTCGCTATAACCGCAGGATAGCAATGCTGCGAAACTTGTAGGCACATCAGGAAATGTACCCACATTGTAGGCAACACCAGTTGTGCTCCAAGCATAAGGCAGACTGTACGCATTTTCGGGGTCATAATACATCCCCGTGCTGGCAGGATCGAGATTGGTCACATTAGGAATGATATCCATCTTCAGCTTCTGGATCAACCTCTCATCAATCAGAATCTTTACCGCATAGTCGGAAGGAACCAACAGATCATATCCGCTATTCCCTGCTTGAATCTTGGCAATGGCTTCCTCATTGCTGGCGTAGAGGTCCATGGTCACATCCACGCTACACTCCTCTTCAAACAAGGTGATAATACGCTCATCGATGTAGTCGGACCAATGGTAAATATGCAGGGCATCGGAGAGCTGGGCAGGATCGCCACATCGTTCACTTATGAAGACCCTATCTAGCCCAAGTTCAGATGTCGCCTCATCGAGAGCAGGGGCTGAACCCACCATGGAAGGGACGCAAGCAATGAGCACAAAGAATCCCGCTATGAGTATACCCACATGCCACAGGTGTCGTGTTAGTCGATGTTGTCCAAGAGCTATCTGTGGGTGTGCTCCCTTCTCAGCAAACTGTGAACGACTGAATTTTGGGAACGGCCTAAAGTTCAGTGTCAATTAGTCTCCTCAATCGCGCAATATGCTGGGGACCCACCTCGCAACAACCACCTACAATTCTCGCCCCTGCTTCTAGCCATTCCTTCCCATACCCAGCATAGGATTCTGGATCCAAATCCGTTCTTGAGCCAAGCACATCTACACTGCTCTCTATCAACCAATCTTTTGGAATTGCCACAAATCCGTTGGCATACCCACCCACCGGCTGGGATCCCAATGATGCCAGTTTGGGCATAGCCGCGGTGATGCTCTCTGGCGCACAGCAGTTAACCAAAAAGGCATCAATAGGTAAATCTATCAATGCCTCAAACGCTTGTTGGAGGGTCTCGCCACTCCGCAGGTGATCTGCCCCGCCATCTTCTAACGTCCATGCTACCCACACAGGCTTCTCTGTGCTGGCCGCAGCGCTTGCTGCGGCTCTGGCTTCCTCCGCTGTGGACATAGTCTCGCAGATAAAGAAGTCTACGTGGGGTGCCAGTACTTCGGCTTGTTCTTGGTAAATAGGGGTAAGCTCTTCGTACGAACGTGCCAATTCCGGTCGATAACTACCATAATAGGGCGGCAATGACCCAGCAATCAACACATCGGCTCTCTCTTGTTCCTCTCTCGCCTGTTGAGCCAATCGACAGGCGAGCTGATTAAGCTCCACAAAGCGTTCAGATAGGTTATAGCGGTCAAAGCGTGCTCGGGTTGTGCAGTATGTATTCGTGGTAATTACATCTGCCCCTGCTTCAATATAGGATTCGTGAATAGCTTGCACCACATCTGGATCGGTTATTAATGCATTGGCAGACCAGAGCGCCTCATTTCCCCGTACGCCCCGCTTGATTAACTCTTGGCCCATACCGCCATCTAGAAGATATATTGATTTATCGAAAGTCATCATTTCTGTTAACGGATTCCTATTGTTTTGAGCATACTTCGCCAGAAAAGTCTTGTCCCGACTCTTAATCAATTCACTCTGAAAAATCTTGAGAAGGGAGGACAGGCCCATCTTCATGGGGACAAGCTTTTTCTGGCCTATCATAATGTATACCGTCGGCCCCCAGGTATGTGGAGAATAATGGCCGTGGCAATCACCAAACTCAAAATTCTCTGCCATCTTATCACAAAGGCGGTCCTGGGCCAACGGCACCATGAGCCTAACTCCTAAAGTTGCAGTCGAGTCCAAGTCACGATACTATAGACATGTATATGGGCGGTTCTGATAAAATACACTGAGATTCGGAAAGAAAACAAATTGCTTTATGCAGAGCCTGATTATAGACACAAGTAGAGGGTTTCCCGTGTGGCTCACACAATCATTAATGTCATGATTTCTTGGCTCATGGTGCTTATTCCGTTCTTCATTCTATTGTACGTATTTGCATTCACTTTCACGCTCAACCTGAGTCACCAGGACAAATATAGCAACCTGATATTCTATCTGAAGCAGAATCATCCCGAAATATATGAAGAAGTCAGAATAAAGACAATTTGGGGTGGATTTTACAAAAAGTATGGTACATTTGCCCATATCCGAGATTTCGCATTGAATCATACTGTTATTGATGATCCAAAGGCAGAAGAACTACTGGCTGATTACGCCAACTTCTCAAAAAAAATATCCAGAACTGCCTATGTCAGAGTTATAGCTCTCTTCGTATCCTTTTTCTGGCTTATAAGTAGCCTCGCCAATCCATAGCCATTTTCACACCAACATGTAAGAAAATAGTCTATACCAACAAGGTTCCGGTCTATGTCATGCGGGGCTTCGGAGAACTCCAATCCCAGTTTGCGGTGACAGAGGAACAGGCTCCGGCAATCGAGGAAAAGGTGTTAGCCTAATGAGTCAACTCACTTTCATTCAAATGTCTGGCGCACCCGGCTCGGGAAAAACGACCGTTGCCAGGGCCATTGCGCCCCTTGTAGATGCCATTATCATCGATCATGACGTCACCAAGAGCGCGCTGTTGGGGGCAGAGATCCCGCCCTCTGATGCGGGACGAGCATCTTATGCGGTGCTGAATGCGCTGGCCCGAGATCTGTTGAGCCAAGGACGTAGCGTCATTTTTGACAGTCCCTGCTTTTATGAGAATCTGCTGAGGCAAGGGCAGCAGTTGGCGAAAGAGTTTGGCGCGGCTTATCGGTACGTGGAGTGTCGAATTGATGACTTGCACGAGCTGGACCGACGGTTGCGCAGTCGCCAACGTACCCCAAGCCAGCTTGCAGGCGTCTTTGCCCAACCGACAAAAGGTTCAGGCAAGCAGCAGGCTGGCGAAGCCTACTTTCGCAACGTGATTGAAAATATGAAGCGCCCAACAGATGGCTACCTTGTCATTGATACGTCACAACCCGTGAAGAGTTACATTACGGAAGTTATCAAGTATATTCAAGAGAGTGATGCTTAATGTTAGACCAATTTCTCTACACGATTCACCAGACCTATCCCAACCTAGCCATTGAGGACGCATCGCTCAACCAAGACGGTCAATACAATCATGTGGTCATAGTCAACAATGCGCTGGTCTTTCGCTTTGCTCGGTTTGCGGAATCGGCCCAAACGCTGCGCCAGGAAACATCCATTCTCAAAGCCATTCAGGAATACATTACGCTGGAGATACCGAACCCGACTTACGTGAATCTGGACAGCCCGACGCCTGAAAAAAACTTCGTCGGCTACTCCATGATTCCCGGCATTCCACTGTGGCGTGAAGCATTTGAGCAGATTACCAATGAGGCAGTGCTGAACAGGATGGCCGACCAAATAGCAGATTTTCTAAAGGAGCTACACTCGATTCCTCTTCAGCATGTACTGTCCCTTGGTCTGGTCAATAGTGATGGACGCCCCTACTGGATGGATCTCTACCAGCGCTTTCAGGCCAAGCTCTTCCCCCACATGAGCGTTGAAGGACAAGACCGAGTGGTTGAGCACTTTATGAATTTCCTAGACAATCCTGAACGATTTGCCTACGAACCGGTTTTGCGCCACGGTGACTTTGGCGGTGGCAACCTCATCTTTGACGAGCAGGCAGGTCAAATGGCAGGGGTTATCGACTTTGGCTTTGCCGAACTTGGTGATCCAGCCATCGATATCGGTGGACTCTTTGGCTTTGGAGAGGCATTTGTCGAGCGGTGCGTAGGGAGTTATCCGGAGATCGAGGAGATGCTAGAGCGGGTCCACTTTTATCAAGGGACCTTTGCGCTACAAGAAGCACTTTACGGGGTTGAGCATGACGATCCAGAAGCCTTTGAAGATGGCATTGCTGAGTATCAGTAGGTGATATCAATATATAGTCTTTAAGAAAAAGATTTTCCAGCCGCCCTTCGACAAGCTCAGGGGACAACTGGAAAATCTTTTTCTGGATATCTATAGTAATAAGTCGCCACAAAACTTTTCTGGCAGACTATCCTTTAACCTTTCACTCCCGTCATCACCACTCCTTGAATAAACAATCGCTGAGCAAAGAAGAAGATGACCAAAAGCGGGGCCATCGCAATCAACGCCGCGGCCATCATGAGGGCGAAATTCTGGGTCTGATCGCTAACAAATGAGGCGATGCCTAAGGCCACAGGGAATTTGTCTTGACTCTGTAGGTAGATGAGCGGCATGAGTAGCTCATTCCAATGGAAGAAAAAGGAGAATATGGCCACGGTTATCAGGGCGGCATTGGATAGCGGTAAGTAGATCTGCCAGAAGATCCGCCAAGTCGATGCCCCATCAATCCTGGCCGCCTCATCCATCTCCTTAGGGATACCTAGGAAAAATTGTCTTAACAAAAATGTGTAAAAAGGTTGGGCAAAATAGTGGGGAACCAATAGGGGCAAGTATGTGTTTAGCCAGCCTAATTCTTTAAAGATAATAAAGGTTGGGATCATCGTCACCCAGGCAGGAACCATCATGGTGCTGAGCATGATGACAAAGAGGACGGTGCGCCCTGGAAAGCGGAAGCGTGCAAAGCCATAGGCTGCCAATGAGCTACCCACCACATTGCCGACAATACCAAAAACGCTCAAAATGGTGCTGTTCCATAGAAACCGAGCAAAAGCAACGGATTCAAAGACCAGGGGATAATTCTGCCACACGATCTCCCGTGGAATCCAGACAATAGGATAGGTGTAGATCTGATCTTGGGGCTTAATGCTGGTACTAATCATCCAAAAGAGCGGGATCATCAAGATTGCTGCGCCCGCAATGAGCACGATATAGGTGATGGTTGTGCCAACAAGCCTTTGTTTGCTTCGGCTGGATCGCCAAGATTGCCAAGCCGGCGATTGTTGATGATTGACCTGAACTTGTTCAGGTTGAGAGACGCTGGATTGGGATGTCACGTATCTACCTCCGTGCCGCCTGAATAGTAGACCCAACGAGAGGAAGAGAAGAGAACGATGGAGGTCAGCGCTAGAATTAGGAAGAAGAGGATGAGGGCCATGGCTGAGGCATACCCTAGACGCAGCGAACGGAATGTTGTGTAGTATATGTTGAGAGAGAAGAAATATGTTGCATAATTCGGCCCTCCCTCAGTCATGATAAACGGCTGTATAAAGACCTGAAAGGTGGCAATCAACCCCGTAACCAAGTTAAAAAAGATGACGGGCGTCGTCAACGGAATCGTAATTTTCCAGAGCTTCTGCCACGGCGAGGCTCCATCAATGGTGGCTGCTTCATAGAGATCGCTGGGAATCGATTGCAGACCTGCTAGATAGATGATCATGCCGCCGCCTACACCCCATAGACCCATGATGACGAAGGCCACCATTACCCAGCGAGTATCGTTCATCCAGGAGATTGGCTCAATGTTAACCCATCCCAGAATTGCATTCAACACCCCAAACTCTCGGTGGAATACAAACTGCCACATCATGGCAACGGCAACACCCGTTAGGATCGCTGGGAGATAGTAGATGGTGCGAAAGAGAGTAATGCCGCGCACATTCTGATTCATGAGCAAAGCAATGCTATACCCAAGGACCAACCCTGGTGGCAGAAAGCCAATCACATAGATTAGCGTTACCTTGGCCGACTGCCAGAAGATATCATCATCCGTGAACATCTTGATGAAATTACCAAAGCCTATCAATTCTATGTCGCCATAGCCTCGATAAGAGGTAAATGCCAGGTAAAATGAGGCCAAGATTGGGATAGCCGTGAAGAGCAGAAAACCAAGTATCCACGGTGATATGTAAAGATAACCGGAAAGAGCTTCCCTCTTGGCTAACTTGGTCTTGGGTAGAAACATAATTAGTAGGTCGGTGGTTAGTAGGTCGGTGGTCAGTAGGTCGGTGGTCAGTACTTCTATACTCGAATACCGACTTACTGACCACCGATTTACCTCTTACTGATTAACTGGTTACTGATTAACCGCTGCTATTGGCAATCGCCTCGTTACATTGCTCTTCAAATGCTTCCAACGCTTCAGCTGGTCCCATAACGCCATCTCCGCCCGTTATTGCGGGAACCATCAAATTAGACCACGCCGTTTGGTAATCATTCCAATAGGCGGGGTAGGTCAGTTCATAGGCTTCATCCATCATCTCCGCAAAGACATGGACGCTCTTGGGATCCAACTCGCCCGAGGAGGCCACTTCTGTCCAGCGGGGTACAGACGACTTGCGCCCTGGAATGCTGCGGGTATGATCAGAGATAAGCGTGTTCGTTGATTCGGTGCTGGTTAGGAACTTAATAAATTCCCAAGAGGCTTCGATATTTTCACTCGTCGATGCAATCGCCCAAGCTCCACCAGCGGGTGTAATCCCACGATGTCCTGTTGAACCGTAGGGGAATTTCACCACGTCCCACTCAAACTGATCGCCAATCAGATCGCGGCGCCATTGGGTGGCCCATGACCCCATAAAGGTCATGGCAATCAGTCCATTAGAGAAAGGTTCAATCCCCTCTGGTGTTGCGCCGGACTCGGGGAAGATTCCGCTTTCACGCATGCCTTGGAAGAATTCGATGGTCGCTAAGTTCTCGGGTGAATTGATAATGCATTCGCTCTGATCTTCGTTGAAGACCTGACCGCCGTTGGATTGCAATATACCCAGCCAAGGCCAGCCCCACGGAAAGATATTCAATCCCCAGCGGGTAATTTTGCCGTCTTCATCTTTCTCGACGAATTGCTCGGCGATTTCGGCCATATCTTCCAATGTCCAATCATTGGTTGGGTAGGGAATACCCATCTCATCAAACATGGTCTTGTTGTAGGCCACGCCCACATTGGAAAAATCATACGGTAGGGAATAGAGATCTCCCTGGTACGAATCCTGGGCAGTTTGGGCAGGCCAGAAATCGTCTACATCAACCTCATCACGTTCAATCAGATCGGATAAGTTGAGCGTCCAACCCTTCGAGGCGTAATCTGCGGTCACGTATGTACGGGCATACCAGACATCAGGCAAATTACCACCAACGCCTTGGGTCTTGACCATATCTTCAATATTGCCAGTAAAATTCAAATAATCGATCTTGACGTTGGGATTCTCTGCTTCAAACTTGGCAATAACATCCTCAAAGATGGGGACTTCGACTGCTCCATGGTTGGAGACGAAGCGAATGGTCACCGGTTCATCGCTAGAACCGCCGTCTGCGCCGGGGGCCGCAGCGGGAACACAAGCCGTCATGAGCAAAAGCATCACGACAAGCACATTGAAAATACTAAGATTACGAGACGTCTTAAACATCGGTTTCCTCCTATGGTATAGTGTATGGTTTGTAAGAGACTGCTCTACTTATTGACATCGGCATTGTTATACTCAGCTCCGTTTGAAAACACGAGTTTGGTCATTCTGGTAGAGCATTCGGAAAACTCCTGTTTTCAAAACGACCGCAGTATAACTAAGGGAGCTAATGCACTGTATACTAAGTTTTTCTACTGTAGAAACGATCAATCGTAGGTGCGGCTTGCAGCCGCACAAGCATGGAAAATCATGTGACATCCCTTGAAAACGAGGGGGCGGCCACGCTTGCGCAGTTGAAAACAGCGCCTACTTCTAAAGTAGCAAACTTGTCGAACGCTGTACTAGGATTCTGGCACAGATAAAGGATATCCTTTTCCAACCAACGGTTCGCCATCACCTACTTCAAAAGTTGGAATTAGCGGATGCTTGGGCGATTGATCCAACTTGGTCCGTACGCCGTCCGCCATGAAAATCATGACATGGGCACGGCGTTGGCGTGTGGTCACATTAGGCGGCGTCGCATGAAAGTTCAGGCAGTGATGGAACATGCACTCACCGGCTTTTAGCTCTACGGCTTTGCCAATGGTAATTGGTTCATGGGCCATCTTCTGACGAGACGATTCCTGGGGTTCCCGACCGGCAGCTTTAGCAGCGGCACGCGCTTCTTGTTCAGCAGCATAAGATTCCAGCCCAAAGCGCGGGTCTGCATGGCTTCCTGGGACAACATGCATACAGCCATTCTCCGGCGTGGCATCATCTAGCGCTAGCCAGCAAGTAAGAATGCGCGGATCCCGAAGGGGCCATAAATAGAAATCTTGATGAAAGTGAAAGTGGCCATTCTCTTCAGGAGGCTTGGAGATAATCTGATCGTGCCATAGACGCACATGGGGCGTATTCAGCAATGCGCAAGCCACGCCAGAGATAATTGGATGATGGAGCAATTGCTCATAGGCTGCTTCTCGCTTCCACATGTTGATATATTGGGTGATAGGACGCGGGCGCTCCGCCACGGCACTTGCCTCTTCTGTCCGACGGTGGCCATATTTGAACTCAGGGGCGGAATCATCCCCACCAGCCAACTCCAAACTGATTACGCTATCTAACCCAGTGCGCAGCTCGTCTACTGTGTCCATCTCGAGAACGCGACCGTACCGCAGGTAACCATTTTCGGCGAAGAATCGAATCTGTTCTTGGGTGATCATTGTGATTGTGTGAGTTTAGGGAGCAAAGATATTCGAATGGCACAAAGAGATAATCGGAGCTTAGAAAGTGTAACACTATGCAATGAAACTGTCAATCAGTACTTTATAGGGGGAACATTTCAGTTTGGGGGCAAATTTTCAAAGTATGAGAAAAGGAGGGATACCTACAAACGCATGCAATACATGGAATTTTGGGAGGTTGGCTTTCCCATCGATTCCGGTATGGTTGAATCTGGCGTCAAGCAATTCAAGGCTCGGCCCCCCCTTGGCATGTGATGGGTCTCGCAATGGCCTACAGCACCTCATTCACTTGCGCTCCGCCGTTCTTTCGGACTCCATTGAGCATCTTTGGGACTCTACTTTTACTCCTCCCCCAAACTGAATTGCTCCCTAAGACCCCATCAGGTTCTTAAGTTGGCCTACACGGGGAGGAGTCTCTCTTCGGGCATGACCGACTGAGTATTTTCTATCTTGAAAAAGTGAAAGAAAAACAGATCTGCATCCGTCTTTTTAGGTAACTAATCATCTATATACCCAGCTCTGACTGAGTGATTGTCTGAGGTTTAGCCAAACCTCTTGCCCTTTTGAAAGGACCAAACATGCCCCCTACTTCCAATAATGGCATTACCCATACCTTGAATTCCCATCTGCTTCGCCGACAAACTTTTCCGCTAGCTAGATTGCTGAATGGCTCGGCGGTGCTCTGCTTGCTGCTACTAATGATCATTCTACTGATTGGTGGCACCAGCGCCAGCGCTTTAGCTAGTTCGCTAGCCAACACTGCTGCGTCCCCTTCAACAGCGTCCAGCCATCAGCGCATTGGGCAAGCCGATCTCATCATCGAGTCCTTAACTATCGATGCGATAACGGTCAGCCGAATCGACTACAGCTACACTGTCAAAAATATCGGCACGGCCAGCGCCAACACAAGCAGCGTCTCCATTCAAGCTTTTCTCTCAAATGACACAGTCTTCAACAATAGGGGTGATGTTGCCGCGGGTGGCCGAATCCTCCACATTCCGAATCTAGCAGCCGGAGCCTCACATTTGGGAAGCTTTGGTGCAACTACGACTGTGGATCCCAACACCATGACCTATCTCGCCATGAAGGTCGATTGGGGAGAAAGCATTGATGAAGCCAGCGAACGCAACAATACAATTGCTGTTCCCATTCAAGATGACGGTTGTTCAACCGGATTTCCTGCCCCTCAATTGACCTTTCAGGGCCATGAAGTCTACTCGACGGCCTCTGGAACTTTTGTACGCTATCAGCTCGACGTCCCGAACAATGACAGCTATGATGACGAACTATTCGCCGCTGCGCCGGATCTACCGGCATGTGGCTCGAATACAAATTCATCGCGCACGTGGGTAAACATCTATGACAATAGTGATAGCTACGTCTACGGTTTTTGTGGATTCAGCCAGGCAAGCAGCTTGAATTCAATCTGGTTTGCCAAACCATTGGAGGAAGCTCCGCCAGAAAACGTCTATATTGAGCTAGTTGACAGAAGGTGTGACAAAACCTACCGCTCTGAGTCACTCGCTATTCCCGCCTACGAAGCACCCAAGCCAGACCTGATTGTTGAGTCCTTAGCAGTTGATTCCTTTACCGCAGATAGCATATCCTACAGTTATACGATTAAAAACGTTGGTGAAGGCGCCGCGAATCTGGATGGCCCAACCGATAGCAATTCAGACAACGTTAGCGTACAGGCTTTCTTGTCTGATGATACGGTCTTCAACAACCGAGGAGATGTAGCGGCCGGTGGCACCATATTAGGGGTCTCGCCGTTGGGCATGCTCAATCCAGGCGAAACCTTTAGCGGCTCGTTTAGCGCCAGTCCGGCCGTTGATCCAGCAACAATGGCCTATTTAACACTGAAGATCGATTGGGGTGAATCGACCGAGGAATCAGATGAGGACAACAATACCCTCGCCGTCTTGATCCAGCCTGAGTGTGGAACAACCTATCCCACACCCGAATTACAATTTAGGGCCCATGAACTCTATTCAACTGAAGCGGGTACCTTTGTGCGCTATCGAATGACGGTTGACAATCGTGCGGCTTACCCAGACGAACTCTTTGCGTCCGCGCCCGATCTGCCAGCTTGTGGTCTGAATACCAACGCCTCCAGAACGTGGGTGGATATCTTTGACAATGACGATGCGAGACTCTATGGCTTCTGCGCCTTTAACGAAGCGGAAAACTTGGATCTACTCTGGTTTGCCGAATCGTTGGGTGACCCAGCCCCACCAAGTGTCTACATTGAATTGAACGATCGGCAATGTGGAAATACCTATCGTTCCAATACCGTATCCATACCACCATACGAGGCGTCTACAGCCACAGATACGCCAACGCCGACTCATACACCGACTCACACACCTACAGCTACGCCAACCAACACGCCAACTCCGACCCTTACACCCACGCCAACTGAACCACCCGTGCAAGTTGATACGCCAACGCCCACGTCTACACCAACCCACACACCCACCCCAACGAATACACCCGATAACGATCTGGGTGGACAAGTTGAGGCGGTGCCAGATGAATTTGAAGGGGATAATGATTGTGCTGAAGCAAAGACCTTGGAAATGAATGCATTGCCAGATCACCATACATTCCATGCCAGAGGAGACGCCGATTGGGTCAAATTTGATGCGACTGCTGAAAGCACATATCGAATCGAAGTACAGATTCCGGCTGCATCACTGGCGGACGTTACCCTTGAACTCTATAAAGAATGTAGCAGCGAGCCAGATGAAGGTGGTGACAATGAGTTGGCCCCTGGCATCCGGCTCGATTTTGCGGCCGATCAGACAGGGCCTGTCTATCTGAAATTGGCTAATTTTGACCCCAACATCAGTGGCGAAGATGTCACATACCAAGTATCCGTCCGTGAGTTGCAAGCCGCCACCTCTACCGACTCTGGTGGGCTGATTATTCTGGCAGGGCGATTGCGTATCAATGACCGTTTACAGACGAATATTCATAACGTTGCAGAAGAAGTCTATTCGCTATTTCGAGCATCTGGTTACGATGATAGCCATATCGAATTCCTGACAACCGACGATTCTATCCCGGGGCACGACAAGCCAGCCACTACAGCTAATTTTGAGAATGCTATCGTCAACTGGGCCAAAGACAAAGTTGGTTCAGAAAAACTTTTGACCATTTACATGATCGACCACGGTGATCAGGACACCTTTTACATCGACGAACCCAATGGTCAGCGGGTCACGCCGGATCAGTTAGACGGCTGGCTGGATCAGCTCGAAGCGGCTGTACCTGACATTCGCATCAATATCTTCATCGAGGCCTGTAACTCGGGTAGCTTTATCAGCGGGCTAAGCAGCGTCAGCAGCGCCAAACGGGTGATTGTCACGTCGACCAATGCCCTCAACGTAGCCTACGCCTCTGAGAATGGTGCTCACTTCTCGGATCACTTCTTTAGTGCGCTTCAACAAGGTCATCATATCTTTGGCGGCTACTGGGAAGCCAATGAATCGGTCAAGCGCAGCCACGGCTTGCAGCGGCCTCAGATTGATGGTGACGGGAATGGTCTGCCTAATGAGGATACAGATTTCCTGATCGCTTCTCAGCGCTCCTTCTTCATCTCATCCACACCCGTCGAGAGCAACGTCTGGCCGCCATATATTGAGCAATTCAGCGAGCTATCATCCATATCCGACGATCAAGTAACCTTGCGGGCGCAGATTCGCGACGACTTGCCGAATATCAAGGCTTGGGCCGTTATCTATCCTCCCACCTACACCCCACCAGCCAACAGTTCAGAATTGGTTCCCGAGACCCTGGAAAAGGTAGATCTAACGGTTGGCTCGGGCGATCTCTTCCAAGGTATCTACAGCAATTTGAGTACGCCTGGTCAGTACCGCATCGTTGTTCATGCCGAGGATCAGAATGGACTGCGTGCCCGCCCTGCAAGCCTGAACTTTTCCATTGGCACCCAAACGTTCTTGCCATTTGTGTCGAATTAAAGCGTGAGTCCATTGCAGAAACAAAGATTACAAAGATTTCGCAAATTTTTCAGTCAGAGAATTCGTCGAAATTCATGTCCATTTACCCTTTTTCAGTAGAATAGGGTGTTGGAACCAGATAACTTGAACATGTCAGCCGACGTATTTAGGGCTCTTATGTTCAAGGTATTTAAGGCCCATTCCTAAATGTACTCTGCTCCGTTTTAGAGCCGTAGTTTGGCCTCTCTTGTAAAGTATGGGAAAGCTATGGTTTTGAAAGTACCTCCGTTTCACCTTATTCGTCCTATCCTGGCTCTATCCTCTCATGACTCCACAAATTGGGGTTTGGTGTTAACTCGTCCTTGGCAGTATACTGCTCCGCGTGAGCAAGACGAGTCCCAATTACTCACAAAAGTTAGAGGGAGAATAAAAAAGCCCGCAAGAGCGACAACTGTTTTTTTGGACTGGTCTATAATATTGGTCCAATTTTTAGGAGGAACAATGAAAACGCAGATCCATCATCTCATCATTACCAGTTTGGCCATTCTTGTTATGATTGCCGTCATCTCGCGTACAGCCATTGCTGACCGATGGGAAGGCGGTAGGCAATTAGAGGCACCCGCGGATCTCCAAACTGTAGATCTCCAGGCCGGGGATCTCCAAGCAAGCGTCACGGGCGCCTCGGTAAACGCACCAGATCGACTGCCGACCATTGTAACTGCCTTTACTTACCAAGGACGATTGACAAAAAACGGTGGCACGCTTGCCAATGGGCTTTACAACTTCCGCTTCACCCTCTATACAGATGCTTCGGGCGGTAGCGTGATTGGCTCTACGGTAACGCGTAGTGATGTAGGTGTCTCTAATGGACTATTCTCTATCGAACTTGATTTCGGGTCTGTCTTTGACGGCACCCCTCGCTGGCTGGAGGTCGAAGTCGAGGCCACGGACGTAAGTGGGTTTACAACGCTATCCCCACGTCAGCCGATTCGGCCCGCCCCTTTTGCCATCCATGCAAACAGCAGCAGTGACAGTGGAAACAACGGCGGTCCTATCAGTATCGATGGCGTGAGCAGTGACGGCATCACTATCTGCAGCACCGGAGGTGGCTCTTGCGATAGTGGTCTATTCGATGACACACGCCACCACGCACTTGAGATCATTGCAACGACCCACGATGCCCTATATATCTATGCTGCTGGTGACGATGGCGTTCAAGTACGCCAGAGCGTGCAGCATGGTATGTTGGTCGAATCTGCTGGTTTCGATGGGATCTCCGTCTGCTCAACAGGCAGCAGCAGTTGTGATAACCAGTATGACGCGGCCAATGGAAACAGCGGTGTGGAAATACATCGGGCTGAGGGTGACGGTATTCAGATCTTGGAAGCGGGACGATACGGCATATGGGTACACAGTGCAGGAACCAAAGCCGCTCGCTTCGATGGCAATATTGTGGTCTCTGGCGCAGTGGAGACGGGCACAGTTGCAGCCACGGCTGGTGCGGATCTTGCCGAGCACTTTGCCATTCAGAATGATGCCTTGACCGAGCCAGGTATGGTAGTGGTGATCGATCCAGAGAACCCAGGCCAACTGCGGCTGGCAGAGGGTGCCTATGATCGAAAGGTTGCTGGAATCATTAGTGGAGCCGGAGGCATTCAGCCTGGTATCTCCATAGGACAAGCGGGAACCCTCTCTTTTGGCGATGTTCAAGTGGCCCTGGCTGGAACCGTCTATGCATGGGCCGATGCCACATCTGGCTCCATTGAGCCAGGAGATTTATTGACCACATCCAATCGGTTGGGTCACGCCATGAAAGTCGACGACTATGGGTTAGCCCAAGGTGCCATCCTCGGAAAGGCCATGACATCTCTGGAAGAAGGCACAGGGTTGGTCCTGGTTTTGGTTACATTGCAGTGAGGTCCCTCTATGAGATTCGTAAACAAACACGCCTTTTTGGGGAATTTGAACGAGCGAATCAAGATGCTTGGTTCAAAGATGCTGAGCTCAAAGACGTTTTCTCCTCTCGCGCTCATCCAGTGGATAAGGCGCTTACCTCTCTCTGATAGGACAAAACAGGTAACTCTCGTTTCACGTAGCTGGCTGCTGCTGCCTGTCATCCTATGTACTGCATTGCTTCTGTTTTTGCCTGCCTTTGGAGGTGATTCGCCTTGTACAAATGAATATTGTGTGGATTGGTGGGGAATCGGCGGGGGCGGTACCAGTAGTGGCGATATCTACGAGTTAACCAGCCTCTCTGGCCAAGTCAGTTCCTATACCGACCTATCCGGTGGAATTTACAATATGCAGAGTGGATTCTGGATTCAACTGCCTGATGTGCCGAACCCAGCGACCGATACGCCTGTGCCTTCCACAGATACACCCGTGCCGCCTACGGCCACACCAACTGAGACGGATAGTCCACCAGAGCAACCATCCGCTACACCCGTCGCACCTACGGCAACAGATATTCCATCTACAGCCACAGCAACGGCTACCGCTACGGTTGCTCCAGACACACCTGCCCCAACGAATACGGCCACCCCAACCCAGGAAGGCACTGTTGACACGTGCACAGGCGCACAAGCAATTGCAACCAATGGCGTTTCCCAGGAGCAATTTTTTGATAAAGCCGGTGATGTTAACTGGGTACGCTTTGACGCCGCTGCTGACGTCAATTACCGGATCGAAGTACAGATCCCCGTTGATTCGACAGCCGATGTGAATCTGGAATTGTACATGCTCTGTGACAACACTCGGGTCGATGAATGGAGTGCGACCTTTAACCCTGGTGCGCGGCTCGATTTCGAATCGCCCACAGATAGCACAGTCTACGTACGATTGGCCAACTATGATGCCCTCATCTTTGGTCAATCGGCGAAATACCAAGTATCGGTCCGGGATCTCCAAGAAGATTCAGCCAACAATGCTACGATCATTGTCGCGGGCCGCTTGAGGGGAACGGATCGACTGCAGACCAACATTCACAATATCACCGATGCCGTCTACAAGATGTTCCTGGATCAAGGCTATGAACCGGATACCATCCAATACCTGGCAACGGACTCGGCCCTAACCGGCTATGATTCCGCAGCCACCGAATCCAGCCTACGCGCATCCATCGTAACGTGGGCGACTGAACGGGTCAGCCAAGATGGTGTGCTCAATCTCTACATGGTAGATCACGGCAGTCCGGAAAATTTCTATATCGATGAAGTCAGCGGTCAGCGAGTCAGCCCGGCGGAACTAGATGGGTGGTTAACTGAGTTTGAGGAAGCCATCTGTGCTCCCGCAACTTGCGCCAATCCACCCAAGATCAATGTGATTATCGAGGCCTGTCAGTCTGGCAGCTTTATTGATTCTGCTGGCGGGAGCATTAGTCAGGTCAATCGGACCATCATCACCTCCACCAGCGCGGAGAATGATGCCAGAGCATCTAGGAACGGTGCATACTTCTCGGATCACCTGATTACAAGCCTAAGCCAAGGAAAGAATATTCTCGCTAGTTTCGTGGATGCCCAGAGCATTGCGGCGCTCTCTTACAGCCTTCAGGACGCATGGTTGGATGCAGATGGAGACGGCACGCCTAATGAACTCAACGATGGCAGCCGGGCATCTCAACGAGGCTTTGCCTATGCCAATACCTTGGGAGAGAACTGGGCACCTCATATCTTTACCGTGGAGCCACCGGAAGTCATCACCAACAACAGCGGTCTCATCCAAGCAGATGTGCGAGATAATCAGAAAGTAAGTCTTGTGTGGGCTGTCGTCTATCCGCCGGGTTATGTGCCGCCTGATGCTCAAGAAGAGCTACAGGTCGAGACGCTGGATAATTTTATTCTTTCTGAGACAGGCGACGCCGATCAGTATGTCGGGCGCTTCTCTGGCTTTACCCAAGAAGGAACCTATCGCATTTTAGTTCATGCGGAAGACAATGATGGCTTCAAGGCTCGTCCAGTTGAGGTAGAAGTTGTTGTAGGCGGGACCGAGAGGCTCTATCTACCTTTGGTTGTGGAATAAGTCCTCAGACAATGTCATTTAGTTAGGCCGTGCTGACATTTTTGAATTCGCCAACAGTATCTTCTAAGGTAGCCGATAAACGATTTCCGGTTGGGCTACCTGCATTTTGGTCGGCGGTAGGCCCGCCAACAGGGCTTCTAGATCATCCACCACCATCTTCCCAATTAGATGCATATCTTCCCAAACAGTACCCGCACGATGGGCAGATAGTATGGTGTTGGGTGCGCTACGAATGGGGTGCTCCGTGGCCAGTGGTTCCTGGGGGAAGACATCAATGGCGGCCCGAAAGCGCCGTTCATGAAGTAGCTCTGTGAGCGCATCAAAATCGACGACGTGGGCGCGGCTGATTAGCATAAGAGCGGCATTGGGTTGGATCAAGGAGAGCAGTTCCCGATTGAGCATAGCCTTGTTTTCATTAGAGGGAATGGCCAGGACGAAGATGACCCGAGAGGTGGAGAGTAGATCTTCCAGCGAGGTTGGGGTACAGCCACGCTCTTTGATATAGGTCTCTGGTAACCAAGGGTCATAGACCTTAATGGGACAGCGAAAGGGAGTCAGCAATGGTCTCAGATTCTGGGCTAACCCGCCAAAACCAATCAAGCCAACAGGCTGGTCAAAGAGGGTAAAGGCTCCTTGATTGCCGTCGTAGAGATAGACTTCTTCGCCCGCAGTAAAATCATTATGGGCATCTACAACGCCTCGGGCTGAAGCAATGGCCATCCCCAGGGCCATCTCTGCCACCATGGGACCGTAAGCGGGTGCGCAACTCAAGACGCGGATGCCTCGCTCAAAGCAGCTCTTATAGTCCAGTACCTTGGGGCTAGGGTGACGGCCACCCGTCTCCATAATGACGCGCAGATTGGGCATCTTCGCCAGAGGGCCATGCTGCCAACTTGTGGCGATAACCGCATAAACCTCATCTTGAACTTTGGCTATCTCCTCATCAGGGATGGCGCCATTCTTGCCCCAGACCACATCGACCAAATCATGTAGGCGCTCCTCATCAGTCTTGGACATAACCATATCTAAGGGGCGGGGATAGGGGCTAAAAATCGCTTTTTGTTTTGACATTGGGTTCCTCCTTCATCTACTACGAAATTATAAAACTAGCCTCTTTTTCCTTACTCTCTAAATAGCCGATTCGCGTTGCTCTGGCTCTGACCTTTGTTTCCCCAGCCTCTAACCGAAACGGCTTGGTATAAAGCTGCCAGCGCTCACTTGCTTCTTCATCGTCACTCTCCAGCGTATAAGCAATCGATGCACCCTGGGTTGCACAATGAAGCTGTAACGCAGCCGGTCCAGTTAGTGTCTCACTGTCGGCTGCGGGTTTGATGCCTGGACTCTCTTCACAGATGGGTACAAAGATGGGGGGCGAAGTCTGGGGTTGCTGGCCATTAGGATACCAGCGTCGCACCATTTCGGATTCAGGGATTCGGCCCAAATCATTCACCCCATCCATCCATAGATTGAGTTCGGTTCGTAGCCGCTGTAGCTCACTCGCATAAGCTGAGTCGGTAGCAAGGTTGTTGACTTCAAATGGATCGACTTGGGTATCATATAGCTCTTCCGCAGGACGATCTTGGAACATGATGGATTGGGTTTCAGTCAACTCGCCTGCCAGATGTAGTCGCCACATCTCCTGAACAATGGGGTGAGTGTTGTGGTAGGGAATATAGGGCAGGTAGGGCTGATCTGTATGGTAGTTGCGCATGTATTTGAAGCGTTTGTCTCGCACGGCCCGTACCATATCATATGCCTCATCATGGCGGTCTCGATAAGCGTAGATATAGTTCCGTGATGGCTGGGCCTGCTCTCCTAGGAATGGCTGCCCCTGCATATGTTGGGGAACGGGGACGCCTGCCAATGAGAGAACAGTCGGTCCCAAATCGACTGTGCTGACCAACTCCTCATCAACTTTACCGAGTCCAATACCATCTCTTTCAATGCCGCGCCCTCGTACAATGAGCGGCATCCGGATGCCTGAATCGTAGGGCCAACGTTTCCCCCGCGGCAGTGGTCCATGATCACTCCAGTGCATGACGACGGTATTTTCCGCCAGTCCGTCGTCCTCCAGTTGCTGCAACAGCTCGCCCAACTCTTGGTCACTGCGTTCAATGTTGGTATACATGCGGGCCATGGCTTCCCGTACTTTGGGTGTGTCGGGGAAATAGGGTGGCAGCTCAATGGCGTCTGGGTCAAAGGTGATATCCGGTGTCTTGTCTGGCCACATGCCGCTCTCGTGGGTGCGGGTCGGGTTGAAGACGGCAAAGAAGGGTTGGTCTGGATCGGGACGATTGCGCCAATGAGCATCTGTACTTAACTCATCCCAGGCCGTTGACGGGGGCATAAATTGGTAGTCAGTCTTGACGTTGTTGGTGCAGTAGTATCCTGCCGCTCGCAGATATTCAGTAAAGCACTTAACGTAGTGAGGGACCACGGCAGAATAGGGTGTAGGCAACTCGGGCATATCAGGATGGGTGTGGGTTGTACGCATGTGATGGGTGCCGATAGAGGTAGAGTACATGCCCGTAATGATGGCAGCTCGAGCCGGTGCGCAGACCCCTGCCGTCGAAAAGCAGCGGGTGTAGCGAGTGCCGTCCGCAGCGAGCTGATCCAGAACGGGCGTGCGGGCAACCCTATCGCCATAGCAGCCGTAGTAAGGATTGGTGTCTTCAAATGAGACCCAAAGGATATTGGGGCGAGGGGTCTTCGAATGAGGAGTTGTAGTCATGGTCTGTTCCTTTGATTGTTACTTACTGGGGAGAGAGGTCCAGAAGAATTAATGGATCTTAGTGTCCTAATCCAGCCAATATCACACGTCGGCTATCGGCTGGATCAATGACAGCATCAATCTCTAGTAAGGTAGCCACTTCAACCGCTTGTCCACGCGCATATTGTTGGGCCAAGAGCTGTTCAAATAGCGCCTGCCTTGCCTGAGGATCTGCTTCAGCCTCCAACTCTTTTTTGAAGCCCAGGCGTACGGCTCCTTCCAGCCCCATGGCACCAAATTCGGCAGAGGGCCAAGCCACAGTGTAACTTGGATTCATGGTACTGCCGCCAAGCAGTGCTTGGGCGCCTAATCCGTAACACTTACGTAGAATGATGGCAATGAGCGGTACAGTAATCTTGGCACCCGCCACAAAGAGGCTGGACAATCTGCGCACGGCCCCTAGCTCTTCATGTTGGGGACCGACCATAAATCCTGGCGTATCGCAGAGTGAGAGAAGCGGCATGCCAAAGGTATTACAGAGCTGGATAAAATGGGCAGCCTTCTCGCCAGCATCCACGTCGATGGCACCGCCTAAATTGTTGCAATCACTGGCTAATACCCCTAGGGGCCGACCTTCAATGCGCATAAAGCCTGTAATGATGGCACCGCCATAGGCAGATCGCACTTCCAGAAACGTCTCCCTGTCCGCTAAGATGGTGATGACCTCACGCATATTATAAACAAAGCGCCGATCCTCGGGAAGTATATGGCGCAGTTGCTCTTGGTCAGCGCACTCCCACTCGCTAAGCGGCCCTTGAAAGTATGAGAGAACTTGCTTGGCCAGGTGGGTGGCGTGGGCCTCGTCTTGCGCGACCAGATCGATGGAACCGTTACGGGCCTGGGTATCAGTGGGTCCGATCTCGGTAGGCTTAAAGGTGCCGAGTCCGCCACCTTCGATCATGGCTGGACCGGCCATACCAATCCAGGAGGTCTGAGTAGCTATCGTGATATCCGCTGCGCCGAATAAGGCTGCGTTACCAGCAAAGCAGTAGCCATTGTTGACGGCTATGCGCGGCACTACACCGCTGAGTCTGGCCCACGTAGTAAAGGATTGACAATTGAGGGATGAACTGGCCGTGGTAATATCTGTGTCCCCTGGCCGCCCGCCACCGCCTTCGGTATACATGATTACAGGGAGGGTTTGGCTTTCGGCGATGGCCAGAATACGGTCCAACTTCTGGTGATGGAAGTAACCTTGGGTGCCAGCCAGTACGCTATAGTCGTTGATCACAATGGCAGCCTGGGTGCGTGTGTACTCCATCTGTTTGCTATTGATAGTGCCAATGCCTGTAATCACCCCATCAGCAGCGGTGGCAGACTGTAGCTCTTCGTAGTCGCGGCGTTGGCGCTGAGCAGCAACGGCGAGCTGGCCATATTCGATAAAGGAATCGGGGTCGCAGAGGTCGGCTAAATTCTCCCGCGCGCTGCGGTATCCCTTACGGTGGCGTTTGGCTATGGCTTCTTGGCGTGCGCTATCCAGGGTTTTGGCAAGCCGACTTTGGACCTGTTCAAGCGGGATAGGTTCATTAGCATTCAATTTGCCTTGCTGCGATGGCAGTTCTTCAGCGGGGGAATCCTTAGGGGGCTGGATTTCTCTTATCTCTAATAAGAGCGTGCCTTCTTCCACCATGGAACCAGGGGAGACGTTGATGCGAGAAACAGTACCAGCGTTGGGTGCAACGATAGGCGTCTGGACCTTCATGGCTTCTAGCACCAGTAGAGTCTGGCCTGCTTCTACCAAGTCACCGAGTGAAACATGGAGTGAGATAACAATGCTCGTCATGGGGGCGGGGAAATGGCGGGTTTGTGACATATTGTGGACAATCAATTTGGTATTATTCGGGTAGTTTGAGTGAGTGTCTGGTCAAGAGGCTATTTGAGATCATTCAGTTTCTTGACCAACAGCCCACCCGCCAGTCAGCTCCTGAAACTCATTCACTGGCTCATATGGCTCCGCATAATCTTCTCCACAGTGACTCTTGCGACAAGATGAGATGAAATCGCTCAGATGGTCCCGCATCTGCTGGACGCGCTTAGGATACTGGTGGATGATATTGGTCTCCTCGGCGCGGTCTGCGTTCATGTCAAAGAGAAGATCTTCCTCTCCATCTTCGGAGAGATTGGTAAGAAACTTGTATGTATCGTTCATAAGAGCCAACGTCGGCGCGCCAAACATAGCCTCTTTTCGTTCCAAAAATCGATACGGAATTGGCTTGACACGAGCATCGGTGTCGCCACGAAATAACGGTAACAGACTCATGCCGTCAATGGGCCGTTCATCAAGCATGGCATATCCGAGACAATCGATGACGGTTGGAAAGTAATCCAAGGTGCTACATGGCATGGTGTATTCTGACCCGGCCGTCACCATCTGAGGCCACTTGATCAATGCTGGTACGCCAATCCCACCGTTGAAGAGGCTACGCTTGCGTCCACGAAGTCCACCTGTTACGCCTTGGTTGCGACCATTGGTGGCGAGATCATCCGAGCCTTCGGGGCCATTGTCCGAGCAGAACCAAATCATGGTATTGTCTTCAACATTGAGTTCTTTCAAAAGCTGGTTGATCCGCCCCACCTGCTCATCCATTGCGGTGATGCATCCGTAGTAGTGTTGCTCCTCCTCGCTAAAGTCGGCGTAGCGTTCGCAGTATTCGGGACCGGCCACCACTGGTGTATGAGGCGTATGAAACCAGACGACGGAGAGAAAAGGATCACCACTTGAGACGCACTCCCGAATAAATGGCTCTACCCGATCCACGATCACGCGCGAATTGTCACCAGCGAGGTTGTCCATGATCTGCTCACCTTGTTCGTTCCAGTAGGCGGTACCATAGGGAGTCCCTGGTTCTCCCCAGCGATATCCGTTCGGACCTCTCTCATCGGGTGTCACCATTGGATCCCAGGTAGGGACTTTGGCCTCGGTAGAAAAGCAGACATCAAAGCCGTGCAGCCAGGGAGGTGAGTACTCACCTGGTCGCTCTGGTCCGCCACGGTTGCTATCGCGGACATCTGTGGTCATGGTACCTAAGTGCCACTTACCAAAGTGACCCGTGCAGTAGCCATATTCTTTGCAGACCTTAGCCAGGGTGATCTCTTGGGTGGGCAATCGCCCCTTGTTGGCGTGGTCAATGCCATAGCGGGTGTAGTGGCGCCCTGTCAGGCAGGTGCCGCGCGTGGGTGAGCAGACCGGGCCACCAGCAAAGAACCGGGTGAAGCGCGCGCCTTCTGCACGCATAGCATCTAGGTAAGGCGTGTGGATAACTTGATTTCCATTGAAACCAACGTCACCGTAACCGAGGTCATCACACATGATGAGAATAATGTTGGGTCGTTGGGTATTCATCAGGTTGCAATACTCATGTTATGATACATGCACATTATCAGTAGATTTCAATTATATCCAGGCCGTTTCAAAATGAGTGTTCAATCTCACTGGTAACGATTTAGAAAACTCTCTCTCTGTCAGTCGTTAAACATGCAACGGGCTACACTACAGGAGATGAAAATCGAGCAGAAATTTTAGAAGATATCGCCGATTCTTAATCTTTCTAATCTTTTCATCCCTGTTATTTTCAGGGCAGCTCGCAGGATGGCCAATATCTTATTCTCATACCTTTAAAGAGGATTGACGATGAACGCAAACAATAGAGGTTCCGGCCCTCAAGCGCCCAACGGCTGGAAGCGATTACTCTTTCGATTGCCTATTTATCTCTATCGCTATAGGTTGGGGTGGGTTCTAGGAAACCGCTTTCTATTGCTTAACCATATTGGACTCAAAAGCGGCAAGATACGGCAGGTTGTCCTTGAGGTTACCCGTTACGATGCGAATACCCACCGCTACACAGTTGCTTCTGGATTTGGGACACAGTCTCAATGGTATCGTAATCTTCGGGCAACGCCGAACGTCACAATACAAGTTGGTCATCGGAGGATGAATGTGGCGGCCGAATTCTTATCACCTGACGATTCTGGTGAGGCGATGGTGAAGTACGCTCAGGCGCATCCCAAAGTGGCACAAAACTTAATGTCGATGCTTGGTTACCACCCGATTAATGAAGAGGATTACCGTCAGCTCGGTCAGGAGTCAATTCCATTTATTACATTCCGTCAGGTGTATCGTTAAGCAGCTATCTTCTGTTGGAAGGCAAGAAACATTTCGATCTGTGATAAGGGTATATGCTCACCAATGTCTGTCCCGTAGAACGCGGTGTGAATCTTGAAATCTTGGTCAATTAAAAAATCAGCCGGATGCAAGGTCTGAATGCCTTCTGGATCATTGATGATGTAGTCCATTTTGTGGGCCGCCCACATACGCTTGCTGAATACACCTCGGATGTAGCCCACAACAGATGCCTGTTCAACCCCATAGAGGCGATACAAGGTATGCTCTGGATCGGCAATAAGGGGAAATGGGACATCGTTCTTGCCCGTCACATATTCCAGGATTTTGGCTGCCGGAGACTGAAAGAAGGCTAGCGTCTGGAGTCCCTGGGCGGCAAAGCCATCGTACTGCTGCACGAGTTGGTGGATACGCAAGTTACAGAGGGGGCAGGCCGCATAGCGATAAAAGGAGAGCAAAAGTGGCTTGCCCCTGTAATTATCTAAGTCAATTGGTTGCTCGAAGATATCCGTTACTTGAAACGACTTTGCGACATTTCCACTTTGCAGTTTCATTGTTCTATGCCTATGTTGTATCCATACAAAAGAAACATGCGTTCAGAAGTTCCCGGGCTGATGAGCTATGGCCGTTTAGGGTAGAGCCGTCGATAATCTGCACCAATCACATTTTCTTCCACAAATCGTCCACGGAAAAGGGTACGCCGGATCGGTGGCATGGCGGCAAGCAGTTCTGGATGGGGGGATAATGGCGGTCCCCATCCTCCCTCGACTTGATTGTATAGCGTACCAATGGCAATCCGATCATTCTCCTCATTCGTCCAAGCCGTGGCACTATGGGTTGTTGCCTCCGCAAAGAAGAGAACAGAGCCAGACGGACATTCGTAGGTCGTCCAACAGCTAGAAGTGGGATCCTGGATTTCGTCTGGTGCCGTAAAGACAGATTTATGGCTGCCGGTAATCAGGAGGGTACCACCCTGCCCATGCTTCACCGGGTTCAGCTCCCAGACAACCCGCAGGTGAGGGCAGAAGCTCTTGCCGGGGAATGAGTCATAGTTATGGACGTCACCAGGTAGACGCATCAGGCCATTACCATTGTGAGGAACAAACTCGCGGCTCTCTTTTTTGCCAGCCGTGCGGCGACTGGGTGCGGTGCGGTACCAAAGAGGGCAGGCGGCTAAGCTAAATCCGTAACATTCTTGGCTAGAGACCGACGGATTGGCGGTGAACTCATGGAGCATCCCTACCACAGTTGGGTGGTCGATGAGTCGTTGAGTGGGTCCAGCCAAGGGTGTCCGCTCATGTTCTGGAATCGATTCCGGTTCAAAGTGAAGACGGGTGGCCCATTCCCGCATCTCTTCAATCTCATCTGGGCTAAGCACCTCTGGGATGAGCATCCACCCTTGAGTATCAAAGGTATAGATCTGCTCCGGAGTTGGCGGCACAATGGCCAGTCCGTCGCCATTGAGCTGGGGAAATTCATCTATGTAGGGAGCCATAGGCTTGCCCATATCTTTGTTAATGACGTATGGATGAATTTGGCCCACTCCATCGTCGGAGCGATCAAGCGGCTTATCGGTAGGCTCTCTGTCCATTATGCTGGTACCTCCTGATAAGGCGAAACCCGTTCTGCGAATTGACCTTTGTCAACATTATTACTCACCCATACATCACGGAAAAGGGATTGACGTTTAGGTGGCATCTGGGCCAAAAGCGCTGGTTCTGGCAACCAATCATACCACCGATGGGCCAGGGCATTGTAGAGGTTGAAGATAGACAAGCGATCGACCTCTTGATCGGTCCAAGTAGCCGAGCTGTGGGAGGTGGATTCGGTAAAGATGATCACCGAACCGGCAGGGCAGCTATACGTCTCCCAAAGGGGGGAGCTTTCGTGCAGTCGAGCCGATTCTGGGACTGGATAAGCCGCTTTGTGGCTACCCGAGATGAAGAGGGTTCCACCCTGGCGGTAACGCACGGGGTTCAATTCCCAGACAACCCGGGTCAAGCCACTCCACACCTTGCCAGGAACACAGCGATAGTAGTGGGAGTCCCAAGGTGGGCGCAGCAGCCCGTTACCATTGTGGGGGCTAAAGGGGCGCTGGGCATCGCGTTCCACCGAGCGGTGGAAGAGCATACTGGTCTCCATGCGAAAGCCGTAACTCTCTTCACTGGCGCAAGGTGCATAGGCCAAGAACTCATTGAGAAATCCCACAACCACTGGATGATCGATGAGCTTCTGTAGTGGGCCGGACATGGCATTACGTTCTAATTCGGGGATACTTTCCGGTTCGTGGGTGAGCCGCTCGCAATAGATACGCATCTCGTCTAACTCCACCCCATAGAGAACCCCCGGTATCAGCAGCCAGCCATTGCGGTCAAAGTCGTACTTTTGCTTCTCTGTAGGTGGGATAACGGGCAGGTTGTCAGCATTGGTCGAAGTGAGCTGATTGGCATGGGTCAACTCAGCACTGCCTAAGTTCTTGTTGATGACAAAGGGGGTATCTCGCCTGATTTGCTTCATGGAAGACATTCCTTCTGGGAGGCTATCAGCAGATCGCAATGTCGTGAGGTAAGCGCTCAGTCCCCTGAGCCTGTCGAAGGGGACGTCCGGCTTCGACAGGCTTAGCTCGCATGGGAAGTGTGAACAGTTACTCCGTAAGAGATTTTTCAGTTCTCTCAGTATGACATTGCGAGCGACCTTGGACTATGCGACCAATCACCGTCTTCACGGGGACAAGTTACCCGCGGTCTACTATAATTACCAGCTCGTTACTCAGTCACAAAGACCTCATCCATGGGAGCCATGGCGCCCCAAATTGTACTGGGTACGTTGTGGACTCGGTTGTTATAGCCTGTATGGTACGGTAAGCTGTTGATCCAGTAGAGGGGTAGCTCATCAGCTACAATCTCCTGGAATTCCGCATATAGAGCAATGCGCTCGGCCTCGTCTGTAGCCTGGCCGGCCTGCCCTAATAGCTCATCCACCTGTTCATTGGCATACTGCTGGGTGTTAGACCAGATGACGCCTTCTACGATGTTGCTGCTCATGTAGGTGCGGTGGACACCAATGACTGGGTCACCCCAATTAAAGACAATGTCCATGGTTAAATCAAACTCGTAGTTGCTTACCCGTTGTGCCCAAGTCGGGAAATCGGGAGCGGCCCGAACCTCAATATCGATGCCCACCTCTTTGAGCTGAGATTTTAGGTACTCGGCCACTGTCTGCTGCTGCTCTGGCGCGCCAGGGATATAGTCTACGGTTAGCGAGAAGCGGTTACCATCTGCATCCGCAGCGTAACCAGCCTCGTCGAGCATAGCATTGGCTTTCTCCAGGTCTAAGTCATAGTGCTCAACATCAGAATTGGCGTACGGGCTGCTGCTGGTTATGGGTCCAAAAGCAGGCTGTGAGAAGCCAGCATGGAGGGCGTTGGTGATGAAATCTCGATCGATGGCGTAGGCGATTGCTTGGCGAACTTGCTTGTCCTGCAGAATTTCATGTTGGGTGTTAAATGCAAGCCAGTTGATAGGCCCTACAGCGGCGTATCCTTCACTGGTCACGTTGGTCATTTCACCATCTTGGATGCGTTGAATGTCGCGAGATTGGGTCATGAAGGTCATCATGTCAATATCACCCCGTTCCAATTCGAGGACGAGGCTGCTGTTGTCTGGATTGATCTTGATGACAATCTGATCTAAGTAAGGACGATCGGGGATAAAGAACTCTTCGTATCGTTCTAGAATAATGCTTTCACCAGGAACATGCTCAACAAGTTTATATGGGCCGGAGCCAATGGGATCCGTATTGCGAGGGTGGGTTGGCATATCCTGCCCATCATTGAAAATGTGCTCCGGAATAATGGGCAGCAAGGCAGATGACATGGCCAACAGAATGGCTGGATGAGGGTGTTCCAGGTTGATGACAGCCGTCAAATCATCAGGAGTGTCAACGCTGGTAACCGGTGCATACATGGATTTAAAGGGATGGTTCGCTTGAACAGTTTCAATGGAAAATTTCACATCTTCAGAGGTAATTGGCTCTCCATCGTGGAATGTTGCGCCTTCAACTAGCTTCAACGTGACGCTTAGACCATCTTCGGCTACCTCCCAGCTCTCAGCCAGATAAGGCTGGGGCTGCCAGTTTTCATCAAATCGCAGTGGACTGGCAAAGATTTGGGTACCTGGTACGGCGGTGGCTGTACCCGATTGGACGGCGGGGTTCAGATGCCGCGGAACTTGGGTAGAGCCAATAACCAGCGTACCGCCAGCCTGAGGTTCGACCGATTCCATTTCTGCAGTCGATTCGCTAGCCGTGGATTCAGAGGCAGAATCGCTGGCAGTGGGTGCTGGTGCAGCACAGGCAGCTAGCACCAAAGCCAGAACCATCACCAAGGTCATGATGCCTTGGGTGTTGCGAAGTCTAGGTGAGATCATGCATTTCTCCTATTGAATGATGTTAAGGGGATTGACTATATACGGAGCTTACTGTTGCGGTGCGGTTGTTTTGAAAGCGGTATAGTCTGCCAGAAAGGTTTTGCCCCGACTCTTAACCAATCCACTCTGAGAAATTCCGAGAAGGGGCGCAGAACTTTTCTGACCATCTATAAAAAACCGCTCCATGCAGACAAAATCAGTCTAAAATCAACTATACACCATTGAGGAATGAAAACAAAATACCAAGTGACGATTTCTTCTCCCAACCAAATCTGTTTCAAATTACTTCCCTGAAAGTAACAAAGATGAAAAGATGAAAAGATGAAAAGATGAAAAGATGAAAAGATGAAAAGATGAAAAGATGAAAAGATGAAAAGATGAAAAGATGAAAAGATGAAAAGATGAAAAGATATTCTGGGTCGCGCCCACTAACGCGAACCAATTTTGGATGAAAGTGCATCTGTTGTAGAATAGACTGATTACACGCAACCGAGTCATAGTATAATTCGGGACGCGACAACGAAATTATTCGATGAGCAACGATTTGAATTGAGGTCAGGAATTTTATGGGAGTAAAGGTGAGATGGTTTACTCACTACGATTTGATGATCTTGGAGAGTTCATAACACGAATGAAGAAAATTATATTCATTGCTACTATCTTGTTCTGCTTGCTGCTTGTAGGCATGTCCTGGCCGGGAATTCCAGTTGTAATGGAAGTCTACTTTGCTGAAGGTACAACCTATAAAGAGGCATCTGAAATTATGAACGCTCAAAAAGGCGTGAATGTCGAGGGTATGTACATTTGGCAATATAAAAATGATGTTGATGTTTGGTCTGGCGGGGTTGGCCCCTGGACGGACAAACAAACGATCGCAGACATACGAAGTTTACATTGGTTTCAGTATTATGACACGGTTGACCACGCTCTGAATAGTGTAAGTAAGCGGATTGGGCAGAGCGGTGCAGCATCAGCAGCCCAATATGATTCATTGCTAGCGGAAAAGGCTCGTCTTGATCAGGGGATTGTAGGTTGTTGGAAGGATGATACATGTCCAGAAGTTTTGGTACATAAGGTTGAGGTTATTGTAACGGATTCGGAAACAGTTTCTCAGGTTTTAGCGTTGCCGATTGTCAATCAGGCAGTGGAAATTAAGGATGACGATTTTTTTTTCAGGGTAGTACAGATGATGGGCAAGAAACTGCTCGACTCTTTACACCGGATTGGATTGATTACGTAGCGCGAATCAGACCCATAAGTGAAACTCAAGCGGTGACGCTGCACGTCGTACTACAAAATCTTGAATGGAGCGATGTTTCGCTTTTGCCAAATGTTTCATATGATCATGTATTGTGGTTGAATGACTCAGATGATTCTCAGCTTGGACCAGGTATCTTTTTGGATCGTTCCGTAGGTACCTTCTCACGCAAGCCAACTTATCCTCCCGTTACAAATTTTGAATCGTGGACGCTTCTAAGGCGACGCTCAATTCCGAATTACGAAAAGAATTTTGGTATACGGGTCAATTCGATGCAGGAAATTACTGCGAATGAAACCTATTTCGTAAATTGGGCATCACCACCCGGGGATGCACTTCATGATAATGGAAATATTATGATGCATCAGAACGGATTTGATTGGAAAAGTTGTAGCTTGTTTGATCAGGCCAATGAGGCAGAATGGTGGGGCTTAACGCTACCGGGAAGACGTAGATTTCTACAAGAAGAGTATGCCAGGTGCGACGCTGCCGAGATGTATTATGTCCCAGTAGTGAACTGGCTCGGCTCATTTTTCGAAGAAGATTGAGAATTTGAATCGAGGCAAGGAATTTTATGCGGGTAAAGATGATATGGCTGGGCTGCATTATAAGTGGTTTGCTTCTGCTGGGGGTGTCGTGGCCATTGGGGTCTAGCCTCTGGGTAATCTATTTTGAGGATGGAACCACAGTAGAAGAGGCAGCTATCGCGCTTGGCGCAATTGACGGGCTTGAATACCACAGTCCCTTTCGCTGGTCTATCGGTGAAGGGGCCATAGGTCGGCAAAGTGGAGTGAGTTATGATCCCGCTGCTGATGAGTTGAGCGTTATGCGCGGTGAGGTATGGTTTACCTACTACGATGTGGTGGGTATGAGCACCAAGAGCCTACGAGAGCGGATTGAGAACGAAGGCGTTTCTTCTTCGGCAGCGCAGAAATCTCGATATGATGAGATGACGACAGGAATGGCAATGTTGGATCAGACAGTCAAAGACTGTTGGTTCTCGGGGGATTGTCCGGTGGTTCCTGTGCACCGGGTTGAGGTTTATGCATCGAATGACCAAGCCGATCTGCTTAAAGGGCTGGACGTTGTTTTGAAGATGGAGCAGATGGACAGCGAACTGTTTTTTTTCAGCGGTTGACGGAACGGCTGGTGCGTCTAGTGAGAGGAATTCTGAGCTAGTTGAAATTGGAGGCTTCACACCGGACAGGATTGGGTTCGATGCTGGCGTGCGTTTGCAGATAAGCGGCACGGTCGTCATTACTAACCATCAGATTTTGGAAAGGTTACGCTGGGAGGGTATATCGGCCCTGCCGACCGAGCGTCCATATAGCCATTCAGTGATGTTAAATGACTCTCAGGATTCGGTATATGGAGAAGGCATATACTTGGATCGGTCTATCCGCGGGCTGAATCGACGTCCAAACTTTGATCCAATAGTGCCAGAAGAGCTTGGTGATTGGACCGTTTTGGGCGTTTAGGTGATCCGCTGCATTTAAAGCGTTTTGGGGTGCGCTTGTCCTCGATGGGAGATATCGAAGCAGGAATCGATTATGAGATTGTTTGGCGCTCTGTACCGGGCGATGCAGAACGGGACAATGGAAATATCTGGATGTTCCTAGGCCGAAGAGGTACACCAAACTGGGAGAAATGCAGGGTCTTTTATTTGGAATGGGGAATCGATCCGATACCAGGTCAAGATATATTCCATAAGCAAGAGTACGAGGACTGCTTAAGTCCAAAGCAGGTCTATGTACCTATAGTGAATTGGCTCGGTTCGTTTTTTGAAGAAGATTCACAAAGATAAGTGGCAAAGGAGAGTGGCGTCAAGAGCGACCTGGCTGGGGTCGCTTTTTTTGTTGGGCCGGACGCCTGACCAGAGATACGCCAATCTCCTCATGACCTTTTTTATTCTATCAATTCCCCATGTTACAATAATATGCTATGCCAAGATATCGGTTGTTGCTACACAAAGATTACGATCGGTCTGTTCGTAATTTACCTACATCTATTCGTCAAAAGGCCCTTTGGGCACAGGTGCTCCTAGGTACGCGTGGCCGCACGCCAAGCGTAAAAGGAACGTCTGGCTTAGAGGTCCATTGGCGGCGCACGCCGGTACAGGGCAATCATTTTTATATGTGGTGGATCCCCAAAAGTGAAAGTGGTCTATCTCATGAGATCCCAAGCAATACAATCGCGAACGTCGGCAATGGCCATCATGATCAGTCGATTTTGATTCACTCGATCCGCCATCATGACCAAACCAGTTACCCCATCAATCTTGGCTATCTGGACGACTATCAGGAGATTCACGTTGCGGATCTGGATCCACGCTTTGAAGAGCAAAGATGGGTGAGCGAGCAGGTCGAATATGCGCTGCTTCAACAGTCTGGCCATCGGCGGCCCATTGCCCTAACGACTGTCAAGGGGCTGCCAGGCAGTGGTAAGACCATCTCCTTGCTCTACTTAGTGCGGGATGTTCTTCGGCAGGCAGGTGAGGGCAAAATCCTCTATATCACCTATACTCCGCGTCTCAAGCGGGCTGCGGAAGAATTTCTCATGGCCCAGGATGAGTCTTTTGCCGAGCGAGTCCAACTGCGTACCCTCAGCGAGGTACAGAGAGATTTTACCGGCATCCGCACACCGACCGAGCCCTTTCAGGCGCTTGACGATTTCTGCAAGTTTTTAGATTTGCAAAACACCTCTACTCTAGGTTCGTGGCGCCGCTATCCCCATGCACTCTACACCGAAATTCGGGCCAATCTTCTGGGGCGAAATTTCCCCGACGGATATCGGCTATTGGGAGAAAAGGTAGGGGAACAGAGTACCAGGCTTCTTCCGTTGGACGCGCGCGGTTATGCGAAAATGCGCAAGATTGAGCTAGACTCAGCGGAAATTGCCTATACAGTCTCCTTACGAGCCGCGGCCAGCCGCTTTTTCCAAGAACAGAAGGCCGCCCAAAAGTCGCTAGAGGTTCTGATCTCGGGCAAGATGCCCCCCTGGCTACCTGAACTGAGTGGTGTCATCGTGGATGAGGTTCAGGATCTAACGGTTCTTCAGATCGCTTTCCTGGGTGAGATGGTTCGCACAGCAATCGATGTGCAAAGCCGCCGCGCGGCCAAACTGGGCCAGGTTCAACAGGGTCAATCTACCGCTTTCGGAAGTGACACTCCCTTTGTCTTCACCATTGCTGGTGATGAATCTCAAATTGTTCAACCTACGGGCTTTGATTGGGGTATCACCAAAGAGATGCTGGGATTACAGTTGGAGACGGAGCCAGAAGAGTTTGAATTCCAGCACCAGCGTCGTTCTCCCCAAGTTCTAGCTAGTTTGATCGAAGCTAGCTGGCGATTCTATGGCCACTTGCCTAAATCTCACCGTCCAAGTGCTCGCCATGATGCCTTTATTGATGAGTCGGTTGCAGACGAGTATCTGTATGAGGATAGTGGCCGCGTTCTCCTTTGCAGCGATCTAAGCGGACACAGATTAACCCTACCTGCCCAACCAACACGGGCGACATCGGCCCACACAGATGCCGTTACGGATTTGGTTGAACAGAGCAGCCAGGCAGATTGGGCTGGTCTCCTTGAAGAGATGGTCAATAAGCCGGGTCGTATCCTCATTGATCTAACCGAAGCGCTGAATTCAACGCTGTTGAATAGCTCAGCAGAAGTGAGCAACGAGATTCTTTTCCTCCCACGGGAGATCAAAGGGTTGGAACGCTCCACGGTTGTCCTATTTGGTTTAAATGCTATCTATGAGAGAGCTATCCGGCTCTGTGAAGATGGCGAAACCGATACAATCCCACGATTTGAGGCCCGCCGCCTCTTTGATGAAATTCGAGTTGCGTTGAGTCGTTCTACTCATACGCTTGTTCTGATAGAGCGACTGGATGCCCCCGTATTGCCTGTGTTGGGCATTACACGTGAGGTCGTTGGCCAACCCAATTCAGCTATAATGGCCATCTCGTGGGATGACCTGCTGGATATTTTACGTACGGAAGAGATGTCCGAGCTGGAAGCAATTGAAGGATATCTAGATGAGGTTGATGATCTAATTGAGCGAAGCCGTTGGACTTGGGCGTATCGACGCAACCGTCGTGCCTATGCCTTGGCCGTAGAGATCGAGGATGAGGCCCTACAAAGGGAGACTGACAGCCAGTATATTGCGATCCACATTCATGAGGCGGCCAGCCTCTTTACCCGTTCGGAATGGTCAGAAGCATATGACCGCAACCGAGAGGCCCATGAGTTAGCGTTAGATTTTGGTGATCCAGAACTGCTGGATCAGATCGCCCAACAGCTTCAGGAATTCCGAGAAACGCTGGCTGAGCAGGTTGAATCACTCCATCAGCAGGCTCTAAAATGGTGCGAGAGCAACAGCTACAAGATTGCATACAGAGATGCCAAAGCGGCCTATGAACTGGCCCAGTCGATTCAGGATGAGAAGTTGTTGCCTGAAGTTGGGCAAAACTACTTCACCATCTGTACCCGTTGGGCCTATCAATTAACAGAGCTGGGTGCGTCTGAATCGGATCGACAACAAGCCAGATTGCTTATGGAGGAGATGGTTACCCGTGGCAGCGAAATAAATACCAGCATGGCGCAAGCGTGGCAGATCATCCGCAACCGTTATTCAGCCGATTCTCAGATTGGGCAACTCACAGCCCCCCAGATTGAGCGTGTGTTGGCCTATGCAACCGAGTGGGCGGAGATAGACTTTGCAGAGCGGCAAGCAAAAGGACGAAGCGCCATAGATGGATCTTCTGAAGCCTGGGTGAGTGGACCCAGCATTGGCATTCATTTTATTCTCCGCTGGCTCGACGAGATCTTCTGCTGTCTGGATGAACAATTAATTTACTTCTACAAGTGGGCCGTGGTGGCTCAACGAGTGATTGGCCAAGCCAAAGCCGTCCATTTTATTGAGTACACTTGGTCTCTCGATGACTGCCTCTGGGATCTGGAGAATCGTGTTGAACACCTGCTCGCTGAAAACCCCCATAGGGCCAAACGCACTCAACAAGCTCTCGATCACTTTGCCGCCTTTATGCACGGCTACCATGGTCGTGCTGCGGAGGCAACCTTGGCGTGGGAGGTGCTTGGCAATTTTGAAGAGGCTGGACATCAAGCACGTCTAGCTGGCCAGCTAGAGCGAGCATATGATCTACTGCGTCAATCCAAAACACTTATCCCTGAGGAAGTGGCCATCTCAGTCAAGGTTCTGCGCTTATTGGAACAGCTAGAGACCAAGTATGATGGCTTGACGGATGCCGAACGACGAACGCTGGTGACCAAGCTGGATTTGATTCAAGCAGATCTCACACCTGAAAGTGAAGCTCACAACGTTTACGTAGAAGCGAAATAAGTGGGCTATAGGAGCAGGTCATTTTTGCGAATGGTCCACTCTACTTTATATGGGTCTTTTTTTAACACAGGAGATGGCAATGTCATCCTGCCCATGAAGTGGTTCGCAGGATGGCAGAGAGAAGAATCTCTCACCGACATTAGGATCTATTGATAAAGGTCATGGAAGTTTCTTACTATGCATATTCTGATTATTGGAGCAGGCGATATCGGTCTACAATTGGCTCGGCGTCTCTCCATACTACAGCATGATTTGACGGTAATTGAAGCGGACCCGCGCAAAGTTCAGCGGTTACGAGAACAGGTAGATACATTTGTCCTTGAAGGTAGCGGCACCAGCTATCGAATTTTGCAGCAGGCTCGAACACATCATATGGATCTGGTGGCGGCTGTCACCGATAACGATGAGGTGAATCTCATTGCTTGCAAACTTGCCAAGAAGATGGGCGTGCCGATTACGATTGCTCGGGTACGTAACCCAGAGTTCACCCAACCTGGCTTTCTTCTCACTCCTCAAGAATTTGGCGTCGATCATATCATCCACCCAGAGATTGAAACAGCAAAAGCAGTGGTCCACCTGATTCGTCAATCCAGCGCGATTCATGCCTTTGAATTTGTTGGGGGTAAGATTCAGGTTCTTGGGGTTCGGTTGGATAGAAATTCTCCCTTGCTGAATATCCCGCTTATCGATCTCTATCGTAACAAAGAAGAGCATCTGCGTATTGTGGCTATCGCGCGGAATCACAAAACACTTATCCCCAATGGCGAATCCATTCTTCTAGCTGGTGATGAGGTCTTTGCAGTCGGTGATCAGCGCCACGTCAACGACTTTTTAAGTATGGCTGGGAAGCAGGTCACTCATGCCAACAATATTATGATTATGGGTGGTGGCATTGTGGGGCAAACCATAGCAGAACAGCTTCAAGATGAGATCAATATTAAGATCATTGAATCTCAGGAAGAGAAGGCTCACTGTATTGCAGACCAACTCCCTCATACGCTAATCATTCATGGTGATGGAACGGACGTTGAGCTTTTGCGAGAAGAGGGGTTGAGCGACATGGATACATTCGTTGCCGTGACAGGTGATGATGAAAATAACATTATTTCGTCCTTGCTGGCCCGTCACTCTAATGTAGGCCAGTCAATTACGCTGGTGAATAAACTTGACTATCTTTCGGTAATCCCCGAGTTGGGCATCGATAGCGTTGTTAGCAAACAATTGCTGACAGTCAACGCAGTGGAACATCTTATTCAGCAGGAGATTGCAGATATTGCAACGCCCCCTGGGATGGATGCCCAATTAATCGAATTTATTGCTGGAAAGCGCTCCAAAATTATACGTAGACCGTTACGCAAAATTCGATTCCCAAAAAATGCTATTGTTGGGGCTGTTATGCGTAATAATGAGGTGATTATCCCCCATGGTGATACCCAATTAGAGCCTGAAGACCGAGCCGTTGTCTTTACTTTACCAGAAGCTGTTCATAAAGTTGATCTGCTCTTCGAGGGATAGTCGCTTTTATGCATCTTATTAGCGTCATTCATATTCTGGGTCTACTTCTGCTGTCTATAGGAGCGTTTATGCTCCTACCTATACCGATTTCACTTTACTATGAGGATGGCAGTCACTTCGCGCTCCTCATTAGTGCATTGATCACGATGGGAGCTGGCTTTGCTTCCTACAAGTTTACCAGCTTCAAACAAGATGTACGGGCCAAAGAAGGCTTTGCCATTGTGACCTTTGGTTGGATTGCGGCATCATTCTTTGGTAGCCTTCCTTTTATGCTATCTGGTGCAATTCCCTCATTTACAGATGCATTTTACGAGACCATGTCTGGCTTCACCACCACCGGCGCCACAATTATGACAGATATTGAGGCAACGCCTGAAGCCATTTTGCTCTGGCGCAGTACGTCTCACTGGTTGGGGGGCATGGGGATTATCCTTCTATCGCTGGCGATTTTGCCCTTTTTGGGGGTTGGTGGAATGCAGCTCTTTAAGGCCGAGGTGCCGGGCCATGTAGCGGATAAGCTTACGCCGCGTGTGGCTCAAACGGCAAAGGTCTTATGGGGAGTTTATCTACTCTTCACTGTGGCTGAAATGCTGCTGCTCATGTATGGTGGCATGAATTGGTTTGATGCTCTGAATCATTCGTTTGCAACCCTATCGACAGGGGGCTACTCGACTCGGAACGCCAGTGTTGGCGCTTATGAAAGCTCGTTCATTCACTACATCATTACGCTCTTTATGTTTCTTGCAGGGGCGAATTTTGCTCTCCACTACCGATTCTTGGTGGGTGATTTTAAAGCATACTTCCAGAACACTGAATTCAAGATCTACTGTGCAATTGTGTTGGGTGCCAGCGTTCTGATTGGCATCGATGTATACGGACGCTATGGAGATTTGGGCCAAAGTATGCGCGATACGCTCTTTCAGGTTACGGCTATCACCACTTCGACGGGGTTTGGTACGGCTGACTTTGAACAGTGGTCAGTTGGCTCCCAATGTATCCTGCTGGCATTAATGTTTATAGGTGGCTCAGCTGGCTCAACGGCTGGTGGGATGAAAATAGCCCGCATCTATCTTCTCTTTCGTTTTATGGCAGCTGAGACAGTCCGGCTGATTCATACGAATGCTATTGTTCCTGTTCGTATGGGTGGCACAACTGTACCTCGAGAAGTTCTAACCACGCTGATTGGTTACTTTGTTCTTTACATGATGACCTATGGAATTGGTGTATTACTATTTGCTTTTCTGGGTCTGGATTTGATCACTGCGTTGAGCGCCACGGTTGCGGCATTAAGCAACATTGGTCCTGGCTTGGGAAGTGTTGGCCCTACAGAAAATTATGCTCACTTTCCCATGCTAGGTAAGTGGCTCCTATCTCTGCTTATGCT
Organism: Chloroflexota bacterium; assembly: GCA_039028975.1. GTDB lineage: Bacteria > Chloroflexota > Anaerolineae > Caldilineales > Caldilineaceae > JAHBNG01. The sequence continues at coordinate 47,087 of JBCCHB010000026.1, forward strand.
GATGGGCCGATTAGAACTCTTCACCGTTGTTGTTCTCTTTTCGCCGGCTTATTGGCGCAAGTAATCTTATATGGGAAAAAGTAGACAAAACATGAAAGCTTTTTTTGCAAGGCTCCTGGGTCGGCAGAATTCTTCAACCAAGATAACCATTGTCTCAGGGTTGCCTCGTTCTGGCACATCCCTGATGATGCGGATGCTAGAAGCAGGGGGGATTTCTGTTGTCAGTGACAGTATCCGTACAGCCGACACAGACAATCCAAATGGCTATTATGAATTTGAGCGAGTCAAAAAATTGCCCAGCGGAGATGTAGAGTGGGTTTCTGACGCGCAGGGAAAGGTTGTGAAAATCATTTCCATGCTACTCAAACATCTCCCACCTTCTTATCAGTATCGAATCATCTTTATGGAACGGGCCATGGAGGAAGTTCTAGCTTCTCAGCAGAAGATGTTGACCCACCGGAACGAATCAACAGATAACTTGAGTGACGAAGAGATGCGTTTGCTCTATGGCAAACATCTGCAAGACGTAAAGAGCTGGCTAGCCGAACAAGATAACATGGACCTCATTTATGTCAATTACAATGTTCTACTCAAAGAAGCCGTCTCTATCATCGAACAGCTAAATCAATTCTGTGACAAATCACTTCAGACAGATTCCATGTTAGCGGCAATTGACCCGACCCTCTATCGCAATCGGGCCTAAGGCAGATTGAATACAACAGAACAAAAGATTTTGAAGGTTTTTACAGATTTTTACCTTTTTCATCTTTTAATCTTTGTTATTTTCAAGGCAGTATTATGGTTCTGCTCTATCCTTATCCAGCTTTTTGACTACTTTCCCCTTGATGGCGCAGGAAGATAATCAAGGCCGATCCAATGATGGAAATAGCGGACAGAACGTGAACCATATTGAAGGGAGTCTCGCCAAAGAACCATGAATCGGTGCGGATAAATTCCAGAAAGAAGCGACCCAACGGATACCAGATCAGGTACATCAGCAGCAGATCCCAGGGTTTGAGCCAATTCTCAAAGCGCCGAGAAATCCAGAACATGATCCCAAAGCCCAGAAAGTTCCACAGCGATTCATAAAGAAATAGCGGTTGAAAACGAACACTCTCTGGGTATTGAGCCAGATCATGATAGGGAGGAATGCGGTGGCTTGCGTCAATGCGCAGCCCCCAAGGCAAGGTTGTTGGCGGACCATAAAGCTCTTGGTTAATAAAGTTTGCCCAACGCCCAATAGCCTGGCCTAAAGGTAAACCCAAGCCAATACCATCCATGTATATAGACATGGGAAGGTTCCGAATCCGCCCGTAGATTAGAAGCGCAATGCTACCAAAGATAAATGCGCCGAAGATATGAATTCCACCGTTCCAGATCTGGAGGATTGTAATCGGATCCTCCATAAACCGATCAAAGCCTTGAGGTCCGCGTGGTGATTGAATAAAGACGTAGTAAAGCCGGGCACCGATAAGTGCTGGAATCAGAATCCAGACAAGCATATCCCATACAAGCTCCCCATCCTCCCCCTTTCGGAAGACATAGCGGCTGGCCACCCAACTGGCTGCAATCATACCGCTGACAAGAAGGATCCCATACCAGCGTAAGGCCAAAGGCCCGAACTCAAAAATAATCGGATCAAATGGTGGATACATGTAGCTACCTTTTCATTCTTATGTGATCAATAAGTCCACTGCCCCACTTTGCATATGGGGAATGAGAACTAAATTACAGATTATTACTCAAGATACCCTAATGCCCTCAAACGTTGCTTTAATTGAGGATCGTCCTGAACAACCGTTCGGCTGCTTAAGCTTGGCATCGCATCAACACGCAACTTAAATGTTTGTAAATGCTCGTATAACTTGTTAGAGATCTCTGGCAATTCTTCGCTGAGATCTACTTGTTCAGTCGGATCATCGGCGTAATTGTAGAGTTCACGTCGTCCATTCCCTGTAACAATTAACTTGTACGGATATGACCAGACGGCTTGGCGCCCTTGATCGGTGGCGTGCTTTTCCACCAATTCGGGTTTGTGTTTCTTCATCAAATTGAGCACATTTTGGGGTGTCACGGCTTCCGCAAAGACGACGCCACCGTCGGGATCCAAATCCTCATTAAGGTTGTTATTGAGGTTTGCATCTAGGTTACCAGCGGACTCGTCGCTTGTTTCTCCGCTTAAATTTTTCAGTAGGGTGTATCGCTTCTCATGCTCTTCTGCCAAACCAGCCGCAGTCAATGCGGTATGGAAAAGACGGCGGGTAGATACGGTCTGCTCGACGGTACTCCCTTTGGGTAAAATACCTGATGGATCGCGAATAATCAACGGGACATGAGTCAAAACGTTATAGAGAGAGACAGTATGCCCCATGAGATGCTTCTCGCCAAGATGTTCACCATGATCCGCGCAGACAACGATGAGGGTGTTATCAATTGCGCCACTCTCTCGTAGCTGCTTGAAGAATGTGCCTAAATGCTCGTCTTGGGTAGCCACTTCAGCATCATATACGCCATCAATGATGGCCTTATGTTCCCCAGCCATAGAGCTAGCCAAAGGGGCCAGCCAGCCAAAGACATCTCCATTCAATTTTTGCAGGAAGCGACGGGACTCTTTGCTGTGTAGCACCTTTGGGGCAAAGCGCTCTAACTGCTCATGATTTGGATGAAAGGGCATATGAGTCCCCATCAGGTTAATAAAGCAGAAAGCAGGCTGGCCTTCATCTAGCCCTTTGCGCTCTATCAGGAGGCGGGCTGCATCGGCAAGAGATCGTCCCGTGTTACCTTTAAAGCTCAAAGCTGTTTGCCAAAAAGGGACCATAAGTGGTGTAAAGGCAAAGGCCAGCAGTGCATCAGAGCGAGCAAAGGCATCCTGCATTCGATGCAAAATCCCGCTGACCATACGTTTGAAAAATTGGCGATAGCGACCAAACGGCGTTTTTGGTTTACCCGCCTGGTTTGGTCGATTTGTCAGCAAACCACTGTAGTTTAGGAAACTATAAAAACCTCGTCGCAGCCCATTGTGAACAACACCAACTAAGGGATTGTTGCAGAAAGCGGCAGTATAGTATCCTCCATCATAAAGCCGGTCGGCTAACGTTGGTAATTCATCAGGTAGCACCGAGTAGGACTGTTGAGTTGTATGCTCAGATGGGTATAGCCCCGTAAACATCGATGCATGAGTGGGCACGGTCCATTGAGCAGGTGAAATGCCGTAGCGAAAAAGGGTAGCATCAGCGGCAAAATCATCCAGGTGGGGAGAAGTCTGATGGTGGTAACCGTAGCAGGAGAGCCGATCCACCCGCTGGGTATCTAAAATGAGGAATACAATATCAGGTTTGCGTTCCACAAGAAACTCCTTCAAGGGTCTTTACGTAATCTTAATCATACTCAATATTAATCAAGCTTAATTAATCGGGCTTAGTATCTAAGTATGGGTGTAAGATCTTTTATTCAGGGCATTGTTCTCAAAGTATAGCGCGCCGCTAAAGGCAGAGCAAAAAAAGGCAAGGCTGACAAAATAGGCAAAAGCGAAAAGGAGGACAGAATCATGCAATCATTATCGTAGATGAAACAGCAACAAATGGATTATTAACAAATGGAATAGGAAGAACAGCACGTCAGGTCGATTTAGAATATGGTATAGTAGCCGGACATCTTCCATGCTCAGCTCCGATTGACAACCATAGAGTAGTCTCTATGGTAGAGTGATGAAAAACTATAGTGTTCAAAACGACCGCATTATAGGTGAAGATTTCCGACATTCGCATCTATGCCCAACCGCAGTGTATATTTTGCTGCATTAGAGGGAGCACCTCATGTTCAAACGTTTGTTCGGTGGCAAAAAATCTCAAAACGTATCAAAAAATGGCAGTCACCATGTGGCAGACTTGATTGATATACGCAATGTAACCAAAGCCTATGAAACAGCGGCAGGTGATTTCATTGCACTACGCGACGTCGATTTAAAGGTTAGTTCAGGAGAATTTGTTGCGGTCGTTGGAAAATCTGGTTCAGGTAAATCCACGCTCAGTAACATGATTACAGGGATCGACCGGCCAAGCAGTGGTGAAGTCTACGTTTCCGGTACACCTGTTCACACATTAAGTGAGGGCCAAACGGCCGTCTGGCGAGGCAAGACGATCGGGGTGGTCTTTCAATTCTTCCAATTACTCCCCACACTCACCGTCTTAGAAAATGTGATGATCCCCATGGATTTCTGCAATATGTATGGGCGTGGTGAACGGAAGGATGTAGCCGTTCACCTACTGGAGCAGGTGGAAATGGAAGAACATATGCACAAGCTGCCAACGGCTATCTCCGGTGGTCAACAGCAGCGTGTAGCGATTGCGCGCGCGCTGGCCAATGATCCCCCACTTATTGTAGCAGATGAACCAACGGGTAATTTGGACTCCAAGACATCTGATGCAGTCTTTGCTCTATTTGAAGAACTTGTAAGCAATGGCAAAACAATTTTGATGGTTACCCATGACGAAGATCTGGCGAAGCGGGTAACCCGTACCTTAACCATTGCCGATGGTCAGATTATCGGCGATGAAGTGCGGCAGAAAAACCAGTCTGTTTATGATTCCTTTGACTCTTTAGAGACTCGTTCATCGGTTAAGGCACATGGGGAAGGATTATCCGACCTGTCGCCCGCCGGTGCCTCAAATACGGGACTACCTATATAGGCGGTGCATACTATGCTTGATCCACGCTGGCGCAAAGTTCTACGCGATCTTTCCTCAAACAAAACTCGCACAATTCTCGTTGTGGCATCTATTGCCGTGGGAATCTTTGCGGTTGGTGTGGTACAGCAGTTGCGTACGGTTATCTTAAATACCATGCAAGACGTATCCGTCCGCAGCAACACGGCTTATGCGACCATCATTACTGAAAACATTGATGATGCCATGCTTGAGTCTATTTTACGGGTGCCGGGTGTGGCGGAAGTTCGAGGGGAAAACAACCTAACCGTTCAGGTACAAATTGAACCGGGTAACTGGGTACCCATGGGTGTAGAGGTCGTTGAAGACTTCGAATCAATGCGGATCAATACCATTGAACTCCTAGATCGTTTTCCAAACAGACCTGACTTTGAAGCTGAAAAGAGTCGCTGGCCTGGTAAAAATGAAATTGTAATTGAACGAGGCTCTCTATCCTCGGATGTGTTACCTGCCGACATCAAAGTCGGCAGCACCATTTTGGTGGAGAACGAAGCAGGAAAACGCCGAGAGCTAACGGTATCGGGCGTGGTCTATGATGCCAATTCATTTCCTTCTGCTTTTACAAACCGAGCCAATACATATGTGGACTTGGACACCTTTGAGCGGTTGGGCGGTTCTCGTAATTATGGACAGGTGGCCTTGCGGGTCTCTGGCACTCCTGAGCAGCTTACGAGTAAAGATTATGTAGTTGAAATTGCTGATGAAGTAGGCGACAAGATCGAGCGTAGCGGACGCAATGTCTTTTTTAAACGAATACCAGAACCCGGCGAGCTATTTTTCCAAGATATCTTTGAAACCATTTCACTCATGCTAACACCTTTGGGACTGCTCGCCTTAGCTTTGAGTGGGTTTCTTGTTATCAACACGATATCAGCCTTGATGGCTCAACAGGTGCGCCAGATTGGTGTAATGAAAGCCGTGGGTGCGCAACGTGGCCAAGTATTTATTATGTACATTGGTGCAGTCCTGCTCTACAGCATTCTGGCATTACTTATTGCCATTCCCATTACCGTGTTTGTGGCAGGCGGTTTAATGCAGATCCTTGGTGGCTTTATCAATATTGATTTCCCACGTTGGGTGCTGCCACTTCCCGTCCTTTTGGTCCAGGTCGGCGTTGGAATCCTGATACCACTTTTGGCTGCTCTCTATCCGGTCATTCGAGGAACCGGCGTCACAGTGCGTGAAGCTATCTCTGATTTTGGAATTGGCAATGTCGGTGTTGATCTGCTCAATTTATTCCTGACCAAAATTCGTGGTCTATCTAGACCCATTCAACTCTCTCTGCGTAATACCTTCCGTAAACGGGCCCGCTTGATTCTAACACTGTTAACGATGATCATGGGTGGTATGATCTTTATGACAGTAGGGAGCGTACGTATTTCACTGGGCAACCTCATTGAGGAGGCATTAGCCTACAACCAGTTTGACATTCAGATTGTCTTTGAGCGCACGTATCGAACGGCGCTGACAGAATCGACGGTTAGCAGCATGGATGGCGTTACCTCTGTTGAAAGTTGGGGGCAAGGTTCGGCCACCCGCGTACGTACTGATGGAACCGAAAGCGACTCATTGAGCGTTTTTGCATTACCACCTGGAAGTCAGATGGTCCAACCGACATTGGAGGAAGGGCGCTGGCTAATTGATGGGGATGAAAGTGCTGTAGTTATCAGTACAAAAGCAGTAGCGGCTGGCGAAGACGATATCCAAGTCGGTGATGAGATTGTTCTTGAGATTGATGAAAAAGATACGGCATGGACCGTAGTTGGCATTGCCCAGGTTTTGGGTGGGCCACCCAGTCAGATTCCAGTCTATGTTCCATACGATTACTACTCTAGACTAACTGACAACGTAGGCCAAAGCTTAAGCATCCAAGTGAAGGTTGACCGGAGCCAGATAACAGACATTAATGAGATGATGAATATGATGGAGGAACAGCTTAATGATGCCGGCCTCCGGGTGGCCGAGACCTTTACCATCGACATCATTCGCCGCATCTCTTCGGGATTTTTTGATATCATCATTGTATTGTTGTCAGCTATGGGTGTTCTCATAGCCTCAGTCGGTGCATTGGGGTTAATGGGAACCATGAGCACAAACGTTTTGGAGCGGACTCGGGAGATCGGTGTGATGAGAGCTGTAGGTGCTTCCAACCGCTCGGTACGTCGCATTGTGATTATAGAAGGGGTCATTATCGGTATGATCAGTTGGGTCATTGGGGCCATACTGGCTTTCCCAGCAGGTCTGGGATTAAGCAATGCAGTCGGTCAAGCCCTCTTTAGCACATCTCTTCCATATACCTTCTCTTCAACCGGCGTAATTGTGTGGTTATTCATTGTAGCTATTCTAGCCACTGTAGCGAGTGTATTGCCAGCTTGGAATGCATCTCGGTTAACGGTACGGGAAGTGTTATCATACGAGTAACGTTCATTTTTTAAACGATGAGAAAAATTGGCCTTAGCACAGTTTGGACTACCCTCCTCTTCGTGCTGACGGGCTGTCTGTCGAACTTCCCCGATCTGTTGGTAACGCCTACACCAACACCGACGAATGATCCCAATTTTCTCATTAGTCCAGATATTAATTTGGATCCAGTTGGCGGCTACTCTGGAACCTATGTAAACGTGGAAGGGGAAGGTTGGCTGCCAGGAAAGCTGGTCATCCTTAAGCTAGAAGATACACAGGGACAAAGCGGAATTCTCACGGCCAACATTCCCGATGCTCAGGGCAGATTTGAGGCAGGCTTTGCCTACCCTGGCACAGAGCGGTGGAACGACCCTGGCATTTATACGATCGTTGCCTATACACTCAATGAAGATCTAGGTACATCGACGCAGTTCGTTGTCATCGTACCAACAGTTTTGCCAGACATTACGGCCACTAACACACGAAGCGCAACGCCGACCGCTACTGCAACCATTACCGCGCCCCCTACGGCATCTCCACAACCTGCGGCAACAGCAACGATAACCCAACCGACGGCAACTCCTTTCCAATTTTTGCTACTGCCAACAGCAACGCCAACGTTCACACCCACGTTCATACCCACTGCTACGCTGACAGTCCCACCGATTGACAGTTTGACAGCTACACTGACTGTGACACCCACCCAAGTTGTACGCTCTACCCAAACGCCCCAAAGCGCCATTGGGGATGGCGAGGTAACAGTAGTCACCTCAACGGTCATTAATAACCCAGGCCAAGCAGCTGGTGATGCGAGAGATACCGCCACGGTAGTACCTATTGTTACACCTGAGTTAACTACACCTATAACAACATCTGCGCTGATAACACCTACGCTATTGGTCGCATCGAATGAGGTTGATGCGTCATCGACGACCACGTCGTCAACAATCGAAGTTTTACCGCCTGCATCGACTCAAGCTGCCGAAGCCCCCCCTATTCCCCCTACCTCTACGCCGACATGGACTCCGGCACCAGTCGTTGTAGTCATCCAAGAGTGGCGAGGTGATTATTGGGCCAACCCCAACTTAGATGGAGACCCAACGCTCATACAAAACGACCAAATCATTAGTTTTGAATGGGGGAGTGAATCGCCTTCCTCTGAGATTCCTGAGGATAACTTCAGTGCTCGGTGGTCTCGCTCGATCTACTTTGAAGCAGGAAGCTACACGTTCCAGCTAGAAGTTGATGATGGCGCTCGCCTACTGATAGATGGGCAACTCTTGATTGATAGTTGGCAAGACGGGAGCCGTCGCCAATTAACGGCTCAGACTGTACTCAATCAGGGGCAGCATCAGATCATTTTGGAATATTATGAAAGAACTGGCAACGCACTGGTTCATCTATCGTGGGAAGAGAAGGCCAACTTTGTTGGATGGAGGGGTGAGTATTTTGCTAATCAAAGTCTGAGCGGGCGACCAGCTTTACTACGTGATGATGGGGAAATAAACTTTAACTGGGGTACCGATAGTCCCAATCCAAGCTTGCCAGCCGATCAATTTTCGGCTCGTTGGCAACGAACGCAATTCTTCCAAGAGGGCCTCTATCGATTTACAGCAACGGCCGATGATGGCATTCGCATGTGGATTAATGGAGCACTTATTCTTGACGAGTGGAGAGACCAAGCAGCGGAGACATTTGTTGTAGACCTGCCGATAGAAGAAGGTACACATGAATTGCTTGTAGAGTATTATGAGAATACTCTTGGTGCAATCGTTCAGATGGATTGGGAGCGTATATCGACATCCCTCATTCAGCTAACGCCTACATGGACGCCAAAGCCTGCAACGGAATTAGCCCCGACCCCGACTTGGACACCAAAACCGAACCAACCAACGCCAACATGGACACCTCAGAATTAGCGTATGGTTGGTGGTATAAAGGTTTCTACTACCTTTATGACATTGGGGGAGTTAATAGGTTGTGCGAATTGGCTGTTCAGGCTTAGGTGCTGACGCTGGTGTCACTTGGCCATTTGAGCTATCAACCAAATCTGAAGCCTCTGTATTCAAATTACGGTGAGTGTCGGTTAAACCGTTATGATACTCTTGCGGGATAGTTGGAAGAGTATCGGGATGCGGTTGGCGTCGTTTTTCTGTATTATCTGTCAGCTTGTAACCAAATCCCCGAACAGTCACCAACCGTTTTGGACGAGAGGCATTGTCTTCAATCTTCTTCCGTAGCCGGCGAATAGCCAATTCAACCAGATTTGGGCTATCCGCGCTTTCATACCCCCACACACCTTGCAACAGTTCATCTTTGCTAACGGGCTGATTGGCATGATTAATTAGATAGTGAAGCAAGCGATACTCAGTACGTGTTAATTCAACATATTCGCTATTCACTGTCACTTCAGAAATTTCATCATTTATGCGAATATCTCCATGCTCCAAAATCGAAAATGTCTGCTTCTCAGCAGTGACAGCGGAGCGCCGTAAGATAGCCCGAATTCTCGCTTCTACTTCCTTAAACGTAAAGGGTTTGGTAATATAGTTATCTGCCCCTAATTCCAGTCCACGAACGATATCATCTGGGCGGCTCAATGCAGTCAGCATAATGATAGGCACGTCAGAGCGCTTGCGAATTTCACTACAGACAACAAATCCATCCATTTCCGGCATCAAGACATCGAGAAGCAGCAGATCAAAGTCGTACATGCCAAATGCAGTGACAGCTTCAACCCCGTTAGTAACAGTCACCACTTCATATCCCAGCCGCTGTAATGACATGGTTAGAATGTCGCGCATTACCTTTTCGTCCTCAGCAACAAGCACCTTAAGCCGGTCACCCCCTATGAATGCATCGCTTAAGATCGAGTTTTGGTCTACTTCGTTTTGGCCTATTCTTGAAAAGCTGTTCATTGTTACATCCTCTCCTACAATTTTCGCTATCTCTTATTGAGCAACCAAGGGTAAGAAAATAAGATCGTTAGACCCGGGTACATCTTCGGGTGGTGTTAGTTCAATATCGGGAATCAAGGCGACTTCTACGTCATCCAAGTATGTGTCTCCTGGTAATATTCTTGTACGATATCGAACAGTAGATTCTTCCAAAGCTGTAGGCAATACATCCGTGTAGCTCGTTGTACTTCGAGAATCCCTTGATTCGGCATCAAAGATAATCTGACCCACTACAGTATATTCCCCTTCTTCAGCAGAACGTTCCAGGATAATGCCTGTTACCAGATCACTTAAACCATCCCAATAGAGGGTTACCTCGCTAACATAGCGTTCGACATAAATTGCCCCCACAGAGCTGGATGGTAATTGATATACATAGCCCAGGTTATGATCGATGAGCTGTTGGCCACGCTCTAGACGGACTTCTGTCCGATCAGATGTTGTCAGAATGAGTTCACCCTGACGGCTTTCACTATCATCTACATCTTCTAGTTCAACAGTTAGGCGATAGTTACCTGCAATCAATTCACTAAAATGCCATTGACCATTCTCATTCGTCATTGTGTTAGCAATCATGGTGCCATTTCGACTACTCCACAATGTAACAATACCACCCGCTAGCCGCTCAGCCTCGTTTGTATCCAGAATGCTATCAATATCTGCATCAATCCACACTGTTCCAGAAAGAGTGCCAGTAGCACCGCCAGGTTCAGCCATAGCAAGTGACGCTGTCGGATCAATACGCCCATAGCCAAAATGCTCATCCCAACCTTGCGTACCAAGATCCACGGCGGTATCTTCAATGATCTGAGCAACCTCATCATTTGAAAGGGATGGAGACAAACTCCGAATTAAGCCGGCGAGTCCACCAACATGGGGAGTAGCCATACTTGTCCCACTCATAAACGTATGACCATCATACATATTGTCTAAATCATTAAAGGTGCTGTAGATAACGTGGCCTGGTGCACTGACGTCTACATATGTTCCATAATTACTAAGAACCCATCGATTATCATTTCGATCCGTTGCCACCACACCGATGACACCATCATAAGCGGCTGGGAAAAAGTCTCGGCTTGAATTCGTATTCCCCATTGCAGCCGTAATCACAACATCATGCTCTCGTGCATACTGAATAGCATTTTCAACAACCTGTGTACCTGACGTGCTGCCCAAACTCATAACAATGACATCGGCCCCTTGGTCGGTTGCGAAGATGATACCGGAGGCAACGCCAGACCATGTACCAGCATTGTTCTCGTTCAGAACCTTGACAGGCAGAATAGAGCAGCCTCCACAAACACCGGCGGCCCCTATGGCGTTGTTGACAGCGGCCGCAGCAATACCTGTTACGTGGGTACCATGCCCATGATCGTCCTCTGGATCATCATCATTGTTATAAAAGTCATATCCTTGGAGAATGCGGCCTGAAAATTCGGGATGGTCAGATGTAATACCTGTATCTAGTATGGCAATAACTATATCAGTGCTCCCCATAGTGTAATCCCAAGCAGTCGGCAGGCTTAGCAACCGATGGGCATAGGTCCGTTGGGGATCCTGCAAATCTGGATCATTCACATCGGCCGTACCATAGACCCAACCATCTGATTCAATATTTAGGATTGGGAGGGCTTCAATGCCCCCCTGAGCCGATGCGCTTACCTGGGCATGCTCTACTGGTTCGTAGACAACCGCTTTGGCGACATAAAGGGGAGCAATCCATGCGAGGAATTGCCCCCCAACATCTGCAACGTAACGACGCGCTTCCATTTCAGTCGTGCCAGGCTCAAAGTGGATTAATTTCACATGATCCTCTGGCATTTGCTGTTGAGCAATTGTGTGCGCGTGTAAACTCGTTATATTTTGCATACCCAACAAGATTAACGGTAAAAGGAAGACAACCGTTAGGAATTTGGCATAATATCTGACATTCAAGATGGCCCTCATTTATTACATCAAAACGCGTGAATGCATGTAGGGACATTATTTCACGCTGGACCATATGTCACATCCAACAAATGACAGGTTTCCTCTCAAACAAAAAGACCACCCATTGGGCAGTCTTTCTTACTAAACAGATTATAGCGGTTGCGATTTGAAGTGTGCTTTATGCAGAAAGCGGTTACCAGCCAGCGTCATCAAGGCTAGTTAGGCCCTCTTTTAAGGCGTAGAGGGCAGCCTGAGTTCGATTGGCAAGATGCAACTTGCTTAAGATATTGCTCACATGGGTGCGCACAGTGCGCTCGCTGATGACGAGCGAATCGGCAATTTCTTGATTGGAGAGACCTCGGGCAACCTTGATCAGGACTTCAATTTCCCGTTCAGTTAGTGGCTCATCAGCCGGAGGCAATGTGGTAGGTCGATTCAGTTCGCGAATTAATTTGCGCGCAATTGCCGGATGCAGAGAAGATTCGCCATTGTATACGTCCCGCACTGCTTGAAGCAGTTCATCTGGCGAAGTCTCTTTGAGCAGATACCCAAGCGCACCTGCCTTAATTGCAGAGAAGACCTTCTCATCATCTGAGAAGCTGGTCAGGACCAAAATACGAGCTTCGGGATTCTCCTGCTTAATGTCGCTAATTACCTCAATCCCATTTTTGCGCGGCATCATTAGATCCAGCAACATGACATCCGGTTGTAACGAGCGCGCTTTGAGCACCGCCTCAACGCCATCTTCGGCTTCCCCAACGATCTCAATATCGTATTCCGTTTCTAATAAAGCTCGCAATCCCCGCCGGACTACGTCATGATCGTCGGAGATCAGCACCCGTATTATTTCATTGGCTGGTTTTCGCCACATGTCATCGTATTCCATATTTATTTGCCCCCATCCACCTCGATTAATTTGTGCTGACTAACACCCATGAATTGATCCACCTTTTTCTCGGTTTCTATGGTAATGGAAATCGTTGTCCCTTTCCCTAACTCCGACTGAATTATGATTTCCCCATTCAGCTTGTATGTTCGTTCCCTCATATTCAGTAACCCCATTCCCCCACTCCTCAGTGCTTCATTTACATCAAAACCAATTCCATTATCTGCAATTTCCATTGTAACAGAATGGTTACTTAGCAAAATATGCACGGTCACCAAATTGGCTCCTGAATATTTTAACGAGTTATTCAACGCTTCTTGGGCAATTCGGTATAAACACTCCTCAGTTGATGGTGGCAACACAATTGGTTCCGTTACATCATACCGGACGCTAATATTTGCTCGCTTCTCAACAGCATCCAGCCGCCTGCGCAAGGCACCTATCAATCCTTCCTGCTCTAATACTACCGGTCTCAGTTCGTAGAGTAACAACCTCATTTCTTTCAATGCTTGGCGGGCCGTTTCGCTTAATTGACTTAAATATTCGCTAACTCGCAGCGTATTACCAACCTTCATCACTCGCTGGCCCGCCTCGGAAAAGAGGGTAAGGCTATAAAGAGACTGAGTCACAGAGTCATGAAGATCCCGAGCCAGCCGCTCTCGTTCTTCCATTACCGCCACTTGCTCAGCCCGCTCATGAAGGCGAGCATTTTCAATAGCGAGAGCAGCTTGATCGGCAAGCGATACAGCCGTATTGATCTCCTCCTCTGATACATCACGACTTTGCAAATAGTAGAGTACAATGGCCCCGTAGGATTCTTGGTTAGCAGAGAGAGGAACAGCCACCATGGAGTTATGGCGTATTTGCTCTAATTCCACACCCTTCCACAGCTCTTGGTAGACGCCAATCTTACGATGAGAGGCAGATTTGCTCACGATTGTTGGATAACTCATAGAAAGCGCATGCAAGGCCAATCGATAGCTCACAGTTAGCTCATCGTGGGAAAGGCCATTTGTATTCAGGCTATGGACTGTTTCCATTTCCAGCCCATGCTCATTATCCGCAGTACCAATAAATGTGATCCAGTCTGTATCTAAAAGCAAGCGCGCCTGGGTAAGGATATACATTAGAACTTCATCTAATGGTCGATCCGAATTGAGAATCCTGAGGATATCTTGCATTCCTTCGGCAACCTGGCGGCGACGCTCGATCTCCTGAGTACGCTCTTGGACCAGAACCTCCAATTCGGTTGTATATATCCGAAGTGTATTGCGCAATTGAGCCTGTTGAACAGCTAGGGCCACTTGGTATGCGACTTCCCGAGCAATATCGCCATGCTCTCCATTAAAAATAGCTGTATCGTTGGCACCCAGACTGAGCGAACCAAGGAGTTCGCCTTGAGCAACAAGGGGAATATTGATATAAGACAGATTCGATGAAGGTTCCTCGGACAATGGCTCAGTCGCTAATTGGGCCAATACTTGCGTATGCTCAATGTCATACACTTGTCCACGGCGTCCATTCCTCATAACCATAAATGGGAATTCTTGGCCTTGGTGACCGTTCATCAGTTCCGCTGATTGAGGTTTGCTTTTCTCAAAAACAACAATACTGGCATGTTGAAATGGAACCAAGTATTGCAGGTGCTCCAATGCGGCCTCGGCAATCTCCTCAGACGACTGGGCAGCAAGAATCCCTCGATCAATCTCATGTAAGGTCTCTAACCGACGAGCATAGCGGCGTACAGCTTGTTCCGCCTGTTCCTTCTCCGTTACATCCCGTTGAACAATAACGGCATGGGTAACCTCCCCATCTGGGTTGCTATAAGGATAGTATGTTACATCCATATAGCGCATGCCTTTTGTGGCGTGCTCATAGTAAGCCTGATAGCTCACCACTTGATTGGTAAAGCAACGATCTAAAGGGTCTTTGATCGTATTAAGAAAGAGGTCATCATCCCACAGCTCTGCAATTGTCCGTCCTAATATCTCCTCGCGGGATTGATTGCGTATACGACAATGCTCGTCATTGATGGCTTCGTATTGATAGTTACGATTCACAAGAGACATGAGTTCTTTGGATGTATTCACAATGAACTCGTATCGTCTGGATACCTCTGTCGGGATGTCATTGCTATTCATTGTAGGTAAACAAACCTTATAGAGTTGCTCCTTTGGCAAATAATCAATATATATTTGGCGCTGGATTGCACCACTGGATTTGGTCTGAATAGGGATAGTATGATGAATGGCTGGCGTTGACATTCCTTTACCCTGCCACTGATGGCTTGCAACAGGGTGAATTAGCATCTTTTGATACTCAGGTATTACCTGGGTTATTGGTATGCCGATCAACTCATTTGAATGAAAACCCAAAAGCTCTACGGCCAGAGGATTTAAAGCAACAATCTCCCCGGAAAAATTGACAGTAATGTTAGCAGATAGTTTTGCAGACATAGTTTATTCATCAATACCCATAAATATATTGACCATGGATCACGTAAGTATATTGTACCAATAATTCTAAACAATTTCTCTAAGCAATTTTGCTGATTTGTTGCCGAAATTGGTATGAAACCTGTTGATAATTTAGAAAAACTTATTATTAGGAAGGAGAGATCTATGCGACACTCTTCAAATTAGAGTAAAGAAGCACCGAGCATAAGTACAACTTTTCCCAAGTATATGAGGAAATTAGAAGATAACCCGAAGATAATTTGTGGATAAACTTGGACAAAATGAAGATAGCTCGTTGACGACAATGATGCTTTTGGTGGAAAAGACAGCATAACTTTACAAATTTCCTCTATTCATACTTTTCCCAAAAAGTAGCAATTATCTTCACTCTTGTATAATCAAGAACATTATTGCCTATATATAGTTGTCTACTGAAAATCATATCATAGTTGTTCGGGCGTTATACGACTCACGTTCACATCTTATACCCACTGCCAACGATACATATTGCGTCATGGAGGGGACAGTATAAGAGAAGCAATTTTTATAGCCTACTATATATAGTAGGCGAACAGCATTTCAAACAGGTTTCCTCGATAGTTATCCGCTTATCCCCAGCCCCTATTACGATAGCTAATTATATTCATTTAAATATAAACGATTGTTTTTCTATGGTCGATGCATTAAAGAGGTTTCTATTGCAAGAGGAAGTGGAGGAACCAACCGATCTCTATTTAGAACATCTGGTGATATAGAATCAGATGATGATGGTGATGAGTAAATATTACCCAGTAATTCTGGATTCAAAAAAGGTAGCGGATCAGAAAACCCACCCCATCCATCGTATCGATTGTATGGTCTAATGCGAATCCCAAAATGGAAACGTTGGGCTAGGTCTCCCAGGTGTAGCCTCGAAAATGCAATAGGACTATTGCGTCTAACAAGCTGGCCTGACTCAACCTGAATACCTTGTAACCGGGCATAAAGAGACTCGCCCCACCAATGTTCTATCTTTATATAGCGTTCAAAACCGTGAGGCTCTAGATTGATTTCACTAATACGTCCCTGATCTACAGCTACAATTGGCGTATCGAGTGAAAGATCAAAGCCAATACCGATATATCCCTTTAGTGAAATACCGTTATAATGGTATTGAGCATAAAAATCTGGATGGGTTCCCCAAGTTTGCACAATATCAATCTGGTTAGCTATAGGCAGCTCTAAATAAATTCCTTCAGGCTCATGCCGACCATAGCTAATTGGTTTTTCAATAAATTGGTATGACATAATCAATGCATTTTTACGGCCTGTCGCTATATACTTTTATCTATACAAGGCAATGATGGTTTTGTATAGTAGAAATTCGACAAGAAGTAGTAGGTTGATTATACTGCACTAATCATATTTTACCTTACTTCGCCTTTGTGGCCGTTCGTAATACATACTCAGCGGACGATGGTTCAGAGAGGATGCCTACGTATAGAACGACTCGTACCTGCCTGAACTGTCATTTATGAATACATGGCTGATGGCAAAAAAGCGAAGCATTCGTTACTGCAAGAAACAAGTAGAATACGAGAGCAATCATGCCAATTTACGAATATGTTTGTAGTGATTGTGGTTTTGAATTTGAAAAGATCCGATCATTTTCTGATTCAACAACCCCAGTCTGTCCATCTTGCCAAAAAAATCAGGTTCAACGCAAAATGGGCGTGCCTGCAATTCACTTTAAGGGCAGTGGATGGTACATCAACGATAGCAAAGAGTCCAATAAAAAATCTGATAGTAAATCCGATAATCAATCTGACGACAAATCCGATGATAAATCAGCTGTGAAGAATGATGACTCTGCTGATACACAGAGCAAGAATGGGGATTCATCCTCTGAATCCAAGACATCTTCTACGGATTCAACCACTGCGAGCAGCACGAGCTCAGATTCTGCTTCCGGAGGGAAATCCAGTACGCCTAGCTCAGTCAAAAGTACTGACAGTAAATAGATTCTCAGTAGTCCACAATGTTGCCGAGAAATCTTCGGTTCCTCAGTTATACCCGGAACGAAGTTGAAGGGATGACATGATGAACTACTGATTATGAATTTTTATTTAGATAGGAGGAGAAATTATGGCAGTCCCAAAACGCTTTGGGATATTACGTTTAGTTGGAAACGCCCTAAAAGTAATTGCTTGGCTCATTTTGGTTGTATCTGTACTTTTTGCAATTGTTGCTGGAATTGCTGCACCGGCATTCGTAACTGTTATTGAGCCATTAATGGGAACCGTTCCTGATTTTGATCCTACACTCCTGGCCGATAATGGTCTGGCTATTGGGATTATTACACTTATTGCCGGCCTTATCTACTTTCTTATTCTTTATGCTGCTGGGGAAAGTATATTGCTTCGAGTCGCTGTAGAAGAAAATACTCGTTTAACGGCTGCTCTGTTATTACGTATGCATCAGGATAGCCAAATGGATGCCGAACCAGATTATGGTGTCTCATATGGTGCGGATCCATATCCGGGACGTTAGACCATTCCACAAAATTAGGCACCCAGGTCGACGGCCATCTTGAGCCAAGCTTGGAGATGTGGGGAATTATGAATGTGAAATGGCGTTCATTATCTTGTGGTGTGTCAGGCCGGCATGGATTGATTTATGGGTCGTTGGTTTAAGGGGTTCGTACTCCTCATTATTCTAGTAGGGAGTATTACTGGGGGGGCCGCTTGTGGCCAAGTAATTACTTTGACCCCAACTTCAACCCCAGCTCCAACTGCAACGATTGCGATTGCGATTATTGCTGTTACGCCACCGCCGACCCCAACACCTGCGCCATATACCCCGGCTCCTACACCTACGCCTACTATTACGCCAACACCTGTCATCTATACGCTAGTCAGTGGCGATAGTTTACTTTCTATCGCCAACCAGTATGGCGTTACCGTCTCTTCTCTTCAGGATGCCAATGGAATTCTTGATCCGCGTACACTCCAAATTGGGCAACAGCTAATCATTCCTGGTAGTGAGGATGTCGACAATACATTGAGTACCACAGCCACGCCAACACCTCTTGCTGTTTCTCTACATAATTTGAACTTTACAGAGACAGCCATTGGTGGCCTTTGGGTGCTTGGTGAAGTAGTGAATGATAGTGCTGTTCCTGTTGAGCAAGTACGTGTAGGAGTTTCTCTGCTAGATGAGGCCGGTAGTGAGATGGTCCAAGGGGCGGGATTGGTTGCAATTGATTTTGTTGATGTCCAGGGACGCGCTCCGTTTGCAGTTATTTTTGGGGAGCTTCCTGGTCCGTTTGAACGATATCGTACTTACCCAATTAGTGCTGTAGAAGCTTATATTGGAAGCTACTATCGAGATTTAGAAATCCGTGATCTACAAGGCGAGGGAGAGCGATACTCCTCTCATACCGTAACTGGAACCGTATACAATTTCGGTCCCGAGGAAGCCGTAAGTGTTCAGGTCGTCATTACCGCATATGATGCCGTTGAACGAGTCATTGCCATGCGCCAAGTTGTCCCTGAACACAATGTGGTTCCACGTGGTGGGGAAACAACCTTTACGGCCATTCTTTCTCCAATCGGTGGCCCTGTGGCTAGGCTGGAGGCCATTGCGCAAGGGCGTCGGCTTGGTAGTGAGCCATAGATCCAAATATTGCTATACTACGGTCGATTTCAAAGCCGTAGTTTTCCGTAGCTCTACCGGAGAGGCCAAACTACGGTTTTGAAACGGAGCTGAGTATAAGGTTAGATATTGTATGGTCGCGAAATTTTTCGTTATTTTTTTCTTGGTTATCATATTTCTAACAGGGTGTGGACAACCAAAGCCAGCTAGCACAATTGCACCGAAGGTGAGCCAACAAACAGTTGGTGTTCTATCTGCCACATCTACTCCATATAGTGATCTAGATCCAACCTCTAGCAATTCTCACGCACAAAACCCTCAGGTTCTACCAATGAGCGATGATGGGGGAGATGTAGACATTGTTAATGGTGAAGTAAGCGAACAAATATTCGGAGCTATACCTGAGCGTTTGCTGATTCCATCTATTAATTTGGATAGTTCTGTCGTAGAACTTGGTTGGTCCCAAAGCCAATCCGATGATGGCCGAATCTTTAGTCAATGGGATGTTGCCGATCATGCTGCTGGATGGCATCTCAATAGTGCTAAATTAGGTGTTGGAGGAAACGTTGTTTTAAGTGGTCATAACAATATTTATGGCGCAGTCTTTAGGGAATTGGACCAGCTTAAGCAGGGAGATGAGGCTCTATTGTGGGCGAATGGAGATACTTACCGTTATACCATCGACAAAGTATTGATTGTCCCTGAAACGTATGCCACTGAAGAACAACGAAAGGGAAATGCTGCCTGGATTGGCCACTTTGATGACGATCGGTTAACGCTCGTTAGCTGCTGGCCAAGAGATGACAATAGTCACCGAATTGTTGTTGTTGCTTTTGCTGAGGAGTCAGATGCGTCGGATTCACTTAGTGAGGGACCAACCAACAGAAACTAAGGATTCAAGATCAAATAAAACCCGAAACCTTGTTTCTTTCATCTCAGGTGCACGAGAGCTTCCATTGAGTTTAAATCATTCTCGTTTCTATGGTGCGGTCGCTTTGAAAACGAAAGTTTCTTGTATCGAGTTTCGTATGCGTTTCTGTATACGTTCTTTCACAAGAGGTGACTTCACATTTAGACGCTGGGTGAGATAAGATAGTTCCAAGATAGGTAAGGAAAGAATTATGGCGTCTTCACGGCTTCCATTCGTATCCTTATAGTAATTTTTACGCCTGCCAATTTCTTCAAAACCCATGCTTGCATAGAGCGACTGAGCGGCCACATTACTTTCACGTACTTCCAGGGTTGTGGTTTTTGCCCCCTTTTGGTTGGCTAAAATAAGCATATTAAGTAAGAGCCATTCTCCAATTCCGCATTCTCGCCATGCTGGGTGTGTAGCGAAGACTAGGATGTGGACTTCTTCATCCAGAATCCACATGCCGCCGTAAGCAAAGATAGATGGTAAAGTAACTGCAGCCGTGCCATAGCCTAGTGATGGATTGGGTCTAATCACCCAATAATGGCTATGTGGCCCCTCTTCAATTTCTCGGATATATGTTTTGGGTGACCAAGGGGTAGGGAAGGAACTCTGAGAAATAGAATCCACCTCACCAACATCGGTTGTTTTCATGGGAGAAAATTGAAGTAAATAGCTTGGGTGCATATCATTCATGGATTACGTAAATAGAGTGGTTGCAGATCGGCTAAGGTATCTCCTTGACCGGCCGCAAAGTGGGAAGCGGCTAGGCGGGCCAATTGTCCAGCCCTTCGCATCCCGCTGATTGGATCCATCATCTGAATATGTGAAAGCTTACTTACTGCATCTCTCAATTCCTCAGTCTCTTCCCCTACTACGAGGATGGTTCGGGGTGCCTGCTCCATGAGCGAGTGGACCAGCTCTGATACCGAGCCAGCAAAATGCTCTGATCTTTCTGGTCGCCATAACGTGGTAGGTCTTGAGACTGTATCGGTTGACTCATTGCTTGTTGATGGTATGGCCAAAGGAAATGAGTTTGGGGTAAATACCCAGTTGTACCTGCCTCGTCCTGCCTGTATATAGGGGCAAATCCGAACTTTGGTTAACTCATCTGCGTCTTGGCCTGGGAAGGCATATTTTAGTTGGCCCATTGAAGACAGATTGAGACAGGTGTACCAAGCCGCTGCTGTAACGCTCAACGTAGGAATCCCGATTACCTGAGGCGTGACGGGCAACCCCAAGCCAATCCCTTTTACTGCACTGATACCGATTCGTACACCTGTAAAACTACCCGGTCCTGTGGTGACTGATAATCCTGTTATCGAGCTAGGTGAGAGAGCCAACTGCTGCATCATCAACTGTGTTGTGCTCAATAGGTCTTGTGTCTGTTTGCGGCGAGCCAGCCAAGTATATTCACCTAGCAACTCATCTGTCTCTGGATTGTAGATAGCAATAGATGCAGTCTGGGTAGCTGTGTCAAAAGCAAGTAGCATAAGGCACTTCTTGTCACTTTAAGGAATGAATCGTAAATAGCTTGAGCGTTTCAATGAGATTTTGTTCTATACTCAGCTCCGTTTGAAAACAAGTGTTTAGGTACTCCGGTAGAGCTTTGGAAAACACCTGTTTTCAAATCGACCGCAGTATAGGTAATGACCAAGTTATTTAATTCTCTTTCCTACAATATAGAGTACGACATGTCTTCGAGACAGTCAGCGATGGATTTTTCCCTTCATTATATAGCATTTTTATGGAGACAATGCAATATGACAGTCGGGATGTAGCCAGATAGAACTGTTGTATAGAGATGGCCAGAAAAGTTTTGTTCTCCTTCCTTTCTGCTCTTCAGGCCGAATCCCACAAATGCCGGACAGAAATTTTACTAACGGATTAGATTGTTTTTGAGAAAATGGAGAATTTATGTCTAATTTATTACTTGGTGCCCACATGTCTATTGCTGGCGGTGTAAGCCAAGCGCTGGATCGTGCTAGTTCAATTGGTAGCAATGCTGTCCAAATTTTTACAAAGAATAACCGGCAGTGGGCCGGACCAGCTATTAATGAGGATGATGTGCAACGCTGGCAGAAAGAGATGCCAACTCAAGGGATTGATTATGTGGTAAGCCATGCTAGTTATCTAATCAACTTGGCGTCACCCAAAGATCCCCTTTGGCAAAAAAGCCAGAATGCCCATGCCGATGAACTAAATCGTGCCCATGCATATGGTGTACCCCATGTTGTTTTGCATCCCGGTGCTCATACCGGTAGTGGACTCGGGGTGGGTGTAGAGCGGGTGGCAGCAGCATTGAATCAAATTCATCAGCAACACCCAGAATGTCGTGATACGGTCACACTGCTTGAAATCATGGCCGGGCAGGGAACAACTGTTGGACATACGTTTGGACAATTGGCGCAGATTATCGAGCTTGTTGATGAGAAGGATAGGGTGGCTGTCTGTTTGGATACCTGCCATGCCTTTGCCGCTGGTTATGATCTAAGCACTTCTGAGGGCTATGGCAAAATGATGGATGAACTAGAGCAAGATTTGGGGATTGATCGGGTGAAGTGCTGGCACTTCAATGACAGTAAAGGAGAACTAGGCAGCCATCTGGACCGCCATGTTCATATTGGTGAAGGTGAGATTGGTGAGGAAGGCTTTACCTTAATTTTAAATGATCCTGTGTGGGACGGCATTGCTATGATATTAGAAACTCCAAAAGACGATGATCTGAAAGATGACGTTAAGAATTTGAATAAACTTTGCACACTGGTCCAGGACACATCACGCATTCCACCTAAATTAGTTGTCTAACAGTCACCCCGTCACTCTCCACTTACGTCTCCGCCTCCCGCTGTGGGCGTAACTGTGGGTGTATTGTCTGATTCCCCTCCAGATGGTGGAGGGGTATTTTGCTCTCCTTCATCTCCATTCGTACCCCCGTTATCATTCCCTTCACCTGCTGACGGTGTACTGGTCTCCTGTGAAGAAGTTGCAGGCGTTGGCGTATCAGCCTCTTGTACGGGAATCGGTGTGTCCGTTGCTGGCTCTGATGTTGGCTCTAGAGTTGGTTCACTTGGTGTCGGTGTGTCAGTGTTCTGAAGTGTTGGTGCCTCTTCACTCTCTGATGTTGATGTTGGGAGAGTAGTTGGTTCACTAGGCATAGCGGTGGGTGTATGCGCTGGTATACTCGTTGGTGTATCCGTTAGGATTGGTATATCTGTTGCTACAGGTACATCTATCGGGGCAGGTGTATTCGCTGGCACGGGCGTATCGCCTGAAGAAGGCGTTTCCAGGTATTGGGTGCTGCTCGACGAAGATGTTGATGTTGGAATAAGCGTTGCTGTTCTCTCATTGGTTGGTGGCGCGATTGGTGTGCTCGTTGCTGGATTTACAGGCTCAGTTTCAGCTACTTGAGGCGTCTGAGTAGCCTGCTCTGTTGGTAATGGCGTTGGAGCACCCCCCCCACTACCGCCTTCGTGAGGTGTAGGAGTCGATTCCGGTCCGGTTACCTCTGGTGTGGCGGTTTCTGACACAGTTGTTTCCGGAAGTGTGGTCTCTGTTGCGGTTTCGACAGCAATCGGCGTCTCTCCCCCTGGTGTTTCTACGGGCGTTTCTATTTGAACTGGAGTATCCGTTGGCGGAATCGGCGTATCAGTCGGCAGAATAGCGGTCACCGTTGGTACCACTGGTGTATGGGTTGGCAAGACAGGCGTGGCCGTTGGTTGAATCGGTGTATGGGTTGGTGGTACCGGTGTAGGTGGTACTGGTGTAGGTGGTACTGGTGTGGGTGGAACTGGTGTATTTGTCGGATCCTTTTTTGGTCTATTGTCTGAACTAGATCCATTCGAATTCCCCGGGGGCGCTTGCTCTTGCGTTGGCTCTGGAATCGGCGTATTAGTAGACGTTGAACTTGGGAGCAGTGTAGGGGCATCTGTTGCCACTAGCCGAGTTGTTGGCAATGGCGTGACTGTGGGTGCGTCTGTACTCGTTGCTGTATGTGTTGCTGTACTCGTTGCTGTATTGGTTTGGCCAACTGTTGCTGTTTGGGTAGGTGTTACCGTCCAAGTGTCTGTTGGTAATGGCGTTTCTGTCCATGTAGCTGTCAATGTCGCTGTCACTGTGGGTGAAATTGTATCACTCGCCAAGACTTCCAGATCATTTGATACCTGTGTTTCGGATGCACCACTAGAGCCGCTGATAAGTACATCCGTGGATGATTCCGGTAATTCCGTAATCTGATCTACACGGCTCTGGATACTCCATGCAAGAAAAAGGATGACCACTAGCAGTGCGGCGGTTGCTGCTACACTAGTGATAGGCTGCCATCGTGTAAAGACGCGTTTTCTTTGGGACTCAGGAAAAGAGGCTTTGGTTACTGGACGCGGTGCCACGGGTGTCGCCTTTAGAGGCCACATCGAATTCGGCGTCATCCGTTCGCTCAGAGGCGTAAGGTTTTGGGTCGCATCGGCCAAGGCTCTTCGATGGCGATGAAAGGCATCACTAGAGAGCTGAGGCTTAGGAGCAGAACGGACTGTATTGGCTATCTGTAGTAGCGGCTTTAGTTCAGTTGCATATTCAGGATAACGGTTCAGGCAACTGTCAATGCTGCCACCATCTTCTATCTCCTCAATGCAAAGCGCTAGTATTTGTTCAAAACTCATTTGTTTACATCTGAATAAATCTTTTTAGGTTCTCTAACGCGCGGTGCTGCAATGCTTTGATTGCTCCTTCACTCTTTTGCATTACCTGGGCCGTTTCAGCAATATTTAATCCCTCAACAAACCGAAACAAAATTACCTGGCGCTGTTGCTCATTGAGAAGTTGGAGCTTTTGTAACAACATCTCAAAATCAATTTGATGTTCTACTTTATCGACAATCTGTGAGCGTTCAGGAATCTGTTCGATGTATTCAAGATCGATGTATCGACTCCTCTTCTGTTTCCTTATGTGATCGATCATCTTATTATGAGACATACGATATAGCCACGCTGAGAAGATAGCGACATTATCTTTGGGTGCAATGGTATATCGATCGATTTTTTCAATAAGCCTTAAAAAGACTTGGGACGTCACCTCTTCTGCATTATCGGGATTATGAAGACGGGCCAATAGATAACGAAACACTCTATCAGCATAGAGCTGATAGAGCCCATCAAATGCATCTGAATCGGCTTGTTCTTGCGCACGTCTGATCAAATCTACCAAAACGGGTTCATCGATCGGGCCGTCGCGCAGTACCTCTGGCATAATGCAGTCTCGTAACTTTAGTAAATACGTTATATATATGAGCGAGGATACGGGTTGTTCGTAGAGCAGAGCAATCTCAGGCTGAAAAGCCGGATTTGGATGGACTCTGGTTTTCAGCTGTGCTTTCTACGTATTATGGATATTGACGAGGTGGGTTTGGAAAAACTATTGAACCTATGTTGACTTTATGGCACGACCAAAACGTTCTTTGAGTGACTGCCATGCTGTTGTACGCAATTCCTCCTCAGCAATCTCCTCACCTTCTTGCTCTGTCGCAAAATAGAGATTAAGATAATCTCCCTCATACTTGGCAGCATCAACGTCTAGCCTAGCTAGACCAATCGGTAGCGAAACATTCCGTTTCCAATTCCCAATACGGATGATGAGTTCATCGAAGACGCTACGATGCAGGTTCACTTCCTCTTTTTCAGCTAGCGGCAGCGGGATACTAAGCACGTAGTGGCTGCCTTTCTTCGTGATTTTCTGAGGAAGGCCTGTGTAAAATGTTTGAGTTGGATCTCCTTGCCCTCCTTTCTGTGGGTTTTCGCCAAAGAGCGTTTTTCCCATCTCCCTGAGCATTTCTAGTCCTGTTACTTCCTGTTGAAAAAAGGGTACCCGGAAAATTGGAAGCGGATCAAAACATTCTTCTACCAACTGGAGATTCGCTGCTTGGGTAGTCTTCCACTTATCAAAATAACTGTCTGTGAGATCGATTGGAAAAACCCGATTGCACACCACTGCATCGACCGAATAGCCGTAAAGATTTAAGTACGTATATGCGCGCTGTGCCTCTTTGACCACCATTTTTTCTGGATTTAATACCAGACGCATACTGCTAATAGAGCCATCACCTAGCAACTCACTTGTCCGCTCTAGATATCCGATGAGATCTTCAATACTGTCAAAAACATCATCGCTAGGGATTGGAATATCTGTAAACCGCTTGGCAATTGGGCGGGCAATTTCTACTGTTTTCCGCTGAAAGGGGAAGATCTTTTCTAAGTACCAGCGGGCCATGTCAGGAAAACTCAAAAGCTGAAGGGTAGAGCCAGTCGGTGCCGCATCGATGACAATTACATCGTACGCGCTACTTTCAGCAATGTGGGTAATCTGCATCAAGCTGGCTAGCTCTTCCATACCGGGGAGGATCGCCGTCTCCTCTGCTACCAGACTATCCATTCCTTGCCACGCAAAGAGGACGTTAAGGTAACTTTGAACCTTACCCCAATACTGATCCATCTGATTCAGTAAATCAATCTCTTGTCCCCACAAATTAGGCGCTAATTCGATTACTTCGTTGCCGATACGCCTGTCAAAGCTATCGCCAAGACTATGGGCAGGATCTGTACTCAATACAATCGTACGGTATCCCAACTCGGCACAGCGCAGGGCAGATGCAGCGCTTACGCTTGTCTTGCCTACGCCACCTTTTCCCGTATATAAAAGAATACGCATAAGTACCTTTACTAGCCTAACGCTTTTAGCGCTGCCGATACGCTCTTTTTTGGCGTAATTTTATAATGGACGTCGATGAGTTTGCCCTCCTCATCAATAACGAATTGGCTACGGATAATGCCCATAAACTTCTTTCCATACATGGATTTTTCACCCCAGGCACCATATAATTCAGCAATGGCATGATCCTCATCCACCAAAAGAGTAAAAGGTAGATTTTGTTCACTGCGGAACTTCTGATGGGACTCGACACCATCTGGACTGATGCCTAGCACAATCGCGTTCTTCTCTTCAATTTGTGAATAGCTGTCACGCAGCGCTGTTGCTTGCGTGGTTCAACCGCTTGTACTATCTTTGGGATAGAAGTAGAGGACAACATTTTTGCCTCTATAATCGCTCAGTCGTACACTCTCCCCTTGATCGGTCTGGGCTGTAAAATCAGGCGCCATCTCATCAACAGATAACTGTACCATATTCTTCTCCTTTAATATAGGTTGTTATACTGCGGTCGTTTTGAAAGCAGGTATTTTCTAAAGCTTCACTAGATAAACCCAATACCTGTTTTCAGACGGAGCTAAAAATGATTATTTGTCCATAAATAAAAAGACGGTATAAGCTTACCCCTTGAAGCCCATACCGTCTTGATCTGCCGCAGCTATAGATTTACCGTTCGTAATAGATAACGGCATCCGATGCGTTGCTGTTCTGATCCATCTGGCTCTGCTGTCTCATTCTACGCCGTTCTGCCTGTCGTAGGCTCCATCCCCACCCTGTAACGGAGGTTCCTATGAAGAATATAACTGAGGCAACGATATAGGCCAGTAGTTCGGGCCAGATGAGTATAGCAATCGCAACAGAAATTAGCAACAATCCTGGTGCCATAACCAGCCACCAAGATATGCCTGACATCTGTCGGCCTGCATTTGAAAAACGAACAAAAGTCGGTCCCATTGTAATCCGTCCCTTTCTCTCAATCACGCAATCTAGTCGCGGCTAGCCCCTAACAGTCTAAATACGTAGTACATCAAGGTAACTAACGCGCTGATCGCTGCTGCAACATACGTTAAAGCCGCTGCATCTAGCACCCTATCAACGCCTTCTACTTCTTGGCTAGAGACAATTCCCTCGGTAACCAAAAGCTGCTTCGCTCGTTTGCTAGCATCAAATTCAACTGGCAATGTAACCAATGTAAAGAGTGTTGCACCAGCTAATAAAATCACACCAAGCCAAGCGATACCCTGACCCAAGCCCGTGCCGACAAATGACATCAAGATAAACCCAGCAAAGATGATCATGGGACCCAAATTACTGCCAAACTGTGCCGCTGGAACTAAACTAGAACGTAATTGTAGTGGCCCATAGGCTTCTTTATCCTGAAGGGCGTGGCCCGCTTCGTGGGCCGCAACACCTACCGCCGCCAAACTTGGGCTATCATAGACATCAGGGCTAAGGCGCAGTGTTTTGGAACGGGGATCGTAATGATCGCTCAAAAAGCCGTTGACCCGCTCTACATCTACATTGCGCAGTCCGTACGAATCCAAAATTCGACGTGCCGCGGAAGCACCTGTTATCCCACGCCCGGCCGGAACCCCAGAATATTTATTAAATGCGGACTTGACTCGAGATTGTGCCCACCAGCTAAAGAGCAGTGGCGGAATCATAAAAAGCAAGTATAGTGGATCGATAAACCCAAACATTGTGTTAAGACCTCCTATTTAGAATATATTGAAAAGAGCCGTTAGGGTCTCGCCTGCTTTGCGGACTTACCGGCTAATGTGTCACTTAGGTTCGTAAAGTGAGTCGTAGTGATTAAACAATTCAGCGATGGTGGCTGTCACTCCCAACGTGACAGTCATTCGAGGCTTGGCTTAGAAGACGCGAATTCCACTTAATCAATACAATCTCTAATTTGTTAATACTTTACGCAACTACTATACCAAAGTTTCCTTTGATTGTCATTAGACGATCGTTAGCGATCTGTATGTGTACCAGAAAATGTTTTGCTTTCTATTCTTTATCGGGAGGGGCTATGATTCCCTGCCGAAATATTATCCTCGTCTTTGCTGCCAGAGCCGGAGCTCTGAGCTGAACTCTGGACGGTTCAAAAGTAGAACCGCAACCATGTAACTACCTATGGCGATTAGGAGACTGCTGCCCGCTATTAACCATCCCCCTCGATCATAGTTAAGTATCCATTCGGGTTGAAAATCGGCCCAGAGCCAGAGTACATACCCCATCACGCTTGTTGCAGCCACGGTGCGAAGAGCAGACCATAGAAGAGGAACTCCAGGTATCTCCACCATGTTTCTTTTCAGCAGCCAGAGGAGTAGCAATGCCTCAATAGTCGTCGCCACACTGTTGGCCAAAGCCAAACCACCATAGCTCAGCCAGTTGACCCACCAGATCGAGAGCAGTATATTCAGCCCCATTGCACCAATACCAATGATAACTGGCGTGAGCGTATCTTGCAATGCATAAAAAGCCCGTACGATAATTTCTAACACAGAGTGGGCAACAAGGCCCACTGCATAAAATTGTAACGCAAAGGCAACCAGAATAGTATCGTCACTAGTAAAGCTACCCCGTTCAAAAATGACTCGAATCAAAGGAATTCTCAGCATAAAAAGACCTACTGTGGCTGGGAGCGTTAAGAAAAGAACCAACCGCAGGATACGACTAAATGTTTCGCCCATCAACCGCTTCTGCCCAGCCGCTACCTGAGCTGCAAAAGTAGGGAATGAGGCTGTGGCAATAGCCTGGGCAAAGATCCCCTGAGGTAACAACATGAGTAACATGCCGTAGTTGAGTGCGCTAAGGCTTCCGGAATCTAACCTGCCGGCCAAAATCGTGTTTACTAGAAACTGCATCTGAACAGCAAAAAGACCTAATGCTCTCGGCCCCATTAACTTGCCCACCTGAAGAACAGCCGAATCCCGCAGCGTGAAATCGAAGCTGTAGCGAAATTTATGCTGAACCAATGCGGGAAGCTGGATCAGTAGATGACAGACTGAACCGAATGCCGCGCCAACCGCCACCCCATAGATCCCCACAAACGGCGTCAGAAATAGTGCCCCCAGAATGATGGCTAGGTTATAAAAAATAGGAGCTGCTGCCGGAAGAAGAAAGTGCTGAACAGCATTGAGCGCCCCCATTACTAGACCGCTAGCACCAAAGACAACTGTTCCTAAGAGCATCCAGCGCATCAAGTTCGCTGTTAAAATCTGTTGGTCCAGTGGAAAGTCAGGGACCATCCTCTGTACAATGGGCAAAGCGAGAAACGCTGCTATTCCGGCTAAAATGACCAACAGGAGCGTTATCAGGTTCAGAACGCGACTCAACAACAGCCACGCCCCTGCTCGATCTCCCTTAACCCAAAATTCAGAGAATGTTGGGATAAAGGCACTACCTAGCGCACCGCCAGCCACCAGCTGAAAGAGCAGATCAGGAACCCGAAACGCCGCAACATAGGCATCTAGCTCTGGGCTAAGACCAAATTGGGCACCGATGATCACCTCCCGCAATACACCCGCAATGCGACTCAGCACAAAAAAGATCATAATGAGCAGGGCTGCGCTGCCAATTGAAGGCCCTTTTGAGTTTGACTGTTTTACCACTGAATTCGCCGCCATACGTTGTATATCTCGTTTCCTTTTCGCCGGATTACGTCTCCTAACCCCAACAGATTCCAATGCCATAGTGATTATATAGATGACTAGAAAAGA
Organism: Chloroflexota bacterium; assembly: GCA_039028975.1. GTDB lineage: Bacteria > Chloroflexota > Anaerolineae > Caldilineales > Caldilineaceae > JAHBNG01. Next base: position 77,412 of record JBCCHB010000026.1, read on the forward strand.
TCTGCCCTCTCTTCTCGGAAATTCCCAGAGCGGATAGGTCAAGAGTCGGGACAAGACCTTTCTGGCAAAGTATATATCTACACCCAAGTCTATTTGAAAAGAGAATTTGTGACAACTACTCTTCACTTTAGACCGCCTGTCACGTTTTAACCTGACGCTTGAACTCGGATAAAATAGAATTTGATTGATTCGGAACAGATGTGCTAAAATTTGTTGGTTGTTTGACAGTAGATTTTAACATAGAATCGATGAGGAAGAATATGGCTGGTATTCATATATCCATGAACGCCTGGAATGAGTTCCTGGCACGCTCTATAGAGAGCTTTGAGCCACAACATAACGTTAGTCCAGAGTGGTTAATTAATCCAGGAACTAAGCGTCGCTTGAAGCTCGATCGCTATTACCCTGATGCCGGTATTGCAATTCGTTTTGCAGGCTTGACAGCAAAAGGGCAGAAACGCCAGAGCGATTGGGAGGTACTAGAGGAACAGCAGCGTGATCAGATTCGAGAAGAGTTATGCAAGATGCATAATGTATTCTTAGCAGTTATCGATCCCATCGGTGATCCTGTAAAGCAAGCTGATAAAGTAATATCTTCACTACGTAGAGCAAAGCGCTCCATTGAGGGGCAGAAGAAAAACATTGCGAGAAAGATCGAGCGTTCCATGCTTAAGGCAAGTGAATTACGAAGTCTTATTTTGCGCAACCCTGAACAGATGATGGCGAGCCTTGCTGAGGGTTGGCGTGACCGAGAGACCAATATCGTGACTGAGCTTCAGAGTGCAGCGGCTAGCAATGGTACTCAATCAAAGAAAAAGGGACGTAAGCTCAATCTGAAAAAACTTAAACCTGGGGATCAGGTGATCCACGAACGGTTTGGCCCTGGTAAATTTGTCAGCGTTTCTGGTGAGGGTGATGATGCTATGCTCGCTATTACCTTTGATAATTTAGAAGCCGAACCACAGACTAAAACGTTTATGGCCTCTCTTGTCGCAGATAAATTACGCTCAAGCTGAACTATCATCCTGACAATAGGATCCTTCCCGGATCGTGAACTTGGAGGCCCCTTAAGTTCACGTTTGTAATCTGTTCCGAGCACCCTACTAAAAAGGACCGATTCTTTCCAGAAGAATCGGTCCTTTTCTATTCTTTTACTTTGCCAAAGTGGATGAATCTAGCCTTCCTTCAGCCACTTTGGCACTGCCGGATCAATGTTGATTTCGTCAGAATTGAGTGATTATTCTGAGTAGTCAATCTGCTCGACTGTTCCACATGTGGCCCAGACGGTCAACTTCCACTCGTTATTACAGTCACAATCATCACTAGTCTGAAGACCAACTCGCCACACCTCTGCCTTGGCATACCAAGATGATTCAGATGCCATCCTGCTTACCGGAATTGTGCGAATCCAGTCCTCACCTTCTGGCCCATCAATGTAACCATCTCCATATAGAACCACGGTACCAGTAGGACATTGGACTGTTAGCTCTTTCTTACCTGCGTTTGTCCGTTCTGTCATATCCATCACCCGACTCAACTGAACGATCCCATTGGAACCTGCTGGTCCCATGGGGCCAACAGGACCAACAGGACCAGTGGCACCGGTGTCACCTTTGGGGCCTTGAGGACCAACAGGTCCAGCTGCGCCAGTCGGACCTGCGGGACCGCTTGGACCAGCAGGTCCGCTTGGTCCAGTGGCACCAGGTACGCCAATACAGTCAAGAACGTCACAGACGCCGTCCCCATTCGTGTCTTCGTTCGGATCCTCTACACCGTCAGAATCAAGATCCCAGCAGTTGATACCACGAGCACCTGCTGGACCGGCAGGGCCAACGGAACCAACTGGACCAACGGGTCCAGCGGCACCGGTGTCACCTTGAGGCCCTTGAGGACCAACAGGTCCACTGAGGCCTGGCTTACCCTGAGGACCGGCAGGACCAGTTGCACCGGTTGCACCGGTTGCACCAGTGTCACCCTTTGGACCCTGAGAACCCGCGGGACCAACCGCCCCTGTTGCCCCAGGTTCACCTTGAGGGCCAACAGGACCCGTTGCACCCGTAGCGCCGGTATCACCCTGTGGACCCTGAGGACCAACAGGACCAGTATCACCCTTAGGACCAACGGGACCAACCGGACCAACGGGACCAACCGGACCAGCAGGACCGCTTGGTCCAACGGGACCATTCGGGCCTATACAATCAAGAACGTCGCAGACACCATCACCATTCACATCCTCATTGGCATCCTCCACACCATCGCCGTCGAGATCCCAACAATTGATCCCATGAGCACCAGATGCGCCGGTAAGACCTTGAGGACCAGCAGGTCCAGCAGGTCCAGTATCCCCTTGGGGACCAGCAGGACCTTGAGGGCCAACAGGGCCCGTGGCACCGGTGCCACCAGGTTCACCCTGAGGACCAACAGGGCCCGTTGCACCGGTATCGCCCTGAGGACCAACAGGACCAACAGGACCAGTCGGACCCACGGGGCCCGATGGTCCAACCGGCCCTGTCATACCAACACAATCAAGAACGTCGCAGACACCATCACCATTTGTGTCCTCATTCGGATCTTCCTGGCCATCGCCATCGAGGTCCCAACAGTTGACGCCAAGAGCACCAGCAGGACCAGCAGGCCCCGTTGCACCGGTGGCACCAGGTTCACCCTTGGGGCCGACAGGGCCAGTTGTCCCCGAACTGCCTTTTGGACCAGCTGGTCCCATGGGGCCAACGGGGCCAGTAGCTCCTTGACAATCTAGGCTATTGTATTTGCCATCACCATTTCTGTCTTCTGCTATATCATCTACGCCATTCAGGTTTATGTCCCAACAGCTATTCCCTTGTGGCCCCATCGGACCGACGGGGCCGACAGGACCAGTGGCACCAGGACTACCTTTTGGACCTGCGGGACCCATTGGACCCATCTCACCTGTTGGGCCGACAGGACCGACGGGGCCAACGGGACCGGCTGCCCCAGGACTACCCTTAGGACCAGCAGGACCGATAGGACCAACGGGGCCAGTCGCCCCTTGACAATCCAGGGAACTGTAATCGCCATCGTTGTTCCGATCTTCGTTAAGATCACCAAGACCATCACCATCTAAATCCCAACAGGAGATGCCAGCGGGGCCAGTGGCACCAGGGCTACCAGCTGGTCCGACGGGACCAGCTGGACCAGTATTACCCTTCGGACCGACAGGGCCAGCGGCACCAGGACTACCCTTAGGACCAGCAGGACCAACAGGACCAACAGGACCAACAGGACCGACAGGACCGACAGGACCGACAGGACCGACAGGACCGACAGGACCGACAGGACCAGTAGCTCCTTGACAATCTAAGTAACTGTAGTCGCCATCATTGTTCCGATCTTCATTAAGATCACCAAGACCATCTCCGTCTAAGTCCCAACAGGAGATACCGGCCGGACCAGCCGGACCGCTAGGACCGACAGGTCCTGTTGCGCCAGTAGCACCTGTATTGCCTTTCGGACCAGCGGGACCGACAGGACCAACTGGCCCGCTGGCACCGGGACTACCTTTTGGACCAGCAGGACCGACGGAGCCAGGGCTACCGGCTGGCCCAACAGGACCGACGGGGCCGGACGCACCGGGGCTACCTTTTGGACCAGCAGGACCAGTTGCGCCAGCAGCTCCAGTATCACCCTTAGGACCAGCCGGACCACTAGGACCGACGGGGCCGACGGGACCAGTGGCACCGGGGCTACCTTTTGGACCAGCAGGACCAGTTGCGCCAGCAGCTCCAGTATCACCCTTAGGACCAGCAGGGCCGACAGGACCGACAGGACCGACAGGACCAGTGGCACCAGGGCTACCCTTAGAACCAGCAGGACCGACGGGGCCAGCAGGGCCGATAGGACCAACAGGGCCTACAATCGGTTCAACCGGGCGTGATACAATTTTTGGGTTGCCTCCTGGAAATACACCCATATCCTGTACACCTGTTGTAAATCCATCCTTAAAGGTGACACCAACAGGAATCCGGAAAACTAGTGTCTCTTCTGTGAGGTTTTCAATAAGTAAACTACCCTGGCCAAGGTAGGCTGGGTTTGAAATATTCCGAAATGAGGATAGTCTTACCGTTACCTTTCCATCTTGAATTAGATCCAAGACAGTTGGCTCTGTTCCTGCATCAGTGGCGCGACCGCCATTGTTTACATAGTCAATGATTTCTTGCGTGATTGCATTGCCTTTGGGTGCCTTATCGCCATCTGTAAAATGCCAAACAGCTAACTGCGCATTATAGCCGTCACTATCGAAATACCCTTTCTGAATTATGTAATCTAATGCTAACCGCACATTATCGGGTGCCAAACTAACGGGTTCCAGATCTCGGCCCGGAAAAGCCAGCCCATAATTTAAACAGCTACCAAATGCTGGAACTTCTGCTGTTGCACCTGGCGGTAATGTAACAACACGGGATGATGCATTTGCTGTACTTTGAGCAAATACGGCTGTACTATTGCCCATAAAATATAGAAGTGCAATTGTCATGAAAATTACTGCAATAGAAAAACTCAGCGAAGAGTATTTTCTTTGCCATATGCCGACTGATAAATACATACGTTGGTTCCTTTATACAACTATACTCAGCGCTGTTTCAAAACTGGATCCTGATAACAATAGAGGTTAGGAAAAACTTCGGTTCCGAAAGCGACCGTAGTATAAATATTGATATATAGTTGTTAATATCCAAATAAAAATGATGTCGGCAAAATATACACAGAGGTTTAATGTTGTTGAGTAAGCTTATGTTGCAGTCGGTTTCAAAACGGTTTTTCTAACTATTTCCAAAAAGATCAAACACTCGTTTTGAAACGGTTCTGAATATAAGTGTGCTGGATTGAAGATGACGGGACTGTTGGCTCGGGTGATTTATATTTTCAACTTAAATCAAAATAATCTATTCGGTCGATCCCAGGAATAGAATGAGTCTTATTGTCGTTTAAGCTGTTATATAATGATTGGTTACTGCAATGGAACGTACGGTGTTACTCAATTAGTAGGCGATGAATGTATACCCTGCTTATTCCTTTATGTCTGAATCATACTCTTCTATTTTTTAAACGTCTACCTCCCTTTTTGTACAACCTATAGATGGCCAGATAAATCTTGTTCTCCTGAAGATGAAAATGGTCTCGTTATTTAGACACCTCAGACCAAATCGACGAAAGTTGGGGCAAAATTAACCTGGCGGACTACAGAACCATTAATTGAAAAATTAAGAAGACTCCAAGAGATATGACATTTATAAACAACCGGTACTTGTGATCCAAAGACAAACTTCGAATGACGTATCAGCCGATCACAGTGTAGCCCCTTGGCATCGCTCAGGATCCCACAGGAACCGAGTTAGAAACTATTAGGCATTGCGACTTATTGAGTATCTATCCAAAGCAAAATCAGCCACCCATAAGCGAATAGCTTACCTGTCATTTCGACGATGTTTCTTGATTTATCACAACTCATAGAGTCATTCTTACGAATTGACTATCGGCCATACCAGAAGCATAGTTTATCTAATGTTGGCAATTACTCAAGCAGATCATCAATATTGGATTAACAGTTGAAAGACATGCTTATCCTCCAAAGATGGTTGAGTTGTTACAAACTATCATGCAAACACATTACGCTTCTTTCTAATGCGTATACTGCTGCTAATGGACACTACTTTCCTCAGCGATATGGCTTGCGCTCTTGTTACTTCAACGTGGGGAATTATGAAGTCAATAGATTGAAGTATGACATAGCTTTCCATCGGATGATATAGTACTCTTGTACTAAATTGGAACGTGGCAGCATAAATACAATAATCGTAAGAAAGGACAACGTCATTTGTTGTAGGGCATGACATGTTGATTGGAGACAGCGTGAATAGCCTCTTATGGATGGCCAGAAAAGCTTGTACCTACGACGATGTGTATGTCGTCCCTTCTCGGAATTTTCCAGAGCGGAGTTGGTAAAGAACTGGACAAGACTTTTCTGGCAAAGTAAATAGCAAAAATGCTCGATGAATGTATATGTTAGTAGAGCGCAATATCTTTGATGTTTGCTAGACTAACTCCGGGCTAGACCAGTAAGGAATGCAAACTACTGGTGTTGAGCTATTTATATGACGACGAGGAAACGCAATGAGTTCTCCAAAGCATATTCAGTAATATGTTCTTTGAAACGAAATCGATTCTAATATTGAGGCACACTCGTGATAAGAGAATGATGAAATTCTATAGATGACGGGGGGCAAGAAAAATGAGCGTATGAGTGGTAGGGATGTTTGAGGACGAAGTATTCATAGGGAACGCTTACTATGTTTCCACTATACTACATATTGTTTACTTATCATAATTCGATTAACCTCGTTGAGCATTAGCTTTAATGAATAGTTAGAAACAATCAAGGATGCGTCCAGGATCCCTGATTGTTTCTAACTGTACGCCAAGCCAAGATTACGTTTGCCTGGTTATTTCGTGAGCTGCTTGAGCCAGTAAGGGAATGCGTTCACCAAAACTAGCAAACCTTTCATCTTTTGTCTGGCCCCGAACGTATCGGATATAAATCTGCGCAATAATCACAACAAGGCGATAGAGACCTAGAGCATGATAGAAATGGATATGGGAGACATCCCGACCACTCTTTTGGGCATACCGTTCAATTAACTGTGAACGAGTCATAAACCGAGGATCATCCACTGGCATCATAGACGCTCGTTTATAGAAATCTGGATCCGATGGCTCAGACCAGTAACAGAGTAACGCCCCCAAATCACAAAGGGGATCGCCTAGTGTACACATGTCCCAATCAAAGACAGCAACAAGCTTTCCCGGATCCTCGGACGCCAGCATGACATTGTCTAGCTTATAGTCATTATGGACCAGTGAACCAGAGCCGACAGGAGGTTGATGCTTGATGAGCCATTGATAGAGTTCATCCATGAGCGGCAACTCCTCATGTTTTGCTCCCTGCCAACGTTTGGCCCAGCCTTCTATCTGCCTTTCCACAAACCCATTTGGCCTACCTAGCTTCGCTAGCCCAATCGCTTCATAATCCACTGCATGAAAAGCGGCCAGGGTATCGACTAATGCCGTGCTCATACGCTGAGGTGCATCTTTCATCTGCGCATACAGTGCAGGTACTTGGGTCCGGACCACTACGCCATATCGCCGCTCCATGACGAAAAAATCTGCGCCGATAACTTCTGGATCTTCGCAGTAATGATAGGCACGAGGCGCTTCTGGGAATGCATCGTTTAACACTGCTAGAACGCGATACTCCCTTCCCATGTCATGGGCTGATTTGGCAACAGGGCCTAAAGGCGGACGACGAAGGACGTATTCATACCGTTGATCATCTCCCGATTGAGCACTGTACTCCAATTTATAGGTTAGGTTGGCCGCGCCTCCGCCAAATTGACGAACAGTTAAAGGTAGCTCTGACCCCGGCAGCTTCCCTCGGAGGTAATCGGCAACTTTGGCTGTGTCAAAACGCTCATCAGCTCTGACCTCTATTGTATCTATGATTGTATCTTTGCCTTCCATAATCGCCCTTTCCATACTATCCTCAGCTTTGTTTGAAAATAGGTATTTAGTCCCAGTGGTAAAGCTCCGAAAAATACCTGTTATAATGGAGGCATTTCAAATGAGTGCATATAAATGCAGAATTCTCTTTTGTATAGCATAACTTCAATGCACTCATTGAATCTGCGCCGAGTATATCAAAGCGAACGCGGTATAGAAGCCGTTTGAAACTAGCGCTTGCTCTCTCCTATAGAGGATATGAAGAAAACGCTGGTACTCAAAACCTACCTAGTACACTGCACTAGTGCAGCGTCTAAAAAGTAACGATAGCTTTTTATGGGCAGCCGAGCGAGGGCCTCAGAAAAGGCACTGAGTTCAGCCTCTCCCTAAAAAAACAAAGTTTCGGACGATTGACCTGGCTCTACGCTTTTGCGCAGTTCTAAAAAAAGCTACCACGACTTAATGGACGATGCACTAGTATAGTCATTCCGCCACTAGTTTATGAATAGTCTTTCAGAATGCGGCGTGAGACCACCATTTTGTGGACTTCATCTGGCCCATCGTAGATTCGCGAGGCGCGCCCTTGTCGCCACATATAAGCTAGTGGAATATCGTCAGACATCCCCAGTCCACCATGAGCCTGTAACGCCCGATCTAACACATCCATCATTACTTTGGCAACATAGAACTTGATCAACGATATATCCACTCGGGCCTCTTTGGTCCCCAACTGATCAATCTTCCATGCCGCATGCAGGGTCATAAGGCGGGCAGCCTGGATCTCTGCAGCACTCTCTGCAATCCAATTCTGAGCCGTCTGTTTATCAGCCAGTGGGCTGCCAAACATCTCTCGCTTCTTACTGTAGCTGCACATCATATCGAAAGCACGTTGTGCTTGACCCAACCAGCGCATACAATGATGAATACGCCCTGGCCCCAGACGCGTTTGGGCGATTGAAAAACCATCTCCCCGTTCTCCTAATGTATTGCTTAGGGGAACGCGTACATTATCAAACTCAACTTCCCAGTGTCCCGGCCCAGTGGTATGGCCCATGACAGGAACTGGGCGAATGCGATTCAGTCCTGGGCTGTTCGCTGGAATAATGATCTGGCTAAAGCGACGATGACGAGGCGCATCTGGATCGGTCAGTGCCATTAGAATGCAGAAGGATGCACCATTTGCATTCGAGCTATACCATTTGCGGCCGCCTCGAATTACCCATTCATCTCCCTCCTGGACGGCCGTGGTTTGAAGCCCAGTTGGATCCGAACCACTGACTTGGGGTTCAGTCATAGAAAAGAAGGAGCGAACCTCAGCCCTTTGAAGCGGCCAGAAGTATTTTTCTTTCTGCTCATCAGTCCCAAAGTGCCAAAGGATCTCTGCATTGCCGCTATCGGGCGCATTGCAGCCAAAGATTCTCGGTGCCCAATGAGAGCGTCCAATAATCTCATTCAGTAAACCATATTCAGAAACACTTAAACCCATTCCTCCAGCTTCCGAAGGTAAATGACCTGCCCAAATCCCTATCTCCTGAGCTTCTTTTTGTAGTGCTCGGATTTCGTCTGAGTCTTCTACACAGGCAGGGAAAATCTCTTCCTCCAGCTTCATCCATTCGGCTTCACGGGGATAGATCTTCATTTCTAAAAAATCGATAATCTTTTCCCGCATGGCTTCAATTGCGGGGTCGATTGCAAAATCCATTGGGCGCTCCTTTTCATTCGGACTGAAGGGTTTTCTCAATAAGTAGTATTTTTGCAATTATACTCAGCTCCGTTTGAAAACCCGAGTTTGCTCTCTCCTATAAAGGCTGGGGAAAACTCCGGTTTTCAAAGCGACCGCAGTATAGTTGTATGGAAATCGCAGTAGTACGTCACGTTCATCACTAAACAATCGCCAGCACAATTGTCAATGTAAATGCGCTAGCCACAGTGGACACAAGGACCGATGTAGTAACAAACTCAGGCATTAAGTTGTGCTCTAGAGCGATGAGTGAAGCGAGTACAGCTGCTGGCATGGCTGCTTGGAGAACACCAGTTCCTCTCGGTAAGCCTGTCATCACAAACGGGGCAGCCAGCAACATCGCCAATGCTGGTCCTGCTACCAACCGGACAAGACTCCCGATAATAACGTTCCGATCCAGCTCGATTTTCTCGATATTTGCCATCTGAATACCCAATGTTAACAACATAATGGGTATAAGCGCACCGGCAAGCAAACCAACAGCCCGCTCCAGAAAAATCGGTATTTGTACATCTGCTCCACTTACCAGCAAGGCTGGTACTGCGGCAAGAATCGCCGGTGTCTTAAAGACCGCTGTGATTGCCCCCAAACGCCCATCTCTGTTCCAGGTGGCCGCGGCAACGCCTACAACAAAACCAGTAATGCTGAGCACAATAAAGTAGACCGATGCTTCTACTATTGCTGTGTCACCGAATTTGAATTGGATGATGGGAAAGCCAAAGTTTCCTACGTTCCCAAAGACTGATATGAGGACAAATGCCGATATCATCTCACTAGATAACTTAAGTAGTTTCGCAATAACAAACGCCACTGCACCTGTAAGTAAAGCCACGGTAATTGCATAAAAGGCCATTCGCACAGCCAGATTTAGCTCCAAATTGGCATCGCTAAAGACATGGAACAAGAAAGCTGGAGCAAGTAAATAGTATGCAATTCGAGAAATGGACCGGGCATCAATCTCTAACCGTGGCCCCACGAGATAGCCTAGGAGTACTAAGCCAAATACAGGGGCCAGAATATTCAGAAATATAACAAACAATTGGGACATAAAAACTACTTTACGACGGTGAGCATTGATAAATTGGTTATCAACCGTTTCAATCTATTGCAATTTACCATATGCCGTACTATTGCTCTGTGGGTAGACCAGTCGCAACAAGTTGACCACCATCGACAGTGAACGTAGCACCGGTGGTAAAGCTGGATGCATTAGATGCTAGGTAAAGCGCGATACCCGTCAGTTCACTTGTCTCTGCTATGCGGTGCTGGGGAATCTGGGCAATAGTGTGTTCATTAATTGTTGGGTCGGACCAGATGGCGCTGCTGAATTGGGTCTTGATGAAGCCGGGAGCGATTGCGTTGACCTGTATATTGTCTTCAGCTAATTCCGCCGCCAGCACTTCAGTCATCATGATAACACCTGCCTTGGAGACGCAATAGATCCCCATACCATAAATGGGGACTCGACCGGCAACAGACGCAATGTTAATAACCTTGCCGCCCCCTCTGGCCTTCATCGACCCTCTGGCCGCCTTAATGACCCGGAAGTATCCTTTAACATTCACATCCAAGATTTTATCCCAGTGGCTCTCTTCTGCACTCATCAGGGGGCCAAAGTGGGGATTTGTGGCTGCGTTGTTGACGACAATATCAACACCACCCAGGCTTTCTACCGTCTGCTGAACTAGGCTATTGACCGCTTCTTCGCTACCTGTGTGGGCTGCAATGGCGACTGCCGAACCACCCGCTTCCTGGATCTTTTCTGCTACGCCCTCTACTCCCTCTTGTTTGCGACTGGCCACGACGACTTTTGCTCCGGCTTCAGCATAGGCCAAGGCAATGGCCTCCCCAATACCCCTAGACCCACCCGTGATGAGGGCTACTTTGCCACTTAGATCGAAATCTGGCCTGTTCGATTCCATGATTTTTAACCTTATTATACTTCGCCAGAAAAGTCTTGTCCCGGCTTTTGATCAATCCACTCTCGGAGTTCCCGAGAAGGAAGGACATTCCCATCTTCACGGGAACAAGCTTTTTCTGGCCATATATATTTGGATGTCTTTGGTTTGATTGCTCTTTGTCGTATAATGTCTTATTGTAAAGGCGTATGTTATCAGAGCGTTGATAATCTAACCAATTACTTTGTAGCCAGATGTCTCTTATACCGAGGCTCCGCATAAAGGTATATTTTTTTCACGATTAGCGGACTTCCTTTATAGCGACTGCCAGTATATATTCTATCCAAACCAATCCTGTTTGAATGTGAGCTCTATTTAACGACACATGGGAGAAACCATTCAGTTCTGTTGGCCCGGCAAGGAAGAGGCCATACAACAGATCCATTGCCCAACCAATGCGCGACTTGTACCTTCTGAAGAGGCAAGCTTGTCTGTTTCTAGCCATCTTCCTTTTCAGGTAGATAATCATCTTTTCATAGAGGGAGATAATTTGACCGCGCTTAAGTTGTTGGAAGCAGAGTATGCAAAGCGAGTTCAGGTCATCTACATTGATCCTCCTTATAACACAGGGAAAGATTTTGTCTATGATGATAAGCTGACTGCTGTCCCAGGCGTCAACGGACAAGGAGCGGGAACCATTGCCATGCGTCGACATGCTGCTTGGCTATCCATGATCTATCCACGCCTGGCGGTGGCCCGCCGGTTACTGCGAGAGGATGGTCTGATCTTCATTAGCATTGACGACAACGAGGTTCATCATTTACGTTTGATACTGAATGAGATCTTTGGCGAGGAGAATTTCGTTACCCAGTTTGTTTGGCACTCGTCTACGGCTGGGGGCATTCGATCCAAATATGTAAATCGGAACCACGAGTATGTGCTCTGCTATGCCCGGGATCTGACTTGCGTTCCCAAACTCTTTGCCCCCCTTTCCCAAGAAGCGATAAAACAGTATAGCCGTAAGGACGTGCGCGGTACCTACCGCGAAAAGGACTTTGCTTGGATTACCAAGTCGATAAACGAGCGTCAACGCTATCTGATTGAATGTCCTGATGGAACTTGGGTCCAGCCTCGACCTGGCTACCTATTTCGCTATGTGCAAGAACGTTTCGAGCAGGCGCTGGCTGATGAACTGGTCGTCTTCAAAGCAACCGATACCAGCCCACTCATTGACGATCAAGGGCGGTCTGCTCCATGGAATATTTACATCAAAAAGTACCTGGGGGATGGCAAAGGCGCGCCCGCTTCCCTAATCCCCAAGAGTATCGTTGGGTTATACAATCATGGCACCGAGGAGATCAAAGCTATCTTTGGAGCCAAGATCTTCGAAAATCCAAAGCCCACCGCGTTTCTACGGTACTTTATTGAGATGGGGCTGGGCGTGGCCGAGAATCCGCAAGAAGGAATTGTCTTAGATTTTTTTGCTGGCACATGCAGCACAGCCCACGCCGTTCTCAAGATGAACGCCGAGGATGGTGGTCAGCGTCGCTTTATTATGGTGCAGCAGGCAGAAGAGACGCCCGCGCGGTCCCTGGCGCGGAAGATAGGCTTTGAGACGATTTCGGAGATGGGGATAGAGCGGATTCGGTGTGTAGGAAAGATGCTCGATCGGTGTGATGAAATGGGCCTTTGCGTTCAGCGAATTGAGGATGACCTCCATCTAAATGATTGACCCAGTGCAAAAATACCCTAATCTGGATTTATTACCCGTTTTTTTCTCTCGCTTCAGTGTAAGGTCGCGGCGGGACTTTTGGGCATTACTTGGTTGGATGCTCTACTTTCCCAGCGCTATTGATGAGTATATTTACCAGTCTGCAACGAATTTTAGTGGAAGGCGCGCTAGTGGTGAAGTCTTAAACAGTGAAGTAAACAGTGGGCAGATAGATTTAGATGAGGGGCCTGCAAGCAGATCCCTCCACCATCCGGAACTATTTTTGTTAAGTTTTGCGATTGGGCTGCTGTCTCTGCTCGTTTTTAGTTTACTATTTTGGGGGGCTTCGTTTTTCTTCCGCTATGGCCTGCTTTCTCTTTTCGGCGAATTCCAAAGACATATCGAACCGCTAAGTGCTTACATTGCCATTTCGTTTCTTGTCTCCGCAATTGTGCTTCTTTGTATCGCTATTGCGGTTTTGTATCTCAATGTGAGAGGACGCACTCACTTAGGATATAAGGCATTCATAAAGAATAGCCTTTGGATCTCATTGACATTATCTTTGTTTGTCGCGTGGATTCTTGCTGCCGGGACCGCCCTTTGGTATGAATTTGCTGTGCTCTCTGGCCTAATTGCCGGTGGTGTTCTGGGTGGTGCGGCGAGATTGACTCTATTGCCACTTCATCTCGAAAAAGATGACTCGCTTCGCGTTGTTGCCCAATTATTCCTCTTTCTTTCTCTCTTTATGAGTGTACTACTTCTGATTCTCTTTTGGATGAATACGGAGAGAGACGTTGTTGGCATCGCTGTGCTTTTATTGTTGGCTTTGGTGATTGCCGTTTGCGCTGCTGGTCTGGTCGTCTTACGCCCAGATGATTGGTGGCTTGCCTGGAATCGATGTGAAGATGAACCCGATGAGCAGGGACATTGGCAAGTTCCCCATGTCACAACGGCACCCTTTCCCCGAGTACTGTCTGAGTTAAAGCAAGTGCTTGACGAGGAATGGGAGCAAGGTCTTCAGTATACGTTGGCGCTGGAAACCTATACCTTTCAGCAGCCTTATATCACCCATATGATTCGTCAGATTCTGAAGGGGGCAACAGAAGCGCAAGTAGTAGAACGGGTGTATGAATTGCACCTTCGACCTGCCTTCCAAAGTCGGATCCGTGACTATGCACCGAAGAGCAACAAACCCTTTGTGCTGCATGAACGCAAAAGACCTGCCCTGAATGTTTGGCAGTTGTCGAACGAAAAGAAAAAGAATAAGTTTTTTGTACGTCCAGAACCGCTCAGAGTCAATTTGGCCACAGACACGTCGGCTAGAGCAGTTGTGGCTGCCTTTTACTCTCTAGAGAGACTGCATGTGGACAAAGCCTTGGAAGCATTGAAGGGTTGTTCCCTCCATGAAGCCAAGAGAGGTGGTGTATTAGGTGCTGAACTATGCGATCTGCTTTCATTTATCTTGATGTTGAGCAATGACAATATCCGTGATTTGGCCCCTATGTCTTTGCCTGAACCCCCAACAAAGAGTAAGTTCCAAACCGCTTGGAACACTTTAGAGGATTTTCAAGTCTTTGTTCGCTGCTTTTGGGTCTATACCCACTGTAGAAAGCATGATAATCGCCAACGTATGGCCGAACTTTGTATCCACCATCTGGGTGAAGTGGCTCGAGTACTCTACCATTTCAAAACAGAGAAAATGCAGGAAGACGGTTTATCAACTGATCAGTATAAATCAACTTACCCAATCGAATACCTACTTTGGCGACGGGCAAGTACGTGGCGGCTAGATCTCAAAAAGGATCAAAAGAGCCAAAAGCGAAACCATGAGAATTCCACAAAAGCGGACTCTGACCAAGAGGGGACGTTTAAGCCAAGCGAACCAAAGCCCATAGACAATCCCTTCAACTTTGTCGAGCCCCTTCGTGATAGTAGGCTCTTGTCTATGCGGGATGAACTCTTGCAGAAGTTTAAAAAGGCGTGGAAACCAGGTAACTTTCAGCCCATTTTATTGTATGGCCAGCGCCAGATTGGAAAAACATCTGTTATCTTTAGCGCGGCTCGGGACAAGTCTATCTATGCTGACATTTTGGTCGCTTATGTAAATCTTCAGCATCTGGGGATCAATGCGACTCATGCAGAAATGTTAAGGACCATCTGCGATGAGATTCACCTACATTACCAGTATGTTGCTCCTCCTAATTTTGATGAACTTGTGAAGGCACCCTACCATATCTTTCAATTGTACATTCGCAATTATTGTTTAGCCCTTCGGGAACAAGGCCTTGTTGTTGTATTAGATGAGTTTGATCATATTGGGAGTATTGCAAATTTTTCTGGGACAGAAGATAACTTCCTCTCTTACTTATGGGAGCTATCCCAATCGGAAAGTAAGCTGGGCTTTGTCTTTGTTACACCGAGAACACCTGGCGAAATACAGAGCGATTATAGTAATCCCTTTGCTACTGGATTGAGTCCGATTCGCGTCAGCTATATTGATAAAAGCCACACCCAAGAGATCTTGCGGCGTCCCACCGATGATTTTTTACCCTATTTCCATCAAGAGGCTATCGACTACATCGTGGACCTAACTGGTGGGCATCCATATCTGGTTCAAATTATCGCTTATTGTATTCTTGAAAGGTATAACGACCAGATAGAAAAAGCAACGGTTGAATCGACCAAGGCTTTTCCTGATCCATTGTTTTTGGCCGCGGATATTCGCCAAGTTATGGCTGACGACGCTAATTTCAAGGGCCGAAGCTTACGTTACTTTGAAAATGTATTACGGGAAGTTGTGGATGATGATCTAGAATGCCAAAAGCTCCTGCGTCGATTGGCCTGTCACCAGGATGGATTTTCTGAAACCGATTTGAAAACTATGCCCGTAACCCTTGGTTATTTGGCAAAGCTTACTGAGCATGATGTTGTAGAACAAAATCCAACGAATAAACGGTTTCGTATTCATGTGGGACTCTTACAAGATAAAATACAATATCCCATTACGCAGATTCGCACACTCGAGCAGGAGCAGCTCTTTCAAGCTTACAAGCGCCAACCGTCATCGGCACTTCAATACCGAATATACCCAAAAGATACCTTGCACTTTATTTTGTGTGATAGTGATGTGTATGAAACCATTCGTGGACATACGAGTGATACGAAGGATGTTCTCGCTCGATGTTCTGTCTGGAAAAAGAACAGCTCATCCTCCTCTTGTACCCCTCTTGTGAGCTTCCTCGGCAATCTTGCCTGTGAAGATAAAGCCGTAGCCACTCAGCTTACCAACTATGCATTCGAGCAGTCTAACCTGACGAAAGAACGTGAGGTCATTGCCCCTGTTGAGCCGCTTACATTTTGGCAACTCTATTTTGGAGACTTCGTAACTGAGACACTCCCTCCAACGTATTGGCGTCAGACAAAATTTCGGGACATTGATAGATCATATGAATCACTGACTTCTGAACTAGCTCAGGCCATCGCTACGCTGTCTCAGCTGCCCCCTATCTCTGAACCCTCTGATGATAACTCTGATTTTGAATTCTGTGCTTTGGATGTGGACAATCCACGTGATGGCTTGAGCCAGATTCATTCCTTGGTCACGGATATTCACACCGAGGATCCTAATCAAGTCCAAAATGCGCAACGAGATGAGCTGATATATTTTCCCTTAGAATTTAGTGAATTTGAAGAGCTGTATGGGCCATTGCTCACTCATTCAAGGCATAACTTTGTCACGCTGGTTAAAAAACGGCCGGCTGAAAAACAATTTTCTACCACAGAAGATGATACTGCCGTTCAGTATAGTGAAGAGGATAACGCCGAATGGAAAGAGTCGAAAAGTCAAAAGACAATGGCACCAGGCCCCAGCAAGCAGGACTCTACGGAAGAGAGTACTGAAGAACTGAATGACATTGTTGGCTTTATCATCGCGTTTGATGCACAAAATGTAGATGATGAAGTTGCTGAGACAGAAAACACACTACTTGTTAAAATGGTTGCTGTCCGGTCCGAGTACCAGAATACATCTTTATTTGATGAATTGCTATACCAATGTTATCAAAGGGCCAAAGCCAATAACTTTACGCAGGTACGCCATGACTTTGTCCGAAACGGCGATAAGTCTTTAGCTTATGAACAGCTGAGGGGCGTAGCACAATCCAGAGTAAACTATAAGCTATACAGAGCTCTTCCATAAATTAACCAAAGCTCTATCGGTATTCTCAGGAGATGACATTAAAATCGAATGACTCTCAGATTAGATTTGCACACCAAACCAGTGAAACCCATGGCTCCTTACAAGGGCTTAACCAATACAGTTGCATTCCCTGGACATCCATATGCTAGCAAGGTCAGTCCCACTACCCACCGAGGATAGTATTCTGAGGCGAGACTGGCCTCTCTAGACTCTCAAAGAAAGATTGGCCGCGCTCTATGGAAAAGTTAGAGACACATAGATGTCCCAGTTCAGTAGTTCACGAATTGATTGGAAAATGTCATTTCGATGTACCCAGAGGATATCCGCGATGAGAAATCCTCTGGCTGAACAGCAAGATCTCTCCTATCATGCCGCTCTGCGGCCACTTCATGAGCGGAGCACATCGATTGAAATCGTGAACTACTGAGTTTGGTTATTCTAACAGAGCTGTAGGAAACTACGGTTTTCAAATCCACTGCAGCTTAGAACCAATCCATCTTCTCAAAGAACCAAGCTGGGAGTACGTCTGCATCAATAATTTTGCGCAGATCGCTACCATCAGACCTCATGGCATAGATGGCCCAACTTCCGCCACGGTCACTACGGAAGGCAATCCACTGACCATCTGGGCTCCAAACTGGCAGACCGTCGCTGGCAGGATTGGTCGTTAGGCGTTGTTTACCGGACCCATCGGTATTGATTACATAGATCTCAAAGTTCCCATCTTCTTGGCTAATGTAGGCAATACGCTGACCGTTTGGACTCCAAGCCGGTTGCCCATCGCTCCCCCCAGTCGTCAGGCGGCTGCGCGCGCTGGGGTCTGTGGAATTCGCATCAATGATCCAGAGGCCACATCCACCACCCACACAGGCCCGATGGACAACCTGATCGTTAACAGGACTCCAAGATGGATACTCACCCCGGGTAAGACCGCGCAGTCCGCCACCATCGGTATTAATTACAAAGATATCCTGCCCACCGTTGAGAACCAAGCGATCACCACCGGGACTAAAGCTGGCATAGGCACCGCCAGGAACCACTTGTCGATTGTTCTGGTAATTTCGATCCATGATCCAGGTGCCGTAATCGTCACCGGCTTTGGCTGGCCAGGCAAAGTAGACAATTTGTGAGCCATCTTTGCTGACATCCACCTCGGTCCACCAATCGCCAATTTTGGTGGAGCTACCAGTTCCAAAGTTATATTCCCATAGCTCCCAACGTTCGTCGTCCATATTGGCTACGCTATAGAGTAGGCGCCCTTTCATGCCAGCGGTTGATGCACGCGGTGCTGTTGTGGAGTCTGGGGCCGAGGTTGGGGTTGGCTCTGTTGAAGCTGTGGTGGTTGTCTCTGGCGTTGTTGTATTGCTTGTATGGCTATCTGTTGTGCTTGAATCTACTGCCGAAGTCACTTGTCCTGGTGTGGCAACGTCGATACTATTTATATCTCCAGCCAATTCTACAATGCCTACATAGACCCAAGCAGAGCCGCTATCAGATAAGGTGATTTCAATCCACGTGCTGGCAGCATTCCGACCTGTAACTGGAAATTGTTCGTCAGCAACAGCCTGAGTGACAACTTCATATCCTGTTCCAGGCCCACTACGTAAATTGACCCGAGGTCGATCAATACGTATGGTTAGATCAGTGGAAGCCTGGGGAGATGACTCTGTACTTGTGTCAGCCTGTGAGTCAGGCACTTGAGTGGGGGCAGGCCTTTGAGCTGTCGAAACATTTGTCGAAACCGATACGCTGTTCAGATCGCCGATTACTTCAACAATGCCTACGTATACCCAAACATTTGTCCCATCTGATAGACGAATTTCAACCCAATTCTCGTTGGCACTGCGGCCAATAACTTCGTATTGCTCATCAGCAGAGGCACGACTCACAACGTCGTATCTCATGCCAGGTCCCCTGCGTAAATTAACCTGAGGTCGATCAATACGTACAATTGGACCGTTCGTAGCCTGCAAGTTCACTGCTGAATAGGCATCCACATTGGCATCCAAATGCCAAGTAGCTTGCACTTCATGCGTTGACAGGATAACGAGTACACAGCCTAGAAGTAGCCCACTGCTGAATGTGAGATACTGCTTAATCATTGTTTTTTTCATTGTAATTCCTTTTAAAAAATTCTCTTTGGCTCAATAAGGAGGCCAAGAGTGCCATGGATATGGATGCGGATACACGCAGAAAGATTTGTCATTTCTACGTTGGAGCCTGGAAATGCCACAGAACTATCTCTAAAAAGCAATCGAAACATCAATAGACGGAAAATTGGGCAAATTTTCCAAACAAAACCAGGTATGATTATAATCCATAATACTTTAGCTATCTGCCGCCTATTGTCATGATCGATTGCTACATTTGGTGGATAATGTAGCTCGCTAGTAGTATTTTGTCTCGGTCTCTCTTCTGGGGTGTACGAAAAGGGGCGGCCATAATTATTTTGATTTCAGACCTTTTTTCGTGAATTTATCAATGATAACAAAAATTGATTCATTAAAATCTTACATATCGCCAGCACTTTTATCGTACCCTGACGTGGAGCAGTTACTTGCTTAGGGAACTAAATGCCTTTAGGTCCGTTATATTTCTGATGGCATGATGCGTTGGGATAGCAGATTTTTATAAAATTGTCATCAGAGACGCGCGCTAAGGCCGATATTTTTTCGACACCATTACCGAATCAGTCGATCCCAACGAATATTATTCTGCAATCAAGTTGAGTATATAGTCCACGCCATCTTTTTGTGGATTGGTCACTTGATGTCTTAATATATGTTCACATCGTTCCAGAAGGCTGTTTATACTCAGCTCCGTTTCAAAACGGGTGTTTCATCTTTATGGTTGCACTTTGTACTCAGCACTGTATGAAAACAATTGCTCAGTCTCTCTGTTGGAGTTCCAGGGACTACCCATTTTCAAAACAAACGCAGAATCGAAAACACCCATTTTAAAACGACCGCATTATACGCCAAAGGGAACACCCAAAATTATACTCATTTACCAAGACCCTGTAGATGGTCAGATGCATCTCTTGCCCTCATGAAAACGGAGATGTTCCTGTGAAGACCGGGCTTGCCCCCATGAAAGTAGGATACCCACCCGACTTCACATCCCGATGGCCGAATCGGACCGTAGCCAGGAAAGATTTTTCTGGTGGGTTATAGTCGGTCTGGGTAGATGTTTAAGGAGAAACTTGTATGTTTTCAATTGATATGGTGAATCCGAGAAAGACAAATAGAGAATATCTACGAACCAAACGAAACCAAACAGTGAAGCAATCTAGTCGTTTTTACCCTCGGCGTTCCTACTTTACACTAAGAATTGCCTTGGTTTGGATGCTGCTTCTCGTGTCGCTGCCAGGAGGCTTGTCCTTCCCTCAACAGGCTCTTGCCCAAGATGTACCCGAGGTTGTTGAGCAAGGGCTACCCGACGATGAAATTGTTTACATCGATGCCGCAGGGACCATCCGAGTTTGGGATCCCTACTTGTCAGGTGTGCAGCAAATTCAATGGGCTAGTCCCATTGGTGGATTTAAGGATTTTGCATTAGGTGATGTGAACAATGATGGCGATGAAGAGATTATTGCGATTCGAGAAGTAGGGGATACAGGGTTTTTGAACGTCTATGATCCAGTTCTCAATTCAACCTCATTGCTGGAGGACGGTGAAATCAATGGTGTTCCTTGGAAGCTTCTATATGAGCTGGCCATTCCCGGCAAACCAGTTGTCGTCGGTGCGGGGGAGCTAGATACTGGGCTTGCTGGCGATGAAATCGTTTATGGCTACACCAATGGAAGCGTCACGACCGTTGTGGTTTTGAATGATACAGATCAAAATCCTGACGGAACCGCTTGGAAGCCCCATATCTCTGCTGCATTTGGCTTTACGTGGGACAAGCTAACGGTGGCAGACGTAGACACAGATCCAGGCCAATCGACTGATGAAGTGATACTGGTAGATAGTGGCGATGGCGACAACATTAAGTCAAAATTACATGTATACCGAGTGAATACTCAAGATCTGGCTAGTGCATCGCCTCTCTTCAAGAACGAAAATACGGGCAATCGCTGGCGCGGTACTGTGGTTGGACAGGTCTATTCTGGTGGTCGGCAAGAGATCGTTGCATGGCGAAGTACGGCCAATGCGGCCTCGGCATCCACTTTTATCTTCAAATATCGCCCCGAAAATTTAGGAGATCCCGGTGGGACTTTTGAGGAGAGTGAAGGGGATGGCCTTGTAATCTTCCCCCGCCCCGAAGATCTCTTTCTAGCCAACATTAATGGTACAGTCAATGATGTTGTCGATGATGAGATGTTCTTTCTGCGCAAGGTTGGTAGCGACTTCTCCGATCCCGTACGCTTCTTTGCCAGGAATCGCGGCTCAGACGGTATCGATGAAGACAAGATCGATCGGTCACTGAATTCAGACAATCTCTGGCGTGAAGGTGTTGGTGGGAACATTGATGGAGACGTGAATGGGCGAGATGAGGTAGTGATTGTCCGGACGGATCGAATTCGCATCTATCGCCACGAATCTGATGGTTCTCTGGTCGAACCCGTTCCTTCCCTAGCCACCACAACCAATAACAATAGCCTCTTAACTGGCGACCTGGATAAAAATGGTTTCTTCTCGGGTATTGAGCTTTCAACGACGACCACTCTCAACCCTGATGGTGTCCAAACAGGCGCTAGCGAGCTAGAGTTGGTGACCATTGATGTAACCAGTTCCGGTGATACGGCAAATCTAACGGCAGAAATTGTAGGCGGCTTCCCAGAGTGGGTGAACGACTTTAATGTATCAAGTGGTTTAACACCCTCTAAGATTACCGTTGGGGTCGATGCCACAAATCTGCTGCCTGGTCCCTATTCATTTAGTGTTTTTATACAATCCAGAACGCCTGATGTGACAAACCCGCAGATCACCATTCCTGTTGCCTTTGATGTACTTCCCGCCCAGTTAACCTTAACACCGAATGCGGTAAGCCATGTGGGCTTTGGTTCATCTGTTAATGCTGTCTGCGATCAGAGTGCTGAAGCGGGTACGTACACCATTCGGGTCATGGCACCTACACGTATGAACTACTCCGCATCGGTCATCAGCCAGCCCGATTACGAAACAATTGAAGGGCTTGTACAAGGACACACCCTAGCCGATTCGGTGGATGCAGCAGGCGTGAATGAACTGACTAACTACATTGCCCATTTCCAGGAACAAAATGCTCCCGAAATTGGTGCCAATGGGGTGATTACCTGGCACGATGGGGCATTGGATCCCACATGGATTCAGGTAGTTTCAGAAGGCCAGCAACTCGACCCTTCTAGCCTAGTAACCGTGACCGTTCAGCCCAGCCAGATCCCAACTGGAACGACAAGCGTCAAGGCCCACCTAATTATCGCGGCTGATGCTCGCAGTGGACCCAGCCCAAACAATTTCCTATTTGTGCCGCTAGGGTATCTCTGTGCAGTGAATCAGGTTAGAATGCCTCTCTTTCAGCGACCACGTACGGTGATAGGTCAGTAAATAAGCTCAAGGCCATTCAAAAGAGCGGCATTCACAGGAAGGACAGACTAGAGAGTCTGTCCATTCCATTGTGCTAGATCTCAACGCGATTTGTCATCGTATTGTAAGATAAACAACCCTATACTCTATTGTAACCTTAGTGGAACCTTTAATAGCCTGCACCGTTTGAAAACTTGCGTTCGTACTCCCTTGCCGGGGCTATGGAATGTACCAGTTTTCAATACGCCCGCAGTATAGAATACAATGGAGCCATAGGAGACGACAATGCCCATGCATATTTGGCGATGGATTGCTATCAGTATTGCAGCTATTTTGGGCTTGAATGCTCAAGTTGCATTCGCCAATCAAACGATTACCCTGGTTGACTTTGAAGATGGTCTGCCTGCTGGTTTTTATGATTATCAGGGAGATGCTAGTAGCGTCTCTGCTGTTGCCCAGATCTTTGGACCGGATACTACGCTGGCTCGCCCCAATCAAGTGGGGGACAATGGCCTCCTCGAGATAATTTATACCGTTTCAGACTTTGGTGGCGTTGCCCAAGAGTTCACAGACGGCCCTCAGGATTGGAGCGATTCGGTTAGCATACAATTTTGGCTGTACGGGGCCAATTCGGGTGAGCCGATACAGTTTGAGATCTTCGATAATCGCTCTGACCCCGATAGCGATACGTCCGAACGCTTTGAGTACCGTTTTGAGGACAACTTTACTGGCTGGAAACAGATCATTATCCCATTTACAACCTTTCGACGAGCCACCGATTCTCAACCGCCGGATGCTCCAGATGATGGGTTGACGTTGACTGAAGTGTGGGGGTACTCCTTTGTCTTGCCAGCAGCATCCGGCTCGCTCTATGTGGATGACATTGCCCTGAATGACTTTGTGAATATTGCGGATTATGAAGCAGGCAGGCCATCTATTTTCTTCGATTTCAAAGGCGATGACAGTTCACTAACCACTGACTTCACATCGATAGGTGTCGACGCCCCCACTGCTCGCCCAGGCCAAATTAGTGCCAATCAAGTGTTGGCTATCGATTACAATATTAACGATTTTGGCGGAGCCACCCACTCCTTTGGTGATGCGCCTCAGAATTGGCAATCCTTTGTTGCCTTTAGCTTCTGGTTCCATGGAAGCGGATCGGGTGAACGCTTTCAAATTGAAATATTGGACAACCGTTCGGACGCTCCGACGGCTGCCGACGAGCACTTTGAGTACGTCTTTACTGATGATATAGCAGGTTGGCATCAATTTGTCATTCCGTTTGCTCGCTTTGTGCGGTCCAGCGATTTCCAACCTGACGGCGCACCAGATGATGGATTCAACTTAACCGATGTACGAGGGTACTCTTTTACCTTACCAACCCAGGCTTCTGGCAGGGTCCTTATCGATCAGATTGCCATCAGTCGATCCATTGATGCACCCCTCGCCCAAGATCAGAGCATATTTGCTGGATCATTTTCTGGTCCCTTCTTTGACTTTAAAGATGACTTCAGCACCTTATCAACAGAGATCATTACGGTCGAACAAAGTAGCCAGTTGGCGCTGCCAGGACAGTCGACGCTAAGACAGATCCTCTATGTGACCTATACCATTACGGGCAGTCAAACAAGCTATGGTGGCTTTACGAATCTTTTTCCTACAGCAAAAGATTGGCGAGGGCTAACAGCGTTTGAGTTTTGGTTTTATGGTTCGGCCACCAACGAACTACTCCAGCTAGAACTGCTGACAAGTCGAACGGATCCCACAGAGGATACATCCGAGCGTTATCAGTATGATTTTGTAGATTATCTTCAGGGGTGGCGAAAGATCAGGGTTCCTTTCGCACAGTTTCGCCGTGCCCGAGATTTTCAGCCGGAAGGCGCATCCAACAACGGACTCAATTTGGAAGAGATGTGGGGCTTCTCCTTCACATTGCCCCAATCCCAAGGATTTATGTACTTAAGTGATGTTGCGGTCATTCGAGATCTAGCGGTGATTGATTTTGAAACAGCTTTGCCTAACGGCTGGTTCCCCTTCCCACGTGAAACAACAGCTGTGACAAATACAATCGTAACCGTTGGCGAAGAGAACGTTCTGGCTCGCCCTGGCCAGGAAGAGACAAATGGTGTGCTGGCCGTCAACTATTCCATTGACGCGTTTGGTGGCGTGGCTCATGTATTCGATCCATCACCCCAAAATTGGTATGGCTATACTGGCATTCAATTTTGGTTTCGCGGCAACAATAGCGGGGAGCGCTTCCAGTTTGAAATCCGCGAGAACCGTTCCGATCCATCTACGGATACCTCTGAGTACTTTGAGCATGTCTTTATAGACAATGTGGCAGGTTGGCGTCAACTTCAGATTCCCTTTACTGATTTCCAACGAGCCACCGACTTCCAACCCGAAGGGGCACCAGATGACGGCTTTAATCTGAATGAAGTCTGGGGCTACTCTTTTACCTTTCCTGCCACAACTGGGGAGCTCTATCTCGACGAAATATTGCTCTACGGGCTTAATGCTACACCAGGGAGCCAACGACTCTATTTGCCATTAGCGCGGGAGTAGCAAGAACCAAGGTGAGCACGTACGATTGTTACCTGCTCACCTACAACCTACTCACTTGCAACCCTTATCATTCCCGAATGTAGTTATCAGAGGCTTCAATCCTGCAACGAGACTACCATGAAATCACCCAACTTACTCTACATCCACACTGACCAACATAATCCATTTGTTACCGGCTGTTATGGCGATCCACTGGTGCGTACACCGAATCTGGATCGGCTGGCGGCTGGCGGAGCACGCTTTGATCAAACCTATTGTGCGTCACCGATCTGTGTTCCCTCAAGGATGGCCATGTTAAGTGGACGACACCCGGTCAACAATCAGGTTTGGACCAACAATCACTGCCTTGATTCTAGCATTCCCACCCATGCCCATGCCATGGGGGCAGCGGGTTATCAGCCTACATTGATTGGTCGCATGCATTCGGTGGGGCCGGATCAGTTGCATGGCTATGCCAAACGGCTTGTGGGGGATCACAGTCCAAACTATGTAGGTGGGGGGCCTGGAGTGGATCGAGGAATTCTGGATGGCACGTCAGGACCAGAACGAACCAGCTTGGTAAAGTCAGGGCCAGGACTGAGTGGGTATCAGGTGCATGATGAAGTGGTAACGGCTGCAACCGTTAACGTGCTCAACGAATTGGGCGTCGAAAAGCGAACCTATGGCCAGATCGAACCCTTCTGCATTACGGTTGGTTACATGTTGCCCCATGCTCCCTTTGTCGCCCGTCGTGAACTTTACGACTACTACCGTGAGCGAATGACACTGCCCCAGAACCCTAATTCGCCTTCCGATGATGCCCACCCTTACCTACGGGCGTGGCGGACCTTTACCAATCTAGATGAACCAACACCGGATGAAATGGTGCTGCGCGCCCGATCTGCTTACTGGGGCATGGTGGAAGCTTTTGATGCCATGATCGGCCAGATTCTCCATGCACTAGACGAAAATGACTTAGCAGAGAATACATTGATTGTCTATACATCCGATCATGGGGACATGGTGGGTGAACATGGTCTTTGGTGGAAGCACGTCTTCTATGAAGAGTCGGTACGGGTGCCGCTCATTATGCACTGGCCGGGCGTGATTGGCGCTGGACAGGTCTGCGACCGACCCATTAACGCAGTCGATGTCACCGCCACGATGCTCGATGCCTTAGATGCGCCTACGCTGCCCAATAGCGATGGAGAGAGCTTCTTGGGGATGATCAGCGAGTTGCGGGAGACGCCTGATTGGCATGATACTGCCTATTCGGAATACTGTGCTGATCAGTACACGCCTGGCAGCCCAGGATTAGCTAAACAACGGGCTGCAGATGAACCAGCCACCTGCTATCAGCGGATGATTCGCCAGAACGTTGATGGTGTTGCGTGGAAGCTGGTCTATTACTACGGCGACGCACCACAACTCTTCAACCTAACGGACGATCCAGGAGAGCTTCATGATCTGGCCAACGCTTCTGAGCACCAGGACATTCGCCAGCAACTAGAAGTGCAAGTGCGAACAGGATGGGAGCCCCAAGAAATCGATGCCATCATGGCTGCAAAGCGGGCGGATAATCAGATTTTAAGCGCTTGGGCTAAACAGACAAAGCCGTCCGAAACCCACCGTTGGGATTTGCGTCCTGAAATGAATTTTCTTGAGGGTGTAGTTTGAACTCATATGGAGGTATTCAATATATTTTCAATCACATCTATGGTCAATCGCAGTATAGCTATTCATAGAACAACCGGTGCTGAGGGAAGCTTCTCTCTTTGCACCGGTTGTTTTGAACGGTAAGTCTACTAATATTTCGCTCTTCAGCCGAAAGTGTACAACGTAAGACTTTCCGCGGGGACAGAAGTCGGTCAATACACTTTGCACAGATGAATCGATATTTTAGCCTATCAGCTCATCCACAATTTTGGCCGACGAGAGGACACCGGGTAGACCGGCACCGGGATGGGTTCCAGCGCCGACGAAGTACAGATTCTCAATATCCTCTGAACGGTTGTGGGGGCGGAACCAAGCGGACTGCAAAAGGATCGGCTGTACAGAGAAGGCAGACCCCATATAGCTATTAAGGGTCTTGTCAAAGTGAAGTGGGTCAATGTAGTGTTCGGCAACGATATTCTCCTCTAAATCAGGTAGATAATTCTCCTCTAAAAATCTCATAATTCGATCTCGATACGGTTTGGCCATGGTCTCCCAGTCAATATCGGCACCCAGGTGAGGAACTGGGGAGAGCACGTAAAAAGCTTCATGCCCTTCCGGGGCCATGCTGGGGTCGGTCAGGGTGGGCATATGTAGATAGAGGGAGAAGTCATCAGGCAGCTCATTGCTACCAAAGATATCTTTTAGCAACTCAGCGTAACGCTCAGTCAGAATAATGTTGTGATGGGCTAGGTCAGGATAGTCCGGTCCCGTATCGACGTAGCGTCGCTTGGTTCCAAAGTAGATGACAAAAAGAGACATGCTATATTTGAGATTTTTAATGCGCGCATCTCGGTTCTTCTTCCGGTGCATGGATGGCACCAAATTTAGGTAGGTCCAGGCTACATCTGCATTGGAGATGACCACGTCGGCTCTGTGTTCCTTGCCGTCCGCCAGTCGAACGCCTACTGCTCGGCCATTCTCAATTAAAATTTCTTCGACGGTTGTGCTCAAATGAGTCTCGACACCTAGCTCGTCCATCAGGCGACCAAATCCGTTCACAATGGCCCCCGTTCCACCGATAGCATAGTGGATGCCCCACTCACGTTCCAAATAGTGGATGAGAACATAAAGAGAAGCCGCATCCAAGGGATTGCCACCAATGAGCAACGGGTGAAAAGAGAAGCATCGACGCAAAAATTCATCTTTTACAAACTTAGAGACATACTGGTAGACACTTAGGTAGGATTGAAGGCGAACTAGGTCGGGCACAACTTTGACCATATCCATGAACCTGAGAAAGGGCTTATCAATCAGGGCCATGCCCGTCTCAAAGATCTCTTTTGTAGAGGCCATAAATCGCTCGTAACCCTCTACATCAGGGGGATTCCACTGACGAATCTGGTCAAGAATGAAGTCGTGGTTGCCATTGTAGTTGAAGTGGCGCCCTTCATGGTTGAAGATGCGGTAGAAGGGATCGCATTCAACCAACTGAAAGTAATCTTCTCGCTTGCGCCCCGCTTGCTGCCAGATCTCATCGAAGAGAAAGGGCGCAGTAATGACCGTTGGCCCCCCATCAAACTTGAAATCATTGAGCTCGTAAACATAGGCACGTCCGCCTAGCTTATCTCGTTTCTCAAAGAGTTGGACATCAAACCCTCGGGCTGCCAAACGGGTTGCCGCGCCCAATCCACCAAATCCGCTACCGATAACAATCGCTTTTTGTTTCACAAATCGAACCTTTGGTTTCTTTATTTGTTTAGTTAAATTAGACGAGTATAGATTTTGCACAGACTTTGTACAGTATAAGACTTGTTTTATCATGAATCAGTAGCGCGTTCAGTGAGCAAGATTCACTTTTCGTTCACAATAAGACCCAACTCCAATTTCGGAGCCGGGTCTTGTGGCAAAATATGTCAATTGCACTCTAGGCGTTTTTTGGGCACTAGCGATTGAAACGAGCTGCAGATTCAACTAGTCGTTATTCAGGCCGTGCCGTAGGTGTAGGCGGCAGTTGCGCGCTTCCGGATGTCGGTAGAGGGGTAGGCGTGCTCGCCGGAGTAGGTGGAAACGTTGGGCTAGGTGTGCTGGTAACGGTTGGCGTCTCTGTGGGCGTTTCCGTTGGTGTTTCTGTTAATGTTTCCGTTGGCGCAGCTGTAGGCAGAAGTGTAGGTGTACTTGTTGGTGTGTCCACAGCAGTTGGCGTAAAGGTCTCTGTTGGCGTATGACTTGGTGTGCTGGTTGATATGGCTGTTGGCACATTGATAGTAGTTACCGTTAGGGTAATCGGTTCTACTGTACTCGTCAGCGCTGCTGTTGGAGTACCCGTAGGAGAGACTATAATTGGGCTGACGATTGTCTCCTCTTGAATTAAGGTGCTAGTTGGTGTATCGGTAGACGTAATAGGAGATGTATTTGTTAGCGTATTTGTTGGTGTTAATGTCTGTAGCGGTACAATTGTTGCTGTTGACAAAGGTCGCAAGATTTCTGGTGGGATCGAAACTGCACCCGGATCAAAATGAGCGTTGACTACAGCTGGTAAGTAAAGGGGGCGCCCATGCACAGTGACGATAGCATAATAAGCCCAAGTAGGATCATCTTCAATCGACATAATAGTAATTACATATGTTCCTTGTTTTTCATATGTATGTGTATTGAATTTATGTGTATCATCCGGACTTCTTGTTAGATCTACAGTGGTTACCCCCCCCTTTCCATCGCCAAAATCCCATTGATAATTGGTTGTCGGTAGCCCTTCAATTCGGAACTGAAGCTCCTCACCTATAGTCGTCTCGAAGAATGGAAAATTAAAGGGAGGATTAGTCACCTGAATCGGGCGTTCTGCAACCCAAGGTTCTTCAACCCAAAGTTCTGCTCCTGGAAATTCAGAAGGTTTACCGACAAGAACCATTGTGGCTGCTGACGCCTGATATTCCTGAAGACTGACTTCCTCATTGTTACATCCCTTCGCATCAAAGGGTGGGCTAACAGATATGACTCTCACTATCTCAATTCCCACCCGTTCGCGAGATATTAAAGAGGGAGATGTGGTCGCCTGACCTACAGGAGATAGAGTATCAAGCCAACCATAGTCCCACGAATAAGACGCCACAATTCCATCATCTATACGGACACTCAAATCAATGGATTCACCAACATCTACACTCGGGCGTGAATTGAATCGAAGCCCCTTTACGGGTTCCGGCCGCACGGTAACACAGCTTTCAACTTCAACTGGATTTAATGTTGCATTGTTTTTGGCCTTTACTTTGATGATTTCATTGCCGTAGTTTGTGTAGGTATGCCATGCCGATGATGCCGAGCTCCAATTGAGGGGTGTATTGTTACCAAAATCGAATTGATACAAGACATTGCTACCATTTTCGATTTCAGTCTTTATAAGAACAGGTTCACCTTGATTGACAATAGGAGGGACGATTATCTGTAACCCGGTAATGCGTTCAGATAAAACAGTTACCCTAAAATTTAGAGAAGTTTCCCACATTGAATTTCTCGCCACCACTGTTCCCACATACTCACCGGGCTCAGTATATTTGTGGATCATTTTTGAGCCATTTCCGCTATTTCCATCACCAAACTCCCAGAGATACGTTACCGGTTCACCGCGTGTAACATTCGCAATAAAGGTAATCACGACGTCCTCATACACTTCAAAATGGTAGGGGCCTTGAGGCTCATCTGGCTCAGGAGCGTCCGATCTGACTGACAACCCTTCAATAGGGTTCGGCGTTGGGGTTGGGGTGATAATCTGAGGCAAAACTTGAATTTTTATGGATTGGCGGCCGGTATCTGAGCCTTTGCCAACGACCAATGTAATATTTTTTTCACCAACTGTGGTATAAATATGAGTGACCTCTGCCTTGCCTGCAACGACTTCTGTGCTTCCATCCCCAAAGTCCCATGAAAAGGTATGCTCCTCTGGTAAAAATCTCCCAATGCTCGCTGTAAAGGTAACAACCTCGCCAACGTAGATTAGCTCAGGTTCAACCTCAATACCTATTGGGATCTCGTCATTTGGAGAAATAGACTGGGCTTGAAGCTGCTGTGGCGGGGCAACTTCTATGGTTGCCATAATCCAGATGATCGATAGCAGCAACAAAAAGGAGAAGAAAACAGGGTTCAGGGTGCGGGATTTCATTGTTTTTACCTTGCTCCATTTGCTTATCTATGATTCTGCTTACTGCTCATTTTCCTGTCATGCGGCACAGAAAAACAGCCGAATTATGTTCAGCCATAGATAAACCTTTGGGTGTAATGGATGTGGTCGATGTATGCAAAGTACTGACAGAAACAGGAACAGATTACAATTTTTGGCAATAGTGTAAAAGTCACACACAATCGTTCAGGGAGCACGCCCCGCGCGGGTCTAGCCATATGTGCGACTTTTGCGGAACTGCAATTTTTGATAGATAAGTAGGCTTCTCATACTATTTATGACGATGTGTCAACAAAAAACCTTTCAAGTATTCAAATGGTAAATTGTGCAACGATTGAGTTCTCACAATTTGCGCCTATATTTTGAATTAGGAATAAAGAGAAAATAAAACCCGAAACGTCAAGCCTGTCATCTCGAATATCCGAGAGATCTTCCATTCGTTTTATTAAATTTTCAATCCCTCGTGCTGCATATCAGCACGGATTCAGAGTATAACGGGTCTATTTCAGTATAGTTAACGGCTCCATTGTATGAGCATTTCTGATTACTGTTTGGCTAAGTGGCGTACAGAAAAATACTACCTGTAGATGGCCAGAAAAGTTCTGGCCTCTCTTCTCATGATTTCTCAGGGTGGATTGGTCAAGAGTCGGGACAAGACTTTTCTGGCTGACTATATAACGATAGATATTGCTTAACAAGCTGCAAACGAGCAGTGCTAGCCAGTGCCTCATCTTGATCTGACACAAGGTTACGGACAATCACATCGCCGTAACCCATTTCTGCATAGTGACGAAGCGAGTTTGCTACGCTCTCCGCATCACCGACGATGGTCGCCGTCGGGGCCATTCCCTGATACCCGGCGGCGACCATCGCCCCACCAATCGTCTGAGCGCTGCGTTCATCTTCCCCTACATAAATATCACGGCGAATTGCGGTAACGCCTGGTTTTCTCCCCTCTTTGTCACAGCACTCAAGATAGTAATCTAGATCGACTTTGGCCTCATCAGGCGTGAGCTGGGGAGAGGCCAACCAACCGTCGCCTAAACGAGCAGCCCTCTGGATAGCCGATTTGGCTTTGGCACCAATCCACACTTCTACAGCCTCAGGCGGCGTAGGAGAGATGCGGGCATCGTTGATGGTCCAACGCCCCTGATGAGAGACCGTTTCCCCTGCCCACAGTCTACGCATGACTTCCAGACATTCCTCAAAACGAGACGTTCGATGGGTAGGGTTGATACCAAACGCGGCAAACTCGCGTTCACCATAACCCAGCGCGCACTGCATAATAAAGCGATTAGGCATCAAAGAAGCCAATGTCCCGATCTCTTGAGCCAATAAGACCGGATGACGGAAAGGGAGGAGGTAGAGTGCGCCTGCTGGTGCATCCCGCCATTCGGCAAGACAACGGGCCAAAATAGGTGTATTCTGATAGTACGGATCAGGCGTTACATGATGATCGCCCATAAAAAAGCTGTCTAGCCCTGCATCAGCGGCCGCTTTGGCTCGCTGGATCATGTACTCAGCACCTACACGAGCATTAGACACACTGTAGCGGGAGGTAATTGAGATGCCAATGCGCATTATTATATCCCAGTGAAGTTTCACTTCAGAATAAATGAATAAAAACCAATCTCTTATTCGACCGAGGCTTCTCATTCAACCCCGTCTTGTCCATTTAGTATAGCGCCAGCCACCTCCGGGTCAAAATCTTCTGGCCAACCAGTAAATTCATCATAGCGAGTTCCGCTCAATATAGCCCCATCTAGATCTGCTGATGTTAAATTTGCGCTAGAGAGATCGGCACGGCTCAGGTCAGCCGAGGTCAGTACAGCATCACTAAAATCCATGCCAATCAGGGGTGTGTCACTTAGATCAACCTCGCTCAGATCACGTCCAGCAGCCCCTTGATCCATCAATTCCCAGACCAATCGCCATTTGGGCTCAATCTGAGTCGTTTCGTCCAGTTCAACATCATAGAGTGGCGTATTTACAAAGGATACACCTGCGAGGTTTGCCCCGCTCAAGTTGGCACCATAGAGCAAAGCCCCGTCGATTTGGGCATCACTCAAGTCAGCACCGCTCAGATTCGCACCACTCAAATCTGTATTACTAAGAACAGCCCCAGTTAAGAGTGCACCACTCAGATCGGCTGCGGCTAAATTGGTATTACTCAGATATGCACCAATCAGTGTGGCACCGCTTAGATCAACGCCACTCAAGTTTTGACCAGCAAGAGAAGCTGAACTTAGATCTAACCCAGCCCCACCTTGCTCTTTGAGTTCCCATACCAATCGAAATTCTTCAGCCAGTTGGGTCGTCTCGTCAAGCAAGGCACCTGCTAAGTCGGCATTCGTTAACGTTGCGCCAAACAAAGACGCTCCACGCAGATCTGTATCACCAAACTGAGCATCTGTTAGATCAGCATAGGTTAGGTCAGCCCCTTGCATATCTGCGCCAACAAGATTGCTACCTCGCAAGACCGCTTGATGAAGGCTGACGTCACGAAGGATTGAATAGCTTAGGTCTGTATATTCTAGATAGGCCATATCCAGATTTGCTCCGCTGAGATCTTGTTCAACCCCGCCCTCAGTGCTTAAGCTTGCCACAAGACGCCACTTGGGAGCTATTTGGGTTGTATCGCTGATGATAGCACTCTGTAGCTTCACTAGCGATAAGTCAACATTGTTTAAGTCTGTATTTGTGAGATCTGCCCCAGTAAAATCTGCGCCAATGAGGGTTGCGTCGCGAAAGTCTGCATCCACCAAATTAGAGCGGGACAAGTTTGCACCAATGAGGCTGACCTGGTGGAATACCGCACCTTGAATGTCCGCGTCAGCAAGCAACGCACCATCCAAATTGCTACCTGTAAAATCCACGTGCTGCAGGTCTGCATTTGATAGATCGGCCAATGAGAGATCGGCTTGGTTTACGCTGGCTCTAGCCAGCTTTACTTGTTGAAGATTGGTCTGAATGAGTTCTTCTGGTGATTGCCCGTGGCTGACCCTATGCAAGGCTGAGCGAACTTGATAGTGGACAAAATCTGTAGCATCTAGCACTTGGCCATCGGGCATTAAATGAACAAAGGTACCAGTTCCTGTCACGGCCATAGGTGCTGCCTCTTCTCCGGCCAAGTCTGCCTCGAAGACGACCTTTATTGCAGCACCCAAATGGGTCTTAAATTGATTTCAGCCATGTCAATTTTGTTCAACAAGTCCGATCCATAGAGGAAACTAATAAGCTCCCCTTTACGACGATCCCCTAACTTATCGGCGACAGCGCGGGTGCGTGCCCGTAAAATACTACGGATGGTGCGTCCTTGCTCCGCATTGTTCAGATCATGTTCTAGTAAGAGCGCTGTCACATGGTCATAGTAGCCTTGCAGGGCTGCCTCACGCTGTTGATCCTCTTGGCGCTCTGCATCCTTGGCGCGCTGCTCTGCCTGCAATTCATCTGCCTCACGTTGGCGTCGGAAATCCAAGTAAGAGGTGATACTCGTTAAGACTACAGACCCTAATAAGAAGATCATAAAAGAGGAGTTCAGTACAGGCCATAGCGCGGCATACCAGGGACGATTTGGTGACTTATCTTCTAGATTCTGTTGGATTTCGGCGCGATAAGCTTCTTCTAACTGAATTTTTTGTTTTTCATTTTCTGTCAACATACTTATTACTCTCAATAATTATCAGAGATGGCAAAGTGCCCTTTAGGTATATCTTGCACTCTACAAGTAATCAAGCCCTTCTGGGGCTTGTAGTCTGCCAGAAAAGTCTTGTCCCGATTCTACCCAATCTACTCTGGGAAATTCTACTAGGGGAGGACAGAACTTTTCTGGTCATTTATATTAAAAACTTTGCAAGGACGCAGTAAACATATCAATCGGTTCTCCTATTGATGGTTGTCGTATCAGGAGAGCGCAATAGTTAAGGATAAGGCCAGATTCAATAAATGAGACCTAATGTCGTAAGAAGCTGTCTGGAAAGTCATCCTGAGGAGCCTGCATCTCGGTTATGGCCGCAAAGCGGCACGAAGGATCTCACGGTTGTTTCAAGCCAAAATGCAGGTTCTTCAGTCGCTCTGATCTAGGTTGTTCCGCAATTGTAATCAAGCAGAATGACACGATCTTACCCTTTTCAGAAAGCTTCTAAGCGCCAAGATCGTTGCGGTCAACTGAGTATATGAATAGCTTTGGGTGAGGAAGAGGGTGCAATGCCAACGGCGAGGTGAGTGGCGATGTGAGTAGTGTAATTCTCCGCCAGAAAAGTCCTGTCCCGACTCTTGACCTATATACTCTGGGAAATTTCGAGAAGGTAGGACAAAACTTTTCTGGTCACTAGAGAAGGTGTCTTTTATCCGCTGGTTATAAATGGGACATAGGTAGCACTTGCTGGTGACGATATGCGACTTTCAGCCGCAGCGTCCAAGTTGGCATTCACAGCAGTTGACTCACTGCTTTGGTAGATCAGTACACCATCCTGATAAAGAATACGTAGCTCGTTACCTTCTATTTCAAAAGAGGTGGCTCCATTCAGAGCGAGTATGTAGGCTTCTTCCTGCTCCATAACGCCGGCTGGAGATTCGCAGAACATGAGGGTGCTGGCTGGCAATTCAATGGAGAGCGAGCTTCCATCTACTGTATAGGAGCCAAAGTAGCTGTTGCAGCCACCGTCTCCTTCGACCGTGCTTCCCTCAAAGGCCAGTGTGATCATCGTCTCTGCAATCGGCGGCACCATATTACCCTCGGCCCCCATTGAAACAAGTTGCCAGGGTGTACCTTCAAGTGTTGCGGTCATTTGGCCTGATTCCTCATTATTGCGATTCTCGTTACGCCCCTCTTCACTGATCCCTCCCTCACTACTATCTTCTTCACTACTGCCTTCGTCGGTTTGCTCAGCCCCATCCGATGTAACAATCTCTCCGTCGACGGGGTTCCCATCCTCATCATAAGCATTTGTCACAGGCATAGGTTGCATAGTGCAAGCCACCGTTAGCAGACAAACCAACAGCCAAATTAATTGTTTGAAAAATCTGTGCATTGTTACTCTTCTCCTTGACCGATACGTGGATCTAAACGAGAATTTACTTCATAGACCATTCACTTTGGGTCTCTGCTCAGAATCAAGCGCTCTTCGCTACATATGCTTATTCTGAGCTTACCTTAGCGTTATAATGAAGCTTTATGACTTTCCAAACAGCTTCTAAGATTTCTTACCCCGTATCTTACGCTTGAAATGATAAGTGTACCCGAAGTATCGTTGTAATACTATATGGCCATTTGCGGAACGATCGTTTGCTGATGGTCTTATACAGAGACTAAACTGCCGTTCCCAAACTGTGCCAAGTATTGGAGCGGCATGATATGAAGCATGGATACGAATGAGAGGGTGTGTATACGCAGAATTAAGCAGCATCTATCTGCGGTCGTTTTGATAGATGTTTTCTCAAGCGCTACTAAAGAGACCAAACATCTGCTTTCAAACGGGGCTGACTATAGAAAAATTGACATTAGGTATTGCGCGCTGATGCAATATCCTTTTCCAAAGACTGCTCCAGATCAGCCACCTCCGGAGAAGAGCTTTCAATACGCCGTAACAAGGCAATGGCCTGTTGACGTAACTGACGGTTCAACTGATTGAAATCTTCTTCGCTGAGCTTGCCCATCTGGAAGTCAAACTCTACTTCTTTTATCGACCTCAGTGCAGCATCTTTACGTTGAATTAGCTCAAAAGCATCATCTGATTCAGCATGAATCGACTCTTCTCCACCAGCACCGAGTAGCGGCCAGACAATATAAGCAGCCACGGCTAGACCAATCATGAGGGCCATTCCTGCAGGAATCCAATTCACTTAATACTCAGCTCCATTTGCAAACTGATGTAGAATATCAGTCGATCGAACGTCTATCAAAATGACTTCAGATACTCATCTGTTGGCATGCGGCTTTGCCCAAGCGATAATCGGCACGAGCCGTACGTTCTGAATGGGGACTTACTTAATTACCTGAGAATGGCCTTTATGCCGAAGCAGGTATTGCTGCCCCTGACTGTTGTCTTTGAGAGGAGGGCTGTGGGTGAGGCCAAATGCAGATAATCGTTCCCAGAACCAGAACAACCCCACCAATCCACATCCATACAGTAAGTGGATTAACAAATATAGAAAAGGTTGCCGTTTCTCCACCATTTTCCCAGCCATTCAGCACTACATAGAGATCCTCACTCAGGCGCATGTGGAGTCCGACTTCGCTCGTTGGCATTTCGGGTGTCTTGTCATAGATGTTGCGTCTCGGTGCCACCACACCAACAGGCCGTCCAGACTCTGCACGGCTGATGGACAGATATGTTCGTACTTCAGTGAGGTTGCTCTCTCGTCGGTTTTCTAGTCCATCGTACTGAAATCGATAGCCAGTAAGCACAACACTTTCACCCTCAGAAAGCGTGACATTTGTCGTTGTTAGGTAAAACTCGTTGCCTATAACCGCCACACCAATCATCACAATGCCAAGGTGGACAATGTACCCACCGTAGCGTTGTCCATTGCGGCGTAGAAGCTGTCCCATGGACACAAGCAGATTCTCTTCCTTCACCTGCTGTCGGGCCGCGATACCACGCCAATACTCCTGAATGATTGTGGCGACAACCAACGCACAAATCGAAAGCCCAACAATAGGATAAATCTTTTGGCTGTAGAAGGAAAAAGCACCAGCAAAAATTACCATAGCTAGCACAGGCCAAGTAAACTGCTTACGCAATGCGGAAGCACTGGTTCGTCTCCATCCAAGGAGGGGACCAATGCCCATGAGTAGAACCAGCAAAAGGAAAAGGGGTCCATTGACCTGATCAAACCAGGGTTTGGCAACGCTGATACGGCTGCCAGTAACAATCTCGCTAAACATGGGGAAAAACGTACCCCAAAGGGTTGTAAATGCAATACCAGTAAAGAGCCAATTGTTGGCGAGGAAGGCACCTTCTCGGCTCATAGCAGATTCAACTGGCTTCTCGTCGCGTAGGAGCGGCATCCGATCATAAAGTAACCAGAGAAAAGAGAATGCGTTCAAGCCCAGGAAAACCAGAAAGTAGATACCTACATCACTTTGAGCAAAGCTGTGTACGCTTTCCAAAATTCCGCTGCGGGTTGTGAAAGTCCCCAGAATAACCAAAAAATAGGTCAGCCAGATCATGAGAACATTCCAGACCTTCATGGTTCCCTTGCGTTCTTGGATCAAGATGCTGTGCAGAAAGGCTGTTGCCGTTAGCCAAGGGAGGAAGCTGGCATTTTCCACGGGATCCCACGCCCAGTATCCCCCCCAGCCCAGTTCCATATAGGCCCACTGGCTACCCATCAAAATGCCGGCGGAGAGAAACGCCCAGGAAACCAACGTCCAGCGACGGACAGCGCGGACCCACTGATTCCCTACCTGTTTACTGAGCAATGCTCCCATGGCAAAAGCGAAGGGAATTGCAATCCCTACATAGCCCAAATAGAGCATAACCGGATGAATCACCATCCAGTAGTTTTGCAGTAGTGGATTTAAACCTTGACCATCCTCAACTCGAAAATCAACTCGCTCAAAGGGATTCTCGGCAAAGACGAGCAGAATCAAAAAGAAGAGCATGGTGCTCAAAAGAACCGCATTGACAAATGGCATCAATCCGGTATGAGTCCGGCGATAGGTTAGTACGACGGCTACAGAGTAGAGGGACAGAATAAGGGTCCAGAAGAGAAGGCTGCCAGCCTGCCCACCCCAAATGGCAGCAAATTTGTAGAATGTAGGCAGCGCAACCTCAGAATGATTCCAGACGTAGAGCAGCTCAAAGTTATCGTTGAGAAGACCCCGCCACAGGATTATTGAGGCCAAAACAACCAGACCGCTGACAGCATAAATGGCGTGAAAGCTACTCTCCGTAAAGCCACGATTCCGCTGCCAGCCTCCAACCAGCCCTGCGACCGTGCCGTACAATGCGAAGACCAGGGCCATAACAAGAAAAAGATAGCCTACATCGAATATGGTAGATGGGTTAAACATGGGTAGTAAATAGAGAATTATGGTCGAATATCATCAAGACGACGGTTGAAATCGGCTTCGCTCAAGATGGGGCCGATTATTGTTGTTGAAATGCTCCCATCTGGACGGATAAAGAAGGTTTCGGGGACTCCTTTAATGCGATATCGCCGAGCAATGCGGCTCTGGAGATCGGGGCCATTGGGATAGGTGACGTCAAACTCAGCCAGATAGTCAAGCGCGGAATGCTCTTGGTCCAAATAATCTAAGCCAATGAAAACGATCTCCCCTTTTGTCTCTTCGTTCCGCCAGCTTGTTTCCAAAAGTTCTGCCTCTGCGCGACAAGGATCACACCAGCTTGCCCAAAAATTGAGAACAACCCCTTTGCCCTTTAAATCCGCTAGAGAGATGGTTTCACCTTCAAATGTAGTAAATTCAAAATCAGGAGCAGCCCCTGCCGCTCGTTGGCTAAAGAGGTTTTGGCGAAAAAGCCCAATAGCGAGGAGCCCTAAAAATGCAAGAAATATGCCAATCACAACAAAGCGTCCACGGCCTGCCTGTGAGCTAGATGGAGTATCTAATTCCGCTCTGGGGGAGTCCTCATTAGTCACTGCACCTTCTGAGCTATCGATAGCGGATTGGCGAGAGGAATCTATCGGAGAATGCGATAAAGCATCTTTTGATCTGATTTCCCCCTCTTCGTCGTCAGAATCGGTATTGGACAAGAAATCATTTCGAATTGGATCAGAAGAAATCTCTTGAGGCATCTTTTATCACATCTATTCATCCCTATCCTCCTCAAGCTGAGGAAGAAAAGGAACTATGCA
The DNA here is from genome assembly GCA_039028975.1 of Chloroflexota bacterium. Classification (GTDB taxonomy): domain Bacteria; phylum Chloroflexota; class Anaerolineae; order Caldilineales; family Caldilineaceae; genus JAHBNG01. The sequence goes on from JBCCHB010000026.1 coordinate 117,197, forward strand.
TAATTCCGTTTGAAAACAGATGTTGTGGCCTTCCACGTAAAACTTCGGGAAACACCTCTTTTCAAAACGGTCAAAGTATTAAGTAAAACGTTAAGAATCGTACTGCTTTAGTTCTTGCTCAAGCAGTACTTCATAGTCATTTCGATGAGAATTTTGACTCGCAATGGTCGAGCCGGCAGATTGAGAGGGTGGTCTTTTCGTTGACACAGAAAGCTTCTGCCATTGGTTATACCGAATGAATAACAGATATCCAGCCCCGCCCAGAAGAGCAACGATGGGCACGATCCATGCCAGCCGGTTGAAGCCTTCGTTTGTCGGCTTTCCCAAGACTTGCGGACCGTACTGATCTAGAAAATAGTCTTGAATTTCTTCTGCACTCGATCCTTCAGCTAGCTGAATGGCGATTTCCTGTCGCATTTGCTCACATGCTTTTAGTTCACAAGTGTCAAGCCGAACACCAGAGCAAAGTGGACACCATAGACCTCGGGCCACGTCATTGATTTGGTCCCGAGAGATTTCGGACGAATCAACCTCTGACTGAGGTCGCTCTATCCTCAATTCCCCTGACGCCGTTTTGGCATGAACTACATGATGATTTGCAAGGGAAAGTATACCACAAATAAACAGTGCTTGTAGTACGCTATACCACTGAAGTGAGTGGAAATAAAATTTGACTCGTTTCATGAATGCTCAATCATAATCTGCCGTTGGATCTGCCGTTACTATAAACATGATAGACATCAACAGGGGTCGCCCGCCCCTTTACAACCCGTGGGCCAAGCATATTGATGTCAATTGATTCCCCATAGAGCGTGTCAGCATCCAGCAAATCGCGTGTAGAACCGCTGATCAATATCTGTCCGTCTTCACCAGATTCTTGGAGACGTTTGGCTAAATTGACCTCATCTCCTATAGCAGTATAGTTCATCATCTCTTCTGTGCCAATGTTGCCCACAACTGCTATGCCGGTATTAATGCCAATACTGATATTGACCGGGCTATTATTTTGTTGGTTGTACTCGGCAACCTGACGATACATAATGGTTGCACAGCGCACGGCATCGGTAGCGTGGTTTGGGTTACGATCTTCAGGAAAAAGGGCCATAAAACCATCACCCATAATCTTATCTAAGAAACCGCCATTCTCAGGAACTGGTGTTGTAACCAAAGCCAAATATTCATTGAGCAAATTAAGTACTTCGTCGGGTTGTAGCTGGTGAGCGAGAGGTGTAAAGTCACAGATATCCATAAACATCACGGTGACTAGCTTGCGTTCCCCGCCAAGCTGAGGTAAGGAGGGTTCTTTGAGCAACTCTTCTGCTACGGAAGGGGCCATATACAGTTTAAAGATGTCGCGCAGCTTATCATTGGCCTCATCCACCTTCTGCTGGAGCTCAATATTATGACGCCGCAACCTTACCTTATCCATCACCCTACGAATATTTAGACGGATCTTTCTTAGTTTAAAGGGCTTGCTGACATAATCATCCGCTCCTGCTAACATAGAACGAACGGCTAATTGCTCAGATGATAATGCACTGACCATGATAACACCAGCGACCTTGTCTGTCTCGCGAATTTTTTCCAAAACTGCCAAGCCATCCATTTTTGGAATGACGATATCTAAGAGAACAAGATCAGGGCGGATTGCATCAAAGACCTCTATTGCTTGTTGACCATCAATCGCTTCGAAAATTTCATGGCCATCGGCCTGAAGAACTTTTCGGACCAGTTGTAAGGTACTGGGTTCGTCATCGACTAGCAGAATACGCAATGACTCGTCCCCATCAAGCTGTACATTCGATGGAAATTGGGGTAAATCTATCATTACTTCTCACCTCAAAGTTAGTAGCTCGCTGCTGAATTGGCATATTTGTCTTAACTCCTCGCTACAAAGGGTATGCTTACTGAAGGGCAGCAACTTACTGAGAATACCATATTCAATACAATATACATAAGACAATTTGATTACAACTCACTCTTGAGTGCAGAAACCATAAAAATGCACCCCTTGCCTCAACAAGTAAAGTCATTCCAGAAATAGCTCATCCGCTCAGTAGTTCGGTTACCTGCTAGATGCCGTGCTGATACCACCAGGAACAATGCCTTACTGAGCGTGCTATATTTTAAAAAAGATTTTCCGGAGACCTGACGGGATTTGAAAACCTGCCAGATCTAAGCGTTGGAAAACAATATCTGAATATCTATACCCCCTCTAGCCTTGGGTACTTATTTTTCTGGAACCGCTTAAAGCCAAGGGAAATATGCACATTTGAGTACGTTTATACTCAGCTTCGTTTTAAAACAATCATAGTGCAGTATAGATAGCGAAGGCCTGGATGTAACAAAACGATTATAATGTCAGTTATTAGTTTACGAAAAATTAATGTAGTCCGAAGGATTTATACGCTTATTGCGATAATATACAATGTCAGGTATAGATATGTCCCAATTCCTGATATCATCCCTTGTCATCATCACATCCTTTGTCATCATAACATCCTTCATTGACATTGCTCCCTCCGTCGTAGCCACACTTTTCCGTTGTTCTATGGTTGTTTTGAGAACAAAATTTTTCTAATGCTCTACAAAAGGTTAAGGCGTTAAGGCTTGAGCCATAAATAACTTGCGCGAATAATTCGGGTGTGACCCCGTCAAATAACCAAGCTATTTCATTCTTGCTCCTAAACCGTCTATATTCAATTGTTTTGAGTACGACGTATCCCAACTGTTCCCAACGTCCCAAATCTTATCAATCCGAAGATCTTATATGCTATTAAGGTGAAGATGTAATTATGTCCATGTTTGATAGATTATCTGCACAACTCCACTCTATTGAACGGAAACTCAGACTTGTGGTGAACGAATCACAGACTGATGACCCACAAGACCAAGCCTGGTCGGAAGCCGAAATGAGTTCCCATCTAAATGTAAATCAGTTAACCCAAGACATACAGTTATCTCCCCGATGGGAAAGCCAAACCCAACCAGAAGGATCCACTACTACTGAGGAAAGAAGATATATCCTTGGTGAATGTCTGCGTGAGCTCCGGCAGAATGTTCATAGAATGCGAGTTCTTTCTGAGGTTACAAATGATGTAAAAGAAAAGTATCAGGTAGGTGATGTAGTTGAAGCAACCCTTAATGCTGTATGGAATCGTTCCTCTTTGCGCTTTGCAGTGGTTATTCTTGGAAGGACTGAATTGGGTCCGTATTACTATGCAGGAATGAGGGGGGCGCCTACGCCCTGGCTTCATCTCCTTCACGAATGTCCATTTCCCCTCTCTGGTGCGTTGGCTGAGACGCTCTTATTAAGGCGCTCGCCACATGAGCCAGATTATCTTTATATTTCAGACTTACAAGAACCGGGCAGGCCAACATCTGACGAATTTCCCTGGTTGCCTCTAACGGGTTCTCTATTGATGGTGCCTCTACGCGGGGATGATCAAGTCCATGGGGTATTGATGCTAGGCGACAGCCGTCCAGGTGCCTTCGATTCGCCGAATCGATGTAAGGATTATGAAGATATAGCAACCATAGCAGCGGAGGCGATTCAACAAGCTCAAATGTATCAAGAGATCACCAGCAACGCAGAAAAGCTGGTGAATGCACAGTTGATAACTCGTGAATTAGCCCTGGTTGAAGACCGCAATGTTTTGATTTCGACTCTCATCCATAAGCTTCCTGCCGTTTCTGGTAAAATAAAGGTTCAGCTCTTTTTGCCGGACCAGAATCAGACATCGGACACCCAGGAGATTGTACTGACAACCTATCCCACCTACTCTTCAATATCCGATTCCCCTCAATTCTCTACACCTCACCCTGTTTTAACCGACGGTCAGGAAAACCTAGCTAGCCCAATTATGGATCTGATCCACTGGTCTCTAAAGTCTGGACAGCCTCTGTTCTATGATGTTGACACGTTAGAAGCGCAAAGCGACCGCCCCTTATACAACGACACGAGTACCGCTGCAATTATTCCGATGGCCGATCAACATCAGATCTATGGTGTTCTTCATATTATGCTCCAGAGTAAGCAGGAGCATCTAGATGAGAGTGAGATGGTTGCACTACGAGTGATTGCCAATAGTGCCGCAGTCGTGTTGGCAAAGCTACAGGCGATTGAAGAGAAGGATAAGGCTATTTATCGCGCAATGCAGTCATTAGTCGAGTTGGTTGAGACTCGTTTCCCACTTCTTCAGGGGCACAGTGGACGGATGGCCCACAACGCCACCTTGTTGGCCCAGAAAATAGGCATTGATGACCCTGAATGTCTTCATATCCGGGTAGCAGCGTCATTCCACGATGTGGGTATGACCCAAGTAACCCAAAATGATTTCGACGTCATGCCAAAAGCCAATTCGGCGTCAAACCAACCCCAAATTGTACCGCATACAACGGCTGAAACTATTCGGGAAAGTTGCCGACTTTTAGAATCTGTTGGAATGAATCAATCCGTTACCCAATATGTTGCTGATTTTGCTAACTATAAAGAACAGAGCATAACAAGTGCTTCAGTAATTGCACACCAAAGCATAAAAGACAGGCTGATTCGGGACACATCAATCAGTAAAGACGAAATCAAAGATGGTGCTAGGGTCAGCACCCCAGCCTCGGAAATATCATTAGAAGAGAGCAGATCGAACCCGTTTAATCAGTTTCATCTCGATGATCAAATATGTTCAATTCGCCAAACCCACTCCGCATCATCTATACCCGACACACAAAATTTCTCTGAAGCAACCCATATTATGGCCTTAGTTGACGAGTTAGATACCTTTTTAATGCAAACACCATCTGCTTTACCCTCTATTGCAGGTCTGGCTCTAGCCTTTCTCCAACAGTCTCAAAATTATCCCTCTCATCTTGTTGAGTCTCTGCAATCACTAATTGAACAAGAGCTAGTTCTCCTACCCTAAGATGCTTATTGGTTTCAAGGAGCTATACTAATCTTACAACGAGACTTTGTCATTGCGAGGCACCCAGAGGATACCCGCGACGAAAAATCTCCTCTCTTGTTGCCCAAGAAGCTTGCTGAAAAGTCAGTCGTTTCACTCTGGAGATGGATACCCTGTTTGGGGTAATCTACTACAGTGCAAGAGCGAACAGCATCTGTCTAAAAAATACTACTTCTAAGATTTTTCGCTTCGTACCTCCGTTGCCGCTTTGCAGCCACTTCATGAGCGAAATAATTAGGTGTCCTCGAAGTCTTGTTGTTGTTTTTAGTAAAACACCTCAATCATCTCCTTCCCCTTATAAAGTGTCCCTATAACTTATTTGTCATGTAAAGCTCATTGGCGCAATATTAAGTCTGTTGTATCCTATAGCATACCCAAGTAGGTTGATTGAATTCCCTTGTGACTACCATATTTGGCTTCGGCTGAAAACCTTACTTTGGTTACTCTGGTAGAGTTGTAGAAACCAACGGTTGTCAAATCGTTCGCAGTATAAATGGTAGTCACAAGACTATGCATCCAGGCTTATTCTATGAATTTCGCAATCATCGGCTGTGGTCATATCACTTTGCGACATGCCGAAGCCCTTCAATCGTTGCCCAACACAACACTTGTTGCGCTCTGCGACACTGAGGAAGAACGGGTTAATCAATACGCCGAGAGTTATAATGCCCAAGCCTATACTGACTATCATCTCATGTTGGAACGGCCAGATATTGACGTGGTCACCGTTTGTGTGCCCTCGGGCCTACATACCCAGATTGGTATTGATGTAGCCAAAGCTGGTAAGCATGTGTTAGTGGAAAAGCCTATCGCACTGACCTTAGCAGATGCAGACGAGCTAATTTGCGTCTGTCATGAAGAGAAGGTCAACTTGGCCGTTGTGCTGCAAAATCGCTTTAATCCACCCATGGTTGCCTTACGCAACGCGCTAGACGAGCAGCGACTCGGGCGTATTCTGCTGGGTAACGCAACCGTTCGCTGGTACCGTCCCCAGTCTTACTATGATGTGGGCTGGCGTGGTACCTGGGCTATGGATGGTGGCATTCTGCTCAACCAAGCAATTCACCATATTGACGCTCTTGCATGGCTTATAGGCGATGTGCATAGTGTCTTTGCCTATATGGATACCCTGGCCCATAATATTGAAGTACCAGATGTTTGTGTGGCCACAGTCCGTTTTAAGAATGGGGCCGTTGCAACGATCGAAGCATCGACCCTTACTTATCCCCATAATTTAGAAGGTTCCGTTGCCATCTTTGGCGAAAAAGGCTCGATAAAGGTAGGTGGTACGGCTCTGAACCAAACAGAATTTTGGAAGGTAGCGGGCGATTTGGAACGCGAAAACGAAATCCTGATCCAGGAACACGAAAGTGCGCCGACATCTAGAGGGTATAGCCACCAACAGCAGATCGCCGAGATGGTCTGCGCGATTGAGGAGGGACGCCCGGCATCAACCAGTGGTGCGGAAGCCCGCAAGTCTTTGGAATTAGTGCTTGCCATTCACGAATCGACCAATTTAGGTCGTGAAGTGTTGATCGATCACCCAGAGCTGCCATAGAGAAATAGTCGTTCAATGACATTGAATAGTAGCTTGCAATCAAGCTGTAACTATAGAGGAAAGTAGAAGCATGATTTTATCCGCCCAGGAGATGCGCGAGAAGCCGATCCCACTTGTAGATTTGAAAGCCCAATATCTGACGATTCAAGATGAAATGGATGCCGCCATTCATCGCGTTCTTAACAACACAAGCTTTATTATGGGCAGCGAAGTAACGAGACTGGAAGGGGATTTTGCCGATTTTTGTGGGACAAAATATGCCATCGGTGTTGCCTCGGGAACAGCGGCACTCCACTTATCATTGTTGGCCTTAAATATCGGTCCCGGCGATGAAGTCATTACAGTTTCTCATACGTTTATTGCGACGGCTGAACCCATTGTGGCCTGTGGAGCGCGGCCTGTCTTTGTCGATGTTGATCCGTCTACCTTTACGTTGGATCCAGACAAACTTGGCGCAGCCATCACGCCGCGCACGAAAGCCATCATTCCCGTTCATCTATATGGCCAATGCGCGGATATGGATGCTATCAACGCCATTGCGAAGCAGCATGGGATCCCCGTTCTTGAAGATGCAGCGCAAGCCCACGGAGCTACATACAAAAGCCAAACTGCCGGCCAGATGGGGCAGTTGGCCTGCTTTAGCTTCTATCCTGGTAAAAATTTAGGAGCCTATGGAGATGCAGGTGCAGTGGTCACCAATGACGAATCGCTAATGAAGCGCATTAGTAGCCTTCGCAATCATGGTCGTCGCGATAAGTATGTTCACGATGAGATTGGTTATGGGGAACGGTTGGACGCCCTCCAAGCGGCGGTACTGGCTGTAAAGCTACGACACTTAGCGAAGTGGAACACCTCACGACGCAAGTGGGCCAGCCTCTATACCGAGCTTCTGCAAGATCTGGAGCAGGTCACAGTACCAACTATATCCGCAGATGGTGAACCGGTTTTCCATCTATACGTGATTCAGACCAACAGGCGAGATGAGCTGCTTGCCTTCCTAAAAGAACATAATATTTCTGCTGGCATCCACTATCCACTGCCTCTGCATATGCAGCCAGCCTTTCGTTATTTAGAGTATGAAGAAGGTGACTTTCCCATAACAGAGAAGGTCGCCAGCCAAATTTTGTCCCTGCCTATCTATCCTGAATTAACCGAAACGGATGTTGTAAGGGTTGTGGATACAGTCAAAGCATTCTTCGAGGGGCACCCCAACCACTCGCTGCTGGAAGCCATTCCCGCGATTTAGAAGTAAACCCATTCGCATAACGCTCACTCTAGCACGCCCATGCAGGACTATCATGGAGAAAGCCCAAGCTTCTGGATTTGACCGACTCATCGATTAAGCCGAATGACGTATAGTTGTGGTGAAAATGGTAGGTTCTTGTGGTTTCTACCAGAGCGAACTACCATTTTCACACAAAGCTTACTTTAGCAGCCCACATTCCGCACCGATTTTTCGGAAAATCAACAATAAAGCTGTTGGAGACCTAAAGATGACATAACTCAGCCAATTTAGATCAATTTGCAACCATTCCTATGTTGCAAATGGCACACAAATGCAATTATTTGTGTCAAA